>CAZOLR010000081.1:0-1942 GCA_964580905.1 uncultured Hyphomicrobiales bacterium | reverse complement strand
GAAATTGTAGAAACACCCTTCTTTGACAGGGATCACCTTATCGTCAGGGGATTGGACCGGACTATTCCCAGAACAGCAAATCTTGACCCAACTAGAGAATCTGATGCCGAATATACCAGTAAACGAAGTGGGGGGTGAGAATGGGGCTTACGAGTTCACATTGGGGCGTTTACGAATTTGTCGTTAAAAATGGGCGGCTTTCAGCACTTTATCCTTTTAGCCAGGATCCTGACCCTTCACCAATCGGCCATTCAATCATTGACCTGCTCGAGGACAGGACCCGGATCACGGCCCCGGCCATTCGTGAGAGCTGGCTTGACGGGGGTCCGGGAACAGCCACCCATAAACGCGGCAGCGACCGCTTTGTCGAGGTGAGTTGGGATGAGGCAGAAACGCTGGCAGCCTCAGAACTTGAACGAGTGATAAAAACTAAAGGCAATCAGGCTATCTATGCCGGGTCCTACGGTTGGGCCAGCGCCGGACGCTTTCATCATGCGCAAAGCCAGGTGCACCGGTTTCTGAACTCCATAGGGGGGTACACAAAATCAAAGAATACTTATAGTTTTGCTGCGGCTGAAGTCATTATTCCCCATGTTCTGGGGGGCAACCTGATGGAATTGCTGGCCCTGCAGACAAGTTGGAAATCTGTTTGCCACAACACTGAACTGATGGTGGCCTTTGGCGGATTGCCAGCGTTCAACAGCCAGATCAGCAATGGTGGAACCGGTGCGCATATTCAGCGTCTCAGGGTGCGGGAAGCAGCGGCGGCGGGAACACGGTTTGTCAATCTGTCGCCGCGCCGTTCCGATGTAAAAACCGATATTGATGAAGACTGGATCCACTTGCGGCCAAATACCGATGTTGCCGTCATGCTGGCCATGGCGCATACCTTGCTTGTAGAAGATTTGCATGACCCATCCTTTCTTGATCGCTACACCACCGGATTTGACCGGTTTCAGGCCTATTTACTGGGGCAGAAAGACGGCATCCCGAAAACTGCAGCCTGGGCTGCTGGCATCAGCGGCATGGCCGAGGCCAATATCGTTGCGCTGACACGCGAAATGGCCAGAAAACGTACCATGCTGACCGTCAGTTGGTCCCTGACACGGCAGCAGTTTGGGGAGCAACCCTTTTGGGCAGTCGTTGCCCTTGCCGCCATGCTCGGGCAGATGGGCAAGCCCGGTGGAGGTGTTGCCTTTGGTTATACGGTGACCAATTATCTTGGCAATAATATCTTCAAGATGCCGTATTCGCCCCTGCCGCAGGGAAATAATCCCGTTGCTGATTTTATTCCTGTTGCCCGGGTGAGCGACATGCTGCTCAATCCGGGCGAGAAATTCGATTATGATGGTGGGAAATATACCTATCCGGATATTGATCTTGTCTACTGGGCAGGCGGCAATCCGTTTCACCATCACCAGGATCTTTCCCGTATGCGTAAGGCGTGGGAAAAACCATCAACGGTTATCGTAAACGACTGGTGCTGGAACGCACTGGCGCGGCATGCCGATATCGTCCTTCCCTGTACGACCACGCTGGAAAGACAGGATATTGGCATGACTCCGCGCGATCCTTACGTGATTTCGATGGATAAGGCCATTGAACCTGTTGCCGGGGCCAGAAATGATTACGATATCCTTGCCGGAATTGCCCGCCGCATGAACGCGGAGGACGCCTTTACCGAAGGCCGCACAGCAGAAGACTGGCAGTGCTGGATCTGGAACAGATCTCGCGAGAAAGCGGCAGAATTAAATATAGACATGCCTGATTATGAAAATTTCCGCAAAAATGGTTTCTACAAATCACCTGAATTGGACGAAGATCGCATTTTCCTTTCTGAGTTTATTGCCGATCCCGAAGCAAACCCTCTGGGAACCCCGAGCGGGAAGATTGAATTGTTTTCAAAAACGGTGGACAGATTTTCTTACAATGATTGCCCCGG
>CAZOLR010000080.1:0-2005 GCA_964580905.1 uncultured Hyphomicrobiales bacterium | reverse complement strand
CCCCGATCCCCGGCATCTCAAGCCGGTGGATCACCTGACTATAGGTCGGGCTGTCCGGGTCCACATCTACGGTGGCCAGATAATCGGGTTTCTGGATACCTGTGCCGGTATAGATCGCTATCGTATAAAGCAGTTTCTCCCGCGGCGCTTCGATCGCCGCCTCAGGACTCGAATATCCCGGCCCGCAACAGTCCATCATCTTATCTCCCTTAACCAATCCCTACTATAGCCCCATCCGGTCGGCAATCGCCATGTCCAACGTAGTACAGTTTATTGACTTTTCGGATTTATTTATTTTATCGTGGTTAAACAGTCTGGCCAGAGCATGATGCCATATCTTGTTTTCATATCGCGAATAAGCGTTCTTCTCTTAAGCATTTGGGCTCTATATGTAACCCTGACCGCTTTTACCGGTTTGAAATATTACTTCCCGCTGCAATTGGCCGAAACAGAGGCTATTCCCCTTCACCGGCTGGAAGCGGTGCGATGCGGAACATTTCTTACTCTTGCCTATTTCGGAATGTTGTTTGTTCTCAAGTCAGAAAAGCAACTTTACCCGATACAGTTTATTAAAGTCTTTTTTCTTTTGTACAGTTTTTCAGGTTTTATTCTTTTCTACAATGCGTCCGTTGCCTTCAGTGAATATGTCCTGTTGGTTTTTTTTCTTGTCTGCGCCTTTATTATCCATGTTTCCACGAGAGATCACCTCAAGAAATATTTTTACAAAAAATAAACCACAGGCGCATTCTTTTTTGTTGATATGGGCCTCACCTTCAGCATCGGGGCCAAGTGGCGGAGAAATTTAATTCCAGAGTGACCAAAGGGACAGAACCACCACCGCCAGAAGACATCCCGCCATGGCAAGATTTATGCTTCTCTGGGTACGGGCAGGAAGATCAAGCCGGTTGATTTTCACCCCGACATAGAGCCACGCCAGATGAAGCGGGATCCATATAAGGTTCATGATGACGAGTTTGAGCCCGGTTTCCACAGCGAAGTTTTGAGGATAAAAAGCAAAACTGCTGAAAAAGGTGGTGTTCACGGCGTAGGCTTTCGGGTTGATGAACTGAAGCATCAGCCCTGCTCCAAAGCCCGGTGCGGAGGCCTGAATAAAAGCGATCTTCGCCCCCGCAAGAGCAATCCGCAACGCGAGATACCCGAGATAACCCGCAGAAGCCAGAAGCAGTACGGCCCGGATAACCGGCTCAGCAAGTATCAGCGCCGCAAGTCCGGAAATAACGGCCAGACTGACCAGATTAGTGCCCGCACAAAGGCCGCCCACATAAAAAAGGCCCTGACGCCAGCCAAAGGCAGACCCCACCCCGGCGGTGGACAGCACACCCGGACCGGGGGTGATGATGAGCAGAAAAACAGCAAGCGCAAAAGTAAACATGTTTTTAAAGCCAGCCCTTACGACCTGATACACGCGGCTGAAATACCCCAATCATGACGCCGTTCGATAACCCACCAGATATGTTTTTCCTGATACGGTGTTCTGATAAAAATGAGCCGTTCGCCTTTTTCATCTACGGCTGGCTTGTACACGCCATTCCCGGTCAGGAGCCATTTTTTTGAATCGATGGTTGAACCAGAGGTATATCTTATCTGTGCCAGTGAATATTTGCCCTCAACCACTATTCTCTCAACCTGTTTTTTATCTTTTGTATCAGCGTCGCTGGAAAAGTGCTGTTTCAGAAAGGTTGTAAACCGCTTTTCAACCTCATTTTCATCCAAGAATACAGGCAGTGGCATTTCGCCATTATCGAGCATTCCGGTCAAAGGGACCGGATCACCGAGATTGTAACAGTCAAGTATCAACCCTGCTTTAAGTTCCCCGACATATTCAGCCCAATCATGGGATCCAGAATTGGCCGGGGCTGAGCTGAAAAATAATGCCAGACAAACGCAGAATATATGAAATCTCATGCGCAGATATCCTCCCAGGGCAGATTATACCACTACACACACGGGTTTGTCTTCGCCTGGTCACAAAGATGTGAGCAGA
>CAZOLR010000079.1:0-2115 GCA_964580905.1 uncultured Hyphomicrobiales bacterium | reverse complement strand
CGGTATGGTATGGCATTATCGGCATGACCATCGCTGTTCTGGCAACGGTGGCCGGGCCCACTGTGCCGCTGAGCACGGTGCTGATCGGCGCTATTGCTGCTGGTTCGGTCATCGGTGCCATCGTGGCGATGCGGGTGGAGATGACCGGCATGCCGCAGCTGGTGGCGGCCCTGCATTCATTTGTCGGCCTTGCCGCTGTGTTCATCGGGATCAATTCTGATATGTCAGCGCATGACTTTGCCAGTCAGTCGGAACGGATCATCCATGAAGTCGAGATTTTTCTGGGCGTGTTCATCGGTGCGGTGACCTTTACCGGCTCAATCATCGCCTATGGCAAACTTGCCGGCAAGATCGATGGCAAGGCGATGATTCTGCCCGGGCGGAACCTGCTGAATATTGCGATGGTTGTCGGCTCGATCATCCTGTTGGTGATGTATATGAATCACGCGGGATCATGGACTCTTTACGTCATGACGGCGATAGCTCTTGTTCTGGGGATACATCTCGTCATGGCGATCGGCGGGGCTGACATGCCGGTGGTTGTTTCGATGCTCAATTCCTATTCAGGCTGGGCGGCGGCGGCCACGGGCTTCCTGCTTGGTAACGATCTCCTTATTGTGACCGGCGCGCTGGTGGGCTCATCAGGTGCCATTCTTTCCTATATCATGTGCAAGGCCATGAACCGTCATTTCGTGTCGGTCATCCTCGGCGGATGGGGCGATGCCAAAGGCCCGGCCATGGAAATTGACGGCGAACAGGTCGCTATTGATGCCGATGGTGTGGTGGCGGCGCTTAACGATGCCGACAGTGTTATCATAGTGCCGGGATATGGTATGGCGGTGGCCCAGGCCCAGCAATCGATCTCAGAACTGACAAGACGGCTGAGGGCGCAGGGCAAAAATGTGCGCTTTGCCATTCATCCGGTAGCAGGACGTCTGCCCGGGCATATGAATGTTCTTCTCGCTGAGGCCAAGGTTCCTTATGACATTGTCTTGGAAATGGACGAAATCAACGAAGATTTCCCCGATACTGATGTCGTGATTGTGGTTGGCTCAAACGATATTGTTAATCCGGCCGCCCAGGAAGACCCGAACTCTCCTATAGCCGGCATGCCCGTTCTCGAAGTATGGAAGGCAAAACAGGTCTTCGTCTCCAAACGTGGGCAGGGCACCGGATATTCCGGCATTGAAAACCCGCTTTTCTACAAGGAAAACACCCGGATGTTCTATGGTGATGCCAAGGCCAGTGTTGACCATCTGCTCAGCCAGATTTCCTGACCCGGCACGGGCAGGATAAAATATGAGGGCGAGGTAATACCTCGCCCTTTTTCTTTTCAGCCGGAATGATGAAGATGGCTCAGGCCATGTCTTCTCCCCGCCGTGTCAGCATGCTCATGGAAATACGGTCTTCGACCTCAAAGCCGAGGCTTTCGTAATACCGTCGCAGAGCCATGTTGTCGCCGCGAACCTGCAGGTTGACCTTCACCGCCCCCATGTCTTCCAGTTTTGCCACAGCGGCGTCAATGAGATCTTTGCCGTAACCTTTCGCCCGGTGGGCCGGATCAACTGCCATTGCATTGATCCATCCGCGGTGACCGTCATACCCTGCCATCACTGCGGCAACGATATGCCCGTTTTCTTCGCCCACCAGCAGGCCTTCCGCCTGAAAAGACGTCTTTTGGGCCAGCATGGCTTTGGGTTCATTCCATGGGGGATCATCGGGGAATACACGCCGCCAGAGAGCGCAAACCGCGTCTTCATCGCGGTCATCGTAAATCCGGATATGAATAGAATCAGTCATGGGCATAAGTATAAGCCGAAATGGATGATCACAAAAAGAAAAAGCCACCCGGAGGTGGCTTGATCATAAACTTTTTTAAATTCAGAATATCAGTATTCTGGGACTAGAAACCTTCACGTTCCATCCGCTTACGCATAAGTTTGCGAACACGGCGGGTGGATTCGGCGGCTTCCCGAGCACGACGCTCCGACGGCTTTTCATAAGAGCGGCGATTTTTCATCTCGCGGAAAAGTCCTTCGCGTTGCATTTTCTTTTTCAGCACGCGCAGGGCCTGGTCTACATTATTGTCCCGAACGGTAACGAACACTGGCTTTC
>CAZOLR010000078.1:0-2231 GCA_964580905.1 uncultured Hyphomicrobiales bacterium | reverse complement strand
TCTTTGCCGCCGCCGGCCAGGATGGCATGAAGGCGCTTGGCGGCGAGACACGTTTCAATATTCTCGCAAGGGCGCTGAAAAAACCTGCCGGTCTGCCGGAACATATCCACTTTCTCTGCGGTCTGCCGGGGCGGACTGAAGCCGCCGAAGAAACTCTTTTCCGTGACCATGGGATCACCCATCTTGTGGCCAAGAACGCCGGGGGAAAGGCGAGCAAGGCCAAGCTGATCGCTGCCAGATCGCTGGGTCTGCCGGTGTTTCTACTGGCGCGGCCCGCGCCGCCATCAGGTGAGGTGTTTGACGATACAGACCGTCTTATTGCGGCGCTTTGAGCGTTGTTATGGCATCGCCCATGCGGCTTAGCGCTGACCGCAGGTCATCTTTTGAACAGGCATAAGAGATGCGGAAATGCCCCGGGGCCGCAAACCCTGTCCCGGGAATGATGGTCGTGTTAGCGGCGTTCAGGATGAAACGGCAGAAATCCTGATCATCTTCGAGAACAGCCCCGTCCGGAGTGCTGAAACCTTTGAGCTTTGACCAGGACGGGAAGACATAGAACGCCCCGTCCGGTGTGGCGGTTTCAATCCCGTCCATACCGCTGAGATAGTCAAGCACCAGATCACGGCGTTGCCTGAAACTTTCACGACGGCTTGCCAGCAGATCCTGCGGGCCGGTGAGTGCCGCCAGCGCGGCGGCCTGGGATATGGTCGAGGTGCCGGATGTGCCCTGGCTCTGCACAACGGTCATGGCCTTTATCAGCTCTTCGGGGCCGGTGGCAAAGCCGAGCCGCCAGCCGGTCATGGCATAGGCTTTCGAAACCCCGTTCACGATAAGGCACCGATCACGCAACCGCGGGAGCGCATCATGGGCTGAGACAAATGGCACATCATAGGTCAGGTGTTCATAAATTTCATCGCTCATCAGCCAGCATTGCGGGTGGCCCTCCAGCATATTCCCGATGGCGACGAGCTCCTCTTTCGACAAGACCGCCCCGGAAGGGTTGCTCGGTGAGTTCAGCAACAGCCATCGTGTCCGGGGGGTGATCAGCTTTCCGATCTCTTCCGGTGAAGGTTTGAAACCTGATGCCGCGCGGGTGGGAAGAATGACGGGCACGCCGCCGGACAGCCGTACGATATCGCTGTAGGATGTCCAGAAAGGGGCCGGTAAAATCACCTCATCCCCGGGGTTTACGGTGGCAAGAAACGCATTCAAGAGGCTGTATTTTGAACCGCTTGATATCAGGACATTGGCGGCTGTCCTGCCGGAATAGAGGTTTGCGACAGCTTCACGCAATTCGGGCTTGCCTGCGATCGGCGGGTATTTGGTATCATGGGCATTGATGGCGGCAATCGCGGCCGCATTGACATGATCCGGCGTGGTGAAGTCAGGCTCGCCGATACCAAGGCTGATCACGTCATGACCTTCGGCACGGCGGGCGCGTGCGGCTTCGGACATGATCACGATATCTGAAACGGTCACGGTTTCTATCCGGCTGGCGCGGCGGAATTTCGGTGTCTTTTCCATCTTCAGGTTTTATCCGGTCTGCCGGGTTGCCTCAGCGTAATCACTATCAAGATTGAAATTAACGATTACGGGAATTGATACATCCTTGCAACTGGATTTCTGGACGAAACACATTTAGAATGACCCTCTGGTTTTAGGAGTTCTGCGATGCGCTATCTGCATACCATGGTCCGGGTAACGGATATTGATGCTTCCCTCAATTTCTGGTGCGACAAGATGGGGCTTGTCGAAGCCACGAGGAAAGATGTTCCGGAAGGAAAATTCACCCTTATCTTTCTCACCGCGCCGGAAGACCGGGCGGCCTTCGACGAAGGACGTGCCCCCGCACTTGAGCTGACCTATAACTGGGATAGCGATGAGGTATATGAAGGCGGGCGGAATTTCGGTCATCTCGCCTATGAGGTGGAGGATATCTACGCCACCTGCCAGCATCTTCAGGATAATGGCGTGACCATAAATCGTCCGCCCCGGGACGGACGCATGGCTTTTGTCCGTTCTCCCGACGGGATTTCGATTGAACTTCTCCAGAAGGGTCAGGCCCGGGAATTAAAAGAACCATGGGCATCGATGCCCAACACCGGGAGCTGGTAGGCTCTGCTTTGAATTTTTGTGAATAAATACATGCTTCATGGACTAGGTCGCAACGTCTGGCTGTTTTTCCTTGCCCAGGGGTTGTCGATGACAACGATCAATATCAACATCATCAT
>CAZOLR010000077.1:0-2529 GCA_964580905.1 uncultured Hyphomicrobiales bacterium | reverse complement strand
ATCAGGTCCGCAAGCTTGTCTTGATCGTCAGGGGTTTGTTGCGGATACTTTCACGAATGAAGATGAACAAACTGCTGCCGACAATCAGCGCCATCCCGATGATCGACACATAATCAGGGATTTCCCCGAAAAACAGATATCCCCACAAAACCGCCAGGATCAGCAGTGAATATTCAAAAGGGGCAATAACCGGCGGCGCGCCAAGCCGGTAGGCGGACGTTAACAGCAGCATCCCGACGGATCCGATGGCGGCAACGATGACTATGATCATGATCACAGTGATGTTCGATATATTCCATGCCCGCAGAAGATATCCGGCATTTTCGAGGCTCGTCTCATTTACACCCAACGATATGAGCAGGCCGGATGTAAAAATGCCCAGCATCGCGCTTCCCAGATACAGATGTATCATCTGCTGAAAAATACTGTCCTTTTCCTTTGTGTGGCGGGCGATCAGCATGGAAATCGCATAGGTAAGAGCCGTGAAAAGCGGCAGCAGTGAAATTAAATTCATCCTCTCGGGAGAAGGTTTGACGATACACAACACACCGGCAAACCCGACGATGATTGCGCCCGTCCGGTAAATCCCGATTTCAACTTTCTGGAAATATTTCGACAGCAGGGTGATGAAAAGAGGACTGGCGAAGAAGAGACTTGTCGCTTCGGCAAGTGGCATCCAGGACAAGGCAAAATAAAAACACAAAAACCCGGTGAAAAACAACACAACACGCGTCAGCGCCAACCACGGATAAGATGACCCGAAATGTATCTTCCGGCCCGTGAATTTCATGAACAGCAATATAATGACAGCCCCTAATACGCCCCTCATTGAGATGATCTGCAAGAGCGAACCATCATCGGATAACTCACGTATCAGGACGTCCTGAAAACTGAAAAGAAACATGCCCGCCAGAATAAAAAGGACACCGCGGAAATCATCAGGCGCCATCGCATATCTCTGATCTGTTTCTAACCGGGAAAAGTCTTACCCCGGGAGCACGTTTTGACAAGCCTGTTTTTTAAGACATTTCAGTCGCTTAAAGAACATTTAAGCGCATGATTTGAGGGACGGAAACCTCATGCGCTGAGCCTGGCACGAAAATGCCCGGGCCGGTGTTCGCCTAAGGCCAGGACACCCACCATTTTCTCCCATATCTCGGTGACATGATCGGCATCGGATTCACCGACAAGACCGATAATCGTCTCCCGCAACGGGCCCTTCAGCTGGGCGACTTCATCAATGGCTTTGCGGTGGTACCATTCGTTGCGGTCAACGAGACGGATCTCATCAAACCCCGCCTGATCAAGAGCCTTGCGGTACCGCTCAAGCGAGCACATATGCATATCAAGCCCTTCGCTTTCTATATAATCCTGCATCTGCGCTGAAGGGGGGGTATCGTCTTTCCGCATCCAGTCGCTGGCCGCAATGATTCCCCCCGGCTTGAGGACACGCGCGCAATCCTGCATCAGGCTTTCCTTATCCGGAATATGAAGAAAAGCGTCCTTGCTGAAGATCACATCCATGCTGTTATCCGCAAAGGAAAGGGGGCCCGGCTCAACGCAAGCGAAGGTTGTCTTATCGGTGATGCCGTATTGTTCAGCAAGCTCATTCGCCCTTTCAATCACGAGCGGTTCCACATCTATACCCGTCACGTGCTGAGCGCCATGGCGGCGAACAAGATGAAAAGCCGCCCCGCCACAACCGCAGCCGATATCAAGGATATTTTTTCCGCTGAGATCAAGCCCGTCTACGACAAGATCGATTTCTTCTTCGCCGCCGGGGGAAAGAAACCCCTCACCCCAGACGCTTTCAAGGAACATGATCTGCTTGATGCCGTATTCGCCTTCATCGGTAATGCTCATGAAAACATCCTCCCCCAAAAAATTTATCGGTTCATCGTCCCGGAGGCAATATTTCAGGGCGGATGAAAAAGCCCATAACAGTCTTGCGACCATTATGGGCTATGTCTGGTTCAGGATTCCTCACGGGCCTTTTTTTCGGCTTGTTTTGCATCCCATGCGGCTTTCTTTGCCTCGAACTGCTCTTCGGTCAGGCTGTGCCAGCCGACGCATTTGCCGGTGGGACTGCGGCCACACCCGCAGGCGTTTGCTTCACTCATTCCATTCTCCATTTTGGAAACGATCACAGATATGAATTTATATATAATCTGTCCTCCCGGGTTTTCCATCCCCGGCCGGCACAAATCAGGTGTTGTGCTTAGCTGAAATAAATATGTCGATAACAGGCCGGTGGGGCGGAATATATCAGCGGCGGATAGTCAGAAAGAAGTGGTGCCGGGGCCCTTTAAGAACGGTAACCTGAAGCACGGCTCCAGGTGTACGCACCCAAAAAAAACCGCCGTGAAGGAAGCCCTTCCGGCGATGTTTTAATTGGAGCGGGTGATGAGGGGTTCGAAGCCTATACACAGCACCATTCAATGACTGTTTCCAGCAATATCAATATCTTAGCAGGTCCAGCATATTGGTCAACTATCAAAACCTTACCTGCAACCTTGCCTGAACCCAGGG
>CAZOLR010000076.1:0-2702 GCA_964580905.1 uncultured Hyphomicrobiales bacterium | reverse complement strand
CGGTATCTGTCCATGCTTGACGGGTATTGAAAGGAAGAGCTTATGGCGGAGAGAGGGGGATTCGAACCCCCGAGGGGCGTTAACCCCAACACGCTTTCCAGGCGTGCGCCTTAAACCGCTCGGCCATCTCTCCAACTTGTGAAGTCTGTTTACCCAACTTAGCCCGCCTGCGCAACGGCAAACCACTTCATGGGCACAAATTTACCACATTCTTGCAAGAAAATTTGCCAATACACGGGAGAGAAGACATAATCGAGCCATGAAACTTATCTTACGCATACTTGGTCTGGCATTCGGGGGGCTGGGAATTCTGGCCATGATCAAGGATCTGATGGCCGACGGGCGGAGCTGGTATCTGATCGGTGAAGTCTGGTTTGAATGGGCCCCCACCAGCCTGCAGATCAGTGAGAGCATCATCAGCCGCTACATTGACCCATGCGGGCTGATTATCTCACTGAACTGTGCGCCGTTCCTGTGGCATCCGTGGATTTCATCCGTTCTTGTCCTTCCCGCGGCCCCCAGCTTTCTTATTGCAGGATTTATGCTTTTGCTCGCGCATCGCTGGCTTAAAAAGAAAAGATCATCCGCCTGATCTAGTTATCCCCCATCTTCAGGGCTTCAAGGAAAGCTGTCTGCGGGATATCGACATTGCCGAACTGACGCATCCTTTTCTTCCCTTCCTTCTGTTTTTCCAGCAGTTTCTTTTTACGGCTGATGTCGCCACCATAGCATTTGGCCGTCACATCCTTGCGCAGGGCACCAACCGTCTCACGAGCGATGACCTTGCCGCCAATAGCCGCCTGAAGGGCAATTTTGAACAACTGCCGGGGGATCAGATCCTTCAGCCTTGAACAAATGGCCCGGCCACGATGTTCGGCCTGTTCCCGGTGGACGATCATCGCCAACGCATCGACAGGATCAGAATTTACCAGAATGGAGACTTTCACCAGGTCACCTTCCCTGTAATCTGAGATCTGATAGTCCAGCGAGGCATATCCCTTGGTGACAGATTTGAGCCGGTCATAAAAATCAAAAACGACTTCATTGAGAGGCAACCGGTAGACAACCATCGCCCGCGAGCCGGCATAGGTTAGATTAACCTGCTCCCCACGGCGTTCGGTACAAAGCGTAAGAACCGGCCCAAGAAATTCATCCGGCGTCATGATCGTGGCTTCAATCCATGGCTCTTCGATGCTTTTTATCTTGGTGACTTCCGGCATGTCTGCCGGATTGTGCAATTCACGGACTGATCCGTCGGTCATATTGATCCGATAAACAACCGATGGTGCGGTGGCGATAAGCTCAAGATTAAATTCCCGCATCAGGCGTTCGCGGATAATTTCCATATGCAGAAGCCCGAGAAACCCGCATCGGAAACCAAAACCCAGGGCCGCGGATGTTTCCGCCTCAAAAGAGAATGAACTGTCATTCAGGCTGAGCTTTTCAAGCGCATCCCGCAGATCACCAAACTCCCCTGCATCGAGCGGAAAGAGCCCGCAGAACACAACCGAAATGGAAGGCTTGAACCCGGGCAAGGCTTCTGTCGCAGGGCGCCTGTCATCGGTAAGCGTATCCCCTATTCTGGCATCGGAAACCGTCTTTATCCCTGCATTGATGAACCCGATCTCCCCGGGCCCGAGACTGTCGGTGACTTCAGGCTTGGGGCAAAAGAAGCCGACACGTTCTATCGTATGGACAGCACCGGTGGCCATCATTCTTACCTTCATGCCCTTTTTGAGTATGCCGTCCTTAACGCGAACAAGGGTCATCACCCCGAGATAGGGATCGTACCAGCTGTCCACAAGCATGGCCCTTAGCGGCGCTGCGGCATCCCCTTCCGGCGGGGGCAAGCGGTGCACAAGCGCCTCCAGCACCTCTTCGATCCCCTGCCCTGTCTTGGCGGACACTTCGATGGCATCGCTGGCGTCCAGGCCGATGACATCTTCGATCTGGGCACGGATACGATCCGGCTCCGCGGCAGGAAGATCAATCTTGTTCAGAACAGGGACAATTTCATGATCAACGTCGATGGCCTGATACACATTGGCCAGTGTCTGCGCTTCAACTCCCTGGGATGCGTCCACAACCAGCACCGAGCCTTCGCAGGCATCAAGTGACCGCGAAACCTCATAGGCGAAATCCACATGCCCGGGCGTATCCATCAGATTGATGACATAGGTCTCGCCATTTCTGGCTTTATAGTTCAGGCGAACGGTCTGGGCCTTGATTGTGATCCCGCGCTCACGTTCCAGTTCCATATTATCAAGAACCTGTTCCTGCATCTCCCGGTCGGTGAGCCCTCCGCAATACTGGATCAGGCGATCTGCAAGCGTAGATTTGCCGTGATCGATATGCGCAATAATAGCAAAATTTCTGATATGGGAAATTTGTGTCATTTCATCCACCGAAACTGGAAAAAGCCGGATTGGCCCATCCCTTAAATAAGGGCTGGAGGGGTTTGATGCAACTGCCAGAATGCCACGTCTGGTAACAAAATAATTACGTCACCATGTTGGTTTTACCAATTAACTTGACCACCATGGCCGTCTTGCCTTAGAAAAAGGCATGATTGCATCGATGAAGACAAACCTAGACCTACGACTGTTGAGCCCGGCTCTCGCTGCTGAAAAGGGCTAGGGTCGGGATATTGCCGCGCCATTCAAGGCATCCGCAACTTAAAAACAACAGAGCTTCATCATGAC
>CAZOLR010000075.1:0-3317 GCA_964580905.1 uncultured Hyphomicrobiales bacterium | reverse complement strand
CCCCGACACGCGGATTATGATTCCGCTGCTCTAACCAGCTGAGCTACTCCGCCCCGGGTAAGGTCAGGTAATGACCTGAGGATGCTATCTTCTAGGCAATTCCCGCCCGCCGGTCAAGCGTGTTTTCGTGCCATTCCGGAAGACTTTGCTCCCACCATGATGAGATTTCATCCCGCCCCGCATACCCTCGCCCCGGAGGCTTGTAATATAACCCAAGGCTGGCCGCTCCGTCCTGAAGCCATCCCTTAACCCGCGGCCGTCGGCGCTTCGCTGATCCAGCCGCCGCCAAGAACCTGCTCCGGACAAGCCGCATCATAAAGCACCGCGGCCTGACCTGCAGCGATGCCATATTGAGCCTCATCCAGGATAACCGAGGCCTGACCATGCTTTCCGTCCGGCCATGAGCTGATCTTTGCAGGCATCGCCGGGGCTGTGTTGCGGAGACGCGCAAGAACAGGCTGGCCCGGCCTTGCGGCTTCAGGCGCTAGCCAGTTCACGTCACCAATCCGGATTTCATGGCAGGCCAGCATCGATTTTTCGCCGACGATCACCTGATGCGCTTCGGCATTTATCCCGATCACATAGAGCGGGCCGTTTTCTTCATCGGCATCCTTGCGGCCACCGATGCCAAGCCCGCGGCGCTGGCCGATCGTGTAATCGATCACCCCGTTATGACGGCCAAGCACGGTGCCATCGTGATAGATGATATCCCCCGGTTCAACAGCCCCCGGCCTGAGCCTGCGGACAACGTCACCATATCTGCCATTAGGCACGAAGCATATATCCTGGCTGTCGGGCTTGTCGGCGATGGTCAGGCCGAACCGTCTGGCATGGGCCCGGGTTTCCTCCTTGTCCATCCCGCCAAGGGGAAACCGAAGATAGTCAAGCTGTTCTGGTGTGGTGGCAAAAAGGAAGTACGACTGATCCTTGGTGTCATCAACACCGCGGAGAAGCCTTGGGGTTCCGTCTTTCACCTCACGCCGCACGTAATGTCCGGTGGCAAGGCATTGCGCACCGAGATCCCGGGCGGTTGCCAGCAGATCGGTGAATTTGACCGTCTGGTTGCACCGCACACATGGGATTGGTGTTTCGCCGCGCAAATAACTGTCGGCAAAATCTTCCATGACCTTGTCCTTGAACCTCGATTCATAATCCAGCACGTAATGCTTGATCCCGAGACGGGCGGCAACACTGCGGGCATCGTGAATATCAGCCCCCGCACAACAAGCCCCCTTGATGCGTACCGCCTCACCATGGTCGTAAAGCTGGAGGGTGATACCGACGACATCAAAACCCTGTTCTTTCAGGAGCGCCGCGGTAACCGAACTGTCAACCCCGCCTGACATGGCCACCACCACGCGGGTGTCTTCAGGGGCGGCGGCAAAACCAAGAGCGTTGAACCCGTCCGGATCAGATAATGGTGCGGCGGGGGTTGTCATGGTCTAGTCGTCATCCGGCAGGCGAACCTTAAGCCCGTCCAGATCATCGGTAAGGGTGATCTGACAGCCGAGGCGTGACGTTTCCTCAAGCCCGAAGGCAAGATCAAGCATATCTTCTTCGTCAAGGGAAGGCTTGCCAGTTGCCTCAACCCAGGCTTCATCCACAACCACATGACAGGTGGCGCAGGACAGGCTACCTCCGCAGGTGCCCTCAATACCGATACCGTTGTCACGGCCTACTTCCATAACAGAAAGACCAGCGGCAGCTTCAATGGTTTCTTCTGATCCGTCGCGTTTGACAAAAGTGATTGATGGCATGCTACAGCTCCCACGAAAATATGTTGAAATCAGGCTTGCTTATAGAGGTCCAGCCAGCGTTCGGCAAGCCTGTCTATATCATCTTCCGTACTGGCCCACCCCCATGAAATCCGGATACTGTGGCCGGCAAGATCACCTGCCCCCATCGCTTCAAGCACATGACTTGATCTGACCTTGCCCGAAGAGCAGGCCGCGCCCGCACTGACCGCAATCCCGGCAAGGTCCAGCGCCATGACTTGCGTCTCCGCCGCATGGCCGGGCATGGCGAGTGCCGTGGTGTTGGGCAGACGTTCCGCCGCGCGGCCGAAAATGACGGCATCCGGCGCGTTTTCCTCAATGGTTTTCTCAAGTTTCTGGCGCAGGGAAAGTGCCTTTTGATGCGATGCGCCGACGTCACGGGCAACCGCGGCGGCGGCACCAAAACCGACAGCACCGGGCAGATTTTCCGTCCCAGGCCGGCGGTTCTTTTCCTGCCCTCCTCCTCGCGTCAGGGGGTTTGCGGCAATGCCTTCGCGCTGGATCAACGCACCTGTTCCCGTTGGCCCGCCAATCTTGTGTGCCGAAACCGACATCATATCGAGCCCGAGGGCTGAAAAATCGAAGGGAACTTTTCCGAACGCCTGCACCGCATCGCTATGGACCAGTGCACCATACTTGCGCGCAAGGGTGATAATCTCCGGCAAGGGCTGACAGACACCTGTTTCATTATTGGCGGCCATCACCGAAACAAGGGTGCCTTCTGGGCTTCGGGCAAGCTGGCTTTCCAGCGCGGCCAGATCTATGACGCCGTTGCCGTCAACAGGTATTCTTATGGCATCCGGCACCGCTTCAAGTACCGCCGCATGTTCGGTCGCGCTGACCAGGACAGACGGATAATCCCGCCGCAATGCCATGGCATTGGCTTCGGTGCCGCCGCTCGTAAAAATCACTTCTTCCGGACGTGCGCCCGCCAATTCCGCTACCGCGGCGCGGGCCGTTTCGATACGAAACCGCGCCTTCTGGCCATAGCCATGAACCGATGAAGGGTTGCCGGGCGGGCCAAGCACGTCAAGCATGGCCTCTCTTGCTTCCGGCCGCAGAGGGGTCGTTGCATTATAATCAAGGTAAATGTCTAGCACGATGTCCCATCATCGGCTTTGGCTTGCGCCTCAGCATGATTATCCGGGTGAGGCATATCCACCACATTGCCGGTTTTGCCCAGACTTTCTTCAAGGACGTTAAGACGGCTGCGCAGGGACTGCACCTCATTCAGCAGGCCCTGAATGGCCAGTTCACGGGAATCAACCGAGCTTTCCGCCGCGGTTCCATAGGCGCGGAAAGTCGGCGTCTTTTCCGGTTTTTTAGAGGCCACGGGACGTGCAGGAATACCAGTGACGGTGATGCCTTCAGCCACATCCTTGACCACCACCGAATTTGCCCCGATACGTGCACAGCGGCCAATGGTAATAGGCCCCAATACCTGTGCCCCGGCGCCGATGATCACGTCATCGCAGATCGTGGGATGACGCTTGGCGCAACGCTGGCTGTCGGTATCGACGCTTGGCAACACCCCGCCAAGGG
>CAZOLR010000074.1:0-3556 GCA_964580905.1 uncultured Hyphomicrobiales bacterium | reverse complement strand
GCCATAATTCGGACATGACGATATGCTAGGGAAAAATCTTGGCCTTTGGTATGGCAAAGTTTATGGTGAACACGAAACAAATTTAACATCTGTGCCATGACCGATTCAAATAGAGATGAGCCGCGCCTTAACTCCCGGGCTGAAAGCGAAAGGCAGAAGCGTGAAGCTCGCCTGGCGGAAGCTTTGCGTGAAAATCTGCGCCGCCGCAAAGCCCAGCAACGGGGGCGTGATACAAGCGAACATGGCTCTGATAAAACAGATGAGGATTGCTGACGATGGATAAACTGCGGATTGAAGGTGGTGCCCGGCTTAAGGGACGTATTGCCATATCCGGGGCAAAGAACGCAGCGCTCCCTCTCATGGCGACCAGCCTGATGGCGCAAACACCGCTCATTCTGGAAAACCTGCCGGAACTTGCCGATACAGCCTGCATGGCTGAACTGCTCGATCATCTCGGCATCAGCAGTCACCGGGAAGGTCAGACCGTTACCTTCTCCCCCTGTTCGGCACCGGTGACCCATGCACCTTATGACATTGTCCGCAAGATGCGGGCATCGGTGCTGGTGCTTGGCCCGCTTCTGGCGCGTTTTGGTGAGGCCCGTGTTTCTCTTCCCGGAGGCTGCGCGATCGGGACAAGGCCGGTGGATATTCATATCATGGCGATGAAAGCACTTGGTGCCCGGGTGGAACTCGAAGACGGGTATGTGCTGGCGACCGCACCGGATGGCCTGAAAGGCGGAGAGGTTACGTTTCCGGTTGTCAGTGTTGGCGCCACGGAAAACGCACTCATGGCTGCGGTGCTGGCGGAAGGGACAAGCACGCTGATCAACGCGGCAAGAGAGCCTGAGATCACCGATCTTGCCGAATGCCTGAACGCCATGGGCGCAAAAATCACCGGCCATGGAAGCTCCGCCATCACAGTTGAGGGGGTGCGGAGCCTGGACGGATGCCGTCATGCCGTGGTGGCCGACCGTATCGAGGCAGGCACCTTCGCCCTTGCCGCCGCTATGACCGAAGGAGATGTAACGCTTACCGATTGCCGGCCCCGGCATCTTGAGGCGCTGATCACGGTCCTGCGTGAAACCGGCGCCCTTGTCGAGGCGACGGAAAACAGCCTCAGGGTGCAGGGTCAGGGCAGGCCGAAGCCGGTGGATATCACCACCGAGCCTTATCCGGGTTTTGCAACCGACCTTCAGGCCCAGTTCATGGCGATGATGTGCATTGCGGATGGGGTCAGTGAAATTTCGGAGACCATCTTTGAAAACCGTTTCATGCATGTTCCTGAACTTGTCCGCATGGGGGCCGATATTCAGGTCTCAGGCGGATTGGCCAGGGTAACAGGCGTGGATCAGCTTCTGGGTGCGCAGGTTATGGCAACAGATCTCCGGGCATCGGTATCGCTGGTGCAGGCCGGGCTGGTGGCGAATGGCACGACCATTATCAGCCGTGTCTACCATCTGGACCGCGGATATGACCGGCTTGAAGACAAGCTGTCTGCCTGCGGCGCCCGTATTACGCGAGAACGAGGATAGAAGATCATGGCAATCAGCGATACTGGTAAGGAGCGTGTCTCCGGCAGTGATCTCGCCAGATTGATCGTCAGTGATGGTGAGGATCTCAACATGCTGTCCTCGCTGTTGCAGGATGCGACCGTTCTTATCGGTGATATGGGATATGATCAGAAAGCAGGCCAGTTTCTTTTCGTGGCCGCGCGGCACATGACGCAACCGCAAGGGGACATGCGTCGCCGGCTCATCGGTGTCCATATTGGTAAGGTTCAGCGCCTGCAACGAAAGGGGTTTTCCCCTAAGGATCGGGATGATGTGCTGAATTTGCTTGCCATCCGTGCTGAAGGCACCATGCTTGAATTGGTATTTTCAGGTGCGGCAATGGTCAGGCTTGAATGTGAGAGCATAAATGTATATGCCGCTGATCTAGGAGAAGGGTGGCAGACACATTTTCAGCCCGCCCATGATACAGATCAGCCTGATCTGCAGAAGCCGGAGGCAGATCTTCAGGGATCAGACGAATGACAGAAACATCACCATTGAACATGGACAGGACAGGCAATAAATCCGCGCTGGTCCTGGCATTGCCCAAGGGACGCATTCTCAAGGCAATCCGGCCTATTCTGAGGGATGCGGGCATTGAGCCTGAGGCTGGTTTTTTCGATGAGGGCGACCGGCGGCTCAGATTCAGCACCGAAGCCGAAGGGGTGGAAGTCATCCGGGTGAGAAGCTTTGATGTGGCGACGTTCATCGCTTTTGGCGCCGCACATATGGGTGTGGCCGGTTCTGACGTTTTGATGGAATTTGATCATCCGGAAATCTATGCCCCTGTCGATCTTGGTGTCGGCGCCTGCCGGATGGTTGTGGCAAGCCCTGTTGAGGAAATCAGAAAAGAAGATCCGCGGAGCTGGAGTCACGTGCGGGTGGCAACCAAATATCCGAACGTAACCCGTCGCCACTTTGCGTCGAGAGGCGTTCAGGCGGAATGCATCAAGCTTAACGGTGCCATGGAACTTGCACCGGGTCTGGGGTTGTGCCGGCGGATCGTTGATCTTGTTGAAACAGGGTCCACGCTTAAGGCCAATGGCCTTGAAGAGGTGGAGGAAATCGCCACTGTTTCCAGCCGGTTTGTCGTGAACCGGGCGGCATGGAAAACCAGACCTCAGGAAATCAGCGGCTGGGTGAGCCGGATCAGGGAGGCGGTTGATGGCCGTTAGGCTGAATACAGGCGATGCAGGGTTTGAAAAGGATTTCACTTCCCTCTTGCAATCCAAAAGGGAAGATGACGCCGATGTCAGCGCCGCGGTTGCCGCCATCATTTCCGGGGTGATCGCCCGGGGGGATGAGGCGGTGCTGGAATACACGCATCGATTTGACGGCATCAGCGCCGATACGATGGATGATCTCCGTCTTGGCAGTGAAGCCATGGCTGCCGCTTATGAGGCCATTGACGATGATCTCCGTGCAGCCCTGACGACAGCGGCAGACCGTATTCGGCGATTTCATGAACGCCAGCTCCCGCAGGATATCAGCTATACCGATGATACGGGTGTTGGTCTCGGTCTTCGCCATACCCCGGTGGATGCGGCGGGGTTATACGTCCCTGGCGGCAAGGCGGCTTATCCGTCTTCGGTGCTGATGAACGCCATTCCTGCGCTGGTTGCGGGTGTGCCGCGCCGTGTGATTGTTGTGCCTGCCCCGGATGGGGAGGTGCCTGCCATGGTGCTGGCGGCAGCACATATTGCCGGAATATCCGAAGTCTGGCGCATCGGCGGCGCACAGGCGATTGCCGCGCTTGCGTATGGCACCCGGTCCATTTCTCCGGTGGATAAGATTGTCGGCCCCGGCAATGCCTATGTTGCAACCGCAAAACGTCAGGTTTTCGGCAAGGTCGGGATTGACTCTGTCGCCGGTCCTTCCGAAATTCTGGTGCTGGCGGATAACAGGAATAACCCGGATTGGGTGGCGATGGATCTTCTGTCCCAGGCGGAACATGACGAAGCGGCGCAGGCCATTCTCATTACCGATGATGCGGATTTTGCCGATGA
>CAZOLR010000073.1:0-3822 GCA_964580905.1 uncultured Hyphomicrobiales bacterium | reverse complement strand
GGGATCCTGAAATATCTTGAAACCATCCCACAGGAAGAAAGCCTCTGGGAAGGGGAGTGCTTTGTCTTTGATGAACGGGTGGGGCTCGGGCATAAACTGGTTCAGGGCGAATATGAACTCTGCCATGCCTGCAAGGAACCAGTCTCCGCCGCCGACCGCGCGGATCCAAGGTTTGAAAAAGGCGTATCCTGCCCCCATTGCGCCTCCAGTTTCAGCGATGACCAGCGTCAGCGTTTCAGGGAAAGGCAACGCCAGATCACCCTTGCTGAGACCCGGGGGGAAAAACATCTCGGCACCGCCTCATCCAGTGCCAGACGTCACCGCCGGCAAAAATAGACCTGCCCGATCCCGTTCAGGACCATTAAATATTACATTACTCTACTAAGATTGCGGCCATATCGGATCATATCTAATCTTGTCTGATGATCAGGATAATGAAACGCATCTCACCTCTCATCTTGGGTTATGCAAGGCAAGGTCTGTTTTTGTCCGGGATTCTGCTCGCATCAATATCCGGAGGGATGTTGGCGGCAGGTGCGGACAGGGCAATGGCTGCTGAAACAACACTTGTCGATTGCGGGGAAGGCCGGCGCATCTCGCTCCTTGAATGGCCGCAGACAGATTTCACCAGATGCACCACCCCTCTTGATGAAATTATTTCCGGCGGCCCGGGCAGGGACGGCATTCCGGCGATCGACACACCTGCCTTTATTCCCGTCACAGAAGAGATGTCTCTTGACCCGGAAGAACCTGTCATCAGCCTGAGCCTGAACGGCGAGGCACGGGCCTGGCCATTGCGATATCTGATCTGGCATGAAATTGCGAATGACACACTTGGCGGCGTTCCGGTTGCGGCAACATATTGTCCGCTCTGCAATGCCGCGATTGTCTTTGATCGCAGGCTTGGCGGTAAGGTGCTTGATTTCGGCACCACCGGCAATCTGCGTAAATCTGATCTGGTGATGTATGACCGGCAGACCGAAAGCTGGTGGCAGCAATATACCGGTGAGGCCATAACCGGTGAACTTGCCGGCGAAACCCTCCGTATACTGCCATCAAGGCTGGAAAGCTGGGCCCAGTTCAAGGCCCGCCACCCTGATGGTGACGTGCTGATCGCGCAGAATCCGGGGTTCCGGCCATATGGCGCCAACCCCTATGTTGGCTATGACACCAGCCCCTTTCCCTTTCTTTATGACGGCACGGTTCCTGACGGCATTAAGCCTCTGGCTCGTGTCGTGGTGGTGGATGGCAAAGCCTGGGCGCTTGACCTGCTCAGATCCCGGAAAAAGATCCATGATGGTGATCTGACCCTCACCTGGACACCCGGCCAGCGCTCTGTCCTTGATCAGCGTGATATCACCCGGGGCAGGGA
This sequence comes from uncultured Hyphomicrobiales bacterium, assembly GCA_964580905.1. Classification (GTDB taxonomy): domain Bacteria; phylum Pseudomonadota; class Alphaproteobacteria; order Puniceispirillales; family UBA1172. The sequence continues at coordinate 2,450 of CAZOLR010000073.1, read as the reverse complement.
TGTCGGCACCGTCACCGCCAGACGCGGGGATGAACATAGTTGCGATGGCGATGATCCGAGGGATGTACCCTATGACGTCACCTTCGCCTTCGTCTTTCACGCCTTCAGTCCGGACGGGGTACTCATCACGGAGTAATCTGCCTGCCCGGTCGGGGTTTGAGTCCGGTTAAAGGTTCGGGAAATAATCCTCGCATGAACCTTCACGCCGGACATCGGCCGTGCAGCAATGGAGTCCGCCACCAAAGGCATAGGCATCACGCAGATCGACTTCCACCACTTCCATGCCGAGCTTGTCCATCTGTTCCGCCTGATAGACTTCGGTCTTCTCGACACAAACCGTCTTCGGATCAAGCACCAGCACGTTCATCGACAACCAGACCGACGAATAGCACAAGGGAGGCGGGGAATTATGGGCCGGCTGCGCGGCGTCTACAATTTCCCAGCCGTTCTTTTCAAACATGACGCGCTGATCGTCAGGCAGACGCCGCTGCGGGTTGTTCAGAATAAGCCCGGGACGAAGCGGCGTGAAGGTGGCATCAATGTGAATAGGATAAGGGTCGCCCGGGAAATTGACGGCATGCACCCGGTGATCGGGGAAATGCCGCTTGAGCCAGTCTATCCCTTTCAGATTCGTGGTGAACCCGTGCTGAACAACAAGATCCCTGCCAAAACGAAGCACATCAGCGGCATCGAAAAGAGGCTCTTCTTCGGTGGTGACAAAAAACTTGTCTGCCGTCCATTCCAGACGCTTGGTATCACCGATTTTATCCGAAAGATAATCCGGGCGGTAATCAGCATCTGTCAGGCGTGGTTTTGGCGCAGCCTCATGGCGCATGCCGGGGTCTTCATTGTAATACCGTTGCAGAAGCGGCCGGTAACACAGATATTCGAACCAGCGGCACCGGTAACTCATGGTGGCTTCAAGCATTTCCTTGCCAACAGTCAGAAGCACATCACGTGGCGGCATGCAGCCGAACATGGTCTCTGTTTCCCAATCCGGAGTGGCGGTGGGCTGGTTGAAATCCAGCGGCGTGGGACGGTCGACAATCACACCACGCTTTTCCAGCATGGCGGCGAAGTTATCCAGCAGTTCATTGGCGCGATCAACGGTTTCCTGCGGTCTTGGTCCGTACTGGCCGCGCATATCCGAATCTTCCGGCACCTTGGCATCAAGAGCAGGTTCAGGCGCCGGGATGCAGCACCCGTCTGCCCTGCCCACAATCACATGCTTGAGCGGGTCCCACTCATTCCAGCTTTCAACAATGGTCCCTGTTTCCGATGCGGTTTTGCTCATCACGGCCTCCGGTTAAAAATGCTGTTCTGCCATACCTTGTAATACCTGGCACAGCAAGAAAAACCTGCATCACGGCCGGGGCTTGAGTTGCATACCTACCCCCGGAGCACGCATCTTTCTATTTATGACATAAAAAGGTATTATCAGTTCATTATTGAATGTCAGAAGGGGGGAACTCATGACATCAAAACCGAGCGCAGCTGATCTGCGCAATCCTGACTACGTGCCGCCTATGGGTGACCGGGTGGCGCTTGGTCTTCAACATGTTCTGGCGATGTTCGTCAGCAATTTCACGCCAGCCATCATCATCGGCGGCGCCGCCGGTTTCGCCTTTGGTGGCGCAGATGCCGTGTTTCTGATCCAGATGTCCATGCTGTTTGCCGGTATTGCGACCTTGATGCAGACCATTGGCTTTGGTCCGGTCGGTGCTCGTCTGCCGGTAATGCAGGGAACGAGTTTCGCCTTTATTCCGGTGATGATTCCGATTGTCAAAGGCGCGGGTATTGGCTCACTTTTCGGTGCCATTTTTGTTGGCGGGCTGTTTCACAGCATGCTTGGCCTCTTTATAGGCCGGTTGCGTCACTGGTTTCCGCCCCTCGTGTCAGGCCTTGTCATTCTGGTGATCGGGATTGAGCTGATCCCCGTGGGTATCAAATACGCCGCCGGCGGGGCCGCACCGTTTCAGATGAACAATCCTTCCTGGGGTGATGCCACCCATTGGGGTATGGCCATGGTGGTGATTGTTGTTGCCCTCGGGCTCAAGTTCTGGGCCAGGGGAATTCTTTCAACCGGTGCCGTGCTGTTCGGACTCATCGCCGGATATATCGTTGCCATCCTGATGGGCCAGGTAAATTTTGCCGGTATAGCCAAAGCGTCCTGGTTTGCGATGCCCGTACCGTTCAAATACGGTTTTGAGCTCAATATCACCGCGATCATCGGCATCTGCCTGATGTCGATTGTGAGCGCCATCGAAACCGTTGGCGATATTTCCGGCATAGCCAAAGGGGGCGCCAGCCGTGAAGCCACCGACAAGGAACTGGCCGGAGGCACTTTTGCTGACGGGCTTGGAACAGCTGTTGCCGGTATCTTTGGCGGCCTGCCCAACACGTCCTTCAGCCAGAATGTCGGGCTGATTTCCATGACCGGCGTCATGTCC
>CAZOLR010000072.1:0-4047 GCA_964580905.1 uncultured Hyphomicrobiales bacterium | reverse complement strand
CCGCCTTCATGGCCGGTGATGAAACCCTCTCCATCCGGAGTTCCGCCAAGGCTGACCGAAACACCTTCAGGGGAGGAACGGTAGGAAGCGATATCATGCCCGTCCCCTCCGTCGAGAACATCTTCGCCAGCGTCACCTTCAATCGTGTTATCGCCCCCGTCTCCGGTGAGCGTATCAGCAAAGGATGAGCCCTCAATTCCTTCAATCTGCCTGAGCCTGTCACCCGCCGCATGGCCGCCTTCATGGCCGGTGACGAACCCTTCTCTATCCAGAGCTCCGCCAAGGCTGACCGAAACACCTTCAGGGGAGGAACGGTAGGAGGCGATATCATGCCCGTCCCCGCCGTCAAGTTTATTGACAACTTCATTTCCTGTGAGAATATCGTCGCCCTGCCCGCCTGTTGCGTTTTCAATGCTGACCCCCAGCGCAATGGCCACCAGGCCAGAGCCATGTTCAATCCCTCCCCAAGTGCCGAGAAGGGAGCTTTCCGGTCCGGTAACGTCACCAAAACTGCTGAAACTGCCGGCGTTCAGATCGATGCGGGCTGATGTTTCCCCGCCTTCCCAGGTAATGGTATCATTACCGCCTGTATCCCAGATCGTTTCATGGAGAACATCCCGTCCGTAAAGGGCATAGACAGTATCACCTCTGGCCCATGTCTCGTTCGTCCCGTAAATATATTGAAGCGTGGTGATATCATTTATCATCAGGGAAGTCGGCCCGTGGGTCCGATTACTGATGAATGAATCAATCGGGTCATTCCAGGCCTCGCTATACGCCATGATAGTATAGCTACGGGTGTTGTGCTCATGCCCGAGCAGACGTAAGGACCGACCCCCATATGCGTCCTGGCTGTGGGTCAGGCCGAGCGCGTGCCCGATTTCATGGATGATGGTGGTGGAATGATAACTTCCGTCCACAAGGTTCTCTGCCTTGTTCAGCGCTTCGTCATCCGCGTTGAGCCAGACATTACCGGCATTGAAGCCTGGGCCGGGCAGATAGGCAAAAGCAACTTTCGTATCATCGTCTTCGCTGACGCCAAAACGCAGCGTGTTTTTCCTGTCATCAGCAACTTCAACAAAGGTGATCAGCGAGACCTGTTCAAACAGCGCCAAACTTTCGCGAACTTTCGCTTTCAGCGCATCGGACGCCGTGTGAACCGTATCAGGCTTGTACACGCCACCACTTGCTGTTTGATCGTCGATAAAACTATAGGTTATCTCAACCCCGTTGCCTCTGGTGTCTGTCCAGACATAGCCATCATCAATGATCCAGTTTATTCTCGGATTATCGGCCACATCCCCGACCGCAAGACTGTACTCGCTTTTGTCGTTATTCTGGTCTGCCGGCTCCGCCTTGTTTTCTATAGCAACGAAATACGTTGCAGACTTAACCACGGGTTCATCATCGCTCATCCCCTGTATGGTGACGGTCAGCCCGATGCCGTTACCCTGCTCGTAATCAAAAGACTGGCCGGCCTTGAGCCAGAGAGAATAGCCGGATACTTCATCCCCGCGCACTTCAAATCGTGTATCGGAGACAAATCCCGTCAGCACCCCTGGTGTTGTGTCACCGGTGATGATCATATCGGCCATTTTCCGGGCGGTTGTCGACGAATTCTCCTGCAATGTTGAACTCTCTGCTGAAAGCTCAATGTCAAAGGCGATATCTGTCACATCAAGGGTGAAGAATTGGGAATCCGGGTCCTGCCCTGTGCCCGAGACGTGAGGGGTCACTGTCACCACGTGGCTGGCGGCTGTTTCATAATCCAGCGTTACTCCACCATTCAGCCACAGCTCCGTGCTGTTCTTGATCTCAAACAGCGCCTGCCCCACCACCAGAACCGCATTCACGCCCGCCGTGTTCACCCCAAGCGCATCATCCGTGAAGGTGATATCCGAAAGCTTCCGCGCTACCGTCACCCCTTCATCAACGCTAAGATTTACAGCAGAAAGAGACATAGCCACCGGCTTGTCATCAAGCGCCGTTTTAACCTGTTCAATCAGCCCTGTTTGCGCCTGACCTGCCTGTGTGATGAGTTCCGCGACACGATTGCTGGCATCTAGCACCTTCTGGCGGTCGCTGCTTTGCTGAATTTGGGCGGAATATGGGTTGAAGGTGGTAACATCAGTGCCGTCCGGGATATCAAGCTCATCCAGAAGCAAGGACGCTTCGTCCCCTGCCTCAACAAGGAGTTCCGTCAAAGGCGAGATAACCGTGCTCCCCGAAGGGGCCCGCCATATGCCTTCAACCGGAACCTCATCCCCGTCTGTTTCGGGATCACCTATATCCGTTGCGCCATCAAGCAGGGCATAAAGTTGTGTGTTGGCGTATTCTTCCGGGACGACACCTGAAAACCGCCCTTCGTGATCCGTTTCGCCAATGAAAATATCATCTTCGCCCGCCTGGCCATTACTGTCGGTATCAAGATAAACGCGGGCACCGGAAACCGGCCCGTCAAAGACAATGCCTTCCTTCCTGACAGTTGGCCTCTGTCCGCCACCGCCACCTCCGCCGCCACAGGCTGTAAGGGCAACCGCACCCATGGTCCAGAGCATAGTGGTTGAGTTCAGCCGGCTTCTGGCGCCGGGATATCTCGCCTTATCCGGCTGATAAAGCGATAAATGATAGAGATGTGAAGGCAACATCTGCGTCCCCTTTATGGCTTTTGATGCCAACCAACCAAAAAGGACGCAGATAAAATGACAGGACGATTGGCCTGAGACTAAGTTTCAATATTGCTGATAACCTTGTCAAGTAAGACAGGCAAAAGAAAAGGCCTGACAATTTGTCAGGCCTTGTTCGAAATCAGTAACCAGAAGACTAAAGCCTAAAGCGCGGCAATCACTTCTTTCAGAAACTCGGCTTCGGCTTCGTTGCCGGCATCTGCCGCTGCCTGATGCTTGGCTTCAAGTTCAGCCTTGCGGCTGGCATCGAGTGTTTCCGCACGCTCAGCAAGAATGGTGCACCGGTCTTCGGCAACATCAGCAATACCGCCATCAACCATGATACGTTCGGTAACCTGACCATTGTCATGAACCTCAACCACCCCGCGCTTGAGCGTGGAGATCAGCGGCGCATGCCGTGGAAGCACACCAAAGAGCCCTTCGACCCCCGGTGCTACCACCATACCGGCATCACGGGACATCATCACCCGTGATGGGGTAACCAGTTCAAATGCTGTTGTATCAGCCATCGTCTCTTCCTACTCTGTCCGGGCAGTGCCTCAGGCGGCTTCGGCCGACATTTTCTTGCCTTTTTCGACGGCCTCCTCAATGGTTCCGACCATATAGAAAGCCGCTTCGGGCAGATCATCATACTCACCTTCAACGATGCCCTTGAAGCCTTTGATGGTATCTTCAAGAGAAACCAGCTTACCAGGAGATCCTGTGAAGACTTCCGCCACGTGGAACGGCTGCGACAGGAAGCGCTGGATCTTCCGGGCGCGGGCCACGGTCTGCTTGTCTTCTTCGGAAAGTTCGTCCATCCCGAGAATGGCAATAATATCCTGCAGGGACTTATACTGCTGCAGAATAGCCTGCACCCGGCGGGCAACCCGATAATGTTCTTCACCGACAACACGTGGGTCGAGCATGCGCGAGGTCGAATCCAGCGGGTCCACCGCAGGATAAATACCAAGCTCGGCAATCTGACGCGACAGAACAGTTGTTGCATCGAGGTGAGCAAAGGATGTTGCCGGTGCAGGGTCCGTCAGGTCGTCTGCCGGAACATAAATGGCCTGAACCGAGGTGATCGACCCTTTGCGTGTGGTGGTGATACGTTCCTGCAGCGCGCCCATGTCGGTGGCCAGCGTTGGCTGATATCCCACCGCAGAAGGAATACGTCCCAGAAGGGCGGACACTTCGGAACCTGCTTGTGTAAAGCGGAAGATGTTATCCACAAAGAACAGCACGTCCTGGCCTTCTTCATCACGGAAGTATTCCGCAAGGGTCAGACCTGTAAGGGCGACACGTGCGCGCGCACCTGGAGGCTCATTCATCTGACCATACACAAGCGCTGCCTTGGATCCGTCACCTTCAGGATTGA
>CAZOLR010000071.1:0-4070 GCA_964580905.1 uncultured Hyphomicrobiales bacterium | reverse complement strand
TTCGGAAAAGGACCTATGGCGGCAGGGTCAGCAGTAACCGGCTTTACGGCAGGCATTGAGGAGGGTGTGGGCGATTTTTCAGGTTGAACAGTTGCTGGCGTGATCTTCCGGATCAGTGATGCCAGTGCCTGAACGGGGTTTCTCGCCGTGTTGTAGTTTTCACGCAGAGCAGATGCGGGCCGTGAAATCGGCGCAGATGCAAAAATTCTCCCGGTTACCTGAGCAGGAGGTGTTATTGTCGCCGCCGCCATGCCTGCCACAGGGTCTTCTATATCAGGAGAGGGCGCCTTATCTTCAGGAATGTGATTATCAGGCATGATTTGGGCAATAATATCTTTTTTCGAAGAAGATATCTCTGACCAGATCGCATGCGCGTCGTGAAGGTCAATGACAGAGGTTATGCGGTCAGGGTTTTCAAGAATATTATCCAGTATTGGCAGAAGATCCTTGCGGTCAGCGGGGCTGATATAGGGGCTCACGCTGTCATCGGCAATGATCTGGTCAAACAGCTCTTCGGCGTTGAGCTCGGGCGTGTCTTCATTCTGCACAGAAATCGCGTCATCCTGGGCAGACATATTGGCAAGGATCGCCGTAAAGATGGCAAAGGCACCATCCATGGATGCGGTTTCAGGTCCCGTCCCTTCAGGGCTGAGATCAGGGTTTTTCGCCAGTATTGTGCCTATAGTAGTCATGCGTTCCATGCACCCATGAATGATAAAAGTCCGGTAGCGGTGTGCAAGATCAGTGCCAATATGTGTTTTGGCTAGCGTCCGGCTGTAGCAGGTGAGTTTATGCGCGGCACGTCGGTGGCAGCTTTTTCCTCTTTCTCGTCACGTTCGAGGATATGCTGCTGGCGTGATTTTTCCGTGGCATGTTTCTGGCGGGTAAGGGCCTGGCCCATTATCTGCGCTTCCTCAACACGTTCTTCTTCGAGAAATTTCACCCGGTTTTCAATGACTTTCATCTGCTCGTGAATTTTACTGCCGTAATGTTGAGCTGAGCGGAGAGCCATCATGCTGGTGGTGCCGGTCTTGATTTGTGTCTCAATGGCCATCTGCTGAAGCTTTTCATTGATGCTGGTGATCTTGTGCAGTTCTTCATCGAGCGTGCGGATGTTCTCAGCCCGGGCCATGGCGGTGATCTTCTCTCGCATGGCCAGACGTTGAAGAAGATTGCGGCGTCTGGTCATGGTTTTACTTCGGCATCAGGGCGGCAAGGCCCTCGATGCTCATATCGATATTTGCCTTTTCCTGCTCAGCCTGCTGGATGAAACCCATGAGCGCCGGCCAGAGTTGCACGGCACGGTCAAGCTCCGGATCCTGGCCTTGCCGGTACCCGCCCATCAGGATCAGATCCCGGTTTTCAAGGTAGAGGGCCACCATACGTTTAAACTGCCGCGCCATTTCCTGATGTTCTGGTCGGGTGATTTCGTTCATCACCCGGCTCACTGAAAGGGAGACATCGATGGCGGGGTAAACCCCCATCTGTGCCTGTGCCCTTGAAAGAACAATATGCCCGTCAAGAATAGCGCGTGACGTATCCACCACCGGATCATTGCCGTCGTCACCATCGGCGAGCACGGTATAAAATGCGGTAATTGATCCTTTGTCGCCGATATCAGTGCCGGCACGTTCAATCAGTCGCGGCAGGAGCGAGACAACCGAAGGCGGATATCCTTTTGATGTCGGCTGTTCCCCCATCGAAAGCCCGATTTCACGCTGAGCATGGGCAACCCGCGTGAGTGAATCCATGATCAGAAGGACATTTTTGCCCTGATCACGGAAATATTCGGCAATGGCGGTGGCACGTTCGGCGGCCCGGATGCGGAGCAGGGGGGAACGGTCCGCCGGTACGGCAACCATGGTGGTGCGGCTTCTGGATTTGTCATCAAGAACACTGTTCACGAACCCGCCCACTTCACGACTGCGTTCACCAATAAGTCCGATGACGACGATATCGGCATTGGTGTAGCGGCTCATCATCGCCAGCAGCACCGATTTCCCGACACCCGAGCCCGCAACAATTCCCATCCGCTGGCCCTGACCGATGGTCAGAAGCCCGTTGATCGCCTTGATCCCGACATCAATAGGTTTGGTGATCAGGTTGCGTTTGAGCGGGTTGAGCGGTTTGCCGGCAAGCGGCCATCTGTCTGTAAGTCCTGTAATGGGCGGTCCGTCCAGCGGCTGGCCGATGGCATCGGTAACGCGTCCCAACAGCCCTTCACCAACCTCGATATCATGGCCGGTATTGATCAGCTGAACCATCGCGCCGTCACAGATTTTAGCATCATGATCAAGCATCGCCAGCATGTTCCGGCCATCCTTGAAACCGATTATTTCCGCCAGCGCCGCCGTGCCGGTGATCGTATCAATATGGCAGAGTGAGCCGATAGGTGCCGGAAAGCCGTCGCATTCGACAAACTGGCCGTCAAAACGACTGACCTGACCGAAATGTTTTTCCGGCTGGTTTATCGAGATATGGTCGATGGTATCAAGAACTTTGCTGGCAAGACTAGTCATGCTCGGCCTCGTCTTTTTCTGCCGCCGGCTTATCTGAATCTGCAATCCGGGATGAAATCAGGTCCATAACGCCGATTGAGCCAACATCAATCCTTGCATCACCACGTTTGAGATTTTCATCCGCGATAATATGGATTTTCCTGGGGCTCAGGTTTTCCCCGAGCGTATCCCCGATAATCTTTGCGTCTTCCGGGTGCAGGCGGATATAAGGTTCATCCACCCGGTTGCGAATACGTTTTACCATGCTCTCGATCCGTGCCGCAAAAGCGTCAGGATGCTCATCAATGGCAATGCCGGCCCTCTCGCTGGCAAGTTCCATGATGGCCCGACTGATGGCAGGCGACAGCTGGGAGAGGTCGAAATTCTCGTCTTTGCTGAGAGCTTCAGTGGCGGAGGTGAATGCGGCAACAGCCTCGTTCATTCCAGTTTCTTTTTCGGCAAGTGCCGCCTTCCGGCCATCCTCGTATCCGCGCTGATATTCGGCACTTTCTGTTTCGCCTTCAGGTGCTGGTTTCAGACGTGACACCGCATCCATTTTTTCCTTGATCTCATCAAACGAGGCGGGATCTTCAGGGGCAGAATGATCTGTGGATTCTGCCGCCTTGTTCACCTGCTCGCCGATTGTCTCCATATTGCCGGGGGCGCTGGGATCATGCGGGGCATCTTCGCTCTCTTCATCCTTGGGTTGGTCTGCAGAAGGCACATCACCGGCCGAAAGATTGTCACCGGCATCTTTTTGGGCCTCTTCTGCTGTTTCAGGGGCTCCTTCAGTGGCAGCAGCAGATGTGACCTGTTTTTCCTCAGCGGTTTCGGCGGTGCCGGATTGCGGGTTATCCGGCGTATCGTCAGCGCTCCCTGCCGCCGGAGCTTCCATGCTTTCCGCGGTGCTTTGATCCGGGGTTTCACGAGGGGGTGTGTCTTCTGAACTCTCAGCCACGGGCTTTGTGCTCAACGCCGCCATGTCACGGATCGAGAGAGGCTTGAAGCCCTGATCGGGACGGGCAAAACTGTCTTGCGTCGAATTATATCCGGCATTGCGGGAGGCCTTGACCAGACGCAGTATTTCTGCCCGGTCAAGCGGGGCATCCACCTGATCGTCGGGAATCTGATTTTCTGCGTTAGCGGTCATCATGATCTATAATCTCTATATCACGGCCTAGACAAAATCATCGCCGCCACGTCCGGCAAGTACGATCGAGCCTTCATCGGAAAGACGACGTGCAACATTGATGATACGTTTCTGTGCTTCCTGAACTTCTGTAAGACGAACCGGCCCGAGTGCCTCCATTTCGTCCTGAAGGTTGGCCGCGGCACGCGACGACATACAGGAGAAGAGCTTTTCCCGGAGCGGTTCATCCGCACCTTTGAGCGCCAGAACAAGATCTTCGGTCTCCACATTACGAAGCAGGGTCTGCAGGGATTTATCATCGGACATGATAAGGTTGTCGAAGACAAACATGCTTTCCTGGATGGAGACCATGAGGTTCTTGTCCTCTTTGCCAAGAGACTTCATGATCCGGGCTTCCATCGCCTGTTTGGTGAAGTTCATGA
>CAZOLR010000070.1:0-4212 GCA_964580905.1 uncultured Hyphomicrobiales bacterium | reverse complement strand
CAGGTGGTTCAGTCCACCATCAGTCAGGGGTTTTCCTCTCTTGAAAAGGGCGAGACGCCACGGGCGAGGCATTTCGCGCTGATCAATGATATGGACGGGTTTTTTCTGACAGGACGTGAGATTGACCCGGATTTTTCATGGTCCTCCCTTGAAGGCGCGGAGGTGCTGGTCCATCACGGCGGCCAGCCCATGACCATGTTCAAATACGCCTGCCACAAGGCAGGAATAGACATCTCCCGTATCCGGATGATCGATGCCGGCAACGCCAAAGAGATGGACGCAGCCTTCAGGGAAGGCAAAGGGCAGTATATTCACCAGCAGGGTCCGGCCCCGCAACAGCTCGAAGCTGATGGCGTCGGGTTTATCGTGGCGGCACTCGGCCCGATGGTCGGGTCTTGCGCCTTCTCCAGCCTGGCCGCGATGCCGGAATGGCTTTCAAGCGACGAGGGCGCCGCCTTCATGCGCGCCTATGCCAAAACAAGGGCCTATATGAACACGACCTCGGCGCGGGATATCGCCAAAGCCGAAAAACCTCTCTTCCCGAATATCGAAGAGGATGTGCTGGCGGACTGCATCGCCGCCTATCAGAACATGGGGTGCTGGCCACCTGAGATGCATATAACCGATAAAGGGTTTGAGGCGATGCTGGATATCTTTGCCCATGACGGCAAGATCACAACCCGCCATGCCTATGATGATATCTGCCTAAGGCTTCCGTAAGATAAGACAGGCCGGGGCGGCATTATGACCGCCGGCGGATGGCGATATTCTTGGTCTGGACGTAATTCCACAAGGCTTCACGCCCTTTTTCCCGCCCATAACCGGATTTACCATAACCACCGAAGGGTGTTTCAACCCCGCCAGCATACCATTCGTTGACGAAAACCTGCCCCGCCCTTAGCCGGCTTGCCGCCATGGTGGCGCGATCAAGGTCACGGGTGAATACCCCCGCCACAAGGCCGTATTCGGTTGCATTGGCCTTGGCGATGGCATCGTCGTCATCATCAAAACTGATGACGCTCAGGACCGGTCCGAAGACCTCTTCCCGGGCAATGCTGTTATCGGCCTCACATGAAATAACGGTGGGGGCAAGAAAGGCCCCGTCGCGATTGGGCCGGTGCCCACCGGTGATGATCTCAGCACCTTCTTGTGTAGCTTTTGCGATCATGGTCTCGGCGCGGTCACGCTGGGCGATCGAGACCATCGCCCCCATATTCGGGCCGAATTCGGGCAGGTTCGAGCCTTCATCCACCTTGAGCGAGGTTGCCACCTTTGCCGCCCGTTCCAGCATTTCTTCCTTGCGTGATGCATGAACGATCACCCGGGACATGGCCGAACAGACCTGGCCTGCGTTGAAAAAGATCCCCCAGCGGAGATCATTTTCAAATGCGTCCAGATCCGCGTCTTCATGCACGATGGCAGCGGATTTGCCGCCAAGTTCGAGCACGGCTGGAACGATATTCCGTGCCGCGGCGCTTGCGATGGCGATGCCGGTTGCAACCGATCCGGTGAAGACGATCTGGTTGATCCCGGGATGTCCGGCGAGCGCCGCGCCAGCCTCATGCCCGAGACCGCAGAGGATATTGACGGCCCCATCGGGCAGGCCTGCGGCTTCGGCCGCCCCGGCAAAAATATAGTTCGTCAGCGGCGTCAGTTCAGGTGACTTGATCACACAAGCATTGCCCGTGGCAAGCGCTGCCGAAAGTGATCTTGCGGTCATTTCAACCGGATAATTCCACGGGATGATCTGGGCCGAGACGCCATAAGGTTCGTGCAGGGTGAAATCAAGATAGTCATCACCGAGCGGGATGGATCTTCCTTCCACGGTTTCAGCCTGGTTGCCGTAATATTCGAAATATCTGGCAGCCCCTTCGATTTCGATATGGCTCTCCCACAAGGGCTTGCCCTGTTCAAGGGTGAGGAGGGCGGCAAGCTTGTCCTTCTCCGCCAGAAGATATCGTCCCATGGCCTGAACCATCCGGCCACGTTCCACCGGTCTCAACCCCGATAATTGCCGGGATTCATGAAGGTGACGTGCCGCCGCCACCGCCTTGTCCACATCCCGGGCATCGGCAAGCGCATGCTCGGCAATAATGTTGCCGTTGGCCGGGTTGACCACATCAATCCTTCCGGCACCGCCATCGGTAAATCTGCCGTTGATATAGTTCTGGTAATACCGCACGATTTCATCTCCGCAAGTCATGTGAGGGGTCTAGGCCATTTCTATGGCGTCCCGCATCCAGCGTTGCAGATGCATGATCGGATGCTCGGAATTAACGCCGCAATTCGGATCGATGACCAGCGGGCCCGGACGATACCCCCGGGAATTTAACCCGCGCTGAACCGATTCAACAAGATGGATATCTTCTTCGACCGTGGTCTCGCGATCCTGAACGGCAAGTTTGCGCACGACCTCATTCTCTCTGCCTCCGGCTGAATACCAGCCGCGCCATACAATAACATGATCCGCATCCAGGGCACGCCAGTGATAGGTGTTCAGGATATTGCCCGGATAGACCTGAAAACTGAACATCGGCCAGAGGAACCAGCTGGAATACTGGTCATGATGATCAAAGCCGGACCGGATATCATAGGTCATGTCGGCCAGATTCTGGCATTCGGTCGTGTGCCGGAGGCATTTGCCCTGGGGCTGGATATCATAGGTTTCCGGTTTCACCACCCCATTTGAAAATGTCGGGTGATTAAGGGAGCAATGGTAGCATTCCGAGTAGTTTTCCACCGAAACCTTCCAGTTGCATTTCTCCGGAATCTCCACCCATTCAAGAGGTTTCAGCTCAGCCCAGTTCGGCACCCATTCCCTGATTTCAGCCCGCGTGCCCGGGAACCAGTCATCCATCGGGGCGGCATCGGGGTTGAGATTGACAAAGACAAAGCCGAGAAATTCTTCGGCCCGCACTTCCGTAAGGCAGATGCTTGACGTATCAACGCCATCGACCACCCCAAGGTTGGGGGCAGCGAGCAGACTGCCGTCCATATTATAGCTCCAGGCATGATAAGGGCAGACGATCGAAGGGGCACGGCCCTTTCCCTTGAGAAGCTGATGGGCGCGATGCTGGCAGACATTGTAGAAGACCCTGATCTCATTTTCCCGGTCCCGCACGGCAAAGAGGCTCTCGCCGGCTATTTCAAAACACATAAAGCTGCCCGGCACCGGAATATCTGAGGTATGACACCCGAACTGCCAGGTCCGGGACAACAGGCCCCGGGTTTCAATCTCAAAGATCTTCGGGTCGGTGTAATAGCGCGCCTCAAGCGAATGGATGGGCTGGCTCATTGGTTGTCCTCAATGTAAAGACCAAGCTGATGCCGGCGTTGATGAAATTTTTCCACACGATCAACGATCTCTTCGCTGGCAACAGAAACTACAATCGATAAAAGCGTTTCCAGCAATGCGATGATGCTGACCGAAGACGGAAAGAATTGGGGCGTTTCCACCGAAATGTTGAACCCGTGATCGGCGCCGAGGATAATCGGGCTGGCCGGGCTGTCGGAAATACCGATGATCGTCATCCCCTGTTCATGGGCGATCCTGACCGCCTCAACCACTTCGGTCCGGTAAGGTTTGCAGGTGATCGCAATCAGCACGTCTCTCTTATCCGCCCAGGCGAGATCATCCACCGGTGTTGACCCGGGGCGGGGGATGGCGTGAAACTGCACCATGCCTGTGGACGCCAGATAGGTGAAATTGCGGGCGTTGGAGTTGTTGATGCCAACACCCAGTGTATACACATTGCGCGACTCCCAGATTGCCGTTGCCGCGGCCACCAGCTCTTCGATGGATATGCCGGCGAAGGTCTCTTCTATATTGTGCAGAGCGTGCTGCACCATATCGGCATAGACTTCCCCCAATTCACCTTTTTTGCGCACGTCCTGAAGCCAGCGGGCGCGATCAGGAAATTCGGCCGCCCCGTTGCGGATGGCATCACGGAAGGGGGCGCGGAAATCATCATATCCCTTGAACCCGGCCTGCCGCGCCATCCGGACCACCGTGTTCGGGTTGACCCTGGCGGCCCTGGCGATTTCACGCACGGTCAATACCCCTACATCCTGGGGGTTTTCAAGAACATAGGTTGCTGCCTTTCGCACTTCGGGGGTGAGCTCCGTGAGCTCACCGGCAAGACGCTCAAGAACAGGGGATAATACATTTGTTTCATTCATGATTGACTATGGTATATTTGTATTATTATGATG
>CAZOLR010000069.1:0-5085 GCA_964580905.1 uncultured Hyphomicrobiales bacterium | reverse complement strand
AAGATAAAGGATGATCCGATGACAGACTTCTCCCGTATGGCGGAAACAGCATCAGCTCTGGTCCCGATGGTGGTCGAGCAGACCAGCCGTGGTGAGCGTGCGTTTGATATTTATTCCCGCTTGCTCAAGGAGCGTATCATCTTCATTGTCGGGCCGATCGATGATGCTGTATCTTCGGTGGTATGCGCCCAGCTTCTGTTTCTGGAATCGGAAAATCCCAAGCAGGATATTTCGATGTATATCAACTCACCCGGCGGTGTGGTGACTTCTGGTCTCGCGATCTACGATACGATGGAATACATTCGTCCTGACGTTTCCACTGTGTGCATAGGTCAGGCGGCGTCTATGGGCTCGCTTCTGCTGACAGCCGGTGCCGCAGGTAAAAGATACAGCCTGCCTCATTCCCGCATTATGACGCATCAGCCCTCCGGCGGATTCTCCGGTCAGGCATCTGATATCGAAATCCACGCAAGAGAGATACTCAACTTGCGCGAACGTCTGAACGGTATCTATGTAAAACACACAGGCAAAACCCTGAAAGATATAGAAAAGATCATGGACCGGGATACGTTTATGGCGCCGGAAGAAGCCCTCAAGCTTGGTCTCATTGATGAAGTGGTGGACAAACGCCCGAAGCCGAAGGACGAAGGCTGATTCTATATCTATGACGGTTTTGTGATAAGTAATCGCAATTTTCGTTTGTGCTGATGGGCTATCCCTGTCTAATATGACGATGTAGGAGTTCCATATGTCTAACATCGGCGACACAACAGATTCTAAAAATACCCTGTTCTGCTCATTTTGCGGTAAAAGCCAGCATGAGGTGAAAAAACTCATTGCCGGGCCGACGGTATTTATCTGTGATGAATGCGTGGAACTTTGCATGGATATCATCAAGGAAGAGCATAAGGCCTCCCTGAACAAATCGTCTGATGGCGTTCCGTCACCACGCGAGATCTGCGATTTCCTGGATGAATATGTCATTGGTCAGCCCCGGGCCAAAAAGGTTCTTTCGGTTGCTGTCCACAATCACTACAAGCGGCTTGCCCATGCTGGTAAACCCGGTGATGTTGAAATTTCGAAATCCAATATCATGCTGATAGGGCCGACGGGGTGCGGTAAAACCCTGCTGGCCCAGACACTGGCGCGGATCCTTGATGTTCCCTTCACCATGGCGGATGCAACAACGCTCACCGAAGCCGGATATGTCGGGGAAGACGTTGAAAATATCATTCTCAAGCTTCTGCAGGCCGCGGATTACAACGTGGAACGTGCTCAGCGCGGCATCGTCTATATTGACGAAGTGGATAAAATCTCCCGCAAATCTGATAATCCGTCCATCACCCGTGATGTGTCCGGTGAAGGTGTCCAGCAGGCTCTGCTGAAAATCATGGAAGGCACGGTTGCCTCCGTGCCGCCACAGGGCGGGCGTAAACATCCCCAGCAGGAATTCCTGCAGGTTGATACCACCAATATCCTCTTTATCTGCGGTGGTGCTTTCGCGGGACTTGAAAAACTTATTGCCGGCCGGAACAAAGGGTCAGGCATTGGTTTCGGCGCCGATGTGCAGGCTGAAGACGATATGACCACCGGGCAGATGCTGGCCGATGTTGAACCTGAAGATCTGATCAAATTCGGCCTCATTCCGGAATTTGTTGGTCGTCTGCCGGTGCTGGCAACCCTTGAAGATCTTGATCAGGATGCGCTGATCCGAATTCTTACGGAACCACGCAACGCCCTGACAAAACAATACCAATCCCTGTTTTCCATGAATGACGTTACCCTTGAGTTCAGGCCGGATGCGCTGGAATCGATCGCCAAGAAGGCCATTGAACGCAAGACAGGGGCACGTGGTCTCCGGGCCATTCTGGAAACGGTTCTGATGGATCCGATGTTTGAAATTCCGACCGCAGATAATGTTGCAGAAGTAATTGTCAGCGCGGACGTGATTGACAAGGCAACACCGCCGATCATCGTCCATTCGGAAGGAAAGAAGAGCGAAGCTGATACGTCAGCATAACTCTCTCACATGGTTTTCTCATTAAGACAGTCAAATGTCTTGATTTCATTCCGTTCAATACCCAAATATCTATAGTTACGAATTAACCACGGACACAATTGCCAAGGTAGGTCGCCATGACAGAAGGCCCGGAAGTGCATAGCGTTGATACTTTTCCTGTTCTGCCGCTCAGGGATATTGTTGTTTTTCCGCATATGATTGTCCCGCTTTTTGTCGGGCGCGAAAAATCCGTGCGTGCGCTTGAAGAGGTCATGAATGGCGACAAGCAGATCATGCTGGTGGCGCAAAAAGAGGCTGGAGAAGAAAATCCGGTTGCCGATGATCTCTATAAAACCGGAACTTTAGGCACAGTGCTGCAGTTACTGAAACTTCCCGATGGCGCTATCAAGGTTTTGGTTGAAGGGGGGAGTCGCGCGCATATTCAGCATTTCACGGAAAGCGATGGGTATCTCAAGGCAGAAGTGTCATTCCCCGATGATGAATTCGGTGAGAATATGGCTGAGTCCACAGCTCTGGGCCGCACCACACTGCAGCTTTTCGAAGACTATATTAAGCTGAACAAGAAAATTCCGTCTGAAGTCATGGTTTCCCTGGGCCAGATCGAAGATCCGAGCAAACTTGCCGATACGGTGGCATCCCATCTGGTGGTAAACCTTGCTGAAAAGCAGGAACTGCTGGAGATGACCGACGTTACCGAACGGCTGGAGAAAATCTACAGCCTCATGAATAACGAGATCGGCGTGATGCAGGTGGAAAAACGCATCCGCAATCGCGTCAAGCGCCAGATGGAAAAATCACAGCGCGAATATTATCTGAACGAGCAGATCAAGGCGATCCAGAAAGAACTGGGTGAGGGGGAAGACGGACGGAGCGAGATCGATGAAATCGAAGAAAAGCTTTCGGTCGTCAAACTATCAAAAGACGCCCTTGAGAAAATCACCGCTGAAGTGAAAAAACTCAAGAATATGAGCCCGATGAGCGCTGAAGCTACAGTAGTACGTAACTATATTGATACCATGCTTTCCCTTCCCTGGGCCAAAAAATCCCGGATCAAGCGTGATATTATTGCGGCGCGTGAAATTCTGGATGCCGATCATTACGGGCTTGAGAAAGTCAAAGACCGCATCATTGAATATCTAGCCGTGCAACAGCGGATGAAGAAGGTCAAAGGGTCCATTCTGTGCCTTGTTGGTCCTCCTGGTGTGGGCAAGACATCTCTCGGCCAGTCCATTGCCAGGGCAACGGGACGGAAATTTACTCGCATGGCGCTTGGCGGCGTGCGTGATGAAAGCGAAATTCGTGGCCATCGCCGCACCTATATCGGCTCCATGCCTGGCAAGATCATCCAGAGCCTTAAGAAAGTGGGGACCAACAATCCTCTGATCCTGCTCGACGAAGTGGATAAACTGGGGGCGGACTGGCGCGGCGATCCGTCATCGGCGCTTCTTGAGGTTCTTGACCCTGAACAGAACAGCACCTTTCAGGATCATTATCTCGAAGTGGATTATGATCTTTCCGATATCATGTTTATCACGACGGCAAATACGCTGAACATGCCGCAGCCATTGCTTGACCGTATGGAAATCATCCGGCTTTCCGGCTACACCGAAGATGAGAAGGTCGAAATCGCCAAACGTCATATCATCAGCAAGCAAATCAAAAACCACGGCCTCAAGGAAGGTGAGTTTTCCCTTTCCGATGATGCTCTGCGCCTGACCATTCAACGGTACACGAGAGAGGCCGGTGTCCGTAATATGGAGCGTGAAATCGCCCGCCTTGCTCGAAAGGCTGTGACAGAAATTGTCTCCGGTAAGGCTGAGACCGTATCCATTACCGTGGATAATCTCGAGCACTATCTCGGCGTGCCAAAATACAGACATAGCGAGATTGACGGCAATGATCAGGTCGGGGTTGTAACAGGCCTTGCCTGGACGGAAGTAGGCGGCGAATTGCTGAATATCGAGTCGGTGACCGTGCCGGGCAAAGGGCGGGTCAGTTCCACCGGTAAACTTGGTGATGTGATGAAAGAATCGATTCAGGCATCGGAATATTTCATCAAAAGTCGTGCTGCCATGCTGGGTATAACCAGTGAAAAGTTGCAGAAATACGATATTCACGTTCATGTTCCTGAAGGCGCAACCCCGAAAGACGGCCCGTCAGCCGGCGTGGCGATGATCACGTCTCTCGTCTCTGTACTGACAGGTATTGGTATTCGCGGCGATGTCGCCATGACCGGTGAAATCACCCTTCGTGGACGTGTTCTCGCCATTGGCGGGTTGAAGGAAAAACTGCTGGCGGCTGTGCGTGGCGGTATCAAAACCGTGCTGATTCCTCAAGAAAATCAAAAGGATCTGGCTGAAATTCCGGAAAATGTGACCTCCGCTTTAACCATCATACCGGTTTCCGTCGTCGATGAGGTGCTGATGCATGCGCTGGTTTCTCAACCTGTGCCGATCAGTGATGAGGCAGGGGATGCAGGGCAGGTCACTCATGACGAGGATACTGGCGAAGCCACCGATAAAATCACGGCGCATTAGTATTTTTTAATCTCCTAAAAAGTCGCGGATACCTTGTGTTTTTCGTTGGCATTTAATTGTTTTCTGCGTAATATCTTGAAAGAGCTTATTGCTTCAAACCTTTAGATATATGGGGGGTTTCCCGTGAACAAAAACGAACTTATTGCAGATGTTGCTGAGCGTGCTGGTCTTTCTAAAGCTGATGCCGGAAAGGCTGTTGATGGTATTGTTGCTTCCATTGAAGCCGCGTTGAAAGCCGGCGGTGAAGTACGGATTGTTGGATTTGGTACCTTTTCGGTAAGCGCACGCGCCGCTACCACTGGACGTAACCCACGTACTGGCGAAACTATTTCTATTCCTGCGTCAAAGCAGCCTAAATTCAAGGCTGGTGCTCCGCTCAAGCAGTCTGTTAACAGCTAGACTGAAGTTATTTTGTCGGATGGCCGGTAAACACTTGCCGGCCATTCTTTTTTATTTTATACGGAATGCCATGTGGGCGGTTAGCTCAGCTGGGAGAGCGACTGGTTTACACCCAGTAGGTCGGGGGTT
>CAZOLR010000068.1:0-5129 GCA_964580905.1 uncultured Hyphomicrobiales bacterium | reverse complement strand
ATGACGAAGCGGCGCAGGCCATTCTCATTACCGATGATGCGGATTTTGCCGATGAAGTTGTCCGCGCGGTGGAAAGAATCCTGCCCGGGCTTGAACGGTCGGCGGTGGCCGGACCGTCCTGGCGGGACCACGGAGCGGTCATCACCGTTGCTGACTGGACCGAAGGAGCGGATCTTGCCAACCGGATTGCCGCCGAGCATCTTGAAATCATGACCGAAGATCCTGAGCGCCTTGCGGCGATGATCCGTCATGCCGGAGCCATTTTTCTGGGACGTTGGACACCTGAGGCGATAGGTGATTATGTCGCCGGGCCGAACCATGTTCTGCCAACGGCGCGAACCGCCAGGTTTTCTTCAGGCCTCGGCGTGCTTGATTTCATGAAGCGGACAACCACAGTCAGATGTGATCCCGACGCGCTGGCTGAAATCGGCCCGGCGGCAGTTGTTCTGGCTGATGCTGAAGGTCTTGAAGCCCACGGCCTTTCTATCTCAAGGCGGTTGAACAGGTGATGAAGAGCGGCGCCCCCTCACATCCGGAGACCTGCCGGATTGTGCATATACGGCTTGATCAGGCCGATGCGCCGCGTCTTTCCCCGGAAGCGGAACATGAACGTTCAATCGCCATTTATGACCTGATTGAAGAGAACTACTTCACGCTTACTGAAGTTGAAGGCCCCTATCATCTGGTGTTGCGCTCCGACTCGCGGCACATTCATTTTGATGTCCGCACGGTGGACGATCAGCCTATTGCCGGATTTTTTCTTGCCATGGGACCGTTGCGGCGCGTGATCCGTGACTATCATATGGTCTGCGAAAGCTATTACGATGCCATCCGGACCAAATCACCGTCCCAGATTCAGGCGATAGATATGGGCAGACGCTCGCTGCATAACGAAGGTTCAGCCTTGTTGCAGGAACGTCTTGAAAGCAAGGTGGTCATGGACAAGGATACATCCCGGCGGTTGTTCAGTCTTGTCTGTGTTCTGAGGTTGAGAGGATAGAATGGCCCCTTCATCACTCCTCCCCGGAACAGTGCTCTTTGCCTGCACCCATAACATGATCCGTTCACCCATGGCCGAGGGGATCATGAAGCAGCTCTGCCCCAACACCGTCTTTGTTGATTCCTGCGGCATCAATGCCGGGTCAAGCGACGGTTTTGTCATCACCGTCATGCAGGAAATCGGTATCGACATGACAAAGCATGAGCCCAAAAGTTTTGGTGATCTCGATGATGAATATTTTGATCTCATCATCTGTTTTTCCGAAGATTCCTACATCAAGGCACAGGATTTCGCCCGGGCCAAATCAACCGAAGTCGAATACTGGCCTGTTTTTGACGCTGGTCTTGCCAGCGACAATCGCGAAGAACGTCTGGCCGCTTATCGTCTTGTCCGGGACCGGATAGGTGAGCTTATAAAAGAGAAGTTGGGCAAGTGAAGATCAGGCTTTGTCAATAAAAGGCTTGACCAGACTGCGCAGGTCCGTCACAAAACATCAGGATTAACAACCATAAAAGGTTCTTCATGGCCAAGGAAGATGTCATTGAGTTTTCCGGTACGGTAACGGAATTACTGCCGAACGCAATGTTCCGGGTGAAACTGGATAACGATCACGAAGTGCTGGCCCATACAAGCGGCAAGATGCGCAAAAACCGCATCAGGGTTCTTGCCGGTGACCGTGTAAACGTTGAGATGACGCCATATGACCTGACAAAGGGACGGATCACGTTCCGTTTCAAGTAACGCTATCGCCGGATCAGGGGTGTTGACCATGACCGATACAACCCCAAAGCTGGTTTTGGCCTCTGCCTCACCCCGGCGGCAGGAACTTCTCGCCCAGATCAGCATATTCCCCGATAAGATCGAACCTGCGGATATCGATGAGACACCACATTCCGGTGAACGTCCGCGGCTCTATGTTAAGCGCATGGCCGTGGAAAAGGCGCAATCGGTTGCGCGGCGGTATCCCCGGGATATCGTGCTGGCGGCTGATACGGTTGTTGCCCTTGGGCGGCGTATTCTGGGCAAACCTGAAAACCGTCATCAGGCGGAAAAATATCTCCGCCTGCTT
This sequence comes from uncultured Hyphomicrobiales bacterium, assembly GCA_964580905.1. GTDB lineage: Bacteria > Pseudomonadota > Alphaproteobacteria > Puniceispirillales > UBA1172. Next base: position 3,060 of record CAZOLR010000068.1, on the reverse strand, counting down.
TCTGGCCGTCGCCATCAGGTGCTCACCGCCATCGCGCTGGTATCGCCTGAAAAGGGCAGGATGTCCAGCCGTGTTCAGGTGAGCACCGTTCGTTTTCAGCATCTTGGTGATGACGCCATTGCCCGGTATCTTGAAACCATGGAATGGCAGGGCAAGGCAGGCGGTTATGCAATTCAGGGTCAGGCCGCCCGGTATATTGATTTTATCAGCGGGTCCTACAGCAGTATCGTTGGTCTGCCGCTCGCACAATGCGCCCGCCTTCTTGAAGGGGCAGGGTATAACTCTGCTTCACGGGATTGATCCCGGATCACGCAACGGAAGCGACCGAATGACTTCATCCCGGATCATTGTTGACAGACTGCCAGGCTACACCCGCACGGCCCTTATTAAAGCCGGTATCCTGACAGATCTTTTCGTCGAAGATGCTGATGATCCGGCGCCCCGGCCCGGTGCGGTGGTTCGGGCGCGGGTTGAGCGTGTCTTTCCCGATCATCACCGGGCCTCCCTCGATATTGGCGGTATGCCGGCGAGCATGCGTATCCGGGATGCAGCCCGCCTCAGGTCTGGTGAGGTGATGGTGGCCACCGTCACGGCTGAGCCAAGGGAAGGTAAACCTCTTCAGCTCCGCCGCGGTATTTTCCGTGCCGGCAGGTACGTGATTATCGAAAGCGGCACACCCGGTCTTCGCCTGTCGATGGGATTGCGTGAGGCCGGGTACATCCCGCCGGAAGATCTGAGGGCAGAGATATCAACCTTTACCGTTACCTTGCGCCGGTCGGTGAACGGTGCTGATCTCGAAGAGGTCAGGGCTGAACTGAACGAGCTCACCACCTGGGGGGAGAGTATTAACCAGATGCCATCATCCGGTTCTGCCATCATCGCACCAGCCCTTTCGGGGCATGAAGAAGCCGCGCTTCTCGAACCCGATGCCGAGGTGGTGATCGATGATGACGGCCGCGCATGGGAGGAGGCCGGTCTGGATGAGGCCTTGCAAAAGGCACTGGCGCCGACACTTCCTCTTGCCGGAGGGGGAGTTATCCATGTCAGCACCCCGCCGGGCGCAGCCGTGATAGATGGTGACAGTGGCGTGGATGCGCTCCCGCCGATGCGGCTCGCCCTTTCCATGGTGCCTGCGACAGCGCATCAGCTCAGGCTAAGGCGGATTGGTGGTCCGGTTGTGGTTGATTTTCCCCGTCTTGGCGCCAAAGACCGCCGACGGATATCCCAACTCATGGCCGAACATGTCCGGGATGATCCCTGCCGCCCGTCATGTCATGGTTTCACCGAAGGCGGATTGTTCACCCTGACCAGACCCTGGCGCTGGCGCCCGCTCAGCACGGATATATCCGCAAACCCTGCTCAGATCGGCCGTGATGCGCTCAGACTTGCCCGCAACCATGGCGCAAGGCATCCCCGGCGGCCTGTTGAGATCTGCCTGCCTCCGGCTGGCCTTGCCTGGCTTGAAGGTCCGGGGGCATCACATCGCCTCCGGGTTGAGGAAAGGCTTGCCTTGCCTCCACGTTTTCGTTCAGATAACAGTCTTGAACATGCCATTTCTCAGGATATCACCCCGATGAGGAAAAGCTGATGGCCGCAAAATGCCCGACATGCGGAAACCCCGGGCAGGGCAAGCATAAACCGTTCTGCTCAACAAGATGCGCGCAGGCGGATCTGGGCCGCTGGCTTTCCGGACATTATGCCGTGCCATCACAGGAAGAACCTGAAAGCGCGGATCTGGAAGCGCTTGAAAAAGCGATAATCGAGGCCATGGAAGATGGCACGCTGGTTTCAGGAGAGTTTCGCCGCAAGGACTAGCCCGGGGTGGTTATCCTGGCAAGATGCCGCGGGTTTTCCGATAAGGCCCGGCAGATTGCGCTGGCCTTATAATTTTTCAGCTTATCTCGCCATCACCGCTGGACAGAGGCGCAGAGATAGGCTAGTACCGTATGTCGAAAGATGAGTTCCAAACTGTCTTTCAATGCCCAGGTAGCTCAGTTGGTAGAGCAGCGGACTGAAAATCCGCGTGTCGGTGGTTCGAATCCGCCCCTGGGCACCACTGATTTCCTCCATTTTCAGCCATTCTGATACAAGGCCCAATCGGGTCTGCCACACCCTTGCCACACGGAAAGGGCGGAAGATGGCGAATATTCGTAAAAGAGGAAGCAGATATCAGGCGCAAGTTCGCAGGAAGGGTTATCCAGCAACCACCAGAACATTCAGCAGGATGGATGAAGCTCGCGCATGGGCCCGAAAACAGGAGATTGCCCTTGATAGGGCCGAAGCAGGGATATACCAACCGTCTGAGGAACTCTTGTCGACAGTTCTCGAACGATACAAGAGGGAAGTCACCCCCTTCAAGAAGTCGGCCGCCAGCGAGATAAGAAGACTGGAAAGGCTTCTGCGTGACCCTGTTAGCAGGGTTCGGGTTTGTGATTTGACGAGCAAGATGCTTTCAGGCTTCAGAGACCGGCGAATGAAGGATGGTATGCGAGCTGCTGCGTATGACCTGCAGCTAATAAGACATGCCCTCAGGATTGCTGAGGCAGAATGGGGTGTTTCGGTCAGGATTGATGAAGTGTTCAGAATTGCATTTCCTCCAACCCCGAAACCGAGAGAACGGCGCCTTCGCAACGGTGAGTATGAGTTGCTTGTTGAGGACGCAAGGCGTTCAAAAAGCATTTATCTTGCTCCACTGATTGTTCTTGCTGTGGAAACCGGAATGAGACTTGGAGAGATGCTGTCCATGAGATGGGAAGACCATGATGAACATGGAAGAGCAATAAGGCTTCCCGATACGAAGAATGGAGAAGGAAGGCTTGTCCCATTGTCGGCAACTGCGAGCCTTGTTCTTTCAAATCTGTCCCGTGACGACATGCGTATAATTCCTTCGAACTATTCCGCGGTCAAATCAGCATGGGTTAGGCTTTGCCAGAGAACAGGAGTGGAAAACCTCCGTTTTCACGACCTAAGGCATGAGGCCATCTCAAGATGGTTCGAGAAGGGCTTTACGGTTCCTGAAGTTGCAATGATTTCCGGGCATAGGACAAAGACAATGCTGTT
>CAZOLR010000067.1:0-5196 GCA_964580905.1 uncultured Hyphomicrobiales bacterium | reverse complement strand
GCGATCTCAATATCCTGAAGATGCCGGCGCAGATCAATATCATCGAAATATTCAAACCAGTTGCGATAGTCCGACGTATGCGGCAGTGGCGGGCGGGCCGTGCTGTCATTGCTGATGCGGGGAGGCTCGCCGAGATCGGCGGTGGCATTCCAGATAAACTCCGCCTCAATTTCAGGTTTTGGCGCCTTCATGCGGATCAGATTTTCGCGCACCTGTTCGGCAATGATCTCCTTGCCGGCAAACAGCACCGCCGCGCGCTCCAGCACATTACGCAATTCCCGTACATTGCCCGGCCAGGAATAGCGCATCAGTTCAGCAACAGCCTCTTCATCAAAGCTGAAATCCGCCACATCACCGCTCTTTTGCATGGCCTTTCTGATCTCTTCGATCAGTTCTGGAATATCAACCTTGCGCTCGGCAAGGCTGGGAAGCTGAAGGGGGAATACGTTGATCCGGTAATAAAGATCAGCCCGGAAACTTCCCTCATCCACCTTGCTTTTGAGATTCTGATGGGTGGCGCAGATCAGCCTGAAATCAACGCTGATATCCTTGCCTCCCCCAACACGCTGTATCTTGCGGTCTTCAAGTGCCCGTAGCAGTTTTGACTGGAGCGACAGCGGCATATCGCCGATTTCATCAAGAAAAAGCGTCCCTCCGGACGCCAGTTCAAACCTGCCCTGTCGGGGTTTATCGGCACCTGTAAAGGCGCCTTTTTCATGGCCGAACAGTTCAGATTCCAGCAATTCCGAAGGAATAGCCGCGCAATTAACCGAAATCAGATCACCTTTACGTGCCGAAGCATGGTGAATGGCTTGCGAGACCTTTTCCTTGCCTGTGCCTGTCTCCCCCAGAACCAGCACCGTGGTTGATGAAGGTGCCACCATACCGATCATGTTCTTCACTGCCATCATGGCAGCGGACTGGCCGGTGATAAACTGATCGATGCTGGCGCTCATAGGTACTGGCACTCATGGATAAGCCAAAAGAATAATGTCCATATTTTGACAATAATTTGATGAAATGTAAAGCCGCGTCAAAAAACCAACGCCTGCTCCTGCAGAGACGAATATTCTTTTTTTTCATATAAAAACAGCAGGTTATAAAAAATATATTCATCCGGTCCATACTGGCAAGGTTCTTGCCTGTTCTGTTTCGAATTAACTTTTTGTTAACGAATAGAGGTTCCCATGCCCCAGATCAGGCTTGCCAAAGAGTATTTCGATGCAGCAGATGCCCTTGAGGCTATTCTGGAACGCCGAATGTTTACCATTGGCGGGTTATCACCGGAAGACGAGGCTACATCGCAAGGCTCGATTATGATCTGCTCGTATGATTTTCAGGAAAAATCCGGCGGGCGCGATAAAATCATTGAAATGGCCCGGCAATCCCGCGCAGGTCAGATCATCGTGATCCGCGAGAAGCAGCAAACTTTTGCAATTAACACAGATCTTGGCGGCAAGATGCTCACCCTTGATCTTCCTCTGAGCAATCAGACAGATCCGGCAATGGATTACGGGCTTAACCTTGTGGCATCGCTTATCGATAGAGACGGACATCTCGCGGTGGGGAGCCCTTCCAGTGAGTCCATGCTCAAACTTGCAAAGAAAGTGGCGGCAACAGACGTTACGGTGTTCATCAACGGTCCGACGGGCACAGGCAAAGAAGTGCTCTCCCGTTTTGTTCATGATCAGTCCTCCCGCGCGGGCCAGTCTTTTGTGGGCATCAACTGCGCGGCCATCCCTGAAAACATGCTGGAAGCCATTCTGTTCGGCCATGAGAAAGGCGCCTTCACCGGGGCATCGACGGCCAATAAGGGAATTTTCCGTGCGGCAGATGGCGGCACTCTCCTGCTTGATGAAATATCCGAAATGCCGCTTGGACTGCAGGCAAAACTTTTGCGGGTCCTTCAGGAAAAGATTGTCACGCCTCTCGGCAGCCAGAATGAGATACCGGTGGATGTGCGTGTTATTGCCACCACCAACAGATCGATGGCTGATGAAATTCAGCAGGGCAACTTCCGTGAAGATCTCTTTTACCGTCTCAATGTTTTCCCGCTTCAGACCTCCAGCATGGCGGAAAGGAAAGAGGATATCATCCCGATCACCACGGCCCTCTTAAAGCGCCACCATAATGATCTGGCCACCATCCCCTGGATGGATGATGCGGCTATTGCCCAGCTGACAAGCCATCACTGGCCGGGAAATGTCAGGGAACTTGAAAACGTGTTGCAACGTGCGCTGGTTCTGGCGTCAGACAACCTGATCACGCAGGATGATATCATCTTTGATACCACCCTCACCCATATGTCTCCCCTACCACAAGAGCCAAGCATGCCGCAGCAGGCGCTGGCCCAGTAATTGTTGATGAAAGAGGATCTGATTATGAATGGCATCAAAGGTGTAGGAATTTCCCAACTCAGCGCCAGTTCGGCATTAACAGAAGCCCGGGCCGCGCTGAACGCATCCAAATTGAATCAATTCTCATCAACCGAGGGATTTGGCGACCGCCTTGGCAATGCGCTGAACAATGTTGCCGAAGCCCAGAACAAATCTGTCGAACTGGCGCGGGCCTATGAGATGGGAATTGAAAATGATCTCAGCAAGGTGATGATCAGCCAGCAAATCTCGTCGCTTGGCTTTCAACTCACCCTCAACGCCCGGAACAAGGTGCTGAGCGCCTATAAAGATATCATGAATATGCCTGTGTAACCTGAGCACCGGTACTGATGGAGAACAAAAATGGCTGAAGCTGCAAGCATGGACGAAAACAACGGGGCTCTGGCTGTTGCCCAGGGCAGCGGGCCTCTTTCAAATATCCGTCGGCTGACCTCTGACCCCAGTCTCAAGAAATCAATGCCGATGATCATTTCGGTCCTTGCGCTGACGGTGGGACTGGTCATGTATATGATTGTCCAGAAACCGGATGTGACCACGCTTTACGCCTCACTGCCTGATGCGGAAAAAGCACGTGTTGTTGAAGCCCTGCGCAATGGCGGGATGGATGTCAGCATCGACCCCACCACGGGTGATGTGCTTGTCCCGACCAGCGACTATCACAGCTCTAAAATGATGTTGGCTGCGCAAGGCCTGCCGACTTCTGTTCCCGAAGGATATTCCGGCATCGGCGATATCCCGCTTGGCGCCAGCCGTTCGGTTGAAAACGTCAAGATCAAGCAGGCCCAGGAAATGGAACTGGCCAAATCCATCAGTGAAATTGACGGCGTTATTGCGGCAAGAGTGCATCTGGCGATTCCGGAGAAATCCGTATTTGCCCGGTCCTCGGTTCCGCCGAGCGCCTCGGTCTTCATGCAGATGAGCAACGGCCGGACACTTGGCACCCATCAGGTCAGCGCCATCGTACATCTTGTTTCATCTTCTGTTCCAAGTATGGCCAAGAGTGATGTGACCATTGTCGATCAGTACGGCAATCTTTTGTCCAAACCTGTTGACGATCCGTCGAATGCTCTCTCGGACAGCGAGCTTGAGCATCGCATGAAACTGGAGCAGATTTACCGCACGCGGATTATCTCGCTGGTCTCGCCTATTGTCGGGGCAGGCAATGTGACGGCGCAGGTGAATCTGGAGATGGATTTCACCCGTAGTGAAATTACCGAAGAACTTGTCGATCCGGAATCAAATGCCCTGCGCAGCAGCCAGTCCAGCCTTGATGTGACGGCAAATGCCGGCGCCAAGGGTATTCCGGGTGCAACGACGAACAGCCCGCCTACCGCAACGGAGCTCAAGACTGATTTCGCCAATGAAGGTGGCTCCGGCGGCGGTATGCAGACCCGTTCGTCCAACGAAGTGCGCAACTTTGAGATCAGCCGCACGATTTCCACCACAAAGAAACCATCCAACCAGATCACCAATATTCAGGCCGCTGTTCTGGTCCGTGAGATGGTCGTGGAAAACCCGGAGACCGGCGAAAAAACCGTTGAAAAAATCCCGGCTGAAAAGCTGAAGGAAATCGAGGCTCTTGTCGCGGATGCCATCGGCGTCAATCCTGAGCGGGGTGACCGCCTGACCGTGACCAGCTCGACATTCGTTTCCGCCATTGAAGGGTTTGAAAAGCCATGGTTTGAAATGGACTGGGCGGTCAACCTGATGAAGCAGGGCATGACGCTTTTGATAATGGGTGTTATCATTCTTGGTGTGATTCGTCCGATGATCAACCGGATCATGGTACCAGTCGCCCCCGGCAAGCCCGGTGAAGCCCTGGTGCATATGGAAGATGAGCCTGATATGGATCAAGTGGAAATAGGTGAAGGTGAGAGCCTTGAGGACATCAAGTCCAAGCTCAAGCCGAAGAAAGCTTCCATCTCTGCCGAGATGCTGGATACCGCCAATACATATGATGATAAGGTGGCGGTGATCCGGATGATTGTCAGCGATGAAGCCGGCCGTGTATCCAACGTCTTCAAGGCGATGATGAAACCTGATCTCGATGCACGGTAGACCCGTGCATCGATCTGACTGAGTAAATTTGAGAGGACAGACCAATGGCAGAAACAGACAATCAGGATGATGAAGTCTCCGTCTACGACACGCTGACGGGCACCCATAAATCCGCAATCCTGATGATGCTCCTCGGGGAAGATGAAGCATCGGAGATCCTGCGCAATCTCTCCCCGCGTGAAGTGCAGCATCTGGGCCGTGCCATGTATTCCGTTCAGGGACTTGACCAGGACACCGTGAACAAGGTGCTGGACGAGTTTCTGGCCATCATCAAGGAACAGACAAGCCTTGGTCTTGGTGCCGGAAATTACATCCGGGTTGTTCTCAACAAAGCCCTCGGTGAAGACAAGGCGCAGTCTGTGCTCAGCCGCATCACGCCGTCGAGCAACAACCAGCCTATTGAAATTCTGGACTGGATGGATTCAAAATCCATCGCTGAACTGATCGCCGATGAACATCCCCAGATTATCGCTCTTATCATCTCATATCTTGATTACGGTGTCGGCGCTGATGTGCTCGGCCTTCTGCCGGAAGATCTTCAGCCTGATGTCGTCGCCCGCATCGCGACACTTGAAACCGTGCAGCCTGATGCCCTCAAAGAGCTTGAACTGGTGATGCAGAAGAAATTTGCCGCCAATACCAACCTCAGGGCATCGCAGGTTGGCGGCGTCCAGGCAGCGGCGAAGATCATGAACTTCACCAAACAGGCGATGGAAGCCCGGATCATGAAGTCTCTTGGCAA
>CAZOLR010000066.1:0-5458 GCA_964580905.1 uncultured Hyphomicrobiales bacterium | reverse complement strand
CCTTCTTCCTTCTTCCTTCTTCCTTCTTCCTTCTTCCTTCTTCCTTCTTCCTTCTTCCTTCTTCCTTATCGGTGCTGGCCGGCGTTTCCGTAGTAACGCGAGTTTCGCTGATGCCGGGCGCACGGTCCGACACTCTTGGCCACGTCAGGGACGTGCCCGGTCTGATACTGTTCATTTTTCTCCCCCCAAAGAACCCCGAAGAAAACCTTATGAGATGGTCAATATGGTCGCCTTCAGGGACGTGAGCATCACCACAGATGAACACGCCCTATGGTATAGTTTTGACATATATGTTCGATCATATCGTGATCTACAAAGACAATTATGGAGAGTTAACACTCTGTCCAATCACTTTTTTGTGATTAAACGTATAGCGCTGCAATTCCGCTACAAATCAGGGGAAGGGGGGATATGACAGGCGGGGTCTACACCCCGAGATAACGGGATTTAAGCCCTGGATCACGCAACAGCGCCGACGTGTCGCCATCCCAGGCAACGGTGCCTTTATCAAGGATATAATGATGGTCAGCCAGCCGGGCGATAGCACCCACGTTCTTGTCGATGATGAGGATAGCCTGGCCTTCGGCCTTCAGCCGGGCAAGACAGGACCAGATCTGTTCACGAATGATGGGCGCCAGCCCTTCGGTAGCTTCATCGAGGATCAGCAGTTTCGGGTTGGTCATCAGCGCCCGGCCGATGGCCAGCATCTGCTGCTCGCCACCGGAAAGATGATTGCCTGCGTGATGGAGCCGTTCGGCAAGACGGGGGAAGAGATCGCACACCCGGCCTACGGTCCAGGGTGATCTCCCCGCCTCATCAGGGGCACGGGCGAAGGTTTCAAGGTTTTCCCTGACACTGAGATTGCTGAAAATCTGCCGGCCTTCCGGCACCAGCCCGAAGCCCTGACGCGCGATCTGGTAAGCCGATACCGCGGCGGTATTGCCAAAGCGTGAAATCACCCCGCCCTTAAGCGGGATCTGGCCCATGATGGCACGGATAGTCGTTGTCTTGCCCATCCCGTTGCGGCCCATCAGCGACACGCAGGCCCCGGCATCCACCTTGAGCGACACCCCGAAAAGCACTTGCGCTGTCCCGTATCCGGCGGTGATCTGGTCAAGTTCCAGCATGCTGGATCTCCTCCCCCAGATAGGCTTGACGCACCTCTTTATTACGGCTGATCTCCTCCGGTGTGCCCGCCGCCAGCACCGCGCCTTCGACCAGCACCGTGATCCGGTCCGCCAGCCTGAAAACCGCATCCATATCATGCTCGATCAGCAGGACCGCCGCCCCTTCCTTCAGCTGTTCGATAATGGTTGTCATGGTCTGGCTTTCTTCGGGCCCGGCGCCGGCCATCGGCTCATCCAGCAACAGCAGACTTGGTGCGGCCGCCATGGCAAGGGCAAGTTCCAGCATCCGGCGCTGCCCGTGTGCCAGTTCATCCACCCTGATGCCCGCCAGTTCCGCTATCCCCACCCGATCAAGAATGCGCATCCCGCCGGCAATGAGATCAGGGTCCGAAAACGCCGGATGAAGAAAGCGGAAAGCTTCGCCGCGCCGCGCGGCTTCGGCAATGATGCTGTTTTCCAGCACCGTGAAATCCGTCAGCACATTGCTGATCTGGAAGGACCGGCCTATCCCTGCCCGCACCCGTGCCGGTATGGAAAGACCGGTGATATCCACACCATTAAGCCTGATCTCACCCTCTTCGGGTTGGAGCGCACCATAGATCTGCTGGATAAGCGTGGTCTTGCCGGCGCCGTTGGGCCCGATAAGCGCGTGAATTTCCCCGCTCCGCACGTCAAGAGACACCTTGTCCGTGGCTTTGAGTGCGCCGAAGGATTTGCTCACCGCACGGAGTTCAAGCACCGGCATTGTCATGAAGCACCTCCGCCGCGTGACCGGGGGCTCAAATACTCAAGCATGCCGATCAGCCCGCCCCGTCCGAAGAGCACCACCGCAATCAGCAGCGGGCCGAAGATGATCATCCAGTTTTCGGCATAATCCGGCGCGATCAGATACAACAGCTCAGGCAGAAATTCCTCAAGCAGGAGAAAGACAACCGCGCCGAGAAGAGGGCCCGCCAGCGTGCCCAGCCCGCCCAGCACGATGATGATCATCAGCTCACCTGAGCGTGACCAGTGCATGATATCGGGCGACACATATTCCTGCCAACTGGCAAAAAAAGTGCCCGCCACCCCGCAGATAACCGCTGAGATCACATATCCCGTGATCCGAAAGTCCAGCGGCTCAATCCCCATCGCCTGTATCCGCGATGCATTGTTGCGGATCGCCCGGAGCGTCACCCCGAAACGGGAGCGCACAAGCAGCATCAGCAGAACAGAAACCAGCACCAGCATAACCCAGATCAGGAAATAGAGACGCAAAGGCTCATAAAGATCGAGCGGCAGAAACTCTGCCCGGTCAATGCTCATCCCGTCATCACCGCCGAACACCTCAAGACTGACAAAGAGGAAAAACAGCATCTGGGCAAAGGCCAGCGTGATCATGATGAAATAGATCCCGCTGGTACGCAGCGCCAGATACCCGATCATCAGGCCGAGCGTGCCACACACCCCGATGCTGATCAGCAGATGCGCCCATCCGTTCATCAGCCCGAAGGACTGGCTTATCCCGACACAATAGGCGCCGACACCGAGAAAGGCCGCATGCCCGAACGAAACCATGCCGCCATACCCCAGCACGAGATTGAGCCCCATCGCCGCCATGCCAAGCAGCATGATCCGCATGGCAACATCCTCCCAGAACGGAAGATCAGCCGCACCCGTATAAATAGGAAAGAGCGCAAATCCGGCAAGCAGAAAGAACAGCAGGCGGTTTTCCCTCATGCCGTTCCGGATCAATGCGATGATTTCACGGACCCCACGCATCACCTAACCTCTTGGCGGGAACAGACCCTGGGGCCGGAAGATCAGCACCACAGCCATCAGAATATAGACGAGCATCGAGGCCAGCGCCGGGCCGGCACCATCTGCCGCCGACCCGTGGAGGATCTGGCGCAACAGCATCGGCAGAAAAATACGGCCCAGCGTATCCACAATCCCGATGAGGATGGCCGCAATAAATGCCCCTCGAACGGAACCGATCCCGCCAATGATGATCACCACCAGCGACAGGATCAGCAACGGCTCACCCATGCCGGATTCCACCGATGTGAGCGGGCCGAGCAACGCACCGGCCAGTCCGGCGAAAGCTGCTCCTGCGGCAAAGATCAGGCGGAAGAGCAGGGAGATATTCACCCCCATCGCCGCTGTCATTTCCGGGTTATTCGCCCCGGCACGGACCATGGCGCCTGTTTTTGTCCCTGAAACAAAAAGATGGATCCCGAGGGCACAGGCCAGACCGACCCCGATCACCACAAGCCGGTAGAGCGGATAGGGTGTATTGGGAAGAATTTCAACAAAATGGCTGAGCGAGGGCGGCAGATCAGAGAACAGCGCCGCGGGCCCGAACCCGATCCGCACCAGTTCATTAAAGAAAAGAATAAGCCCGAATGTGGCCAGCACCTGTTCCATATGATCACGACGATAGAGATGCCGCACGAGAAGATATTCAATCAGATACCCGCTGGCAAATGTCACCGGAATGGCAAGCACGAGACCGAGATAGAAATTGCCGGTCCAGCTGGTGATGGCAGCACCGGCATAGGCCCCGACCATCACCTGACTGCCATGGGCCAGAAAGACAAAATCCATGATCCCGAGAATGAGGGTCAGCCCGGCGGCAATCAGGAAAAGCGTCACCCCGGCCTGAAGACCGTTAAAAAGCTGCTCTAGAAAAAGGGTCAGTGTCATGGCGCCCATCTATACCCTGAAATAGCCCCTAAAGAAAAGAGCCGGGACCATTAAAGAAGTCCCGGCATATTGATTGTCTTTATGGGAGTGTTACCCACAGATCTTCAGGAATGATCAGCCTCAGAATTTGCAATCCCTGGCATAGGCGTCCCGATGATTTTCGAACACGGTCGACAGAACTTTGGTTGTCGCCACACCATCATCATCCATCACCACTTCACGTAAGTAGATATTCTGAATGGGGAAATGGTTGGTGTTCATGTCAAGTGTCCCGCGGGTGGTGGGAATGCCTCCGGCTGCCAGCGCGTCGCGCATGGCCGATGTCTCTTTGCTGCCCGCCTTGCGAATGGCGTAGTCGATGGCGAGAATCGTATCATAGGCCTGGGCGGCGTAAAAAGAGGGATATCCCCCGAACCCGGCCTTGTAATCGGCAACGAATTTGGTGTTGATCGGATTATCGAGATCAGGAGACCAGGTCTGGGTGGAACGGATACCAAGAGCGCCATCCTTGAGCGCCGGCAGGCTGACCGCATCCACCGTGAACACCGAATAGAAATCCGAAACACTGTCCATCCCGCTCTGTTTCCACTGTTTGATAAAATTGATCCCCATCCCGCCGGGCTGGAAGATCATCGTGGCTTCAGGCTTGACGGCACGTAAGGCAGAGAGTTCCGCCTGAAAATCCGTCTGGCCGAGCTTGGTGTAGATTTCACCTGCAATCCCGCCTTTGTATTCACTCTTGAAGCCGGAGAGCATGTCCTTGCCGGCCTGATAATTCGGGGCGATCAGATAGACCGATTTGACTCCGGCCTCCTGCATGTATTTCCCCATGGCGGCAGGCGTCTGGTCATTCTGCCAGGACATGGAGAAGAAATTCTCATTGCAGTCCGAGCCGGCCACCGGCGACGGGCCGGCATTGGAGCTGATAAGGAGCGTATCTGAACGGGTTACCGGCTTGTGGATGGCCATCAGCAGGTTTGACCAGATCACCCCGGCAACGACATCGACCTTATCGGATTTGATCAGCCGGTTGGCCAGCTGCTTTGCCACATCAGGTTTGCGCTGATCATCAACAAAGATGATTTCCGCATCCATGCCGCCAAGCTTGCCGCCAAGATGATCCATGGCAAGGTTTACCGCATTCTGCATCTGCGTGCCGATGATACCGGCGCCACCGGAAAGGGTGGTCATATAGCCGACTTTCACCGTTTCAGCCTGCGCGGCGGATACTCCGAACAACGCCGCCACAGCCAAAGACAAAAAGGTTTTTTTCATTGTTTTCTCCCTGGGCAAAACGATCAGGCTTTCAGTGAGGGAAAACTCCCTGTTTTCGGCCTGATACCGTCTTACCTCTTATTAGTATTCAACCGTCAATGCAATGATTACAAGACAACCGGCACCATCTGTCCAGCCCTAAGAAGTAAAATATCAGAAGTGCCGTTAAACCAATATTAGTCAATCTCTGGTATGGTGCTGCAATCAACCAGTTTGAGATGTGAAGTGTTCAGCCCATCCAGCAAAAGAATACTCGTTACCGGCGGGGCGGGTTTTATCGGCTCTCATCTTTGCCGGGACCTGCTTAAGGATGGCCATCAGGTTATCTGCGTCGATAACTTCTATAGCTGTGAGAGAAAAAACATTTTCGG
>CAZOLR010000065.1:0-5513 GCA_964580905.1 uncultured Hyphomicrobiales bacterium | reverse complement strand
TAAATTAATGCATCTATATTAGCTAATATGAGATTAATTGGATTTCAGCCAGATGCACAACCAATCACCCTCGCACCGGAGTGGAATGGCTCTTGTCTTTTTGGCGGGAGTGCTTTGGTCTACCGTCGGTCTCGGGGTGCGGTTTATTGAAGAGGCACAAGCCTGGCAAATACTTTTTTTCCGTTCAATAAGCTTATCCCTTTTTCTTGCCGTAATCATCTATCTTAAGCGAAGAGAAAATCCGTTAGCGCTCGCCAGCAGGATGGGCATAAACGGAATACTTGGAGCGCTATCGCTGGTGGCGGCATATGCTGGCGGAATATACTCCATTCAGGCCACCTCAGTGGGCAATGCAATGCTGCTTTTTGCATCCGCACCATTCATGACCGCCATTCTCGGACAATTGGTGCTTGGTGAAAAAGTGAGGCGGGAAACCTGGCTTGCCATTGTTGTTGCAATACTTGGCATTCTGATCATGGTGGCTGATAAATTCGGCGGCGCTGCCATTTATGGAAACCTGGCGGCAATAGGCTCGGCTTTTGGTTTTGCGGTTTTCACCATCACCCTGCGTCGGGGCAGGACCACCGATATGATGCCGGTGGTCTTTCTCTCCGGTCTTTTCGGTATTGTCATCATGGCCGGGGTTTGCCTTGAAACCTCGCTATCTCTTGCTATTTCGCGAAACGACATCGGAATATCTCTTAGCATGGGCGTCTTTCAGGTTGGTGCCGGCCTTGTGCTTTACACACTAGGGTCGCGAACCGTGCAAGCCGCAGATTTAACACTTCTTTCGCTGGCGGAAGTTGTGCTAGCCCCATTTTGGGTCTGGCTATTTCTTGGTGAGATATTGACCATGAATACTATTGTCGGCGGAATAGTGCTTCTGGTTGCGATTGCAGGTAATGCCCTCTCAGGTCAGAGGCAGAAACCACCTATCCATGGGGTATGACAACCAAAACCCGGTTAACAAGCTCTGAAATTTAAACTAACTTTAATGAAAATTTAGGAGCCATCATCATCGAAACCCCGGATGCATCCCCGATGCCAAACCCGACTGTCTGGCGACCTGACTTCCGGGCCCTTGTGGGGCTGGTGATGCTTGGTATCACCTGGGGAGCTTTTTTCTCGCTTTCCCGCTTCGCCGGTGAAACCCGAATAACGCCGATGGTGCTGGTTGCCTATATCATCATGGCCGAGTTGCCCTTCTTTTATCTGATCTGCTGGCGAAGAGGGCGATTTCCGCGGATCTGGCGTCCGGCCAGCATGATCTTCTATCTGATGGCCGTAACCTTCGGGTATTTTATCCCTGCCGTGCTTGAATTGCAGGCCGCGCCGATCATTGGTGCCGGATTGCTCACTATTTTCGTGTCTATGACACCCCTTGTGACGGTGATGCTGGCCTTTGTTATGCGGACGGAAGAAAAAAATTATCGCAAACTTGTCGGTGTACTGGTGGGAACCCTTGCCCTCATGCCATTGATGTTGAGCGAGGATATGATTATGCCAAGGCCGGAAGAGGCCCGGAAAGGCTTCATCCTGGCCCTGCTGGTCGCCTGTTGTTACGGGCTTTATCACAATATGGTATCGAAATTCTGGCCCCATGGGGAAGATACATGGCAACTGGCCACGGGGGAAACCGTCGCTGGATTTATTGTTCTGGTCCCGTTTGCATTGCTCGTTTATGGGTTCGAACCGCTGCCATTCCATGGCTATGTCATGCCGGTGGTTCTTGGCGGCTATCTTCTGCTTAGCATTATATCGATCTGGCTCTATTTCTATGTACTCAAGGCCGGAGGGCCGATCTTTACCAGCATGGCGGGGTTTATCTCGCTGGTTGCAGGAGTGGTGTTTGGTATTGTGCTGTTCGGGGAACGTCATACCCTTTGGGTTCTTTTCTCGATGCTGGCCATGATTGCGGCCATCTGGCTTACCGGCCGGCAAGGGGAAGATAAAAATGAGGGCTGATCTTTTTCTGAATATACCGATTAAATTTGGATCAGGTGACTTTGTCAGACCGCGTCTTTGATTCTCTTTCGATGGAAGGCGTATAAACCTGATGCAACGATGATGAACACACCGATGATAGTGTTCGGGGCGGGAATATCGTTAAAGATCACATAGCCCAGAAGTATCGCCCAAATCATCCCCGTATATCTGAATTGAGACACCAGACTGATCTCGCCGACACGCATGGCCTTTATGCTGAACAGATAGCCGAAGAAAATCGCAATGCCGGCCGAACAGACAAAAATTACTGCGCTTGCATCAAGGGCTTTCAGTGTGATGAACGGCAGGGCAATAGCCGACATGATAGTAACGCCCAAAGCCGTGATGAAGGTTGCCGTGATCGCAGGAACCTCATCCGGAAGCTTGCGGGTCACAACCTCTCTCATGGTTACGAAGACAACCGACAGAACAGCATAATATGAATAACCCGAGAAACCCTCTGTTCCGGGCTTTATAACGATCAACACGCCTATGAAACCAATGATAATGGCTGTCCATCTTCTGAAGCCCACGCTTTCATTCAAAAACAACGCTGCCGCCATCGTCACGGTAAGTGGCAGTATCTGAATGATTGCCGTTACGTTCGGTAATGGGAGATGCTTTAAGGCATAGAGGAAAGATAGTGTTGCCATCACCTCGGCAAACCCTCTCAGCAACATAAGGTTCCAACTGGTACGGGAATACTTGACGATGGAAACTCTCTTGAATTTCATAACGAGCATAAGAAGCAGCAGGCAGAACAGCGCTCTCAGAAAGATGATTTCGATAAGTGGATAATTTATGAAAAGTGATTTCATAAAGGTGTCGTTAACAACAAAACCGAACATACTGGCCATCATAAAGATGACGCCTTTGGCATTATGGGTGATGTTCATTAAAAACTACTTTGTAAAAAATTCTCACCACGACATTGAACCTGTTTTGAGCGTTTTGGAACAATAATTTTCATGCCGGCATCACACTACGGCAAGTGGCTCCCGGATGGTGATCTAACAATTCGGATATATTCATTTAATTTTGACTGAAAATAGTTTTACCCGTCAGCCTTCTTAAGGTTGCGGGGGCGGGATCTGCTCAAGACCCGGCAAATAGAGAGCCAAGAGTTTTTGATAAATACTGACTGAGCTTGGTATGCTAGACTCTCTTAACTTTGCAAATTTTGAGGTCTGAAAATGGATGTTCTGGATGTATTGAAAAAGCACCGTTCAATTAGAAAGTTCAAGCCGGATGCAATCGAAGATCACGTGCTCGAAAACATCATACTGGCAGCTCAGGCATCGGCAAGTTCCAGCTTTATTCAGGCCTGCACCATAATTCGCATCAAAGACGTAACAAAGCGCAAAGCCTTGAGAAAATTAGCAGGTGATCAGGCCTACATAGAGGAGGCACCTGAATTTTTGATTTTTTGTGCCGACCTGAGCCGATCATTCCGCTGTTGCAGGCATCACAATACAACGCCTGTGGAAGGGCTGACAGAACAATTCATCATAGCAACTGTAGATACAGCGATTGTAGCTCAAAGCACGGCAATTGCGGCCGAATCCCTTGGCTTGGGCATCTGCTATATCGGGGCGATAAGAAACGATCCATTCAAAACTTCCGAATTACTGGAACTGCCAGATCATACTTATCCTGTCTTTGGCATGTGTATCGGATATCCGGATGAAGACCCTGAAGTGAAGCCGAGATTACCTCTCGATGTATTTTTGAAAGAGGATGTCTATCAGGACAAAAATGATTTCAGGGATATTTCTTCATACGATGAAGACATGCTGAATTATTATAAAAACAGAACAAAAAATAAAAAACAACAGAGCTGGTCCGAACAGATGGCTGGAATTCTGTCAAAAGAAAACCGGCCATTTATGAAAAAATTTCTGACCGGCAGGGGGTTCTTGAAACACTGATTTAAAACCAGATAAATAACCGCCAGCACCACTTTCCCCATCATATCATAGGCTGATATATTGAATTGCCTCACTTGCGGTTTTGTTGTTTTCACCCATATCTACTATTGTTGGCTGTCAATTTTGTAATTAAATTTCTGACCGGCAAAACTTTTAAACGACACAGGCGGAAAAGTTGGTTTTTTGCTTTGATGCAAGCCTCTCTTTTCTGCCTTTGGATCTCCGAATTGGTGGTAGGTACGGATGAAGAAACCTGAAAACATATCCCGGCGCCGATGGCTGCTTTCAACCCTGTCTTTTTTGGGGTCCGTCATTGCAGCCCCGGCTTTTGCCCAAATAAAATATCGCCCTGTGCGCACCCAATATATCGCCGCCCTTGCACCGGCGGATGCGACTTCCGGGACCGGCGCGGAAACCTGGGGGATCTGGCGCGTGGATCCCGGGCCGATCGGGGTCTGGCTTCGTTTATACAAAGTATTGCGCAAGGCGGGGAACATTGCCCCTGCCGGGTGGCGGTTCGATATCGACGACTGGTGGCTTGATGAGAACGGACTTATCATGAAAGCCCCTGATTTTCCGATTTCACCGGGAAAATACCTGGTGACAAACGGGGAAGAACACGCATCACTTCTGACGATTGAAGAACCGGATAGTGACGGCAGACAAAAGTGGTCTCTTTCTGACGGCAAGACTATTGGCAACGTCACCCACGGACCATGCCGGTCAGCTCGATACACCCCGGCAGGCGCAAGCGGCACCTGCACTCCGGAAAATGCGGATTTATCTGCTTTTCCCTTAAAGCCCGGGGAACAATTACCGCCGGTCAACCTGTGCAACCGGAAAATTTATTCCGTGCTGATTGTGTTTGGTTATCCGGTGGAAGGTTAGGCTACACTTCATTTAGGAAAAAAGGCTGTCGTGAAAAACGGGCAAGAACTTTCTGGTTCCCGCTCCCCTCACCTGTCTGTGAATAAACCAATCATAAATATCCCCATAAACCCGCGGCTGACCCAACTCAGCGAGTAGGGATGTCCGTAAGGGCAAACAGCTTCTGGCTTAACTCGCGCGCAAGGTGCAAGTGCTGTCTTAATTCGTCATCCGGGCATACAGTATGTGATATGGCAGGCTTTCGGCACACCTCTTCTAAGGGGATGCCGTCCGCAAGCATCCCGAGGCGTGCCGCTCCCAGCGCCGCACCAACATCCGCATCTTCAGGCACCGCGATCCGGCAACCTGTGACACTGGCGATCAGGCTCAGCCAATAGCTGTTCTTTGCCCCGCCTCCGGTGGCGATGATCCTCTTTGGCTTGCCATCGCTGTCATCCAGAACATCCATTGCATCAGCGATAGCAAAGCTGACCCCTTGCAGGACAGACCGCGTAAGGTCTCCGGCGTTATCAGCCCTTGAGAGTCCGAAAAAACCGCCTCGCGGCTCAGCTATGTTATGGGGCGTACGCTCGCCACTCAGATAAGGGTGGAATATCGGCCAGATTTTATGACGATCCTCATCATTGATCTGTGCCAGCAGTTGAGGCAGGGGCTGTGCCGTCACTTCAGAAAGCCAGGTCAGACTATCACCTGCCGACAAGATAACCCCCA
>CAZOLR010000064.1:0-5834 GCA_964580905.1 uncultured Hyphomicrobiales bacterium | reverse complement strand
GACAATACCATGGCCCGACGAAGGCTGACTTCCATATTTCCCCCAAGCAATATCCCCAAAATCACGGGCACGGTCGGGATTGACATTTTACGCAGGAAATAGCCCAAGGCACCAAAGCCAATCATCAACAGCAAATCAAAATAACTGCCCGACAAAGAATAAATCCCCACAAAGGAAATCATGGTCACTCCCGGCAACAGGATGGCCGCAGGCACCTGCAACACCCGGCTGAAGACTTTGACCAACGGGACATTGAGGATCAATAAAACAATATTCGCAATCAACAGCGATGCGATCAGCCCCCATACCACTTCAGGACGTTCAGTAAACAAAAGCGGTCCGGGCGTGATGTTCAGGGTCATCAGCAACGCCAGCAATACCGCCGTGGTGCCTGACCCGGGCACACCAAGAGTGAGCATCGGCACCAATGCCCCGCCAGCGGCGGCATTGTTCCCTGCCTCTGGTGCGGCGATGCCTCTCGGCTCACCATGACCAAAGCGGCTCTTGTCTTTAGCGATCGATTTTTCCGACATATAGGCGAGAAAACTGCCAAGCGATGCACCCGCCCCGGGCAGGACACCTGCGATAAAACCAATGACACTGCTCCGCAACATCGTCCAACGCGTTTCAAAAATCTCCTTGACGGGAATGGTGACTTTTTCGAGCGTCACCCCAATACTGGAATCCCGGCCATGGCTTTCGATGAAAATGAAAACCTCCGATACGGCAAACAGGCCGACGATGGCCACAAGAAAATCAATACCGTCAAACAAGTGGAGGTTACCACCCGTGAAGCGCGTCAATCCCGTGGAACTATCCACACCCACCATGGCGATCCCAAGACCCAGACAAACCGAAACCGCCGCCTTGGCCTGATTGTTTGAGCCAATCCCACCAAGGGTGCAGAAGGCCAGCAGATAAAGCGCAAAATATTCCGCCGGGCCAAACAAAAAGGCGATCCGGGCCAAGATCGGCGCCAACAACATCAATCCCAGGGTTGACAGAAATGCCCCCACAAATGACGCAACCCCGGATAATACCAACGCATCGCCGGCACGCCCCTGCTTGGCCATAGGGTAGCCATCCAAGGTTGTCATCATCGCCGGCTCATCGCCGGGAATATTCAACAATATCGATGAAATCCGCCCCCCATACATAGCCCCGTAATACACCGCGGTCATCAGCACCAGCGCGGCCGTTGCATCCAAACCTAAAGAGAAAGACAGAGGGATTAAAATGGCCACCCCATTTGATGGCCCCAATCCGGGCAAGGCACCAATGATGGTGCCGAGCACGCATCCGATCATGGCCAGCATCAACGTTGACGGGCTCAGGGCCACCGAAAACCCTAATTCAAGATTGGCCAGCAACTCCATCATGAACTCACCCTACCAGGCCGCGCGGAAAAGCAAACAGGCTAAGGCCCAACGCGAATTTGAAAATGAAAAACAGCCCGATCGACAAGGCCGCCCCTGTTAAAATTGATCGAACCGCATGGGGGTTGATTTGATAAGACAAGGCCGCCGCCGCTACCGCCGTGGATAACAGAAATCCGAGCGGTTTCAGGCTGTACGCGTAAAAAACAAGGATGAGGGTCGCCAAGGCCAGCCGCGCAATCGTGGCCAATTCCGGCCATTGTGGCGGCTCATCAGGGCGAAGCACCATCACCATCCCGGCGATCAATGCGACCGATGCGATCATCATCGGAAACGCTTTTGGCCCCAATGGATCAGCGAAAAAAGGCGCTTCAAGTTGAGTAGCACCCGCAAAAAAGGCGAGTGCTACTACAATAATGATAAATCCTGTCAGACGATCTGACATTATTTCATGACGCCGAGCTCAGTTGACATCGCGCGAACTTCAGCAATCACCTCATCAACATAGGACTGGAAATCGGGACCAACTTTGTTGAAGGGAGCCAGACCATTGGCCATCATGGCTTCTTTCCATTCCGGTGATGCGCCGACCTTACGAAGGGCTTCTGTCCATTTTTTATAGGAAGCTTCTGAAGCGCCTTTAGGGGTGTAGAGACCACGCCAGTTCACGGCAATCACATCAATTCCCTGCTCTTTTGCGGTTGGGATATCTTCAAAGCCGGGGATACGTTCTTCGGTGAACGAAGCCAGGACCCGCACATCACCTGATTTGATGAAACCAACTACGCCTGAAATATCGCCCGTCATGGCCGCCGTAAAGCCGCCTACGGTTTGCGTGATTGCATCGGCATCACCATCAACGCCAATGTATTTCACTTTTTTAATATCGGTGAAGCCTTTGCGCTTCAGCGCCATCAATACCTTCAGATGGTCATAACCACCAGCCGCAGAACCGCCGGCAAAAGCATGCTTGGATGGATCTGCAATCACGGCATCAAGCAGGTCATTCAGGTTTTTGTAAGGTGAATCGGCCGCAACCACAATCACCCCCGGGTCAGCGCCAATGGCACCAAGGAAACGCACCTGATCAGCGGTCATGCCGGAATACGCATTCTGCGCCAGACGGGTCGCGGTCGCAGTCGACGCCGCAACAATCAGATCATCGTCAGAATTGCGTTCATTGACCACATGGGTAAAGGCAAGACCGCCGCCGCCGCCAGCCATATTGGTCACTTGAATGGACCCGTCATAGGCGCCAATGTCGCTCATAATCTTGGTGATCGAACGGCAGGTAAAATCCCAGCCACCCCCGGGGTTTGCCGGGGCAATACATTCTGCGGCAAAGCTTTGGCTGATCAAGCCAATGCTAAAAACAGCCGCAAATGCTGAATTTGAAAAGATGTTCATTGTCATTTCCTCCAAACATTGAAATGGGCAATATGGTCATGCAAATCTCCAAGAGCCATTTCATTTTTATGTACTATCTGATGATAGATATTATAGTAAGACGGTATAGGGCAGTTATTGAATGCGCAAGAATGAAATTGTTAAAATCCTTGTTCCTGCCGGAGCGCTGGGTATCCCATATGATCGCGCTGCACTTGATGCTGGTCTGTTGGAAAAGCCTGATTTGATTGCCATTGATGGAGGGTCCACCGATAGCGGCCCTTTTTATCTTGGCACCGGCACCAGCAAATATTCGCGCAGTGCCACCAAAACGGATTGGGCTGAACTGATGGACGCCCGAGCCAGGGCAAATGTGCCTTTGCTCATCGGTTCTGCCGGCACCTGCGGCGCGGATACCGCCGTGGACTGGATGCTTGATCTGACCCTTGAAATAGCCCGGGAGCGCGGCGAACATCTGAAAATTGCCACCCTTAAATCAGGCCAGGATCAGGACACGATCCTTCGGGCGCTCGAACGCGGCGCCATCACCCCCCTTGAGCATGCGCCAACAGTTACCGCTGAAACCATTCGCGAGACCACAAATATAGTAGCCCTCGCCGGGGTCGAGCAAATACAGGCCGCGCTGAATACCGGTGCCGATGTTATCATTGCTGGACGCACCACCGACACGGCGCTGATCGCCGCCTTGCCCATCGCCAGGGGATGTCATAAAGGCGCGGCCTGGCACGGTGCTAAAATTGCCGAATGCGGCGCTCTGGCCACGACCAACCCGAATTCTGGCGTGGTGTTGATGCACTTTGATGATCAGGGTTGTGTCATCACCCCGATGGCAGATGACGCAAAGGCCACCCCATATACGGTATCCGCGCATATGCTTTATGAGAACGCCAACCCTTATATCCTTTACGAGCCGGGCGGATATCTTGATGTTGAGGCAGCGCAATACCGATCAATCGATGATAAATCGGTGCGGGTGGAAGGGAGCATCTGGCATGACACAACACCCTACCAAGTTAAACTTGAAGCGGCGCGCTGTGCCGGATTCCAGACCGTTTCACTCGTCATGGTTCGTGATCAGCATTATTGCCGACATATCGATGCTTGGGTCGATGCCCTGAAAAAGTCTTTTGCGCAGAAAGCCCTGAAAAACGGGATCAGTGATGTATCGCTTGAATTACGCATCATCGGGCAAAACGCGACCTTAGGTGCTCTTGAACAACGCCGTCATGATGCCGTGGAATTCGGCGTCATGGCTATTTTCACAAGCCACGATCAAAGCCGTTCGCAAGAAGCGGCAAAACTGCTCAATCCTGATCTTCTGCATTTACCGCTCACACCCCACGAACCAATGCCGACCTTTGCCTTTCCGTTTTCGCCCCCGGAAATGAACAAAGGGGCTTTGTATGAATTTTGCCTCAATCACGTCATGGCTGTTGACGATCCTATGGGTGGTTTCACGCTTGAGATCACGGAAAGTTAAATCATGGTCTTAGGGCAAAAAGTCAAAAAAATCAGATCAAAAAATGCAGGCCCGTTTTGGCTGACCATCGATATTTTTTGTTTTGATGATAAGAATTTTCAGGACATCCAAACGCGATTAGATACCGATACCGTCGCCCGATTGTTTCAAACCGATCTCAGCCAGATTTCGCGTTTTGATATCGCGTCGCTCCAGGTTATTAAATTCAGCCTGCCTCGCCCTCACATTCAAGGCACGGCAGAGGATAGCGATATGCATGGCGCCTCTTTTGCGGTCTTGTTGGAAGAGTTGGATTTAGGGCCATGATGATGCGGATCAATCACCTGGCCTTGCGTCGTCTCGTGACCGGCATCTATCGCGCCCTTGGTCTAAGCGAAGACAAAGCGTCTTTGCTGAGTGACAGTTTGGTCATGGCTGATCTGTGGGGGCACTCTTCCCATGGGGTGTTGCGCACCACATGGTACGCAGAGCGCATTCAAAATAATGTGATCGATATCAATACTGATCCTGAAATCACCATTGATACCGGCCCGCTGCTGGCCTTGGATGGCCATAATGGTGTGGGTCAATTTATCACCCGTGAAGCGGTTCACCTGGCCGCGGCAAGAGCGCTCCAATATGGCGTCGCCTGCGTGAGCATCCGCAGGTCTGGTCATTTTGGCACCGCTATGTATTTCACTAAAATGCTTGCTGAGAAGAATATGATCGGTTTTCTTGCCACCAACGCCAGCCCCGCCATGGCCGCCTTTGGTGGTCGTGAAAAGATGGTGGGCAACAATCCCCAAAGTTGGGCGGCACCAACGCCGTTTTCTGCGCCCTTTATTGTGGATATTGCTCATACGGCTGTGGCGCGCGGTAAAATCTATCTTGCCGGGGAAAAGCAGGAAGCCATCCCCGATCACTGGGCGTTATCGCCTCAGGGCAAAGTGACTACAGATCCGGCAGAGGCTATTTTGGGCACCCTCATGCCAATGGCTGGTCATAAAGGATTTGCCCTCTCAGCGATGATGGATGTTTTATCAGGTGTGCTCTCAGGCGGGGCCTTCGGGCAAGCCGTTCATGGGCCTTATGTCCCGGATAAGGCAAGTGGGGTGGGGCATTTTTTGATGGCGATTGACATCGCCAAACTGCGCAGTGTCGACGCTTTCAAAGAAGATATGGGGGCCATGATTAACAACTGGAAAAGCAGTCAGAAAGCCGAAGGTGTGTCCGAAATTTTTTACCCCGGCGAGAAAGAAGAACGCCACAGTCGCACCGCGGTTTCCCAAGGGCTGCTTCTTGCTGGTGACACCTTGGAGCGATTGTTATCCTTTGCCAGTCAACATGGCATCAAGACCACCTTGGATGATCTGCTGGCTCAGGACTAAACTTAAGTGATTGATTGATTGCTGGGGGCAGGATGTATTCAAGACCCCACAAATCAAATCTCTGCTGGAAATCAAAAACTCTGAAACTCATCCGATCTCAAATTTTGGTCATTGAAACTGCGGAGTAAAATTATGTGTTCCCTAATTAATAAATTAATGCATCTATATTAGCTAATATGAGATTAATTGGATTTCAGCCAGATG
>CAZOLR010000063.1:2997-6063 GCA_964580905.1 uncultured Hyphomicrobiales bacterium | reverse complement strand
GCGGCCGCGGCGGCGGCTTCCGCGGCTTCCGCTTCACGCTCCTGACGCTTTCTGCCCGGCGCCGACTTTTTCGGCTGTTCGCGAAGTGCTGGCGCTTCGATGAGCCCCAGCTGAGCCATCATTTTCTGCACCCGCTCGGTTGGTTTTGCACCCTTGGAGATCCAGTACATAGCCCGTTCGGAATCGAGGGTCAGCCGCTCCGGATGATCCTTTGGAACCATCGGGTTATAGGACCCGACGCGCTCAACGAAACGGCCATCCCGGGGCGCCGAGGCTTCGGCAACCACAATGCGGTAATACGGACGTTTTTTGGCGCCACCACGGGCCAGTCTGATTTTAAGTGCCATGTTCTTTCCTTTCCTTGATATAAGAACGATGTCTGTCCGGCAAAGCGTATGCCCTACCGTTTCTTTTTCTTTCCGCCCCGCGGCATACCCAGACCGGGCAAACCTCCGGGAAGACCTTTACCGCCAAGACCGGGCAACCCGCCCAGTCCTGATCCCATGCCTGGTCCCATGCCTGGTCCCATTCCGGGCAGACCAGCGGACGGGCCGTCGCCGCCACCAAGCATGGAGGCGAGCGTGGCAGGATTGCCGCCCCCCATCTTGCCGAGGCGTTTCATCATCTTGGCCATATCCTGATACTGTTTGACGAGTTTGTTGACGTCCTGAACCGATGTGCCGGACCCGGTAGCAATGCGCTTGCGCCGCGAGGCGTTGAGAAGCGCGACCTGCACCCGCTCACGCTTTGTCATCGACAGGATGATCGCTTCCTGACGGCTGAAATGTTTATCATCAATGCCGGCGGCTTCGATCTGTTTTTTAAGTTTACCGATCCCGGGCAGCATCCCCATCAGGCCACCCATACCGCCCATTTTCTTGAGCTGGCGCAACTGGGAGAGAAAATCGTTCATGTCAAACTGGCCCGACGCCATTCGTTTGGCCATGCGCTCGGCGTCTTCGGCTTCGATTGTCTCAGCCGCTTTTTCCACCAGCCCGACCACATCACCCATACCGAGGATCCGGCCTGCCATGCGTTCGGGATTGAATTCTTCAAGCGCGTCCTGTTTTTCACCGACACCGAGATACTTGATCGGGCAATCGGTCACCTGACGCATCGAAAGAGCCGCGCCGCCACGGGCATCGCCATCGGCACGGGTGAGCACAATGCCGGTGATGCCGACGGCTTCTTTGAAAGCCGCTGCGGTGGTGACCGCATCCTGACCTGTCATGGCATCGGCAACAAGCAGGACTTCTGCGGGTTCCGCCTGGCTTGCCACGTCCCGGACTTCCGCCATCAGGGTTTCATCTATCGTTGTCCGTCCGGCGGTATCAAGGATCAGAACATCCGACGATTTCAGACGGGCCGCATTGAGCGCACGTTTGGTGATACCAAGTGGTGTATCGCCATCCTGTTCGGGCAACACGTCCACCCCGGCTTCAACGCCGAGAATCCGCAACTGTTCTCTTGCCGCCGGGCGGGTGACATCAAGCGAGGCGAGCAGGACGGATTTTTTCTGTTTTGTCTTGAGTTGGCGGGCCAGTTTGCCGGTTGTTGTCGTCTTACCGCTGCCCTGAAGACCAACCATCAGAATGACCGCCGGCGGGCGCTGATTGATATTGAGCGCCGCATCACCGGGGCCAAGCGTTTCCACCAGCGCGTCATGCACGATCTTGATGACCATCTGACCGGGCTTGACGGATTTCAGGACATCCTGGCCGACCGCCTGTTCCCTTACCCGGGAGATGAAGGATTTCACCACCGGCAAGGCGACATCGGCGTCAAGAAGGGCTAATCTGACCTCACGAAGCGCGGTATCAACATCCGCTTCGGTGAGAGCGCCACGGCCCCTGATCTTGTCCAGGACAGATCCCAGTTTGTCACTCAGCCGATCGAACATGGTTCTATATCCGGTTTCACCTGATCTTGCTCAACATGACGGCAAAGCAGAAAACCGCCTGTGCCTGAAACTCAGGGACAGACGTGACCCGTTAAGGTCTGGCTTCGACAGTGCCGGTATAGCCACCTTAATGATGGAAACAGCCCTGTTTGTCAAGAGCCGCCAAGTCCGGCCAGCGCACGGCCGAAATCTGCGGCATCGAACGGGCGCAGATCATCCTTGCCTTCACCCACCCCGACGGCGTGAATGGGCAGGCCGAATTCCTCGGCCAGCGCCACCACGATCCCGCCCCTTGCGCTGCCGTCGAGTTTGGTGACGATCATGCCCGACAGATTTGCCGCCTGCTGAAATGCCGCCACCTGGGAAAGCGCGTTCTGCCCGACCGTTCCATCAAGAACGATGATACGGTCATGGGGTGCTGTTTCATCCTGTTTGCCAAGGACACGGGTGATCTTTTCAAGCTCCTGCATCAGCTCCGCCCGGGCCTGAAGCCGGCCTGCCGTATCGACAATGAGAATATCCACCTTCTCCCGGATGGCGGTTTCATGTGCCTGATAGGCGACCGCAGCCGCATCGGCATTTGCCTCACCGGCGATGACGGTTGTGCCGGTGCGTTCGCCCCAGATCCTGAGCTGTTCCACCGCCGCCGCCCGGAAAGTGTCGGCCGCGGCCAGCATCACGGTCTTGCCTTCGGATCGCCAGTATTCCGCAAGTTTGCCTGCGGTGGTTGTCTTGCCTGACCCGTTGACGCCCACCATCAGCACGACATGGGGCGTGTTGCCCGGATCAATTTCAAGGGGCTTTGCCACCGGCTCAAGGATAGTGGCGACTTCTTCGGCCAGTGCCTGCGCCAGACTTTCCGCATTGACGCCATCAGGATAGGACCGGCCTTTCAGGCCTTCGGTAAGGCGTCCCGCTGCGGCCACCCCGAGATCGGCCATGATCAGCGCATCTTCAATGTCTTCAAGATCACCTGCGTCGAGCTTTGGCTTGCCCATGATACCGGCCAGCCCTTCGGTGATCTTGGATGCCGATTTGCCGAGCCCGTCTTTCAGCCGGCCAAACCAGCTTTTCCGGGCAGGCGCAGGTTTATCATCTTCGGTCCGGTCCGGCTCAGCCCCGGCAGAACTGACGCTGGTATCTTCAGGTTCCGCATCTGTGGGCGG
>CAZOLR010000063.1:0-2897 GCA_964580905.1 uncultured Hyphomicrobiales bacterium | reverse complement strand
AGATTTCTTGGGTGCGGCTTTCTGGGGAGCGCTATCCTCAAATCCGGCAACATCTTCGGATGGTGTCTGATCGGTGACGGGGCTCTTGTCCTTGTTGCTGTCTGTTTCCGGGGCCTTTTCGGGGGCCTTTTCGGGGGCTTTGCCTTTTGAGGTAAGTTTTTTCAGAAAATCGAATACCGCCATTATCTCAACTCCGCTTCGAGGATACCATCTGCCATCGACGTGATCCGAACAGGATAGACCTTACCTGCGTCAAGCCCATGGGGCGAAGGACGAGCGTCGTCTACCGTCCCGTTCAATCTGGTCTTGTGCATTGTCTGCCCGCTTATGCGGACTTTGGCAAATTGCTGCGAGTGGCCGATCCCGCCTGTTTCCATCAGCACATCATCCCACGTGCCGATACGGCTCTGAAGAAAAGCCTGTTCCTGAAACTGTGCCGCCGAACGTAATTCCGCCGCACGCGTCTTTATGACATCTCCTGTAAGCTGGGGCATACGTGCCGCAGGCGTACCTTCGCGGGGAGAAAACGGGAAGACATGAAGCCAGGTCAGTCCGGCCCGTTCAATCAGATCGAGGCTGGCGGCATGGGCCTTGTCGGTTTCGGTCGGAAACCCTGCGATCATGTCGGCACCGAAAATAACATCCGGTCTTGCCTGTCTTGCTTTATCAACCAGGGCCAGAACATCTGCCCGGCTGTGGCGACGTTTCATCCTTTTGAGAATAAGATCATCGCCATGCTGAACCGACAGATGAAGATGCGGCATCAGGCGCGGATCATGGCCAAGCACATGAAGAAGATCATGATCCATTTCAGCCGGATCAATCGACGACAGCCGTAACCGTTTCAACCCGGGCACCTGTTGCAGAATATTTGCCACCAGCCGGCCAAGGCCGGGCCGGCCGGGAAGATCCTGCCCCCAGGACGTGATATCAACACCGGTCAGCACCACTTCGGCCGTGCCGTTTGCCGCGATCTCTGCCACATGATCAATAACAACCGTCTCCGGCACCGAGCGGCTGTTGCCGCGGCCATAAGGAATGATACAGAAGGTGCAGCGATGATCACAGCCCTGCTGGATTTGCAGAAATGCCCTTGTGTGATTCTCAAAACCTTCGAGGAGATGGGGAGCTATCTCCTGCACCGCCATGATATCACCAACAAGGGACGGCAGATCAGGGCTGTTGTTCCGGGCCAGACGATGCCATATCTCTGCGTCGAGTTTTTCATGATTGCCAAGAACAGCATCAACCTCCGGCATCTTTCGCCAGCTGTCCGGGCTGATCTGGGCGGCACATCCCGTCACGATAATCTGTGCCCCCGGGTCCGCGCGCCGGGCTTTCCGGATCGCCTGACGTGCCTGTTTTTCCGCTTCGGCCGTCACCGCACAGGTGTTGATCACCACGGCGTTTTCGAGACCGGCGGCGGATGTATGGCGGCGGATGACTTCGCTCTCCCATATATTCAGCCGGCAACCAAAGGTTTCTATCCGCGACCGGGACTTCGTCATGATCCTGCCTCCGTGCCGGTCAGCGCCATCCGGCCGGTGAACACATGGGCTGTCGGCCCGCGCATGAAGACATGCCCGGCGTAAGGGCCGTCTTTTTGCCAGGTTATATGGAGACTGCCGCCATCAAGCACCACCTCCACTTCATGACCTGTCCGCCCGGTTTGTGCCGCCGCCACCGCCACCGCGCAGGCACCGGTACCGCAGGCCCGGGTGACCCCGACCCCACGTTCCCACACCCGCATGCGAATCCGGTCACCGCCAAGGGAAGAGGCAAATTCAATATTGGCGCGATCCGGAAACAGCTTGTGATGTTCCGCTTTGGGGCCGATAAGGTGAAGATCGATCTGTTCCGCGTCATCGACAAAATGAACAGCATGCGGATTGCCCATATTCACGCAGACCGCCGGGGGCACGTCTTCAAGCCCGAGATCAACCTCAGATGTGTCAACCGGCCCGGCAAGGGGAATGTCCTGCCAGTTGAGGCGCGCAGGCCCCATATCAATGGTGACAAGGCCGTCTTCTTTCCAGGCCCGGATCACCCCGCCTTTTGTATCCATGGTCAGGTTCTGCTGTCCTGTCTGCTGCATGACAAGATCAGCGACACAGCGGCTGCCATTGCCGCAGGCCGAGGCTTCTGAGCCATCGCTGTTCAGAATATCCATCCTGATATCGGCGTCTTCTGAGGCGCGAATGATGAGGATCTGGTCACAGCCCACCCCCAGCCGGCGGTCCGCGACCATGGCGGCCTGATCCGGGGTGAGGGTAAGCGGCTCGCTCCGTGCGTCAAAGATCACGAAATCATTGCCCAGCCCATGCATCTTGACGAAAGAATGTTCCATCAGGCCGATATACGCCTTCTGAGGGCATTTGAAAAGGTCAGGTCATCATCCCGACCATCACGGGCGCGTGATCCGATGGCTGCTCCCACCCGCGCGCCTCCCGCAATACACGGGCCGAACGTAAAGAAGAGACCAGCGGCGACGTCACCCATATGTGATCAAGGCGCCGGCCTTTATCCGCCGCATCCCAGTCCCGGGCCCGGTACGACCACCAGGAATAGAGTTTACCTTCGGGAATGGATTGCCGGACCGCATCCTGCCAGCCCCCGGCTGCCATGATCGATGCCATGGCTTCGGTCTCAACCGGCGTATGGCTGATGATCCTGAGCAGCTGTTTATGCGACCAGACGTCATCTTCACGTGGCGCGATATTGAGATCTCCGACCAGAATGGACGGTTTTGCGCCTTCCGCCCCTGACCAGGTTTTCATTTCATCGAGAAATTTCAGTTTGTGGTCAAATTTCGGATTGCTGACGCGGTCCGGCACATCGCCGCCCGCCGGAATATAGAAATTATGCAGATGGATGCCGCCTTCAAGGGTGACCGCCTG
>CAZOLR010000062.1:0-6635 GCA_964580905.1 uncultured Hyphomicrobiales bacterium | reverse complement strand
TCCTTATCGCCGATAAACTGCAGCCCGAGCATCAACCCGGTAGAAAGGACAATCATCAGGGTTGAGATGGCGGCAATCGTCGGATCGATATAATCACGCAAGGCGCTGAACATCTGCTTGGTCAGGGTTGAATTGCCGCCGCCCGACAAAAAGATCGAAATAATCACTTCGTCGAAAGACGTGAGAAATGCCAGCAATGCCGCGGTCATAATGGAAAACTTCAACTGCGGCAGGGTAATTTCAAAAAAGGCCCTGATCCGGGTTGAGCCAAGACTTTGCGCGACACGTTCCTGATTAAGATCATAGGTGCGTAACGCTGAGGTAATGATAATCATCACAATCGGCACAGACAGGACGGTATGGGCCAGAACCAGCCCCAGCGTCGAATTGACAAGACCCACTTTGCCAAAAACATAAAACGTGCCGATGGCGATCAGTATCACCGGAACAATCATCGGCGTCATCAGCAGGAAAAACACCGCTTTGCCAAGGCGGCTTCCCGATACGAACAACCCATAGGCTGCCATGGTGCCAAAAGGTGTTGCCACAAGCATGGTCAGGGCGGCCACTTTGAACGAGGTCACGGTGGCATTCATCCAGCGCGGGGTATCCAGATATTCCTGATACCAGCGGAGCGACCACTCCTGCGGCGGAAATTCCAGATATTGCGAATCCGAAAACGACATCGGTATCACAATCACCGTCGGGATCACCAGAAGACACATGATGATAAAGGCAAGGCAATACAGCCAGACGCGCTGGCCATGGGTGATCTGGGTTTCGCTTGCAGCAGATCTGAACCACATCATATCAGCGTCTCCCGAACATCACGCTGTCGAGTTTCAGGAACCGCGAGGCCAGCAGCAAGACGGCAAAGGTAGCCACCAGCAGAACAACCCCAAGCGCACTGGCGGCACCCCAGTTAAACTGATCTTCCAGGATGGCGGTGATCTGCATCGATACCAGAATAACCTTGCCGCCGCCGAGTACCGCAGGTGTTACGTAAAACCCGAGACACAGCACAAATACAATCAGTGATCCGGCAACCACGCCGGGCAGGGATAACGGCACAAAAACCTGCCAGAAAGCCTGTACCGGGGTCGCCCCCAGATTGGCCGCCGCCTGCAACGCGTGCCGGTCTATCCGCCGCATGGCCGCATAGAGCGGCAATACAAGGAATGGCAGCATGATATGCACCATGCCGATCAGGGTGCCGTTGAGGTTATGGGCCAGCTTAACAGGCGTATCCCAGATACCAAGTTCAATGGCAAAATTGTTGATCAGGCCATTACGCTGCAGCATCACCAGCCAGGCATAGGTCCGCACCAGTAGCGAGGTCCAGAAAGGGAGCAGCACCGTAAGCATGAAAAGCCCCACATATTTTTTGGGTATCTGCGATAAGAAATAGGCAAGCGGATAGCCGATGAGGATGCACAGAAAAGTGGTCAGAAAACTGACATTGAATGTTGTTTTGAACACACGGATATAGGATTTGTATTCGATCATCTTCTGGTAGTTATCCAGGGATAACTGCCCGGAACTATCCAGAAACGAGAGGGAAAACAGCCATCCCACCGGGACCACGATGACCAGAAATACGGCAATGATGGCAGGCAGTGTCAGCGCCAGTATCGTCAGCGTCTCACGACGTTCCGCGGCCTTTAGTTTATCGGCATTCAGCGCGTCCGTATTCTCTGATAGAGGGGTCGGCATCACCGCGCCTCGCCCGGAATGATAATCATGTCTTTCTTGTCGATGGCAACCCTCAGGCTTTGCCCGACCGACAGGGTATCCACGTCATCTCCGGCCCGTGTATTGACGCGCGCCGTCAGCTCCTGTCCATCATTAAGACGTATCATGATAATGGCGGTTTCACCCTGATAGACCAGTTCACTGATCTTCCCCTGAAAATAGATCCTGCCGGCTGTTTTTCGGGCCTTTGGCTCTGTCAGCGACAATCTTTCAGGGCGGATGACCAGGGACCATTTTTTATCTTTACTACCCGCCGGGGCTTTGCCGATTTTTATATTATCATAAAGCAAATTCCCCGCCGTATCCCGGGTTACCGGCACAGAGGAGGATTCGCCGATGAAACCGGCAACAAAATGATTGGCCGGGGCGTTATAAATCTCCCGCGGGGTGCCGATTTGCGCCAGTTCTCCCTCGTTGATGACCGCAATGCGATCCGACATGGTCAGGGCTTCGCGCTGGTCATGGGTCACGTAAACCGTTGTCACCCCCAACTGGCGGTGCAGCTGTTTGAGTTCAATCTGCATTTCCTCACGCAGTTTTTTATCAAGCGCGGAAAGCGGCTCATCCATCAATAAGATTTTCGGACCAAACACAAAGGCCCGGGCAAGGGCCACACGCTGGCGTTGCCCGCCCGATAGCTGGTCGATACCGCGTTCGGCATAATCTGACAACTGCACGGTCTTCAGCGCTTCCATCACGCGCTGATGTTTTTCTTCTGTTCCGATTTTGCGCAGCTTCAACGGAAAGGCCACGTTCTCGAAAACCGACATATGCGGAAACAAGGCGTAATTCTGAAACACCATACCGACTTCACGCTTATGTGGCGGCAAGACGGTGACATCATGATCACCAAAACAGATACGTCCTGAATCCGGCCGGTTGAACCCGGCGATGGCCATCAGCAAGGTGGTTTTCCCTGAACCTGAAGGTCCGAGCAATGTCAGGAACTCACCTGCTTTCACATCGATGCTGACGGTATTAAGGGCAAAAACGTCGCCATATGATTTGGTCAATTCGGTGATTGAAATTGACAATGATGCAGACCTGTCGGAAGCCATGTCTCAAATATACCTATTGTCGTGATTTGTATTATAGCAATGATACGAGGGCGCATGCCCTCGTATCATCTGAGATTGGTGATGGCCTTACTCGCTCAGGAGTTCCATATACATTTCCAGCGCCTTTTCCCGGTATTTCGCATACCATTCGAGATCAACCGCCAGCATTTTGGACACATTATTCGGATGTGACGGCAGGGCTTCGAGCAACTCTTTTGGTGCGGTGGTCACCTCATACGCCTCTTTGTTTGTCGGCCCGTAGGTGATGTGGAACGGCAGGTTAGCCTGATATTGCGGCTTTGACACTTCGGCAAGGAACTTCATGGCCATATCCTTGTTCGGCGCACCTTTCGGGATGCCGAAACCATCATAGTCACGCAGGGCCTGATTGAAGGTGTACCCGACAACGGCGCCATCTTTCTTGGCGTTGTCAAAACGGCCGTTCCAGCCGGTGATCATATCGACTTCCTGATCTTTCATCAGCTGGGCCTGCATGGCGCCGGATTTCCAATAGACCGAAATATGCGGCTTCAATTCACGAATCTTCGCAATCGCCTTTTCGATCCCGCCTTCGCTGGACAGAAACTCATAGACCTTGTCCGGTGCGACCCCCATGGCCATCACGGCAGGTTCCAGAACACCATCGACATTGTTCAGGCGGATGGCCCGTGTGCCGGGAAATTTCTCCACATCCCAGAAATCAGCCCATGAATTCGGCGCACCGGGTGTGCCGGGTTCACCATATTTTTCGGTATTCCAGGCAAAGACCGTGGCAAATACATCTGAGCCGATGCAGTAATCGGTATAGGTGTTCGGCAGAAAGTTCGATACATCAACCACGTTGAAATCGATTTTCTCCAGCGCACCTTTTGCCGCGGCGGCAGCACATCCGCCTGACCCGCTGACAACAAGATCCCAGGTCACCGCGCCGGATTCGACCTGCAGCATCACCTTTGACATGCTGGCACCGGACTCCCGGTTGATTTCAATGCCGGAATTTTTTGACGCATCGTTAAACAGCGCAGCATCCTGGGCTTTGCCGTAAGTTCCGCCCCATGAGACGACCGTGACCGGATCAGCCTGTACATGGCCCATGGTTGCGGCTGACAATGCGGCGGCACCCACTATCCCCCAAAATGATTTCTGGGTTTTTTGTTTTATATTTTTGAAAATCATCCTTACCTCCCTGTTGATTTTCCAAAAGCCAAAAATGGCAAAATATTAGTCTGCAGTTGGCTTGTCTGCTTTTGCACTAATATAACGGTATTCTTTCAATCCTTTTCCTGCTCATCTGCCAGACCATTCTATCCGGCATTTTTTGATACATGTCCGGCAAAGCCTCCGGTTGTGCCGTTTCCCTGAGTATTCAATGCACGGCGGTATTGCCATTTGTCGCGCCACCGGTACCAGCTGACCATCGCCGGCAGAAACCAGGGGTTGCCCCGGTAAAACGGACGTGTCGGAAAGGCAATATCATCGAACGCTGTTTTTCCTTCGGCCAGACCTGCAACCTGCTGGCCGAGACGCATCCCGAGATAGCTCGCCATACCGACACCTGATCCGCAATATCCCATGGCATAATGCACCCCTTCATGCTGGCCGATATGCATCAATTCATCAAACGTGTACGCCACCGTGCCGTTCCATGAATGCGACAGGCCATAGTCCTGCAGTTCAGGGAAAATACGGCATAAATCGTGATGCAGTTTTGGCCCGCTGATATCAGGGTTGGTTTCGTTGGCTGAAACGCGTCCGCCGAACAAGATGCGGCTGCGGTCAGGTGATGGGCGGTAATAATAAATCACCTTGCAACTGTCACCGACGATGCGGTCTTTGGGAAACAATCGGTCCATGAGCGATTTCGGCAATGGCTCGGTTGCGATAATGTAACTGCCGATCGGGATCACCCGGCGCTGCATCCATGGCGCCAACGGGCCGCTGTATCCGTTGGTGGCAACAACAACTTTGCCGGCCCTGATGTTGCCTTTCGGTGTGGTGACGATGAAGCCGCCGCCTGATCGCGTGATATCCATGGCCGGGCAATGGCCCGTGACGCGTGCCCCGGCATTCAGCGCAGTTTGCAAAATGCCGGCGTAATATTTCGCGGGATGAACCGAAGCATGCCGCGTGAAGACAACACCGCCGAAATACGCATCCGTGCCAAGTTCCTGATGCTGATCCTGCCTTGGCACAATGATTGTCGGGACATTTTCCTCATCCCCAAGAAGGCGGGCTTCGGCCACCATCTTTTCAAAATGCTGTGGAGTGTGGGCGGCGTGAAAGCGGCCGTTTCGCTTGAAATCGCAGTCAATTTTATTGGCCTTGATAAACGTTTCAATCCATTCAAGCGAGGTATTGCCTTCCCCACGGATGGCGTGGGCCCGCTCGGCACCGAATCTTCGCGTCAGCTGTTTCAGCGATGGTTTTAAACTGCCGCTGATTTGCCCGCCGTTCCGCGTGCTGCATCCCCAGCCGGGGGTCTGTGCTTCAAGCACCTGCGTGGATTTGCCCTCTCTCGCCGTGACGATGGCAGCATGCATGCCGGTGTAGCCGGATCCGATAATGACAACATCAGCTTCGGAAACGATATCGGTATGTGTCACGGGCAGTGGTGCCATACCATCCGTCCAGTACGCACCGTGATCAGCGATTGGCACCGGCCGTGAAGACGCTGCTGTTGATCGCATTTATATCCCCCGTCAAAACGATCAATCCCGTTTGGCTGACCCGCAGGCCTGATGCCCTGCAAGAACAGCTCAAATATCCTTATCCAGACTAAACGCTAAATAACTAATGAAATAAATACAACTTAATTATTATTATAAAAAATTTCGATTTCTTTATACTAATTCGTGTTCAATTATAATCACATTGTCTCAGGGAAATTCAGGCTATGCACATAAAACAGCGTCACCTCGAAGTTTTTGATGCCATAATCAGCGCCGGATCAATTTCCCGGGCGGCGGCACAGCTCAACCTCAGCCAGCCGGCCGTCAGCATTGCCCTTGCCAATCTTGAAGAGGCAGTCGGCTTCAAACTTTTTCAGCGCAACCGCGGGTTTTTTGCCCCGACGCGTGAAGCCCTGCTTTTACAGGATGAAATGGTGCAGGGGTTATCGGCGTTATCGCGAATATCACAGCGGATATCTGAAATTCGTGCCGGATCAGCGGGCAGTATCCGGATCGCCACGAATGGAGCCATGTCCATTCATTTTCTGCCGCCACTGATTGCCGCCTATCAGCGTGATCATCCTGACGTCAGGATCGATATTCTGGTCAGGAGTTCAAGGCAGGTTGCCGATTGGGTGAGCAACCGGCAAATCGATATCGGTCTGATTGACACCCCGGTCCCTGTTGCCGGGCTGAATGCCAGATTATTCAATCTCGAATGTGTCTGCGTGATGCACCAGGATGATCCGCTTGCCGCAAAAGATGTGATCGGCCCGTCTGATCTGGCCGGCCGCTCGGTTGTTGCCATTACGGGCCAGCATATGGTTGACCGCCAGCTGGAGTCTCATCTGGCCGATGCCGGGGTGACCATTGAACGTCATTTATCAAGCTACTTTTTTGCCATAGCCCGCAATATCATCGCTTCGGGTAATGCGCTTGCCATCATCGATCCGACAAATGGCAAGGCCAGTCTGAACGACGGCGTCATATGGCGCCGCTTCGCCCCGCGGATTGATCATGAACTGGCGGTTATCACCCCGTCAGATCAGCCACCCGGACAGGTGGCGGCCAGTCTTTATGATCGGATTATCACTTCCCTGAAGCAACTGACGCCGTCATCCGGTAACGGGTGATGCGGCGAGCTGACACCCCGCAT
>CAZOLR010000061.1:0-6721 GCA_964580905.1 uncultured Hyphomicrobiales bacterium | reverse complement strand
TGCAGATATTTTGCGCTAACTCAATTATGCCCAACATATATCCTTCACAATAGGATTGGCTGATAAGTTCTAAATCACCTTCTGATTCAGCCAGCGAGAACCCATTTTTGGCATGCAGTTTACAATCTTTATAGAGTGTCTCATTACTCATCGCCATTGCCGATTGGGCAATCAGGATAAGGAAAATTGCAGATATGATCGTTTTCATTAATTCCCCTGGCATATAGATTTAATTCACGTCACACGGCCATTTTTCAAGCAGCCATTCATGGGCAAAAGGTGTTTGTTTCCATTTCTGGGGATTGTCCTGGGCCCAATTTATAAAACTTTGAATAACGGCATCGATATCATCATTCCGGGCTGATGTGCCGAATGACATTGCCGCAAAATTCCAGTAATCCTTGATATCGGAAGAATTGTTAACGTTTTTATTGACAACGCATATTGTGCGGTAACTCTCGACAACGCCCATGATATATCCAAAGCACACCGTGTGATCCAATACGTCAATCTTATCTTCAGCCTTGCCTATATCAAAACCGCTGTTTGCATATTTTTGGCAGGATTTGTAAAGGGACTCATTATCAATACCCCATCCCGGCGAAACACTCAGCATAAAGGTGATGGTGGTAAGGATGAGGCGCACAATTCACTCCTTTGGGCAAGGTTATCCTAATTCCACCAAACTGGATTGCGCCTGTCAATGCAGAAGAAGAACACAGCCCGAGGCCAGTAGAAGGGTGAGGACGATGCGCTGGAAGGACTGCGCGGATACGCCGATATAACAGCGGGCGCCGATGAAAGAGCCGATAAGTGTGGCGGGCAGACAAATCAGGGCGATGTCCATGACCGTCCGGCTCATCTGTCCGCTTGCCAACATGCCAAGACTTGCAAGCATCAGAACAATGAAATTAAACGGCTGGTAAATGGCTCTCTGGCTGTCGTTTGATCCCCCTTTGAGCTGCAGCCATATAAGGGGGGCAGGGCCGGACAGGCCTGCAAATCCCCCGAGAAACCCACCGATCATCCCGATCATCCCGTCGATCAGCCCGTTACCTGTCCTTGAAACCTTTTCCGGAATTCTCCTCAAAAGCTGGAAAGATGCATAGCTGATCAGCAGTAGTCCCATGAAATTGCGCAAAGCAAAAGGTGATATGGCTGAAAGCGCGAAAACACCCAATGGAACGCCGATGATGCCACCCGCAAGATACGGCCGGGCATCCATCCAGTTAAAAGACTTGCGCGTGGTGATTATTCCGGCGATCTGCCCGGTAACGGATGCCAGCGCAATCAATGGCGGGACCATCTCAGCCGGTAGCACAAAGAACCAGATACCGGATGCCACCAGCCCTGTGCCAAAGCCGGAAAAACCGGTGGTAAAGCCAGCCAGTAATGCGCCCAGCCCCACGAGGGCAAGCATTGATACATCTGTCACAGCAAACATCGGAAAAGATCAGGTAACTCCGCCCTGCCTCTCAATTAATATTTAATCTTGTGATCGGGAAAATTAATAATAAGGTTTCAAAACACCTCGTAATATATTAAAAATAAAATAATAAACATGGATACAGATCTTGTATTCCTGCTCATAATTGCTCCATTAAGAAGCTGACAAACGCATCATTGAATTCCGCCTTCTTTTCAATATTGGGGAGATGGGCGGCATCTTTCAGCACAACCATCCGTGATCCTTTGATGCCAGCTTTCAGGGTTTCTGAGGCGCTGACGGGGCAGGCCGGATCTTGGTCGCCGACGATGATATTGGTGGGGGTGTTAATATGTTCCAGCAAACTGCGCTGATCCATATCACGGATGGCTTTCGCGCAATTAACATATCCCTGAACAGGGGTCTGCCTTATCATATCGATGATCCGCTGGATGGCATCAGGGCTCGACTTGCGAAAGGGCTCCGTAAACCAGCGGCCTAGTGTTCCTTCAATCAGCGCTTCAATCCCGTCACGTTCCGCCGTTTCTATACGCTCGTTCCACAGGGATGGTGGCGGCATGATGCACGCCGTATCGCACAGTGTCAGCGAAAGAGTGCGACCCGGATGCCGGGCGGCGAAAAGCTGGCCGATAAACCCACCCATGGACAATCCCGCAAAATGAACCTGCCCGATCCCGAGGGCATCCAGCAGGCTGACAGCATCCTCGACAAACAGCTCAATGGAATAGGGGGGCTCCGGCGCGTCGGTCCCGCCATGGCCGCGTGTGTCATATCGCAGGACCTGAAAATGCTCGGTCAGCGCATCGATCTGGTCGTCCCACATCGGATAACTTGACATCAGGCTGTTGCTCAGCATAACCACAGGTGCGGTTTTATCGGCGTTTTTCTGTGCATCAATATGATAACGGATATTTATCCCGTTTGTGTGCAGGATCTCAGGCATGGCATTCTTCCTCTGCTGATATGAAGCTTCAGATTAAAGAAATTATCGGATTATTTCGAATTATATTTTTCTCATAATGGTCAGATACCATCCCTGGCACGGATGAATTAAGCGTTGCCAGGTCTTCTTCATGAAGACTATCTTGCAATTAAAGACGTGAGTTGTGGGGCCGGATATGATGGGGGAGATCTGCTGATGCCTGAACTTGAATTTGATCATCTGGTGATTGCGGCGGCGGACCTTGACTCAGGCATGGCCTATATAAGGGAGACGCTGGGTGTAGATATACCGGCAGGTGGCCAGCATCATTTCATGGGAACGCATAACGCCGTGATGGCGGTGGGTGAGGGCATTTATCTTGAACTTATTTCCATTGACCCGGAGCTTCCCGCGCCTTCCGGGCCACGATGGTTCGGTCTTGATACCGAAGACTTACAGGATCGTCTGAAAACCGGTCCTGTCCTTGTGCATTATGTGCTGCGGACAGATGATATGGCGGCTACCCTCGACGGGCTTGATCCGGCATTGCGGCACATGCTTGGCCCTGCGATGTCGGCTTCCCGGGGTGATCTGCGTTGGCAGATCACGCTCAACAATGATGGTATCCCGCCGGCCGGGGGATGTATCCCGGCCATCATAGAATGGCAGGGGACACCGCCCCAATACGGGATGGAATTTCCGGGTCCGGTTCTGCAGAAACTGGACTGCCGTCATCCCGACCCGGATC
Organism: uncultured Hyphomicrobiales bacterium; assembly: GCA_964580905.1. Taxonomy (GTDB): domain Bacteria; phylum Pseudomonadota; class Alphaproteobacteria; order Puniceispirillales; family UBA1172. Next base: position 3,604 of record CAZOLR010000061.1, on the reverse strand, counting down.
AGCTTGGTGACTGGCTTGAGATGCTGGGGGCGGGGTATCTTCTTCAGCATGAAAACATTGTGATATCATCCGCAGCGATCTCCAGGCTTACGGCTGAATTTGCGATGGATGGCCGAAGCTTCAAGGTTTAAGAATCTCACAATGCAATATCATCCTTTTCGGGATGTGTAGGCCCAACTGCCGAGCATGATCCCGCCTACCGCCGCAATCATTCCCAGATACTGCATGCCGGTAAGATTTTCATCCACCAGAACCCTTGCCGCCAGGAGAGTTATTATCGGCTCGATATTCATGATAAGGGCAACGAGAGATGCCGGTGCATGGCGGACCGCCAGGACAGAAAACATGATCCCCATGGCATAGAGAAGCGAAGCGGCAAACGTTGCCATGACACCGGTGGTATCCAGCGCAAGGCTGATTTCCCTGCCGGCAGAAAGAGATTGCCATATCATGACGCCCGCAGCGAAGATGATGATGAGGCCATTGCCCCAGACAGCGACCCCCGCGCCATATCCGTGGCGGGAAGCTTCGGAACTAAAAATCAGAAACAGGGCCATCCCCAGTGACGCAAGCAAGGCCAGCATGATGCCTTCGGGAGCGATGGGGCCGCCCACTCCCACGCAGGTAATGATTCCGGCAAGGGCGATGCTGAAGGCCAGAACAGTCATCACAGGTGGAAAGCTTCGTGTTCGCAGACTGTCGGAGATCAGGACAATAATCGGGAAGAGGTAGAGAATTGCCACCGCCAGCCCGGGCGAGATATAGGCAACCGCGCTCATATACCCAAATCCGACCATCGACAAGGCCACGCCAACTTTGACGGCAAGCTTCATCCCTTTCCTGTCCTGAAAAAGAGGCTCGCGCAGAAGGCGTGTTACTCCAAACATGACAATAGCGGCGATGAAACCCCGGAGCAGGATCAGCACGAGCGGTTCCATCCCGTGGTTATAAGAGAGCGAGGCAAAACTGGTGATGCAGCCAAGAGAGGCGCCGGCCAGCAGGGCAAGTGCTATTCCGGCTAACATGAATATCCCCCGTTCATCATCTTCAGAACCCCTTTGTATCTTCAGGTTCAAGTGACTGAAGCCGGGCCCGAATATCAGCAAAAAGGGCGATCTGATGTTGTTTCAGCCAGAGCTGATGGTGGCGATAGTCAGGCATAAGTGTCCCGACAAGGTCCCAGAACCGGTGGGAATGATCGTGGTGTATCAGATGCGCGGCTTCATGAACGACGACATATCGCAACGAGAGGGGCGGCGCCATGATCAGGCGCCAGTTAAACGACATCCGGCGTGTTGTTGAACAGCTCCCCCATCTGGACTTCTGATCGCGAACAGATATTTTCACCGGATCTTCCCCCAGTTCCTCCAGAACCTGATCAAGCTCCTGGCGGATGGCTGTACGGGAATTCGATTTCAACCAGTTTTCCAGAACGCGGGCGCAGTCAAGCCGGCTGTCGGCCGGCAGATGAATGATGATATCCCCGTTATCCTCTTCGATGCGGCTTTTCCCCTTTTGTCCGGCATTGCGGTTGAGCCTGACGCGGGCAGGTTCGCCTTTATAGAAGATGACGGGGGTTTTATCCTGATTGGCCGAAGCTTCCGGATGGGGGATCAGGGCGAGATCATCAAGTCTTTTTCGCTCAGCCCTGATCCAGGATTGGTTTTCCGCAATGAAGGCTTTGACCATATCCTGCGTTACTCCATGAGGCGTGGTGATCTGCACCTTGTCATCACGCCAGCGCATGGTCAGTTTGCGGGCATTTCTCCGGCGCCGCCAACACACCTCATAGACTTCACCATCGATATAAAACCGATGATTTTCGGTAGCCGGTCGGGTTTGCCTGAACAGTGATGCGAACATGCCACATCATGGGGGGAGACCGGATAGTGGTCAAGGACGAGATGGTTGTCGTCCGTTCATTTTTTTGGTTCACTTAATGTTATGTTTCAGATCGATAAACGCATAGAAAACACAAGCCTTCTGATAGGGCATGTTGCGTTCTGTCAGATAAGGCTGGTCAGGGATCAGCGGTATTTCTGGCTGCTTATCGTTCCTGAGAGGGAAGGGCTGTCGGAATGGCATGATCTGGCAGAAGACGACGCCGCATTTATCAACCGGCTCATGCATCATTGTTCGGCTGAATTGAAACGCGCAACCAGTGCCACCAAAATTAATATCGGGGCAATAGGAAACATCGTGCCCATGCTTCATATTCATGTGGTGGCCCGTCAGGCTGGTGATCCCACCTGGCCGGAACCTGTCTGGGGGCGTGGCCAGGCCACGAAAATGAGTCTGACCGAAGAAGCCTGGAGAGTGGCTGTTGTCAAGGATATCATCACGAGCTTTTCAGATGAATAATAATAATTACAGTAAATTAAAATCATTACTTCAATCAGAATATGAAGATTTGATCTCTTTAAGTCTTTCGACAAAGGAGGCCCGTGCACCGGTCGAGCTGGACCAGCAATCCGTTGGCAGGTTGTCGCGGATGGATGCGATGCAACAGCAGTCCATGGATATTGCCCGCGAGGAACGTCGGCAGCATCGGCTCAAAATACTCAAAGCTGCGCTGGATCGTCTGGACAAGGACGACTACGGCTATTGCCTTGCCTGCGGTGAGGATATTCCCTATAAAAGACTGTTGGCGGACCCTGCCACCACTCGATGTGTGGAGTGTTCAGCCTGATCACTCCGCTGGATTTTTTTTGATGATATTGCCGCGTTACTGGGATATTCCCATTTTGCTCATCCTGTCGTTGATCTGGGCATCTTCCTTTGGTGCGATCAAGATTGCCGTGCCGATGGTCGGGCCTGTCTTTATCGTCACCGCCCGGTGCCTGATTGGCGGTGTGTTGATGCTGACCGTAAGCCTCTTGGTGCGAAAGGCGTCCTGGCCACGTGGTATCGGGGCATGGTTCTGGCTGGTGATGACCGGACTGATTTCAACAGCAACGCCCTTTTACCTCATCGCCTTCGCCGAACAGCAGATCTCATCAGGGATGACGGCGATATTGATGACCATCGGGCCGATCATTTCCATTATTCTCGCGCATGCCGCGACCGATGACGAAAAGCTCAGCCGGAGCAAGGTTCTGGGGATCGGCCTTGGTTTTTGCGCAACCATTTACCTTCTTCGTGGCGGAATGACAGGCTTTGATAGTGTCGGCATAGTTTATCCCCTGGCGGCGATGGGCGCGGCCTGCTGTTACGCAATCGGAGGTCTGATGGCGAAAAGGATGGTCGATGTTTCCGCCGAAGTTATCGCCACGATTGTGCTTTTATCCTCTGGCATATTTGCTCTGCCCTTTGCAGTAGAGGGCGGGTTGCCTGCTGTCGCCTCACTTCCCTTTGACGTTATAGCCGCCCTCATTTGGCTTGGCCTCTTTCCATCTGGTCTTGCTTTTTATCTGCGGTATTTTCTTATCAAGCGGGCCGGGTACAGTTTTGTCTCCTATGTCGGGTATCTGATCCCTGTTTTTGCGGTGCTGATCGGCCTTGTGCTCCTTAATGAGCAGATCAGCCTTGAAACCATGCTGGCCATGGCGGTGATCCTTCTCGGACTGATGCTCACCCGCAGTGATGGCTGGCTGCAGGGACTGTT
>CAZOLR010000060.1:0-7421 GCA_964580905.1 uncultured Hyphomicrobiales bacterium | reverse complement strand
ACCGATGCCACGATGAGGTTTTCGGAAACACCTCTTTTCAGCCCTTTATCCCTCACGGTAAAGGGGGGTGAAATCGCCCTTCTTCAGGCCCCCAGCGGGGCGGGGAAATCAACTCTTCTCCACTGGATCTGCGGAACACCGCCGCCCGAACTGAAGGCCACGGGCAGGGTTACCCTCAATGAAAAAGATATCACCTCTCTTCCCCCCGAAGACAGGCAGGTCGGGATCATGTTCCAGGAAACCCTGCTGTTTCCCCATATGACTGTCGGCGAAAACCTGGCTTTCGGAATCCCGGGCCGGGTGCCACCCAAAGAGCGCCGGGACCGGATTGGCAGAACCCTTGAACGTATCGGTATGCCGGGAATGGCCGACCGGGACCCGATGACACTGTCAGGCGGTCAGAAAGCACGGATCTCACTCTTAAGGAGCCTGATGGCTGAGCCTCAGGCGATCCTTCTGGATGAGCCGTTTTCAAGTCTTGATCCTGATACCCGTGCGGAATTCAGCACCTTCATCCGAGATGAAATCGCATCCCGCCGGCTGCCTGCGGTACTTGTCAGCCACGACCCCCGGGATGTGGCACTTGCAACCGGCCCCGTGCGCCGGCTGACCGATACTATTGAGAAAATATGAACCCCTGCCATGTTTACATGTTGATTTTAATTGATGATGCGCCATATCTTCGGTTAGCAATTCAGTTATCCACCGAACGGATCGGGAGAAGTAAATATGACCCCCTACGATGCCAACAAACTTTCACTTCAGGTGGATAATACTCGTCCCAGCCGGGATGAGGCCGAAGAGGCCGTGCGGACCCTGATCCGCTGGGCAGGTGACCTGCCTGAGCGTGAAGGCCTGAGCGACACGCCGGCACGTGTTGTCCGTTCCTATGAAGAATTCTTTGCCGGATACAAGGAAGACGCGGCCGAAATGCTGTCCCGCACATTTGAAGAAGTGGAGGGATATGACGATATGGTGCTGCTCAGGGATATCCGGATCGAATCCTATTGCGAGCACCACATCGTGCCTATTCTGGGCACCGCAAGCATCGCCTATTTTCCGGACCGCCGGGTTGTCGGCATCTCCAAACTTGCCCGGGTGATCGATATCTTTTCCAAACGTCTGCAGACACAAGAGACCATGACAGCCCAGATCGCGGACACTATTCAATCCGTGTTGCAACCAAGAGGCGTGGCGCTGATCATCGACGCCCAGCATCAATGCATGACCACGCGGGGTGTTCATAAGCAGGGCGTCAGCATGGTGACAACCAGATTTACCGGCATTTTTGAAAACGACGAATCCCTGCGTGACCGCTTCCTGCTGCAGACAGGACACCGTTGAAACCTGCTTTCCTAGACATGACCCCACATTTGGCAGTATAAAAGATACATGTCGTGGTCATACGGGAATCGGCGATGCCGCTCAGCCCTGTCTTTCATATACTTGGCATTCTCCTGAGCCTGCTTGCGGCGACGATGGTGATCCCTGCCGCCGTGGATTATTTCTATGGTCATCAGCAATGGTCTGCCTTCATCGCCGCAGGGTTAATCACGCTGTTTTTCGGATCAGGATTACTGCTCTCCACCAATATACGTTCAGGTGAAACGCTGGGGCTCCGTCAGGCTTTTGTGCTGACCAACGCGGCCTGGCTGCTGATCGGTATTTTCGGTGCCCTTCCTTTCATGCTGGCCGATACCGGGATGAGCGTGACCAACGCGGTCTTTGAATCCGTTTCGGGAATTACCACCACCGGATCAACCGTCATCCCTCTGCTGGAAGTGATGTCTCCCGGCGTTCTTGTATGGCGGGCACTCCTGCAATGGCTCGGCGGGATAGGTATCATTGTGATGGCGCTGGCCGTTCTGCCGATGCTGAGCGTTGGCGGTATGCAGCTCTTTAAAACAGAGTCTTACGAGACGCCGGACAAGGTGGTGCCCCGGGCGGCCGAACTTGCGGGAGGTATTTTCCTTGTCTATGGCGCGCTGACTTTGCTCTGGGCCGTTATGCTCGGGATCGCCGGCATGCCGGCCTTTGATGCTGTCATACATGCCATGACAACACTGGCCACCGGCGGGTTTTCTAGCCGGACCGATTCGATTGGTGCCTTTGATAATGTCTGGATTGAATGGGTGGTCGTGGGCGGCATGATTGTCGGATCATTGCCTTTTGCCCATTACATGGCCCTGACACGTGGCGGCTGGTCAAGGCTGCGGCAGGACCCGCAGGTCAGATGGTTTCTCGCCCTTGCGGCCTCCGTCTCACTGCTGATCACCTGGCAACTGATGGGCACGTTATCCACCCCGCTTGATGATGCGTTGCGCCTTGCCGTATTCAACACGGTTTCCATCATGACCGGCACAGGCTATGGCAGTGCCGATTTCGGATCATGGGGCGGCAGTGCAACGGTATTGCTGCTGATCTGCATGTTTATTGGCGGCTGTGCCGGTTCCACCACCTGCGGCATCAAGATGTTCCGGCTTCAGGTGCTGGCCGCCAATGCCCGTATCCAGCTTTCCAGACTTATGCGCCCCCATGCCGTGGTGGTGGCGTATTACAACAAGAGACCCGTGCCGGAGCCGGTGATCGATTCAGTCATGGGATTCTTTTATCTCTATATTCTCTGCTTTGTCATCGTTGCAAGCCTTCTCGGCCTTTCCGGCCTTGACCTTGAAACCGCCCTTTCCGGCGCGGCGACGTCCATCAGCAATGTCGGCCCCGGTCTTGGAGAGATCATCGGGCCTGCAGGAAATTTTGACGGTGTGCCGGTTTTCGCAAAATGGGTGATGTGCATGGCCATGATCATCGGTCGTCTTGAACTTTTCACCGTATTGGTGATGCTCGCCCCGGGCTTTTGGCGCCGCTAACCCTGGCCTTTCGGCCAGCCGTTATGACCGGCAACATTATCAAGCTGCTGGCGGAATTCCTTTTCAAAAAGATGGACGGTATTCCGGGCAATATTCAGCCTGAGCTGATCCGCTTCGGCAGGCGTGGTGTTATCCGCGATGGAAGATTCGTATTCCGCCCGCACCACCAGCGTGGCAGATCGTGTTCCGGCGGGATGGCTGAACGAGAAAATCCCCTCAAGCTCAACCCGCACAAGGCGGCTCTGCTCATTCGTGAGGAGTGATTTCAGGCTTTCATCGCTTTCAAGCCTGATTTCCGTCATCGCGGCGCGGGTAATGGTGAACAAGAGATTGCCTGAACTGTCCGTTGGCGTCAGGCGACGGCTCGCCCATTCCTTCAGCAGATCAGACGGCGACGGCGAATAAAGATGGTCGATATATGGTTTTTCCCCGGGGCTTGAATAGTCGGAAATGATGTCCGTCGCGGCAACAGCAATGGGCACAGGGCCACCTTCCGGGCCGCTCAGCATCACCGGCGGCGCAGGGGTATTCTGGCATGCCGCCAGCAGGACCGCACCTGTCAATCCCCCGGCCAGCTGGCGGAGCATATGGCGACGGGTGAACCATCCTTTGAGGTGAGGGGTGAATATTTCCATAATATCTCTTTTCATCAGCCCGTATCTTTCCGAATATGATGGATCCGGCGTGATCATACCGCCTGACGATGTTCAACCTTACAGAATTCGCAGGCCACGGTGATCATATCATCATCATCGGCCAACTCGCGTCTTTCTTCAACAGAAAGTGTTGCCAGCATCCGGTCAACCCGTTCGGGTGAGCACCGGCATTCATCACGCAACGGCCGGAACGGCAGGGCCGTAACCCCCATCTCATTAAACAGCCGGTGCAGCAGAACATCGGGGGCCAGCGCCGGGTCACAAAGCTCATCCCGGCTGCAGGTCGCCATCAGGGTGCAGGCCGTATGCCAGTGATCATCACCGATATCATCCGCAAGCCTTGTGCCATCTTTGCCGCCAACCTCAGGTATGCGCTGCAACAGAAGCGATGCCGCATGCCAGCCCCCGGCCCGGGATGGCCGCGCCGCCACAAGGATGGCGGTATCGATCTGTTCGGAGTCCCTGAAATACCGAAGCGATACCGCAGCCAGATCCGGAGCTTCGATGGGCACAATACCCTGATATCTGCCCTGATCACCCTGATCCACCGTAAAGGCAAGATAGCCTGCTCCCATGAGATCCAGGATGGGGGCAGGATCGCCGCAGTGATCAAGGTCAGGTGTGCTGTCGGCCGCGCTCGCATATCCGCGAACAGCCCCGTCTGATGTCACGTCGGCAAAAAGAGTCCGGATCAGCCCGTCACCACTGGCCTGCAGGGTAAAGATACCTTCGTAATCCATCGTGCTGGCAAGGGCAGCGCCAAGTGCCATGGCTTCGGCGGTGAGCTCGGCAACACCCCCGGGATAGCCATGGCGGGCAAGGATGGAACTTGCCACGGCGTCAATCCGCACAAGACGGCCACGCATCGCCGCCCGGGAAGGACCGGCATCAAGAAGAAACGGCAGGACACCGCTGGCTTCGTTTGAAGGGAGCATGGTCATGCGCGGGATCCTGCACCGACACAATAGGCGAGAATGGCTTTCTGGACATGCAGCCGGTTTTCCGCCTCCTGCCAGATCACCGATTGCGGCCCGTCGACGACATCCGCAGTGGCTTCCTGGCCTCTGTAGACCGGCAGGCAATGCATGAAAACCGCATCAGGTTTTGCCAAATCCATAATGCCCCCATTAATCTGAAATGGTCGCAACAACGCCTGACGATCACCGGAATTGCTGTATCCGCCGGGCATGCCCATCGAAGACCATGTATCGGTGACCAGCACATCTGCCCCCCTTGCGGCATCTTCGGGTTTATCGGTGATTGCGATGGCGGCCCCGTCGCGGTTTGCCTGTTCCATCACAAGCTTGTCCGGCTCAAGCGCAGGCGGCACGGCAAGGTCAAGTGAAAACCCGAAACGTGACGCCGCCTCGATCCAGCTGTTTGCCACATTGTTTCCGTCACCCAGCCAGGCCACTTTAAGGGCTGAAAAATCATGGTCCGGGGCTTTGACTTCCGCCAGTGTCATCACATCTGCCATGACCTGACACGGATGGCTCCGGTCGGTCAGCCCGTTGATCACCGGAACGCTGGCGTAATCAGCAAGTTCGGTGAGAATTTCATGGCGAGAGGTCCGAATCATGATCGCGTCAACATAACCGGAAAGCACCCGTGCTGTATCGGCAATGGTCTCGCCACGTCCAAGCTGCATGTCCCCGGTCTGGAGTATCAGCGGCGCACCCCCCAATTGGTTGATGCCAACCTCGAAAGACACCCGCGTGCGGGTAGACGGTTTTTCAAAGATCATGGCCACCGTCTTGCCGGCAAGAATCCGGTCATGGGGAAGCCTGCCTCTTTTCATGGCATCAGCATCGGCAAGAATGGTTTTGAGTCCGGCGGTATCCAGATCAGCAATATCCAGAAAATCAGGCATCAGGCAGACGCTTTCTCCAGTGAGTCGAGACAGGTTGAAACCGTGGCAAGCAACAGGTTGATTTCTTCTTCGGAAATGGTCAGCGGCGGCAACAGACGGACCGTGTTTTCCGAGGCAGGAACGCTCAGCACATGATGGCGGCGAAGCATGGCGACAACATCACCTGCTGTCACATGCGGAGCAAATACAAGACCAAGCAGAAACCCGTTACCCCGCACATGAAAAAGATTATCCCGGCCACGGGCAAGATCATCAAGCCCGTCCCGGAGCAGTTTTGCACGCTGGCGCACGCCTTCCATGAACCCGTCCCCGGACAGCACGTTAAGCACCGCACGCGCAGATGCCATGGCAAGCGGGTTGCCCCCAAAGGTGGAGCCGTGACTGCCCGGCGTCATGGCTTCGGCGATAGTCTCAGTGGTGAGCACCGCACCGACCGGAAAGCCCCCGGCAAGACCTTTTGCCATGGCAACGATATCAGGCCTGATACCACTCGGCTCAAACGAGAAGATATGCCCCGAACGGCCGACGCCGATCTGCACTTCATCGGCAATCAGAAAACAGCCGACTTCATCACACAGCGCCCGCAGATCCTTCAGAAACCCTGCCGGCAGGGGCTTGGCGCCGCCTTCACCCTGAACCGATTCCACCATCACCGCGGCGATGGTCGGTGCGCCGGTTTCCGCATCCCTGATCAGGCGGTCACGCAGGGCATTCATGTTGCCGAAGGGAAAATGATCAAACCCGTCCGGCATCGGGCCAAAGCCTTCACGAAAAGCCGGTCTGTCTGTTGCCGCCAGCATCGCAATCGTCCGGCCATGGAATGCGCCTTCGGCACAAAGAATGGTGCTGCGTCCGCTCTCGCCCCGGTGATGCATGGCCCGGCGTGCCATCTTGACGGCAGCTTCGGTGGCCTCCGCCCCGGAATTGCAGAAGAAGGCCCGGTCAAGCCCCGAAAGAGATGTCAGCATCCCGGCCACTTCTTCCTGCTCAGGTATGCGGTAAAGATTGGAGACATGCCAGAGTTTGCCGGCCTGATCACGCAACGCGTCAACCAGCGCCGGATGATTATGACCAAGGCTGTTGACTGCAATACCGGAGGCGCAATCAAGGTAACGCTCACCCGCGGCTGTCACCAGCCAGGATCCGTCGCCGTGATCAAAGGCCAGATCGATCCGCCCGTAATTTCCCATGACCGCATCAGCCATGATTTGTCTCCTCCGGCGGCTGAAAGTGTTTTGCCAGTTGCAGGCCCTGGGCCTGATAATGTGACCCGGATCCGGCCGCACCATAAAGGGTGGTCGGCACCATGGAAAGCGGCTCATACACCAGACGACATACCGTCTGGCCTTCTTCGATCAGGAAAGGCACATCATGGGACCTGACCTCCAGCACCGCACGTGTTGCTGGTGCGCCAAGTTCAGGCATGCCGAAGCCGGGGTCAAAAAACCCGGCGTAATGGGCACGGAATTCACCCACACGTGTATCATAAGCGCTCATTTCAGCAGCATAAGCCGGAGGCACCGTCACACATTCGCGGCTGACCAGAATATAGAATTCATCCGGGTTTAGCACCAGCCCCCCGCCGCTGAGGTCACGGGTTGTGACCTTCTCCCAGAAAGCCGCCACCGGATATGCGCCCGGCCGGTCCACATCGATCAGCCCGGCATGTTTACGTGCCCGCCATCCCACCAGACCCGGAACAGAAGGATTGGCAGAACCGGAAAGATCAACGCTCAGCGGCACGCCATCACGGATATCACGTCCGTTGAGCCCGCCCCCGTGAACAAGCCCGATCTCATCCTGAAGTCGCTGCATTTCGGTATCGCTGATCCGGGATTCCCCCTGCCGTAACCGGAGCTGGGAAAGACGAGATCCCTGCCGCGCCAGAATTGAAAAGGTCCGCGGCGAAATTTCGGCGTAAAGCGGGCCTCTATAACCGTCAGGGGCGGTTTCAAACTCAAGGGCCCCATCCGCAATCATGCGGGTGAAAACATCGAGACGGCCGGTTGAGCTTTTCGGGTTGGCAAA
>CAZOLR010000059.1:0-7595 GCA_964580905.1 uncultured Hyphomicrobiales bacterium | reverse complement strand
GTCTGCAGGCAGGCTTCCGCCGCTTCCCAGGAGGCATCCGCCGCCAGCATCTTGGCGATATTGGCCTCCCCGCCGGGGTCTTTGCCGTCATCATAAGTTGCCGCGGCACGGTAGACGATGGCCTCGGCGGCAAGCATATGGGCATATGCCCTGGCGACAGGGAACTGGATTCCCTGATTCTTCCCGATGGGATTGCCGAACACAGCGCGGTCATTGGCGTAGCTGGTCGCCTTGTCGATAAACCATTTGGCATCACCGATGCATTCCGCGGCAATGAGGATACGTTCGGCGTTCATGCCGGAAAGGATATAGCGGAACCCCTTGCCTTCTTCCCCGATAAGGCAACTTGCCGGGATGCGCATATTGTCGAAGAAAACCTCGGTCGTGGAATGGTTGATCATGGTGCGGATCGGGCGGATGGTCATTCCGTTTCCGATGAGATCTTTCATCTCAAGAAGAAAGACCGAAAGCCCGTCGGTGCGCTTGGCCACCTGGTCACGTGGTGTGGTGCGGGCCAGGAGCAGCATGAGGTCTGAATGTTCCGCCCGGGACGTCCAGATTTTCTGGCCGTTGATAATATAGTCATCGCCATCTTTTTTGGCGGTGGTACGTAAGGACAGAGTATCCGTGCCGCTGGTCGGTTCGGTCACGCCAAAAGCCTGGAGGCGGAGAGAGCCATCCGCAATACGAGGCAGATAGGTCTTTTTCTGCGCATCATTACCGTGACGCAGGACTGTTCCCATCGTGTACATCTGGGCATGGCAGGCGGCGGCGTTGCACCCCTGGCGGTGAATTTCCTCCAGAATGACGGCCCCTGCGGTCAGGCTCAGACCAGTGCCGCCATATTCTTCGGGGATGAGTGCGGCCAGATAACCTGAAGTTGTCAGCGCCTCGACAAATGCCTCCGGGTATTCCCTGGCGGCGTCACATTCCTGCCAGTAGGGTCCGGGAAAATCCTGACACAGCGCGGCAACACCGTTTCGGATTTCTTCAAGAAGGCTTGCATCAGTCATGGAAAACTCCGGATAAAATCACTGAACTCACACCCTACAGCCTATAGGCATGTTGGTGTTCGAGAAAGAGGAAACTGTGATAAATGCCAGGTTGATGAGCAAAAAACAAACTTAATTGCCAGCCCGTTCAAGTACCTTCCGGCGGGCCTGATCAATGGCACGGATCATGGCATCATGCGTGAAGGGATAGTTATCCCAGGCGGTCTTCTGGAGCGCATGTCGTCCGGCCGTATCATCGACAAGAGACCGGATTGCCCGGGCAAGACTGGCCACATCCGGTGTATCGATCAGCATGGCTCTTCCTTCCGCGTATTCAGGAATGCCGCCACGCCGGCTGGCAATCAGGGCCGCACCGAACATCAGGGCTTCGATCACCACCCGTCCAGCCGGTTCCTGCCATTGTGAGGGAACGAGGATGATTTCGGCACCGGCCTGATACCGCTGGACATCTTCATAAGGCAAATGCCCGAGGAGAGTGGCCTGCGCACCAAGCGGGGCCAGCCGGTCCTTAACATCTTTTTCATAGGATGACGGCGCGGGGCCATTGCCGCGGCGTGCCCCGATCATGACAAACTGCCAGTCCGGGTAATCGGGCAGAACGGTGGCGGCGGCCTCGGCGGCTTCAAGCATACCTTTTTCCGGCACCATACGTCCTACAACAAGGATAGTCTTTGTCTTGGGGGGCGGGGACAGGCAGGGGCGGTCGGCACCAAACGCCGTCAGGTGAAAGAGGGAAGTATCAGTCTGTTCCGGCAGAAAGCCATCCTGAAAGCAGCGGATCAGGTAATCCGAGACAGCGAACACACCAGCGAGCACCCCGGCAAGATGAAGCCGCTCTTCAAGGCTGCGTGCGCCTTTCATGTCCCGCGGATCGTTATGCAGGACAAGAACAACCGGGATATCAGGCACCGCCTCGGCAATCATACGGGCCAGCGCACAGCGTCCGTGCACCTCAATCAGACTGGGTCGTTCGGCTTTGGATAATCGTTTCAACCATGCAAGATACCCCTTGCCGAGACCGATATTCCGGCCATGAATAAACCGGTGCCATGTACGAATACCCCGATAGGAAAAGCCGGATAGGGGCTCCTCATCCAGCGGCTGACCAAAGACAGTGACCGTGTTCTGGAATTTGCTTCCTTTAAGACCATCATGGGCAACTCTCGCCACCGCTCCCGCTCGGCGATCGGTAAACTGTTCTTTTGCTGGCAGAATGACGTGAAGCGACACGATTTCAGCTTCCCTTTACAGGTCATGATATACAAAGCCTCATATCATGTATCTGGGCTTTCTGTCCAACCCGGGTGCATCAGGGCGTCATGGCGTAGCAGGATTGTATTGCGCATGGCCACAACTGAAGGCACCATGGAAAGGGTCCCGGCAGGGTGCCGCATGACCAGCAGATTAAAGGAGGGTTACCATGGGCAGATTAGAAGGTAAGACCGCGCTTGTGACGGCGGCCGGGCAGGGCCAGGGGAGGGCTGTTGCGCTGGCCATGGCCGAAGAAGGCGCAAAGGTTTTCGCAACCGATATCAACGATGAGCTGTTGGCAGCTGTAAAGGCAGAAAACCCGGCTATTGAAACCTTTCCTCTCGATGTCACCGATGCGGCGGCAATCCGGGCCGCGCCGGAGAAGACAGGGCCTGTCACCACGCTGTTCAACTGCGCGGGTCATGTTCATCACGGCACCATTCTTGACACCGATGATGATGATTTCACCATGGCCTTTACCCTCAATGTCCAGTCGCAGTTCCGGCTCATCAGGGCGTATCTGCCGATGATGCTGGAGGCTGGTGAAGGATCGATCATCAACATGGCGTCGGTTGCCTCCACCATCAAAGGGGCACCGGATCGCTGTCTTTATGGGTCCACCAAAGCCGCTATCATGGGCATGACCAAGGCCGTGGCAAGGGATTTTGTCGATCGCGGGATCAGATGCAACGCGCTCTGCCCGGGTACCATCCTCACCCCGTCCCTGGAAGAAAGAATGCGGGCCCGGGGAGATCTTGAAAAAGCCAAGGCTGAGTTTCTCGCGCGCCAGCCCATCGGCCGTTTTGCAACACCTGAGGAAGTCACAGGCATTGTCATCCATCTGGCATCGGATGAATCGCGCTTCACCACCGGCACGTTCCAGATTGTCGACGGAGGCTGGGCGCTGTGAGACTATCCGGCGGAAATCAAACCATCGGCTTTCTTGGCGCCGGGCTGATGGGCCGGGGGATGGTGATGCGTCTTCTGGATGCGGGACGTGATGTTCGCATCATGGCGCATCGCAATCGCGCCCCCATTGATGCGCTGATCTCCCATGGGGCAGTCGAAGAGGCTGATCCTGCTTCGCTTGCCGGGGTGTCGGATGTCGTGATCTTTTGCCTGCCCAACGCGGATATCGCCGCCAGAGTGCTGGACCAGATCCTGCCGTCATCACGTCCGGGCATGCTGGTGATCGACTGCACCACGAGTCATCCTGATGCGGTGGTGGAACTGTCGGAAACAGCGGCAGAAAAAGATGTCCTTTACGCTGAAGCACCGCTGACAGGGGGTGTCGCACAGGCGGAGGCGGGAACACTTGGTGCTATCCTAGGTGCTGCCGAAGATGTGGCCGAAAAAGCGCGTGCTGTGCTTGAGCCCTGCTGTTCGGCCATTGAACATATGGGCCCGGTCGGGATGGGGGCCACCACCAAACTGATCAGCAATTTTCTTTCCCTCGGGACAGCAACGCTGGTCATGGAGGCTATGCGGGGGGCGCGTGATCATGGTGTGGACTGGGAGAAATTCTATCGCCTTGCCTGCCAGGGTTCCGGCCATTCGATGAGTCTGGACCGGATCGCTCCGGCGGCGATTGCCGGTCGTCATGACGGCTATGTGTTCAGCCTTGAGAATACGATCAAGGATCTGGGGTATATTGAAACCCTGCTCCGGCAGAATGGCGATGCGGGACGTCTGGCCTCGCTTCTCCTTGATATCGTGAAGGAGGGCGCAAAGTCGCGGGATGGACAGGCGTATCTGAGCAGTCTTCTCAACGACAGATAAGCTCATAATAAATGGTCAGGTGATATCCTCTGCTGTAGCATCGGTGATCTGGTGAACTTCAATGACATTGCCGTCCGGATCATAGAAGAAAATCTGGTGCCAGCCGGCAACAGCCCTGTCCCCCCAGTCCGAATAGGGTATTCCGTTTGTGTCAAGATGTGCCTTGAACGCCTCAAGATCATCGGTGCGATAGGCGATATGCCCGCGGGCCACCGGATTGACAATCTGTCCTGTTCGGAAACCGGCGCCGATATCACGTGCCGCCAGATGCATCTGGATATTGCCGTCGGTCACAAAGGCGACATCACCGTCATATCCCTTCTTTTTTTCAAGCCGGGGCAAGCCTTGTGTTTCCCGGTCAAGCCCGAGAACATCGCGGTAGAAAGCATCCATCTCCCCGACCTGGGTGGTTGAGAGATTGATATGGTGGAGATAAAGTTTCATCCTCTGCCTCAAAACGCTGCCATCGATTGCACACCAGCATGGCACAGACCCGGCTTCATTACCATGGCGTGAGGCCGGTTTTGCGCGAAAGCCATTGACAGCAGGCATGGGGGATGAATGATGAATACCTGAAGGGAGAGGCCATTCACATGCTGGCGATGACACAAGATAAGTTAGAGATATTTCTTGAAAAGGAATTCCCGCAGATTGCCCCTGATATCCGCATCCATCATCTGGATGAAAGCGGAATTTCAGTGGATATGCTTGCCGCATCAAGGCATCTGCGGCCCGGCAACACGGTCTCAGGGCCGACACTTTTCACCCTTGCCGATGTGGCCTTCTATCTTCTGATCCTGTCCCGGATAGGACCGGAAGCGCTGACCGTGACAACAGGCGCACATATCAACTTCATGCGCAAACCTGAGCCGGGAACACTCCGTGCCTATTCCCGTATTCTCAAACTCGGGCGAAGCCTTGTGGTGGGGGATGTGGAAATCTGCAGCCCTGATGATACGGCGCGCGCACGCCCCTTTGCCCATGCCAGCCTGACCTATTCCATTCCACCAGGATCGTCGCAACCATCTTCAGGAAAGAATGTATCATGACCAGTATGCCAAAACCTGTCGCCGTGGTCACCGGGGCTGCCCGGGGCATCGGCCTTGCCACCACCAGACAGTTTCTTGATGCCGGATGGCGAGTGGCCATGGTGGATCGCGATGAAGATGAGCTGATGGCTGTGGTCAAAACCTGTCAGGGTGCCGAAGCCTTCCTTGCTGATGTGTCAAGCGAGAGTGATGTTGCTGAGATGACCAGATCGGTCCTTGATTGGGGCGGGGGTGTTGGTGTTTTGGTGAACAACGCAGGTGTGGCTGATTTCGGGCCGATTGAAGAGATGGATTTTGCCCGCTGGCGCCGGGTGATGGCGACAAATCTCGATGGTGTTTTTCTCTGCTCCCAGGCCATGATACCCGCACTCAAGGAAAGCCGGGGCAGCATTGTGAATATAGCCTCTATCTCCGGGCTTCGGGCATCGACGCTGCGGGTGGCGTATGGCACATCCAAGGCGGCGGTGATCCAGCTGACGCTTCAGCAGGCGGCAGAACTCGGGGAATACGGCATCCGCGCTAACTGTGTTGCCCCCGGTCCTGTCCGGACCAAGCTTGCCATGGCGGTGCATACGCAAGACATTATCGATGCCTATCACGATGCCATCCCGCTCAACCGTTATGGCAGTGAAGATGAAATCGCATCGGCCATTGTTTTTCTGGCATCGGAGAAGGCCAGT
Organism: uncultured Hyphomicrobiales bacterium; assembly: GCA_964580905.1. Classification (GTDB taxonomy): domain Bacteria; phylum Pseudomonadota; class Alphaproteobacteria; order Puniceispirillales; family UBA1172. Next base: position 1,823 of record CAZOLR010000059.1, on the reverse strand, counting down.
TATATCACCGGCCAGACGCTGGCGGCCGATGGCGGGTTCGAGGCCACAGGGGTTGGCCTGCCAGCCCTTCGCCAATAGCTGGCTTTACCTGTCTTTATCTGGTTCCGATAGCCGCACCGCTTACGGTCAGGTCACCGCCGATCAGGCCATAGAGAAACCCGGCCTCCTCCCCGCCCGGGCCAAACAGGCTGCCGGTGATCGATGCCTGATCAAGGGGGATCAGCTCACCCCCGAAGCTGAGGGTAACGTTACGTCCTTCATGGAAAATATAACTCTTTTCAAGATCGACAGACGCATCTATCGCCATGCCGCCACCTGTTAATGAGAGCTCACCCTCAAGCTGATCGAAATCAAGGGTTAATCCTCCGGTCGCCACGCCGTTGAGAGGGACGCCGCCCGCCTCGCATCCGATGCAGGTCCAATGGCTTTTCAGCCCGTAGCTGGCCTGACCGGTCAGGACAGCGACGGGGCGCCGACCCCAGAGCAGATACCGGCCCGGGTCACGCTGCGCTGAAATGGCGGATTGCAGATACTGAAAGCGGGAAAATTGTGTCGGGATCTGCTCCGTGCTTGAGAAGGACGGTGAAGGCAGTTTGGCCAGAACAGCATTAGTGGCAGGGTCTTCGCCGGCAAGCTCAAGTCTTGCGCTGTCGCTTTCTATCAGGCTTATCCATGGCCGGCCTTCTCCCTCCAGATGTTGCATGAGCTCAGCCGCCTGACCCTGATCAAGGCTTGATTGTGCCGGTGCGGTGATAACAAGAGGTGGGGCGGGGGCAGTGCTTCCCCCGCCCCCGCAACCTGCCAGGCCGGAAGTGAGACTTGCAAGGATAAACAAAAAACCCCACCTTGCTGGGATGACGAGGTCAGGCTGCATGATCTCAATGTACTGTGAAAAAAAGTGGCCTGGAATCGCGCTTCGGCATAGACTTTATCAACCTGACGCATGAGGATGCCTGCCCAAACGAGATTTCAGGTTTTTTGTTCCAGCGGTCATTGCGACAAAAGGCATGTGAAAAAACTTATGGAAGGAAAAATCATGAAGTTTCTTTTTCAAGTCCGGCTTTTTGCCATGCCGCGCTGGGAGACAGCGTTGAGCCGTGCGACCCTCCTCGTCACCCTGATTTTTGCAGGCGTTATGACCAGGTCCGGTGTTGCCGAAACCGTCTATTTCAATGCCTGGGGAGGTTCGCCCGCCATCAATGATTATATCCGCTGGGCAGGTGACGAAGTTGAAAAGAGGTATGGCATCACCCTTGTTCACGTCAAACTGACCGATACAGCCGAAGCGGTGGGCCGGATCCTGGCGGAAAAGACCGCTGGCCGGACCAGTGGTGGTTCGGTTGATCTTATCTGGATCAACGGGGAAAATTTTGCCTCGATGAAACGCAACAAACTGTTGCAGGCAAAACCATGGGTGATGGACCTGCCCTCTTTTCGGTTTACGGACCCTGTGGCACTGCCGGCCATATTGAACGATTTCGCGACCCCCACCGACGGGCTGGAAAGTCCATGGGGAAGGGCACAGCTTGTCTTCGGTTACGACACCGGAGACCTTAAGTCACCACCTAAGTCGGCGGCGGCGCTTGGTGAATGGATCCGGTCAAATCCGGGGCGGTTTACCTTCCCGCAGCCGCCGGATTTCACCGGCACAAGTTTCCTTAAACAGATTCTGCTTGAGGTCGCGGCCGAACCTGCAGTCCTGCAACACCCCGCGGATCAGGTTGACGCGGAAGCCGTGATGGCCCCGCTCTGGGCATGGCTTGATGATGTGACGCCGCATCTCTGGCGGCAGGGCCGTCATTATCCGGCCAATTATACCGCCA
>CAZOLR010000058.1:0-7919 GCA_964580905.1 uncultured Hyphomicrobiales bacterium | reverse complement strand
TCAATCAGGACGGAACCGGCTCACAAAAGGTGAATGCCGGTGATCTCCTGGTATTGCCCATGGGCTGGCGTGGTGAATGGATCATCCATGAAGAGATCAGAAAGACATATGTCCTGATCTCGGCATAAAAGAAACGGGTTAAAATTAAGAGCCCTTGCAAGGTTGTTCTTTTAGGCGATAAAAAACAGAGTAGTTGTGGGTCGGAATTTTCCCCGGCGCACTTTTCAGGTATCCACGCACCCCTTGACAGGTTTATAGGGTGCAAGGAACGCCTTGGCGAACAGCATCATCAGGTCTCGTTTAATCAAAAAAACATAATAAGCTCACAGCCCTCAACGTTCGTTTTTTTACTATGTTTGCAGGGATAAGGCGCGTCAAATCAAAGTCATATTGACATGATGGCATGACATATTACGCTGAACGTCTGAGATTATATTGATGGCGGTTATGAGGGGTGCCATGTCTGATCCGTTATTGACACCATTTCAAATTGGGTCGCTGTCGCTTAAAAACCGAATAGTAAGCACGCCTCATGCACCGGCCCTTGCCGAAGACGGTATGCCGAAGGAACGCTATCAGCGCTATCACCTGGAAAAAGCAAAAGGCGGCATTGCGATGACCATGATCGGTGGGTCATCTTGCGTCAGCCCTGACTCACCCTCTGTTTTTGGTCAGCTTGACGTTTCATCTGATCGGATCATTCCATATTTCACGGAATTTGCGGAACGGATCCATAAAGAAAATTGCCGCATTGTCTGTCAGATTTCACATCTCGGGCGACGAACAACATGGAATGACGGGGACTGGTTGCCGGTGATTGCCCCATCGCGTGTTCGTGAACCGGCCCATCGCGGCTTTCCCAAGATTATGGATCATGCCGATATCAAACGGGTTATCCGGGATTATGTTGCCGCTGCCCTGCGCCTGCGTGACAGCGGTTTTGACGGCGTTGAGATTTTACAAAACGGCCATTTGCCCGGGCAGTTTCTTTCACCTGATACCAACTTTCGGGATGATGAATATGGCGGAAGTTTTGAAAATCGTCTGCGTTTTATCAGAGAACTTTATGACGCGGTAAAAAAGGCGATTGGCAATGACATTGTCATAGGGGCAAGGGTTGAAATGGACAGCAAGCTTGCGGAGGGGCTTCAGCAGGATGAGGCGTTAAAAGCCTTACAAGTGATCGAAAACGACGGCACTATTGATTATTTCAACTTAAATGTGGGGCGGTCTGATACGGATTATATGCTGGCCAGTTATCCGGTCCCGGCGATGTTTGTCGGGCTGGCTCCATTTGTGCAACTGGCAGGTCTTTTCAAATCGCAACTAAACACACCCACGATACACGCCGCGCGTATCTCTGATCTCGCAACCGCGCGATATGCTGTTCAGGAAGGGATGATGGACCTTGTCGGTATGACCCGGGCGCATATTGCTGATCCGCATATCGTCAACAAATTACTGGACGGGCGCGAAGATGAAATCAGGCCCTGCGTTGGTGCCGGATATTGTATCGACCGGATTTATAACGAAGGGGAGATGTTGTGTATCCACAACGTTGCCACCACACGAGAGCAGCATATTCCGCATATCACACCACCGACAAAGGGTGATCTCAAAAAGGTTGTTGTTATAGGCGGTGGCCCGGCTGGCATGGAAGCGGCGCGTGTTTCAGCAATGCGCGGTCATGACGTGACGTTAATAGAAGCATCATCACAATTAGGCGGACAAGTTCGGCTGGCGGCACAAAGTCAGTTGCGAAAGGATTTAATTGGCATTGTGAACTGGCTGGAAGATGAGATCAAAAGACTCAACGTTGATGTTGTCTGGGAACATTTTGCCGATGCCAGCAGTATCACCGCATTTCAGCCTGATCTTGTTATCGTGGCAACAGGTGGCCTGCCTGATCATGATTATATTCAGGGGGGCGAGCTTTCCTCATCTACATGGGATGTTTTATCGGGTGCTGCCCTTATCGCACCTTCCGGTGAAGAGACTGTTCTGGTCTATGATGATCATGGACAGCATCAGGCGGCATCCGCGGTCGTTGAACTATGCAAACGCGGCTATAAAGTGCATCTCGTGACCCCTGACCGTCATGCCGTTCATGAAATGGGATCTTCAAATTACCCGATGTATATCAAGGCTTTTCACGATCATCAGGTCGTGATTACCCCTGATTTAAGGCTGAAAGCGCTGAAGCCTGACGGCAATGGCATTGAGGCTGACTTCAGGTCTGATTATGGTGATCATCCTTACCAGATCAAAGCAGATCATGTGGTGATTGAACATGGCACGCTACCCAATGACGCGCTTTATCATGACCTTGTTGCGTTTTCGCATAATCAAGGAATTACGGATGTTTCCGCACTGATCGCAGGAGAAGGGCAAAATCTGCCCGCGCAAAATGAAGATGGGTTCAGCCTGTTTCGTGTCGGCGATGCTGTCGCCAGCCGAAATATTCACGCCGCGATACTGGATGCGCGCCGTCTTTGCCAAACTCTCTGATTTGTGACCCGCCTGACTGGTCTTTTATATCCGTTATTTTCATGTTGGAGTGGTGCCCGGGACAGTTCATGTGACTCACATCTGGGCAGACCTAATTCGTGTCCTTGACGTGTGGAAGAACACATGAGATTCTGTATCAGGCTTCAAATACAGTGTGGATATGGTGCTTTCACAGAGAAATAAACCCTCTCCCGGGCACCATAAACTCCATAATTTGATGTGTTAACACTTTGTAATTGAAGCATTGTTATATGTTTTGATCAGGTGTGGGTATGAACAATGCGGTCTTAGCAGCAATCGCTCTTGCTCTTATGGGGATTGTCTTCTTAGCAAAAGCATCAACTGACCAAATTCGTCTTGACCCAAACGATGCACAACTTGTGTCCTTGGGTAAGACTGTCTATATCCAGAATTGCGCTTCCTGTCATGGAGTGAACTTGGAAGGGCAAAAAGGTTGGCAAGATGCTAAAGTAAATGGGATGAGGCTGGCTCCTCCCCATGACAAATCTGGCCATACATGGCATCATCCCGATATAATGTTGTTCCAGATTACCAAATACGGTTTGGAAGCAATGATTGGTCGCAAATATCCAAACAATATGCCTGTTTATGATGGTGTCCTGTCTGATGAAGAAATTCTTGCTTCTCTCTCATATATAAAAAGCACATGGCCAGAAGATATAAAGGCAGTCCATGACAATATTAATACTCAATATGAACTAAACAAAAACTAGGGCTTTTAAATATAATTATAACTTGGGAGTGTGTTATGTCTGCTTTGCCAACTTTCTTCATACCTCACGGCGGTGGCCCCTGTTTTTTTATGGAATGGAATCCGAAAGGCGTTTGGGATGGAATGGCGCAATACCTCAAATGTTTTGCAGATGACATTCGCAATGACATTAAATCCATAATTGTTATCTCGGCGCATTGGGAAGAAGACATTATCAAAGTGACGGGTAATCCTGATCCTGAACTTATCTATGATTACTATGGATTTCCCCCCCACACCTATGACCTGAAATGGCCTGCACAAGGAAAAAGAGATTTAGCCAATCAAGTTTCCTCAACCTTGAATAATGGGGGAATTGAATGCATGGTGGACGAAGATAGAGGTTTTGACCACGGGGTTTTTATTCCGCTTCTGCTGGCTTTCCCAAAGGCCGGTATTCCCACCATTCAGATTTCCTTATGTTCCAATTTATCCCCTGAGATGCATCTCCAAATTGGAAGACTGCTTAAACCACTCCGTGATGAAGGTGTGCTGATAATTGGCTCCGGAATGAGTTATCACGATGTTGGTGCGTTGATGGGAAGAAAAGATGTTGCGGGTTCTGATGAGTTTGACAGTTGGCTGTCTGACAGCATCCTGTTGCCATCCGCTGAGAGAGAAGAAAGATTGCTGAACTGGTCAACGGCTCCATCTGCAAGGCTTTGCCACCCCAGAGAAGAGCATTTGCTGCCGCTTCATGTCGTTGCCGGTGCTGCTACTGGCGGGAAAAGCATAATTGATTACAACGAAACTGTTTTGGGTGCCCGGATATCTGCATACCAGTTTCGATAATGGGCATAATTTTGACTAAACATCCTTAATCACAATGTTTTAGCACATGATGTGATGAGGTTTATGGTGCCCAGGAGAAGACTCGAACTTCCACGACCTTGCGGCCACTGGCACCTGAAGCCAGCGCGTCTACCAATTCCGCCACCTGGGCACAGGAACGGATGAATTGACGCAACATTAATCACCACGACGCCGCTGTCAATTGTTTTCCTTTGTGGCGGATGCGAAAAAATGCCCTGTGCAGATCCCCCTTGCGGCCCTATATAAATAACGGGGTATGTATGATGTTGTTATGATGAAACGTCATGGGGCCATTTCGGCCTCCCGGGATTGAGAGAAGGGATAAGGATGGAGCTTAAGGGTTCAACCATCGCCATCATAGGCGCAACAGGGTTTATCGGGCGCAGAATTGTCGAAGTGCTGGCGGAAGAAGGCGCGCGGATCAAGGTGCTTGCCCGCAATCCGGACCGGGCCAAATTTCTCAAACCCATGGGCAGTGTCGGGCAGATTTCTGTTTTTCCGGGCGATGCGCTGGATGAAAAAGCACTGGCTGGGGTCATGTCAGGGGCTGATGCGGTGGTCAACACCATCGGTATTCTGGCCGAAAATGGCCGTCAGAGCTTTTCAGCCCTCCAGGCAGAACTGCCGGGCCGTATCGGTCGCCTTGCGGCGGAGCTGAACCTTGGCAAGGTGGTGCATCTTTCGGCTATCGGGGCTGATGCGTCCTCTCATATCCGGTATGCGGCATCCAAAGGGCAGGGGGAAGAAAACCTGTGTAAAGCCTTTCCCCGGGCAACGATACTCCGCCCGTCGCTGGTTTTTGGCGAAGGGGACGGGTTTTTCAACAGATTTGCCAGAATGGCGGTGCTGTCCCCGGGCCTGCCGGTTATTGGTGGTGGCAATAATCTGGTTCAGCCGGTCTTTGTCGGTGATGTCGCCGGTGCGGTGAGAGCCGCGCTTGCCACTGGCACCACCGCCGGCCAGATTTATGAGCTCGGCGGGCCGGAACAGATGACCTTCCGCGATACCATGGCCTATATCCTTAAAGAGATCCATCGTCGCCGTGCCCTGATCCCTGTTCCGTTCGGGGTGATGTCACTTGCCGCTATCCCCTTGGGCTTGTTGCCGAACCCTCCGGTGACACGCGACCAGCTCAATCAGCTCAAACTTGATAATATCGTTGATGATCGTGCCAAAGGGCTCAAAGACCTCGGGATTACGCCGACACCGATCAGCCTTGTTGTTCCCGGATATCTTGAAAGGTTCCGGCCGGGCGGCAGGTTTTCAGCGCGTTAGCCCAGATACACCATGGCTAACAGCCCCAGCCCCAGAATGACCCGGTAGATGACGAAAGGCATGAAGCCAACCCGCTGAAGGATCGCCATCATGGCATTGATGGAGCCCAGCGCAACCACCATCGATATCAGTGCGGCGAGGGTGATCTCCACCCATTTCTCGCCACCGCCCACAGCCATGAGGTCAAGCCCTTTCAACACGCCCGACCCCAGAATGACCGGGATGGAAAGGATCATTGAAAATCTTGCCGCGGCCCGTCTGCTCAATCCCAACCCTCTTGCCGCGGTCATGGTGATCCCGGAACGGCTGGTCCCGGGGATGAGGGCAAGAACCTGCGCCAGACCAATACAGATCGCATCAATCATGCTCGTTGTTGTGAACCGGCGGTGCCCTTTTGACCGGTCGGCAAATCCCAGTAATATTCCGAACACAAGGGTGGCCCAGGCGATAACTTCAACGCTGCGCAGAAGTTCCAGAAGAGCTGGGTGCTGGTTTAAAAGAAAGCCGGCAATCAGGACAGGGATTGTTGCAATAAAGGCTGATACCGCTACGCCATAATACTCACGATAATGACGTCCCATGGTGATAAATGACAGGAACATGCGATTGATATCCCGCCAGTTGTACATCACCACCGCAACCAGCGTGCCCATATGAACGGCAACATCCATGGTCAGGCCCTGGTCGGGCTGGATAGAAAGTCCGTGAAGCAGATTAAGATGGCCGGAAGACGATACAGGAAGGAATTCCGTAATCCCCTGAAGAACAGCGATGAGAAGGATCTGTTCAATCATGCGTTCTTAAACCTCCCGCGTAATTCCGTACCCTTATACCGTATATCAGAACTAAAGAACACTCATCCCACCTATTTTCATAAGTTTGGGCAAGTTTTAATTAGGGCCGATTCGGACTTAAATATTAATTCCAATAAATGATCACACTTGAAAATGAACATGAAGGCGGGAAGAGGGGCGTAAAAAGGGTAAATATGTTGACCTTTTATTGAGCGAGATATATAAATAACAGGTGGACGGACAGATCTTCATGTTCCGCCAGGACTTTTTCTTTCGAAATCACCTTGGGGATTGAGCAATGACCACTGATCGCATGCTTCAATTTGTGCAAACCGAAAAGGCCATGCCGGAAAAGCGTGGCGCGGATGCGCGCAAAGAGGATTTCGATGAAATTTACGACGCGTTTTCGGAGGCGGCGGCGACCATGCAGGCGTCGCGTTGCTCGCAGTGCGGCGTGCCTTTCTGCCAGACAAACTGCCCTTTGCATAACAATATTCCCGACTGGCTGATGCTAACGGCTGAAGGCCGGATGCAGGAAGCATGGGAAGTGTCTTCTGCCACCAATACCTTTCCGGAGATCTGTGGCCGTATTTGCCCGCAGGATCGCTTATGTGAAGGCAACTGCGTATTGGAAAAGGGATTTGAATCCGTGACCATCGGCGCGGTGGAAAAACATATCACCGAAACCGCTTTTGAAAACGGTTGGGTCAAGCCCCCGTTGCCGCGCGAAGAACGTGCGGAAAGCGTGGGTATTATCGGCGCGGGTCCGGCAGGCCTGGCGGCGGCAGATCTGCTCCGGCGGCGCGGATATCAGGTTGAAATCTACGACCGATATGACCGGGTCGGCGGTTTGCTTATCTATGGAATCCCCGGTTTCAAACTTGAAAAACATGTTGTTGAGCGGCGCGAAAAATTGCTGAGGGATGCCGGTGTCCGCTTCACGATGAATTGCGATATCGGCACCGATATCACTTTCAGCGCGATACGCGAGAAACATGACGCGGTGCTTATTTCAACAGGTGTCTACAAGGCCCGTGATCTCAAGGCTGAAGGTGACGACCTGGGCGGCATTATTCCGGCCCTTGATTACCTCACCGCATCCAACCGCCTTGGCATGGGGGATAAACTCACCTCCGCCGAGCAGAAAACCTATTCCGCCACGGGCCGTAATGTGGTGGTGATCGGGGGTGGCGACACGGCTATGGACTGCGTGCGTACCGCGATCCGTCAGGATGCCGCCAGCGTGACCTGTCTTTATCGCCGTGACCGGGCCAACATGCCCGGTTCCGTACGTGAGGTTATGAATGCCGAAGAAGAAGGCGTTGTTTTTGAATGGCTGACACAGCCGGATGGTTTTGACGGTGATAGCGAGGTGGCGGCGGTGCGTTGCTCGAAAATTCATCTTGGTCAGCCGGATGCGACCGGCCGCCGGGTGCCTGAACCCATCGAAGGGTCCGGATACGCCAAGCCTGCGGATATGGTGATCAAGGCGCTGGGCTTTGATCCCGAGGATATTCCGGCCATGTTCGCCGAACCCAGATTGAAGGTATCACGTTGGGGGACCATCGCGATTGACTGGAAATCGATGATGACCAGCGTCGATGGTGTTTTCGCCGCGGGTGATATTGTTCGTGGCGCCTCGCTTGTTGTCTGGGCCGTTCGGGACGGACGTGATGCCGCCGAACGCATTGATGCCTGGCTCAAACACAAGGCCAGCGGTGCCGACAAGATTGCGTCCTGAGGAGACGGAAGATGAT
>CAZOLR010000057.1:0-8027 GCA_964580905.1 uncultured Hyphomicrobiales bacterium | reverse complement strand
CGATCATGCTACCTAAAAAGGGTTAATTTATACTTAACGAAATCCCTTTTGTGGGGGATTTATTTTCTATGACGAAATTTATCTGCACCTGTCTTTTCAGGGAAAGCCTGACCATGCCCTTTTTTCAGTATCCGGGTGAAAAAGTAAAAAACCTCGTCAACAACGGGAATTCAAGCCCGGCATATTTTTAATCAGGGCATAAAAAAACCTGCTGCAGGTGATGCAACAGGCTTTAAAAGATGTGTTGTGTGAGCCAGATCAGCGAATAATGCTCACCGCACGGCGATTTTTGGAATAGGCATATGGGTTTGACCCTATAAATGCCGGACGCTCTTTGCCGTAGGAAATAATCTTGATACGTGCGTTGTCGATGCCTTGCGCGACAAGGTAATCTCTGGCCGCGGAAGCGCGACGTTCACCCAGAGCAAGGTTATATTCGCGTGTGCCCCGTTCATCGCAATGGCCTTCAACCGTAATGCGAACGGAAGGGTTAGCCTTGAGGAAAGCGGCCTGGGCTGCGAGTGTTGCCTTACCATCATCGGAAAGGGCGGAACTGTCATAATCGAAATAAACTTTATCACCAATCTTGATGAGCTCTTCCGCTTTGGTCATCGTTGCGGCTGAACTTTCAGATGAGGATGAAGAAGAAACTGTGGAAGAATCAGATGATGAAGATGACGCCCCAGAACCTGCTGCATCAGCTGCGTCCTTTGGTGCGGTTTCACATGCTGCCAGCAATGTCAAAACAGCAAGGACAGGGAATATGCGTTGGATCATTTATACACTCCCGTGAATTAGCCGGAGCTGCCGGCGTATGAAATCCCATTAAACTAAACACTTCTTTACATAATACAACATGACAAAACAACCATATTGTTGAGGAATATGTCAAATTATTGCTGTTATCACTCTAAATCAGCATTATTTCCTTTTGTTAAGATAAAAACTGTTGCCTTTTATAGATATCCGTCGAATCACGGCAATCTTGGTGACCATGCCGGATCCGAGGCAAAAGTAGGCGTTACTATCCTTCGTTCATTGAAGCCGGTTATATCAATACGGTAGAGATATGTTTCCCCGCCTGTTCCGTCATCACCCGTCGGGTTTTGCTTGAAATACATCAGCACCCTGCCATTCGGTGCCCAGGTCGGGGCCTCAACCAGAAATCCCTTGGCGAGAAGTCTCTCACCCGTACCGTCTGTGTTCATCACGCCGATATAGAACTGGCCCTTATACATTTTGGTAAAGGCAATAATATCTCCTCGCGGTGACCAGACAGGGGTTGCATAACGGCCTTTTCCATAACTGATGCGGCGCACATTCTTGCCATTGCTGTCCATGACATAGATCTGCTGGCTCCCTGACCTGTCTGAATTGAAAACGATCTGCCGGCCATCTGGTGAATACGACGGGGAGGTGTCAATGGATGGGCTTTTTGTCAGTTGGCGCATCTGCTGGGTTGAAAGATGCATCTCAAAAATATCGGTCAGGCCGTTCTTTGCCATGCTCATGATCAGTTTTTTCCCGTCAAAGGAAAACCGCGGGGCAAAAGTCATTCCCGGAAATGTTCCGAGCAGTTCTGATTTACCTGAACTGACATCCATCAGATAGACATTCGGATTGTCATTGAAATAATCAAGATATGCTATTTCCTGAACCTGCGGTGAAAACCGGGGGGTCAGGACAAGAGAGGATCCATTCGTCAGATAGGTGTGGTTATGGCCATCCTGATCCATGATGGCCAGTTTCTTTATCCGGCGGTCTGCCGGACCACTTTCTTCGACATAAACGATGCGGGTGTCAAAATACCCTTCATCTCCGGTCCAGCTTTCAAAAACAAGATCAGCAATCTGATGTGAAATCCGCCGGACACCGCTTGATGGTGTTTCCCCATCCCCGGCGACGATTTCACGCTCGGTTACCACGTCCCACAGAATAAAAACCACTTCGACCATGCCGTTGGTGTTCTGTGAGGCTGACCCGACCAGAAGAGCCTTGACACCCAGCGGCTCCCATTCTGAAAAATCAGGGCGTATCGACGGATCCGACGGGGGCGGGATCAGCGCCGCCGATTCCTCGTTCCGGAACATCCCTGAACCTGCGAGATCATTGGCGATAATCTCAGCAATTGTGCGCCCCAGATCACTTGGCTTGCCATCAGGTCCGGTGAAATCGGCGATGGCAATAGGTGTGGGTTCAATACTGCCTTCCGTGATTGTAATCTTTTCCGTCTGGGCCGACGCAAGGCACGCAAACAGCATCAACGCAAAGGTCAGGAAAAATCGTTGTGTATATACAGCAATCATCTGTCGGCCATACTCAAGCTACGGGTTTCAGTTACGGGTAATAAAACGCGGATTGAACTCAAATTGCAATTCTTTCCAGGTTTCAAACTTCTCCAATGGGAGCGGCAGGGGGCTGCACTCAAAAACAGCCCGCATGACGGCGTCCGCAGCCGCTTTGAACGTCTGGTTGTTTTTGTACCGGGATGCATCGACAATACCAACATATTCAACCTCCGCCTTTGCATTAAGCCGCACAATTATGTCAACAATAAGGGCATCTGCGCCGGCAGCACCGGGCGGGGGCGACCAGCATACCGCCAGATGGCTCCGCAACTGGTCAATGACCGACATTCCAAGCGGCCCTGATGTTGCCTTTGGTGCATTCAGCGCCTGACCGACAAGCTTGGCGACCTTGTCCTTGGTTTCGGCTTTGGTTTCATCCTCTTTTTTCTTGTCCTGCTGGGTGGCGAGAATATTCTTCAGCTTGTCCTCTGTCTTTTTCTTTTTGTCTTCCTTTTCTTCTTCCTCACGCTTTCGCTGGGATTTGTTGTCGATCAAATTCTGCAAATTGCTTGCAAGCTGAAGCTGCTGTTCCTTTTTCTTCTTATAATCCGGTGATTTGCTGATCGGACGCTGTGGTGGTGCTTCCACGGCAACAGGTTTGACCTTGGGTTTGGGAGGTGCAGATTGCGGCGCCTTTTTGGGTTGCGGTTTTGGTGACGGCAATGGCACCGCATCATCGGCCACAGTCTTTGCTTCAGGGGGAGCCGGGGCAGGTGTCGGTGCGGGGGGAGGCGGAGCGGGTGGTGGCGCAGGTGGCGGCGGCGTTTTCTCCGGCGCGTCCTCAACTTGCTGTTGTTCCGGTTCGGTTTTTCCCTCAACCCCCTCATTCAGATTTGTATTATCAAGTGTCTGAACGATATCAACAGTCAATATCGGCTGTTCAGGTGCAAGGTCACGGCTAAGAAGCGGCATACCCAAAAAGAATACGGCCACGATGATGACGTGAAAAGCAATAGACTGACCTATGGCCGAGCCGCGTACCATCATGCTTTAATTCTCTTCCGGCAGTTTCGTGATCAACGCAACACGGCTGAAACCCGCTTCCTGAATACGGCCCATGACCTCTATCACCTCCCCGTAGGCCACCTTTTTATCGCCACGGACAAAAACCCGTGTTTCAGGTTTGGCCCGGGCCACCGCTTCAAGTCTTGGCAGGAGTTCCTCAAAGGTGATAATCCGGTTTTGAAGGGCGATTTCGCCATCTGGCTTGATCGTCACCACAATCGGCGTCTGGTCATCTGAAATCTGGGATGCTTTCGTTTTTGGCAACTCTACCGGGACACCAACAGTCAGCAGCGGTGCCGTCACCATAAATACAATCAGCAATACCAGCATGACGTCGACAAGGGGGGTCACATTAATCTCCCCCATGGGTCGAAGTTTCCGTCGGCCTCGTCTCTGGCCGGAAGATCCGAGCTGAACACCCATTTGCGTCTTACCTTTCGTCCAGCTGACGACTCAGCAAGGTGCTGAATTCACCACTGAACATTTCCAGCCGGGATGCCAGATTTTCGATCTGACTTGAAAAGCGGTTATAAGCGACGACTGCCGGAATAGCCGCCGCCAGCCCCAGAGCGGTTGCAAAAAGAGCTTCAGCGATCCCGGGTGCAACAACCGCAAGTGAGGTGTTTTTTGACTGGGCGATGGACTGGAAGGAGTTCATGATCCCCCAGACGGTGCCAAACAACCCCACAAATGGCGCAACAGACCCGACGGAAGCGAGGAAAATCATCCCTTTCTCAAGATGGGCCAATTCCCTTGAAATTGTGACTGACATGGTCCGCTCAATCCGCTGGGAAAGTGAATGGACACCATTCTGGCCATTTGCACTGCGGCCGTTGGCCCGCCGCCATTCCCGCATGGCAGAGGAAAACACCCGCGGCATGACGCCTTGCGGTTCTGCACCAAGATTATCATAAAGTGTATCGAGCGCCCCGCCAGACCAGAAATCATCTTCAAAGTCATCGGCGAAACTATATTCACGCCTGATAGACTTGAGCTTCTCGAAGATGATCGCCCAGGACCATATCGAGGCCAGAACCAGCAACAGCATGACTGCCTTGACCACCAGATCTGCGGCCAGAAAAAGACCCCAGATGCTGAGATCCTGGCTGGTTACGGATAATGTCGTTTCGATGCCTTCCTGCATGATACCCTCTTTGCTTTAGCTCACCTGATGTATTGACATAAATTTCGTCATGCGTGCCCGGACATCTTCAGGGATCCGGATCGGTTTTCCCCCTGATGCGGCAACAAATGCCCCCCGGACATCAAGCGCCGCCCGTATCGAGCCGTCCACAGCGCCAATGACCTGCCGCATATTCAGCGTTGACCCCCCCAGACGAAAGCCATCCGTACGAACAAAAAGCCCCTCGCCGATGACCGAAGGGTTTTTATACTCGATTCCGATGCTGCTGATGACAATGATTTCACCGCGATGAATAAGGTCATTCATGTCCACCCCCATACACCGCAGCAGCGCAGTTCTCGCCCGTTCAGCAAAGTTGATGTAATTGGCGTGATAGACAATGCCCGCCGCATCCGTATCCTCGTATTGAACCATCAAGGGATAGATATGTGCATCATCTTCAAGCCAGCCATTCATGACGGTTTCAAGATCAATCTTCTCAGCCTTCATCTGCATCACCTCCTGAAAGAAGGTCAAGCTGTGCCCCTTTGGGTGGTTCAAGGCCGATATACTCCCACCCTGATCGCGACAGGCAACGCCCTCTTGGTGTCCGCATAAGAAGACCTGTCTGCATCAGATAAGGCTCAATCACTTCCTCAAGCACATCTCTCTGTTCCGCCAGAACAGCGGCCAGGGTTTCCACCCCGGCAGGCCCCCCTCCGTAGTTCTGGGCAAGGCATTCAAGATATCGCCGATCCATCGCATCCATACCGGCACGGTCAACGCCAAGCCTGACAAGTGCCGCATCAGCCTCTTCGGCGCCAACCTCTTCGGCACCGGCAACCGCGGTAATATCACGCACCCTGCGCAAAAGACGTCCGGCCACCCTGGGTGTTCCGCGAGACCTGCGGGCAACTTCTGCCGCCCCGTCGTCGGTTAGCGGCATGCCAAGCTTTCCTGCCAGTCGCAGCAGAATGATCTTCAGCTCATCATGGGTGTAGAACTGCATTCGCATCTGGATTCCAAACCGGTCACGTAGCGGCGTTGTCAGCAATCCCGAACGGGTTGTGGCGCCAACCAATGTAAACGGCGGCAGATCAATCCGCACCGACCGTGCCGAAGGACCTTCTCCGATGATGAGATCAAGCTGAAAATCTTCCATGGCCGGATATAACACTTCTTCTACGGCAGGATTAAGGCGATGTATCTCATCGATGAACAAAACATCTCTTGGCTGAAGATTAGTAAGCAGGGCCGCAAGATCACCGGCACGGGCAATAACCGGGCCAGACGTTGCACGGAAACCTACACCAAGCTCATGGGCAATTATCTGCGCAAGCGTTGTCTTGCCAAGCCCTGGCGGCCCGTGAAGCAAGGCATGATCCATGGCATCCTTACGCCCTTTTGCGGCCGTGATGAACGTCGCAAGGTTGCCAAGGCCTTGCCCCTGACCGATGAAATCATCCAGCCGGGACGGACGCAAACTGTCTTCACTGCTTTGTTGCAGCCCGGGGCTGACCAGCCTTTTATCGTCGCTCATTGGCCAAGCTCCTTAAGAGCCGCCGGGAGGAGAACTTCCAGCGACGCCCCTGCCATGCCCGCTGATACGGAAACAACCGCAGCATGAGCCTCCGCCCGCCCATATCCGAGATTGACCAGAGCGGATATAGCATCGCGCATCGCCGCCTGATCCGTGCCGCCGGCGTCAGCAGACGTGGCCTGCGGACCCAGTGTGAGACCTGAAACCTTTTCACCAAGCTCATTGATAATTCGCTGGGCAAGTTTAGGCCCCACCCCGTCAGCCCGGGTGATCATCGCCTTGTCACCGGCGGATATCGCCAGCATCAGCTCATCAGGGCTGAGCGCGGAAAGAATGGAAAGCGCGGCTTTAGAACCAACACCCTGAACCGTCTGCAACAGGGCAAAGGCATCCTTGACCCCGGCGTTGGAAAACCCGGTCAGAACGATCCGGTCATCCCGGATCTGGGTATCAATTAAAATCATCACCTCCGCGCCGACACCGCCCATCTGAGCAAGGCAACGGCTTGTCGCCTGAAAAAGGTAACCAACCCCTCCTGTCATAATAACAGCGTGGGTTTCCCCTGCCTCAACCAGTGTGCCGGAAAGTCGCGCAATCATGATATGTTTTCCTTTGCCAACGCACGGGCAATCGCCTGATCAAGCGAACTGCCTTCATCATTTTCTGATAGGATGCCACTATCATTGCTGGCGGCGATAGCTATAGCCAGCGCATCCGCTGCGTCAGAAGATGTTGGCGCCACTCCGAGCAGGCGGGAAACCATGCTGGTGATCTGATTTTTATCAGCGCGTCCTGACCCGGTCAGATTCTGCTTCACGCGGCGGGCAGAAATATTTTGAACCTTCAGCCCGGATTCAGCCAGCGCCACCAGGGCAGCACCTCTTGCCATGCCAAGTTTGAGAGCAGACATCGCATTCCGGGCAACAAAAATCTCCTCGATCGCGGCCTGTTCAGGTTTATGCAGAGCCAGAACAGAAGAAAGGTCACGATGGATGATCAGAAGACGCTCGGCATCAGGGCAACCGGGATCAGGGCGAATGACACCATCAGCCACCCATTTAAGGCTGCTGCCAACGATATCGATGATGCCCCATCCGGTGTTTCTGAGACCTGGATCTATCCCGCAGATACGCAATTCGCCCCCCTTTGTTGGGTGTCATCAGGAATGGCCTTGGATCAGCCTGCGAGTTTCGCCATTACGTCATCATCAATGTCAAAATTTGACGCGACACTCTGGACATCGTCGAGATCATCAAGAGCTGTCAGGAGTTTCATCAGTGTCTGGGCCTGATCTTCATTAACCGGTGTTGTATTCTGTGGTTTCCAGGCAAGCCCTGATTCTTCCGGTGCTCCGAACTGATTTTCCATCATTTCACGCACGGTATTGAAATCTTCTGGTGCGGTCGTGATCTCATGTCCGGCATCATCGCTTTCAACATTATCTGCCCCGGCTTCCAGCGCCGCCTCAAACATTGTTTCGGCATCAGCTGTTTCGGCGGGGTAAGTTATCTGCCCGACCCGGTCAAACATGAAATTGACGCTGCCAGTTTCACCAAGGTTGCCGCCGAATTTGTTAAATGTCGCCCTGACCTCAGAGGCCGTTCGATTCCGGTTGTCGGTTAACGCTTCAACGATAAGCGCAACCCCGCCCGGGCCATATCCTTCATATCGCATTTCGTCGTAGTTATCGCCGTCACCACCTTCGGCCTTTTTGAGCACACGCTCAATATTATCCTTTGGCATGTTTGCAGCCCGGCAGGCTGAAAGAGCGGTTCTGAGTCGCGGGTTGGATTCAGGATCAATCCCACCCCGCGCCGCCACGGCCAATTCCTTGATCAGCCGGGTAAATACCTTTGCCCGCTTAGCGTCCTGCGCACCTTTCCGGTGCATAATGTTTTTGAATTTGGAATGCCCTGCCATGGTCTATCTCTGTTGTAATAGGTTTAGGGTCTACATCTAGCAGAAATTTAGCAGAAAAGCCGATAGAAACTCAACTGCTGGTATCTTTTTC
>CAZOLR010000056.1:0-8191 GCA_964580905.1 uncultured Hyphomicrobiales bacterium | reverse complement strand
TGCGGGGGTGTAGCTCAGTTGGTTAGAGCGCCGGCCTGTCACGCCGGAGGTCGCGGGTTCGAGTCCCGTCACTCTCGCCATTCTTCTCTTGTTTTTTATCTCCGGGCCTGTAACGGTTAACTGAATTGCGTTGGCGATTTAAGTTCAGGCAAACTTTGTCTTCAGTTAAAACAGAACAATAATGTCTAAGGAGGACCCCATGTCGGATCAGCAGAGTAATTTTTATTCCCTCAACAACCTTGACGCCGGAATGTTCCGCGAACTGGCAGATGGTATATCAACCCATATATTTGCGGCTGATCAGTCCATGGTTTCGGTGGTCCGCCTTGAACCCAACGCCAAAGGCAAACTGCACAGCCATCCCCAGGAACAATGGAGCCTGCTGATAGAAGGCAGCGCGACACGAATACAGGGCGGGCAGGAAATCAGCGTTGCCAAAGGTGATTTCTGGGTTGCGCCGGGTGATGTGGAACACGGCATTATCGCTGGCCCTGAAGGGGCGCTGATTTTTGATATCTTTGCCCCGGCAAGACCGGAATACACCCGCCCGGGTTCAGGCTTCGGTTCAGGTGAGAAAAGCTGATGAGCATTCAGCGATATCATCCCATTTCATTTGAGCGGATTTCAGACAAAGAAATAACCGAATGGAAGAAAATTCCCTCTGCCATAGCTGGTGACAGCATGAACAGACAACAGGTCATGGCGGCACGTATCAAGCCTCTATCGCCGGGAACGGTGCTTGTTGGTCAGGCCAGATGCGTTGATGCCGTGGAAGGTGACAATGCGGCCATTCATGCCGCCATCTCGTTTCTGGAGCCCGGTGACGTGCTGGTGATTAATGGCGGTGGTCTTGAAAACAGGGCCGTATGGGGCGGTATCCTGACAAGCCTTGCCCGGCGGAGGAAAGTCGCCGGTGTTGTTCTGGATGGAGCTGTGCGTGATCTTGCAGAACTGAAGGAAGATGATTTTCCCATCTTTGCTGTTGCGGCAAGCCCTGCGGGACCGTCAAAAGGCTGGGGCGGGATCATCGACGGGGCTATTTCCTGTGGCGGTGTATCGGTTCATCCCGGTGACCTTATCATCGGCGATGATGATGGTGTTGCGGTCGTGCCGCTCGCCCGCCATGAAACTGTGCTGAAAACAGCAAAAGAGAGACTGGCCTTCGAAGCCGATGTTCTCGACCGACTTGAAAAAGGGGAGGACACCGCGTCAATCTTCGGTCTTCCTGAAATTGTTGAAATAGAGAATTGAGACTGTTCCTCTAAGACCTGCTCTCGCGCTGCATTCTTTGCCAGATGGCCTCAGGTGTTGCCGGCATATCAATGTGATCGATTTCAAGCGCATGACAGAGCGCTGATATAACCGCAGGCGGGGCGCCAATAGCCCCTGCCTCACCAGATCCCTTTACCCCCAGGGTATTGTTCAGACAAGGGGTGTTCCGGGTGAAGATGCTGAAATTTGGCAGATGATCCGCCCGGGGAAGGGTGTAATCCATCAGAGATCCGGCAAGTAACTGGCCGTCTTCATCATAGGGCAGATATTCATAAAGCGCCTGACCGATACCCTGCGCTATGCCGCCGTGAATTTGGCCTTCAAGGGTCAGGGGATTAAGAACAACACCAAAATCATCAACGACCGTGTATCTGACTATTTGAGGCACAAGCGTCACAGCGTCAACCTCGATTTCGGCAATATGACATCCATAGGGATAAGACGCCCCTTTGGTGGCGTAACTCTGCTTCAGGCTGTAGGGATGTGTTTCGCTATCCGTGCCGGCATTGGTGACAAGTTCCATGATGGACACAGATCTGTTGGTGCCGTGGGCTGAAAAAACACCATCTTCGAAACCCAGATCAGCCTTGTCCGCCTCGAGTAAAGCCGCCGCATCTTCTTTAGCCCGGGCAATGACAGCCTTAGCCCCCTCGGCGACGGTGGATCCGAGAACAGCGGTCATTCTTGCGCCACCTGTTGTGCCCCTCGGTGTCCGGCGCGAATCTCCCTGAATAATATGAATTTTATCTGCGTCATATCCCAGCGTGTGCGAGACAATCTGGGTAAGTGTGGTGCGATGCCCCTGGCCGTTATCATGCTGTGAGGCATAGACCGTCAGGTTCCCGTCATGGGTGAATTCAAACTCGATATTGTTTTCCTCACCACCGCCACATTGCTCAAGATACATGGACAGCCCAAAACCGAGTTTTTTGCCGCGGGAGGCCGCTTCCTGCTTTCGTTCAGCAAAACCTTTCCAGTCTGCCTTTTCAAGCGCATCTTCCATCAGGCCGGGCATGTCACCGCTGTCGATAGTGCCGCCAAGAACCATGGGATAGGGGATCTGTTCCGCTCTGATCAAATTCCTGCGGCGCACATCGAAACGGTCAAGTCCAAGAGTGTGGGCGATATGGTCCATCAGGCGTTCCAGCAGGTAATTCGCCTCAGGCCTGCCTGCCCCACGATACGCATCAACTGCAGGCGTGTTTGTCATCACCCCTTTGACGATCAGGCCTGCATTCTGGATATCATATACCCCTGTCGGCGTGCGGCTTCCGGAAAGGGTAGGGATATAGACACCAAAATTGGAAAGCCATGCGCCCATATTGGCATGAACCGTCACCTCAAGCGCCTCGATGCGACCCTGATCCGTGACGACGGCCCTTGCAACAGACCGGTTATCCCTGCCATGAAGGTCTGATATGAACGCTTCGCTCCGGTCTTGCTGCCACCGGACCATCTTTCCCAGTTTGCGGGCCGCCCAGGCAATACAGACCTGTTCCGGGTGAAGAAAAATCTTAAAGCCAAAACCGCCGCCAACATCATCTGTCAGAAGATGAACCTGATCACGATCCAGGTTGAGCGCTGTGGCAATCTGTTCACCAAGCCCGACAACACCTTGTGATCCTGTCCAGATTTTCAGCCCGTCTTCCCCGTCATCCAGCGGCATGGCCACCATCGGGCGTGTTTCCATGGCATTGGTAAGTATCCGGTTATTGATCACATCAATGGACATGACGTGATAGCCGTCTTTTTTTGCCTGTTCTGTTTTCAATATTGCGTCCCGGGCTTCTTCGACGCGGCCCGCATGCCATTCAAAAGCCAGATTGCCCGGATATTCCGGATGAAGCTGTGGCGCATCATCAGCAAGGGCCGCATAGACATCGGTTACAGCCGCCATCGGCTCGAAATCCATCGCTATGAGCTCAACGGCGTCTTTCGCCTGCTGGCGGGTATCGGCAACCACCATGGCAACTATATCACCGGCATATCGATTGATATCGCGCACCATTGGTGTCTTTGTCGTTTCGGTCATCTCACGACCATCAAACCACGGAACATAGTGCTGGCAGTGTATTTCGCCAACCTGATCTGTATCGAGATCTGCCTGACCGGCAACGAGATGCACCCCCTCGGCCTTGCGCGCCGCAGAAAGATCGAGTTCCGTCAATCTGGCATGGGCAAAAGGCGCCCTCAAAAACGCAACCGCCAGACCTTCGCCCGGAAAATGATCATCCGTGTATTGTCCCTGGCCGGTAAGAAGTGAGGCGTCTTCAAGACGACGGACAGACTGTCCGATACCAAATCGTAAATTCATAATGTTCGTGACCTTGCATTAATACGTTCATGGATAAATATGGAGCGGATAAAGACGGCAGGAAAGAAATTTCTGCACCTGATTGTTATCTCCGGGAAGTTTCCGGTTTCAGTTCACCTTTCCCGGCAAAAGATAATTCGAAACATAGTCCGCGATGCCATCTTCCAGATTTGTGAATTCCCTGTTCCATCCAGCGGATTTCAGCCGGGACGGGTCAGCAGAGGTGTAATCCTGATACTGATCCCTTATGCTTTGCGGCATATCGATATATTCAATTGAGGTCGGTTTTGGCATGGATGCCTGGACGGCCCTTGCCAGATCATTCCAGCTTCGGGCCTGACCTGTTCCGACATTGAAAATGCCGCTTTCCCTGTTTGCCGTCAAAAGCCAGCCGATGATTTCGGCGCAATCCTGAACATAGATAAAGTCACGCATCTGCTCGCCATGACCGTATTTGCCGCCATGGTCACGGAAAAGCCGGACAGGGTTGCCATCGCGGATATCAAAGAAGGATTTATGAACAAGGCTCCTCATGCTCCCCTTATGGCCTTCACCGGGTCCGTAAACGTTAAAGAACCTGAGTCCGGCCCAGTTCGGTGGTGCATTTCCTCTCACCGCTTCGGCTGATGCCCAGCGGTCAAAGACAAGTTTGGACCAGCCATATGGGTTGAGAGGACGCAACCGGGGCATAAGCGACGGATCATCGCTGAACCCTTCTTTTCCATCACCATAAACCGCGGCGGACGAGGCGTAGACTAGCGGGATTTTCAGTCGGGTGGCGGTAAGCCAGACCAGTTTTGAGAGCTGAAAATTGCTCTCAACAATCAGGTTGGTATCGCGCTCGGTCGTCGCGGAGACAGCGCCCATATGCACAATCCCGTCAATATCGCCGGATGATGACGAAAGCCATTCGGGAAGCTGTTTTGCCGTGATGATATCTTTCGGCGCCAGATGATGGAGGTTCTGCCATTTATCGTCGTCTTCGAAAAGGTCGGCAATAATGATATTGTGACCGGCCGAAGCCAGATGATGCGCAGCATTGCTGCCGATAAAACCTGCGCCGCCGGTTACGAGTATGGTTGACATTATTTCACCCTGAAAATCACGCTAGTTGCAGGATAAGTATCTTTTAGGAATATGGACAGGGGAAACAGGAGAAAAAGACCGGTTTTTTTCTTTTTTTTGGAATTCAGGCAGGGCATAGTCAAGACCACATTAATAGCATACAGATTGTTTTATCACATTGACCCGAAACGAAACATCTTCCCGGCTAAAACTCCGGGTGCCTGTTCATTCACTGGGAATAAGCCAGATCATCGCCTACGGCCTGATGTTTTATGTCTTTGCCCTTTTGAAAACACCTCTTGCGGTCAATGCCGGGGTTGAAGAAAGTCAGATCCTTGCGGCGCTGACCGGGTGTCTCCTGATGCAGGCCATGGTGGCACCGGCGGTGGGGGGGCTTGTTGACAGGCTTGGGGCGCTCTGGGTTATGGCACGCGGGTTTTTCCTTGGTGCGATGGGCATGTGTCTTCTGCCTTTGGTGCATTCTTTCACGTGGATTGTCTTCTGCATGATCCCCATTGGCATTGCCTTTGCCATGACCACCTATGAAATCGCCTTCGGGGCGGCGGTGCAGATGAATGAACCCCGGGCCAGAAGGAACATATCCTACATCACGTTCTATGGCGGGGTAGCCAGTTCCATCACCTGGATTTCTGTTGCGCCGCTTCTGGCTGGTTTCGGGTTAGTGCTGACATGCGTTGTGATTGCGTCCATCCTTTTGACTATGGGGCTCTGGGCCCTGAGACTTGATCGCTCCATCGACTTCAGGGCACGCCGTAAAAAGGATGAAGTCATGCCTTTCCGCTGGTCGGCCATGTCACGCGGAGAAAAAATCGCGCTCATCACCCTCGCGTCATCCAGCGCTTTTGAATATCTGGTTTTTGCAGGAACGACATTGCTGTGGATCAACTGGTTCAGTCAGCAATTCGGAGCAGAAACAGGGGTCCTGCTTGCCAGTCTCTATGGCCCGTTTCAGGTTGTCGGAAGATTGATTGAGATGAAATTCGGCCATCGTTTCGATGCCAGATATACAGGGGTTATCGCCTTTGCCATGATACCCCTATCGGTTTTTCTTGCCCAGAGCGCAGAGCTGCATCACGTCATCATAGCCATGATGATGTTCGGCATGGGGCACGGTATTCTGACGGTCTCTTTTGGTTACGTGACCAATATGTATTTCCGTGCTGAGGTCTATGGCCGGGCCAAGGGCTGGATTACAACACCGCGCGCGCTGGGTAATGCTATCGGCCCGAGTGTCGGGGGCATGCTGTTCCTGATGGGAAGCGGCATCTATTTCAAGGCAATGATCCTTTTTTCCGGCATTGCCGGTCTTGTCTTCCTCTTTCTGCTTTTGGTGAAACCCGGCAATATCATCTCAGAAGATGAAGCCTGATACTCCGCGTTCCCGGTTTGACATTTCCTCAGGACGTTTCAGGAAAGTTTTCGGCAAGCGCGGTCATGATCTGTTCAAGGAATTTGGCGGCGGCGACAGAAAGAACCCGGTCCTTCAGATGCCCTACATGCAACACGCCCCGTTTGATATCGCGCTCACTTAAGGGGATCGCCTTTAATTTGCCTTCGCTGGAGGGGTCATGGGCTATCGGAACCTGAAAAGACAGGGCCTGTTCTTTCTGCAGGTAGGTATGGAGGAAATCAAGGCTGTCGCTTTCGCCAACAACCCCAAGTGGAAGAGGGGTGATAAGCAGGCTGAGATCAATAAGCTGACGCAGACCATTCTTGGACGAAGGCAGGATAACAGGATACCCGATGCAGTCCCTGAGCCGCATCTCGCTTTTTCCGGCAAGCGGGTGATCTGCGGCCATCAGCACATGTATTTTCTGAAGGGCGGTTGCCATAACCTTGAATTGCGGTGATTTGACCGGCTCCATGGTCAGGGCGATATCCGCTTCAAGATTGGCGAGCGCCTCTTCAGACTCCGTGCCGAAGGCCCGCCGGATCTCAAACGTGACCTGCGGGTATTGACGGCGATAGATCGAAAGCTGTTCCGGCAGGAACGTTTTCAGCGCTTCTGGTGTGCTGATGATGGTGATATGACCACGTCTCATACCAGCCAGATCCGCCATCTGCGATTTGACACGTTCCAGATCGGAAAACTGTCTCCGGACAAAATCCACGAAGATTTCCCCGGCCGTGTTCAGTCTGACCCCGGAAGGTAACCTTTCAAAAAGCGGATATCCGAGTTCTTCCTCAAGCGCGAGAATACGACGATTTAAGGCGGTTGACGTGATCGCCAGTTTTTCAGCCGCCTTGCGGATGGATCCCTCACGTCCGATGGTCTCAACATATTTCAGATTAATCAGCGCTCGCATGACAGGGGCTCCGGTTAAAATGCTTAGTGATGCAAAAAACGCATCACCTTTCTGCAAAATAAGCAGGATTACATGTCACTTCAAGCTGTTATTAGAAAAATAGTTCCTGGCCCCCGTCAGGTTAAACACATGAAAGGAAACTCATGATGAAGTATATCATCGCAATTGTTCAGCCCGGCCGGATGGAAGATATCCAGCGGGCACTCAGTGAAATTGGGATTTCAGGCATGACGGTTTCTGAAGTCCAGGGTTATGGCCGCCAGAAAGGCAAAACCGAGATTTACCGCGGCGCTGAGTACACCATAGATTTCATGCCGAAAATAAAGGTTGAGCTGGCCGTCGAAGGCAAACTTGCCACCAAGGTCACCGATGCGATCAAGGATGTCTGCAATACAGGCCGGATCGGTGACGGCAAGATCTTCACCCTTGATCTGAGCGAAGCCATGCGGATCCGCACCGGTGAAGTTGGCCAGGCCGCTTTGTAAAGCACGCATTAGTAAGGAGTACCCCCAATGTTTCGTTTTCGTTTTGCTAAATTTGCCAGCCTTGCCTCTTTTGGGCTTATGCTGGCCCCGCTTCCTGCGCTTGCTGCTCCGGATGCGGAAACAGCGTTTATTTTCAACAGCCTGTCATTTCTTGTGCATGGCTTTATCGTCATGCTCATGGCGGCAGGTTTCTGCATGCTTGAGGTCGGACTGGTGCGCTCCAAGAATGCAACCGTTCAGTCCACCAAGAATATCGGTCTCTATTCCATCGCAGGGCTGATGTACTGGCTGTGCGGCTATAACCTGATGTACATGGACGTATCAGGTTATATCGGCACGTTAATGCCATGGTCACCCGCGGATGCGTCCATCACCGAGGCAGGCTACACAGGTGACGGAACCGATTACGCAGCGTCATCGGACTGGTTTTTTCAGATGGTCTTTGTCGCCGCTGCGGCGTCCATCGTTTCCGGTGCCGTGGCTGAACGTGTCAAACTCACCACATTTCTCGTTTTCTCCGGGATACTGACCGGCATCATCTATCCTATTCAGGGTTCCTGGACATGGGGCGGCGGCTGGCTCAGTGAAATGGGCTTCAGTGACTTTGCCGGATCGACCATCGTTCACTCAGTGGGTGGCTGGGCCGCGCTTACCGGTGCGATCATCATCGGTGCGCGTAAAGGCAAGTACACAGCTGACGGGGGTATCCGCCCCATGCCAGGATCCAA
>CAZOLR010000055.1:0-8265 GCA_964580905.1 uncultured Hyphomicrobiales bacterium | reverse complement strand
GCGAAGGATTTCTATGCCATGGTGGACCGGTATATCGGCGAGCTGGATGAAATGGGAGCCGCTATTGTCCTGACGGCCGATCACGGCATGAAACCCAAGCATGATGCCAATGGCGAACCGGCGGTGGTGTATATGCAGGATCTGCTGGATGACTGGCTTGGCAAGGCAGAGGCACGTGTCATCCTGCCCATCACCGACCCTTATGTTGTGCATCATGGTGCCCTCGGCTCTTTTGCCACCGCTTATCTTCCGGAAGAGACACAAAAAGCCGATATCATCAGCCGGATCAATGCTATTGACGGGATCATGCTGGCCATCGACCGGGAAGAAGCTGTGCGGAGATTTGATCTGCCCGCCGACCGGATTGGCGATATTGTCATTATATCCGATGAAAACATGACCATTGGCACATCCGAAGACAGGCATGATCTGGCCGCGCTGAAGGAACCGCTCAGAAGTCATGGCGGGCTGACCGAACAGGACGTGCCCTTTATCGTGAACCGCCGCATCGATCTGCCTTCCGCCCCGGAATTACGAAACTACGATGCGTTTTACTACGCCGCCATTGCCGCCGCGCAATGAGCCCTGACTTTCGAAAGAAATAAAGAGAACGCACGCAACCACAAGCGAGATAGAGGAAAACCCCATGTCACCATCACAAATCCGCCACGAAGCCATGCGTATCGGTGGCGAGAAAATCTTCACCGATGACGTTGTTGAGGTGCGTTACCCCTATACCAACGAGGTCATAGGCACTGTCCCCGCCGGCACGGCCGAACATGCACGTAAAGCGTTTGAAATTGCGGCCGCCTACCAGCCCAAACTCACCCGTTACGAACGCCAGCAGATCCTGTTCCGGGCCGCCGAACTCATCCGTGAACGTCGTGAGGAAATCGCCCACTGGCTGACGCTGGAACTCGGGATCTGCAAGCAGCATTCGCTTTATGAAACCGGCCGGTCCTATGATGTTTTCACCCTGGCAGGTCAGCTGGCCATTCAGGATGATGGCCAGATATTTTCCTGTGATCTGACACCCCACGGCAAGAGCCGCAAGATTTTCACCAAGAGAGAGCCTGTTCGCACCATCTCTGCCATTACGCCGTTCAACCATCCGCTGAACATGGTGGCGCATAAGATAGCCCCGTCGATTGCAACCAACAACTGCATGGTGTGCAAACCAACCGAGCTGACGCCCCTGACCGCGATCACCCTTGCCGACATTCTGTATGAGGCCGGTCTGCCGCATGAAATGTTCCAGATCGTGACCGGCTGGCCCGGGGATATCGGGGATGAGATGATCACCAACCCTGACATTGATATCATCACCTTCACCGGCGGCGTGCCGGTGGGCAAGATGATCGCCGAAAAGGCCGGGTACAAACGAACCGCACTTGAACTTGGCGGCAATGATCCGTTGATCCTGCTCAATGATCTTACCGGGGATGATCTTGATAAGGCCGCCACCATCGCGGTGGCTGGCGCGACCGGGAATTCCGGCCAGCGATGCACCGCCGTAAAACGGATCCTGATCCAGGAATCCATCGCCGATGATGTGGTGCCTCTCATCCTTGAGAAAGCAAAGGCGATACGCTTTGGTGATCCGATGGACCCGGAAGTCCAGCTTGGCTGTGTCATCAGCGCGGACGCCGCTGAACTATTCGAAAACCGTGTGCTTGAGGCGGAAAAGCTTGGCGCAAAAATCCTCTATCATCCGGGCCGCAACGGAGCGCTCTTGCCGCCGATCGTCATCGACCATGTGCCTCATGCCTGTGATCTGGTCATGGAAGAGACCTTCGGGCCGATCGTGCCGATTGTCCGGGTGCCGGATGATGACGCCGAGGTGATGAAGATTTCCAACAGCACGTCCTTCGGCCTTTCCTCCGGCGTCTGCACCAATGATCTGATCCGCGCCACCAATTACATTGAAGGGCTGAATGTCGGGACCGTGAATATCTGGGAACAGCCCGGCTACCGGATTGAGATGTCTCCGTTCGGCGGCATCAAGGATTCCGGCAATGGTGTCAAGGAAGGGGTGCTTGAGGCAATGAAGTTTTTCACCACCGTCAAGACCTATTCTCTTCCCTGGCCCTCCTGAGAGGATAAGGATTTGCCTTACCTCGGCAGGGGATCATGACACCTGACGTCATCATCATTGTCCTTGCTGCGGCCCTGATGCACGCAACCTGGAATGCCGTGGTCAAGGGGGCGGCTGACCGGACGGTAACTTTCGGTCTGGTTTCAACAGGCCATACCCTGCCGGCGCTGGCGGCCGCACCTTTCCTGCCGTTGCCTGACCCTGAAATGTTCCCCTATATCATCGCCTCAACGATCATCCACTGGGGGTATTATTATCTGCTTAATATGTCCTACCGGTTTGGTGATTTGTCGCTTGTCTATCCCATTGCGCGTGGCTCGACGCCTCTTCTCGTGGCAATTCCCGCCTATCTTTTTCTCGGCGAAGAGCTTTCGGCAGGAGGCTGGGCCGGCCTCCTGCTCGTTTCTGCCGGCATCATGATTCTCAGCCTCAGGCCGTCCAGCACCGGGCGGCCTTTACTGGCTGTCGGGCTTGCCCTTGGCACCGCCGCAACTATCGCCGCCTATTCCCTGGTGGATGGTCTTGGTGTGCGCATCTCTGATAAAGCGTTTTCCTATATCGCCTGGCTGTTTATTGCCGAGGGGCTGATTGTCATCTTTATTTTCACCACACGGATGGAACGTCTGCGTGCGTTAAGTCGCAAGCAGATGATGATCGGCCTTTCCGGCGGGGCGCTATCTGCGATTGCCTACGGGCTTGCACTTTACGCCAAGACATTGGCCCCGCTCGGGATGGTTTCAGCACTGAGGGAAACGTCGGTGATCTTTGCGGCTATGATCGGGTTGTTCTGGTTTGGTGAGGGCCCGGCACGGCCTCGTCTGATCGCCGCTGTCATCGTTGCTGCCGGGATCATCCTTTTATCCCTGTCCTGAGATTTCAGGTTTCCGTTGCCGGGAGATGTGGCTTCGCCTCTCCTATCTGCCCCTTGAATTGACCCATCCTTCGGCACCGGTCTTGACAAAACTTCCGGCATTGAGCTCGCGGAAAGCTTCGTGCAACTCGGCTCTCGTGTTCATGACAATAGGCCCATGCCAGGCAACCGGTTCACGAAGCGGTGCCCCGGATATCAGCAGAAAACGCACGCCTTCTTCTCCGGCCGTCACCTCGACTTCATCACCGGCACCAAAGACGACCAGCGTACGGTTGCCGGAATGATCCCTGATCTTCAGCTCTTCGCCGTTGAATTCCTTTTCCACATTGACACCGAACGGGGCCGATGCGTTGCCGAAATCGGCACTGCCCTCAAAAATATAGGCAAAACCCTGACGTCTGGTGTCAAAGGGGAATCTCTTTTTCACGTTTGGCATGAGCGTGATATCAAGATAGGACGGATCGGTATCAATGCCATCCACCGGCCCCTTGTATCCCCTGTAGTCACCGGCAATAACACGGATATGGGTGCCGTCGTCATCTGTCAGCGTGGATATATCACCTGATTTGATATCCTGATATCGCGGCGTGCACATTTTCTGATGGCTGGGAAGATTGGCCCAGAGCTGGAAACCGTGCATCTGGCCCTTCTCGTTGCCGGTGGGCATTTCCTGATGGATGATGCCGGAACCTGCGGTCATCCACTGCACGTCGCCATCACTCAACACGCCCCTGTTGCCCAGTGAGTCACCATGCTCGACATTTCCCCTGAGAACATAGGTGATGGTCTCTATCCCGCGATGCGGGTGCCAGGGAAAGCCTTTCAGGTATTGATCAGGATCATCGTTGCGAAAATCATCCATCATCAGAAACGGATCAAACATATCGGTATCACCAAACCCGAAAACACGGTGCAGGTGAACACCAGCCCCTTCCATGGTGGGTTTCGCCTGACTGCTGAGACTGACCGGACGTATCGACATAAAAGATGCTCCCTGATTACGACTTCTATGGCTATATGTGGTACTACCATATCGTATTTCAACAGGTGAGCCATGTATCTGGCGAGGAAACAGGCAAATTGACAGAACCAACAGCCTATGCCGGAATTTTTACCGCATCATTTCTGGCGGCGACCATACTTCCTGCGCAGTCCGAAGCCGGTCTCGCTGTCCTGATATCATCCGGGACGCATTCCGTCGTCTTGCTGGTGTTTTTCGCAAGTCTCGGCAATACGCTTGGCGCCGTGGTGAACTGGTATCTCGGCCGGGGGCTTGAGAGGTTTAAATCCAGAACATGGTTTCCAGCAGGAACCCGCCAACTGGAACGCGCCAAGACCTGGTATGGCCGGTTTGGCCTATGGAGTCTTTTGCTCAGCTGGGTGCCGTTCATCGGTGATCCGATCACGGTTGCAAGCGGCTTTTTCCGGACACCGCTTGTTCTCTTTATCGTGATTGTGGGGACAGCAAAAACACTGCGGTATCTGGTGGTGGCCGGGCTCACATTGCAACTGATCTGATGCAAAAGGCCCTCAATCGCCCCGTCAGCCATAAAACCCTGACCATTTGACTGCCACCGGAAATCTTATCTATTTCAACTCAATCTCGACAAAACTGAACGGCCCATCACTTGAATTGATGATATTGTGTTTCACGCCTTCAGGGCGGTTGTAGGAATTGCCGGCGGTAAGATCGGTTTTAACCTCACTCCCATCAGGTAATTCGGCGGTCAGAGAACCTGTGGTCAGCGGAACCACAATATAATCCATCGGGTGCGTGTGCCAGCCGGTTTCCGCACCTCTTTCAAAATCCCAGCGCACGACCCGCACGCGTTCGTTATCAATTTGTGTGGTTGACGTTGCTTGCGGACGTTTCATGTTTTTCCCCACCTTATGTTAATACCTCAATACATTAACATATATGTTAGAAATCAAAGATAACAGAAAAGGTGGGGGTATCCGTGGGGACGTGGTGCCAGGGGGCGCAACTGAGCCCCCACTGTCACTCCTCTGTCACTTTAAGGAGTGACAACGATTTATTTAAGTGAGAGCATTACTAAAATAAAAAATGCACTCTACGTTTAGGTGACCAATTTTATGAAACCTAATCAATCCGTTCATGAAATCATTGAAGCCATTAAAGCTAACGCAGCTCTTCCGGATGAACTTGCAGAGGGCACGCCCCCTGCGGCCTACATATCGCCAGAACTTCTGGAGCTCGAACTCGACCTGATTTTTTCAAAAGAGTGGCTTTGCGTTGGCAGAGAGGACGAATTCTCCCACCCCGGCGATTACAAAACCATGGTGATTGGACGCGACCCGGTTATCATTCTGCGCGATAAAGATGGAAGACTTCGGGCGATGTCTAATGTCTGCCGACACCGGATGGCAACACTGCTTGAGGGTGCTGGCCGTCTCAAAGCTGGTATCAGCTGTCCTTATCACGCATGGACATACAATCTTGAAGGTCAGCTCGTTGGCGCAAGCCATATGCGGGATAACTTCCAAAAGAATAGTGTTTGCCTGCCTCAATTTGCTTTGGACGTCTGGAATGGGTGGGTTTATGTAAATCTGGATACGGATGCTCCTCCACTCAACCCAAGGCTGGAGACGCTTGCCACACGTTATCAGAATTACCGAATGGGTGAATATCAAACCTTGTTCAGGGCCGAGGAAATCTGGGATACGAACTGGAAGATTCTGGCTCAGAATTTCATGGAGGGTTATCATCTTTTTGTAGCCCACTCGAAAACCATCGAGCCTGCCATGCCTACCGAACTTGCCAATGCATTGCATGGCGGAGACGCCTATAGCCTATACGAGCAGGGCCGTATTCCGGGCAAGTCTTATGAGCGGACAACACATACCCAAATCAAGAATATGAAACTCACCGAAGAGGAAAAAAACAAGGCCGTGCTTTTCTCTGTTTTTCCCAGTCATGTTGTATCAGTGGTTGCTGAAAGAACGTTCTGGTTGTCGCTTCAACCTCATGGGGTCGGTCAGGTCAAAGTCCTTTGGGGCGTGGATATTTTCCCAGGCTCCGTTCCGGACGGCATCAGCAAAGACGAATACGCAAAAGAACTTAAAGCAGGATTTGATGCCATCAATAATGAAGACAAACCTATAGTTAGTAAGATTTTCGAAAACGCAAAAGCATCTGCCGCAATACCGGGCAGGCTTTCCCCGAAAGAACGCACCATATGGTATTTTCAACGCTATCTTGCAAAGAAGTTAACGACGGCTGGATGACGATTATATTGTTTAACGCATAATGAGACTTTTATTTTGATAACGGCATCTCCCAGCTTTCACCATGCGTGAGGACGCGGAACACATCTTCAGAAACACCCTCTTTCTTTAGCACCGCTCTGAGCTTGGCCGGAGGCTCATCCATTTTCTCCAGTGTCAGTTTGAACGTGCCCCAGTGAATGCCAAATGCGTATTTGGCCCCTAAATCCCTGAATGCCCTGACCGCCTCTTCCGGGTTTAAATGGGCTGATTTCATAAAATCTCTCGGCTCATATGCGCCTATGGGTATAGCCGCCAATGTTGGGCTTCCGAGTCTTTGGGCCGTTTTCCGGAAGTCATCCGAATAGCCTGTGTCTCCGGCAAAATAAAAGGAGAAGTCATCCCAGCGCAACATCCATCCCGACCAAAGAGTTTTGTTGCGGTCAAAAAATGACCGCTTGGACCAATGCTGAACAGGGGTGGGTTGAATCTCAACCCCGCCCAGCCTGACGGGTTGCCACCAATCCAATTCTTCAACATCCCGCGCGCCCCAATCTCTCACGAGTGAGGCCAGGCCCAGCGGAACCAGAAATTTTATATCTGGTTGAAGTTGTGCTAACTCCCGGATGCTTTCCTCATCAAGGTGGTCGTAATGATTGTGGCTTATCAAGACGACATCAATCTTGGGTAAATCATCTATATTGAAGGGGGTCGGGGTTACCCGCTTAGGGCCCCAGAAGGAAAACGGTGAAGCCCTCCCTGAAAACTGCGGGTCCGTTAACACCGTGATGCCTTGATGGTTTAACATGACAGTGGAATGCCCCACCCAAATCATGTTTTCGGCAAAATCAGCCAGAGTTTCCTTCGATGAAAGAATCAGGGGAAAACCTTTATCTTCCCATGCGTCATCTTCGCGGCCAATAAATTTTGAGGCAAGTCCAAGAAGGTCAGTCAGGCTTTTATCGTGCCTGTCGCCGCCGGGATGCTCAAAGCGGCCGGTGGAGGTATTAAAGTTTTCAGATTTCGAATAATCCATCGAAGCAGAACACCCCAAGAGGAAAATGCTGAACGCCAGAGTAACTATATATCGTAAAACCATTAAAGAAATTTGTTCACTGTTGATTGTTTTCTTAATTCATAGGCATCAAGCTAAGTCATTGATGGATAGTATCAATGGAATGTTAATCGGAGATGAGGTTCTAAGACTGTAATTGTAATGGGTATCCTGGATTGAAGTTCCGAGCCTCCCCATATCGGGGTATTTGTTTACCAATGCCCCCCACTGTCACTTTTACGTATGACAGAAGGTTAATAGCGTGCAAGAATTGATATCACTGAAAAACTTAACCAGTCGGTTAAGTTACAGAAAAGGTGGGGATTTTCTTGGAAATCAGTGGTGCCCAGGGGCGGATTCGAACCACCGACACGCGGATTTTCAGTCCGCTGCTCTACCAACTGAGCTACCTGGGCGTAACCTGCAGAAAACCTCGACTTTGAGAAACTAACTTAACCCAGAGTTTCCTCTCTGTCACTTCTCCGTCACTTTTGGAGGCAAAAGTGGCGACATTCCGCAAACGCAATAACAGATGGCAAGCCATTGTCCGGCACAAAAACATTGGCACTAAAGCCAGGTCTTTCATCTCAAAAGACGAGGCTAGGAAATGGGCTTATGAGACAGAGAAAAGCATCGAGGCCAATACCTTCGATAAACTCAATCCCAGCACCATCACCCTTGGCGAGTTGCTAGAACGTTATCTCCGTGAAATCACTCCTGCCAAGCGAGGCAGAGATGCGGAAGAGCGCCGCATTAAACGGCTCCTCAAAGACCCTATAAGCCTCAACAGCCTTGATAAGCTATCCTCAGCATGTTTAGCACGGTTCAGAGATACACGGATTCTAAGCGGCCCTAGAACCGCACAATACGACCTCGTAATTATCAGGCACTGTATAAAGACCGCCATCTACGAGTGGAACTTGGACCTAGACCGAAACCCTGTTGATTATGTGAAAATGCCGCCCTCACCTAAGCCAAGGCAGAGAAGGCTCCTACCTGATGAATTAGAAAGGATAACCC
>CAZOLR010000054.1:0-8283 GCA_964580905.1 uncultured Hyphomicrobiales bacterium | reverse complement strand
AGAAAACCAACTAATGATGCAATATCCATATCTAAAAACCGTGACGATCAAGTAAACTCGATGAACCATCCTGCAATATTGATACCAACCTGAAACCGAAAGGTGAAAATGGTCTAAAATTTGCAGGTCCTCTATCGTTAAAACTACTATATAATAGATATCTAATGTTGAAAATGGAGTGTATCCATGAATCCATTCCGGCGGACAGTTCTGAAGTTCATCCTTGCCATGGTGGTTTGCCTGAACAGCCTCACCCTGTCTTCAGCATCGGCCACCAGCGCCTTCATGGCACGTGAACATCTCGTGATTGACCTCAGCTACGGGGTTGAATGGCTACGCTGCAGTGTCGGCCAGAACTGGAACGGCGAAACCTGCGTTGGTGAGATCGTCAAGCTCAACCATGAAAGCATCAAGGAAGCGATCCGTCTTGCCAATGAACAGCTTGGGGGAGAATGGAGACTGCCTTCGCTGGAAGAGCTCAAAGGCCTGCTTTGCATGGAATGTGGTGACGTGAAGATCAATGGGGAAATCTTCCCCAATACCTCACCCGAACCCTACTGGACGGGAGAGCGCAATCCTTACGCCTCACGCCATATCTATACGGTGAATTTCATCAATGGCTACAGTTATGGCCGGTTTTTCCCGTTTCAGGAAATGGCCGTCAGGCTTGTCCGGGATCGCTAGCAGCCCGGCGTTTTTCCAGCCGCCAGAAGACAAGCTTGATTACAAACCCAACACCGCCAACAACCCAGATCGCCAGCGCGGCGCGCTCGGCTGAGATAAACTGAAGATATTCCATCTTGTCGCTGGCAAGAAGACCAAGGATCACCAGCATAAAAACCGTCAGCATGAAAAGTCTGATAACGCGGCAACGCTGACATCCCGTATAGCGACTGGGCCTCGTGCGGCTGAGCGTGATCATTTGTCTATCCTCTCTGGCAGGGCTTCATATCAGCCTTTATCAGACCGGCAGAACAAATATCTGCCCCGGCCCGGCATGCAAGAACAATACCATGATTACATGCCTGAGGAAGGTTGAAAAATTGACATGTAATTAATACTAAATTAACGAATAAAAGTTATATTATTGATAATTAACAATAATTTTGTTCTATTTTTGACAAATTTGCTCGTCAAATATTAATTTTTGATTAATGAAAAACTTTTGAGAAGCTTTCTCCACACTAAAAGTGGAGGACATCATGCAGTTAAGACCTGTTATCAAAGCGCAACAGAAACAATCGCTGATTATCACCCCGCAATTGCAGCAGGCGATCAAACTGTTGCAGATGACCAATCTTGAAATCCGGACCTTTCTTGAAGAGCAGGCACTGGAAAACCCGTTTCTTGAGGTGAGCGACGACACAGCCGGCACAGATGCCGCATCGGACGCCCCTGACCTGCATGAGAAGACAGAGAATTCAGACACAGATATGCCAAAGGATGTGGCCGAGCTTACGCCGACCAACAATGCGCTACAGGATGATCCGACGGCACATGCCGATATGGATAACCGTTATTCTTCCCTTGAAAACACGCATAAAAACTCATCTTTTGACAGCGATGCCGATGATATGATGGCACGTATCGCCAATCCTGAAGACGGCCTGCATGCGATGATCATCCGGCAGATTGACCTCGCCATAGATCCCGGCGACCGGGCCATCGCCTATATGCTGACTGATCTTATCTCACCCACGGGTTGGATTGACCAGTCACTCGAAGATATCGCTGCCTCCACCAATGTTAATCTTGAACGCCTTGAGATGGTCCTTGAAAATCTGCAGGAGCTGGAACCTGCGGGTATTTTTGCCCGAAATCTTGCCGAATGCCTTGCACTTCAGGCCAGAGACAGGGGCGAATATGATGACGTCATGGCCATTGTCCTTGATAACATCGACTTGTTGGGCAAAGGCGAAATTGCCTCTCTTGCACGTCTGGCCCGTTGCAACCAGGATGATATTCTCGAAACCCTCAGGCTGATCCGGGGTTACAACCCGAAACCGGGCGAAAGCTACAGCAATGATCTGCCGCCTCTGGGCGAGCCTGATGTGCTGGTGCGCCAGACCAAGGATGGCTGGGCTGTTGAGCTTAACCGGTCAACCCTGCCAACAATTCATATCAGGGAAGATTATGCCGATGAAATCGAAACACACCTTGAGCGTAAAAGCGAAGAAAACGGCAATGACTTTGTGGGCAATGCGATCGGCTCCGCCCGATGGCTTAAACGTGCGCTTGAACAGCGGAATATGACAACCATGAAGATCTCAGCTGAGATCATCCGTATCCAGAAAGATTTCATGGAACATGGCATGGAAGCACTGAAGCCGATGTCTCTGAAAACGATTGCCGAAGCCGTGGGTATGCATGAAAGCACCATCAGCCGGGTTACGAACGGCACTGTGATCAACACGCCGCGCGGAACCTATTCCCTTAAATCCCTCTTCAGTGTGTCCATCGCGAGCGATGATAGCGAAGAAGGCATGGCGGCCACTGCCGTCAGGAATAAGATCAAGAGCCTCATTCAGGCAGAAAACCCGAAAAAGCCCCTCAGCGATAATGATATCGCAGAAGCCATCAGTGATCAGGGTATTACGCTGGCAAGGCGGACAGTGGCAAAATACCGGGAGATGATGCGCATTCCTTCGTCATCAGAGCGTCGGCGTCTGGCACGGATGGAAATGATCGGCTAGCCCATATCGGTTTGATATTAGCGCTTACGGCCGCCCAATTTCTGATGGCGGACCAGAAAAACCTCACTTGTCAGGCCGAAATCCTCGATATAATGGGCAAGAGGCACTGTTTCGGTGCTGGTGATCTCTTCATGATCATCGTAATGCACGAAATTTACCGCCATGTCTGAGAGATTGGCACTCTCTTCCTTGATGATATCCTTGACATTATGATCATTCATGGCTTGCTCCGTTTCAGGTCAGACAAGCCAAATATTGCATGAACCGTGCCAATCAGTTTCCGAGCGCGACCATTGAATTAATGAAATCCTGATGTGAGGCCGGCATTTTTTCCATGCGTTCGAATAAAAGACCGGCCGGGAAGGCTCGTATCAGGGTTTGCCCTGAAACCAGCGCTGTATGCGGCCAGACTGCACCTGCCAGCACTTCGGGAATGCCGAAAAGCTGATCCTTTTCATAATACCGGAGAACCGTATTTCCCGACCGGTCAAGAACAAGGACACGACCCTGCTCAATGAGATAAAAAGCACCGGCGGGATCACCTTCGCGGAAGAGGACCTCACCATCAATCATACGGGCTGAAGGGATCTGCGCTGTCATGCGATCTCCCTTTCAGGAAGCATTTTTTTCTTGAGCGTATCGCTGGCTATTGAGCAGGCGAACACCCAGCTCGTCCTGTCTTCATCCTGCCAGCAATTTTCAACCAGCTCACGGGGCAGGACAAGCACTTCACAACGGCTGGTGGCAATAACATCCGCCTCATAGTTTTCCAGCGCAAGAAAAGAAATAAAACTCAGAAAATGCCCCGCTGTGATATCGCCTTCATTGACGATGGGAGAATGAGCCCTTGCACTGCCTTCGATGAGGAAATACGCCTGTTCCGTGGATGCGCCCGTGGCAATGATTGCCTTGCCCTTATCAATGACAAGACGCGGATAGGACAGCGCTTTGGTATCCACGCGCAACGGAGTTTTCATCACATCTTCCTCTCCTAACACATAACGACATGAGGAGAGGAATGTTAGTTTCTGTTAAGGGGATAAACCCTGGCCGCCGGAGAAAGTTTCAGTCTCTTTCCTTCAGGACCGTGATAAGGGCGTTCACGTGATCTTCGGATAAATGAAATTCGCGCCGCATCTGTTCTATTTTTGCCAGCTCGTCCTCGGTCAGCAGTCCATCGCTCAGCGCATGGGCGATCTCAGCTTCGATGATCATCTTACGCTGGGCGATCTGGTTCGAGAAAGCCGAGGCAACGATACCGGTGAGCATCGCCACCACGCATACCCCCATAAGGGCGGTAATGGCCCCGACAATCCGGCCAACCGGCGTGATCGGCGAAACATCTCCGTAGCCAACGGTCGTGAGCGTAATCAGCGACCACCACATGGTTTCAGGGATGGAAGAAAATTTATCCGGCTGGGCTTCGTTTTCCACCAGATACATGACGGCGCTTGACATGAATAGTGCGATAAGAAGCAAGTACATTGCCGCGCCAAAGGAGCTCAACTCTGATTTGATCGCCGTCAGCAGGTCTTCGAGCGCCGATGAATAGTGTGAAATCTTGAATAACCGGACAAGACGCATGGCACGCAGCCAGCGCAGATCCATATCACCGATGAAGAGCGGCAGGATGCTTGGCAGAATGGCCAGAAGATCGATCAGCCCGGTAAAGCTGAAAATATATTCGAGCCGCCGCGCGGAGGCTGAACTGTACTTGCTGTTTTCGTTGGCACTGCTCGCCCAGATACGTAACAGATATTCGATCCCGAAGATCGTGACGGACACCATCTCAAAGACAAAGAATTCACTTTCGTAAGCGAGGCTCAGACTTTCGATGGATTCAAGCGAAATGGCAAAAATATTGAGAATAATGAGCAAGCCCAGCAGTTGATCAACCAGCATGCTTGTCCGGTCATCTTTGCTACCGCGTTCAAGAATTTGAAGCATGCGCTGCTGGGTGATCATAAGGCGACTGCTGGTTTAAAATAAATCACGTGTGATTGTATTATATCATGGAACAGATTGATCTATCAATCTGCGCTGAATGTTTCCGCCAATTCCATGTTTTCAACGCATCTTTTGGTGAATTCCATCACATAGGCACGACCGTAGATCTGTGTCATCCGCATGACACCAAAACGGGCGGCAGCCAGCGCCACCGCGTTGGGATCACGTCTCAGCCCGGCAACCATATGCAATAGCTCCTCGATATTATCGCGGATATTCTCAAGACGAGCGATCTCAGTCTCGCTTAATGACGAATTGTCATCATCGGTCATTTTCGCAATCTCCGGGCGTTTGTTATAGAGATATATGACTTCACCCATGAGACTACCTTTTACATGACCGGATAATAATACATACGACAGGAGACCGCAGATTTTTAGCCAAATCATGCATTACCGCTGGCACAAGGCTTGCAGTCCGGGGAGATGTTACCTCGTTACAGAACCAAGTTAATTGCCGCCTTTGCCATCATGATTTCAGGCCTTGGTGCAACCGGGCTGAACGCTCAACCCATTGTCCCCCGGCATCAGGCCCCTAATTACACAAGCATCTGTGAAGCCCATACCCCTGAGCTTGAAATGGCGTTTGACCTGCCCCGGGGTGTGCTGACGGCAATTTCACGGGTGGAATCCGGCCGGCCAAATGGCAAGGGGGTCCGGCTAGGCTGGCCCTGGACGATTAACCATGACGGCAGGGGACTTTTTTTCGAAAACAAGCAGGACATGCTGGCCTATGCCCGCGCCCATATCAATAAAGGTGACCTGCGCATGGATATCGGATGTATGCAGATCAGCATATTCTGGCATAAGGATCAGTTTGCCAGTCTTGAAGAAATGGCCGATCCTTCCGGTAATATCGCGTACGCGGCGGCATTTCTTGCCGACCTCAAAGACAGGCACGGAAATATTGATCAGGCCATCCGCCATTACCACAACGCCGATCCCGCGGCGAACACGCCTTATGTTGCCCGGGTTTATGATGTTTGGAAAAACATAACCGATGATGCAGATCTTACCCTTGCAAACATCCCGAGCGGGCAAAATGGTATCCCGAATACCGCCAGCACCCGGGCTGTTCCTTCATCTGCCAAAGGTAACGGGATTCCTGCGCAAGCCAGCCTGCAAAACGGCGCCACAGACATAATTCCTGTATCTTTAAGTGCGGCATCCTTGAGCACCCTTCCCTCCGAAGCGGAGCAGACCGACACTATGACAAAACCGGATCCGCTTGCGGCGGTAAAACAGCGCCAGCCCCACCTTAGCGGCAAATGGGACAAGGTTGAGCTATTCCGGAAAATGCTCAACCCCTGAATAAAAAGAGCCAGGCTGGGCCTGGCTCTGATAAGGGGGAGATATACTTGCGTAATCCTATAAACGACCTGCCGGGGAAAACTTTAGCCGTCACGGCAAAAAACCCTGAAACCATCCTTGCCTGATGATCCGGGTGTAAACACGTAATCCATTCTGTCGTTAAGATAGATATGGAACTGTCACCAATCACACATAACAACGGCAACATGCGTCACAATTCACGACGTGATGATCGCCTTACCCGTGAAGATATCGAGGAAGACGAAACCCCGGGTGACGTTTACGAAGCACTGGGCTATCGCAAGCCTGTCTATCCAAGCATCACGACCCAGCAATGGCTGGATAAGCGACTTATCATAGAGCAGATTTTTGCGTGATTTCTAACTGGCACCACGGCAGTTAAATGCCGCTTTGATATTTGTTTCTTCAAGGGAAATGGATGTCACATATCCGAGATCAAAGCCCAGATCCTTGCACCGCGTTTGTATTTCCTGAAGAATTTCAAGTGGCGGCGCTATTTCAAGACGTCCTTCGCCATTCCAACTGACATATCCCGAAGGGGCTTCATCCGGCAGGATATTGCCATTACCTTCTGTCGAAGCACCTGAATTGAGATCAGGCTTTGGTGACGTTGCCGGGGCACATGCGGCAAGTCCGGCCAGCAGAACAGCTGATCCGAGCCTGAGGGGCAAACGCTTATGAAAATCCCGGGCAGCATTCTTTGGTAAAGCGGCTGATAAAGTACGCGGTGCAAGAAACGCAGAAATGTTTATATGAAATCGCATCGCTGAAACAAAAAATTGATCTATAATTTTCATACATGATTCCACGGTAACGACAAATTAAATTTGCTTACAAATTATATTTCCTGCGATAAGAGGATGGCCCGGAGAATTAGTGACAGGGGAACGCGCAGATGAAACTCCATAATTTCAAGGTTCTTGCCTTTGATGTCTACGGGACGCTGATCGACTGGGAAAGCGGCATGGTGGATGCGCTCAGGCCCCTGACCGACAAGATTGACAAAAAGCTGTCCCGTGATGAGATACTCGAAGCACACGCCTATCATGAATCCACCACCCAGCGCTGGACGCCGGCAAAGAAATACTCCGATTTGCTTGCTACCGTCTATCGCAGGCTGGCCGAGGAATGGGGAGTTGAAGTGAGCTGGGAAGAATGCCGGGCTTACGGCCTTTCCGTTCGTCAATGGCCGGCTTTTGACGACAGCAGGGATGCGCTCAGATACCTTAAGCAGCATTATAAACTGGTTGTGCTGACCAACACGGATAATACGAGTTTTGCCGGATCAAACGCCCGCCTTGGGGTGGCTTTTGATGGCGTCTACACCGCCGAAGATATCGGCAGTTA
Organism: uncultured Hyphomicrobiales bacterium; assembly: GCA_964580905.1. GTDB lineage: Bacteria > Pseudomonadota > Alphaproteobacteria > Puniceispirillales > UBA1172. The sequence continues at coordinate 905 of CAZOLR010000054.1, read as the reverse complement.
CAAACCCGATGACCGAAACTTCACCTATATGCTTGAAACCCTCGCCCGTCAGGGCATCGGCAAAAACGACATCCTGCATACGGCGGAAAGCATGTTCCATGACCATGCTCCCGCCAACAAACATGGCCTTGCCAATTGCTGGATCTATCGCCGCCACGATAAAACCGGTTTCGGCGCCACCATGAATCCGGGGGAAATGCCGCACTATGATTTCAGGTTCAACAGCATGATGGACCTTGTTAAGGCACATAAGGCTGAGCTGGCGGGGTAGAGTTAGCGGGGGTCAACACCCCGGCAACATGCTCATCATAGGGGAGCGCCCATCAGTGCGCCCCCGCGTGCGATCAGCGCTTCAACGGGTTCAACCGACAGATCCGTGTTGCCATCCAGCTCTCTCTCACAGAAGGCTTTGGCAACGATTTCATGATCAATCAGAAACCGGATGGTTTCATGATCTGATGGCGGAGCAATCTCAAGAAGGGCCGAATATTCAGCGATATCATCATCCAGTTCATGGCTGAAGCGACGCATCAGCTGATCCCAGGGCAGGTTCATATAGTTCACCGCATCCTGCTCACCGGCTTCTGTGCTTTCCGCCCTTGCCCCGGTTGCCATGTTATGACGTTGCACTGCCGCCTCAAGAACGGATCGCGTCACCTCTTCCAGCCGGGCAAGAAGGTGCCATTTTTCTTTTTCTTCAGGATGATGACGCGCATCAGCTATACGTCGATACATGGCAATGCCGTAGAATTCACCCTGATACGCCGCATCAAGCCCGGCCTTATAGTTTTCAAGATCTTTCACAACATTACCCTCAGGATGGGGCCTCCAAGCACTATGATAAGTCGGGCGTTTCAGCCGATCAAGCCGGGGATGGGACTTTGTTTGGGGAGTGGAGGATGATG
>CAZOLR010000053.1:0-10273 GCA_964580905.1 uncultured Hyphomicrobiales bacterium | reverse complement strand
AAACCGTAATCCAGCCGAACAGGCATTTCCGGGTTTCCCGAAACATAAGCCTTGTTCTCCTGTTGTTGTCATCGTATCACCCCTAAGGGAGACACTACCGAGCCTAACAGCGCTCATCCGTATTAACAAGGGAGTCCCATGACCGAGACGATTTTTGCTCTTGCCACACCACCGGGGCGGTCTGCCATCCAGATTATCCGTGTATCCGGTCCGGGCGCCGCGCGGGCCTTGCGGCGGCTTGCGGGAATTGTTCCTCCCCCGCGTGAGGCGAAGATGGTGGTACTCAAGGATTCCCATGCTCAGCCTCTTGATCAGGGGATGGTGCTGTTCTTTAAAGGGCCCGCCAGTGCCACCGGGGAAGATCTCGCGGAATTTCATCTGCATGGCAGCCCGGTGCTTGGCCGCATGGTGATGGGTGAACTAGAGGAGATACCTGGTTTCAGGCTGGCTGAACCCGGGGAATTTACCCGCCGTGCTTTTACCGAAGGCAAAATCAACCTCGATCAGGCGGAAGCCATAGGTGATATCATTGATGCGGATACCGCCCGCCAGCATCATCAGGCCATGGCCCAGCTTGATGGTGCGCTGACAAAACGTACCGATGAATGGCGAAACCGTCTGATTTCTCTTTCTGCCCATCTTGAAGCTATCATTGATTTTGCTGATGAAGAACTGCCCGGCAACGTCCTAGAAACTATCCGTTCCGGCACCGCATCGCTGATCGATGAGATAGAAAACGCTCTTTCCGCGGCCAGCGCCGGCCTCATTACACGTGACGGGATAAAAGTTGCCCTTGTCGGCTTGCCGAATGCCGGGAAATCCACCCTACTCAACGCACTTGCCGGGGATGAGCGGGCTATTGTCTCACCTGAGGCGGGCACAACCCGTGATATCATCCGTGTATCTCTCGATATTAAAGGTATTCCCGTCCATCTGGTTGATACAGCCGGTATCCGCGATACTTCCAATGTTGTCGAAAAGGAAGGGGTTCGCCGGGCGCTGAACGCCGCATCCGGTGCCTCTGTCGTACTTGTTCTGGTGGAACAGCCAACAGATCATCCCGCCACGGTTTTCCACGATATCAGGCAGAATATCATGAAGGAAACAGGTGATCAGGGGGGTGAGCCGCCACATTTTTTACCCGTGCTGACAAAAACCGATCTGCCCTCCGGCAAGGGGCCCCGCCCCGAATGGCTGATGATTTCAGCGGCAACGGGCACAGGCATGGACAGGCTTGAAAAAGAACTGATACGCCGGATCGAAGATCTCACAGAAACGACCGAACCCCCGATACTGACCCGCCAGCGTCATCTGGACGCGTTGGACATAGCCCTTTCTGCGCTCAGATCCGCATCCCTCCTCGATATGGAGCATTCACCTGAACTCATGGCCGAAGAATTCCGACACGCCGTGCATGCGCTGGGGCGCCTTACGGGCCGGGTCGATGTGGAAGATCTGCTGGATCATATTTTTTCCTCTTTCTGTATTGGTAAGTGAATCGGAACCGGTTTATTGATCTGCCCCCATTCCAACGGGAATTGACCCTTTTATCCGGCTTCGGTATCCTCCAGCCCGTGATTCCCGCTCATCGAGGCAAACCATGACGGCAAACAGCTATGATGTGCTGGTGGTAGGCGGCGGCCATGCCGGTGTTGAAGCCGCTGCGGCCGCGGCCCGGATGGGGGCTGAAGTCGCCCTTATCACCATGCGCCGTGATACTATCGGCGAGATGTCCTGCAATCCGGCCATCGGCGGGCTTGGCAAAGGTCATCTTGTCCGGGAAATTGATGCCCTGGACGGGCTGATGGCACGTGCCATTGACCGGTCCGGAATACAGTTTCGCATGCTGAACCGGTCCCGCGGACCTGCGGTGCACGGCCCCCGGGCCCAGGCGGACCGTGGCCTTTACCGGAAAGCCATTCTGGATCTCCTCGAGGAATGCCCGGGATTGACGATTATTGAGGCAGCGGTTGGTGATCTCCTCGTTGAAAGCGGCCAACTTACCGGCCTTGTCACCGAGACGGGTGAAATTTTCCGTTGCGGGGCGGCGGTGCTGACCACCGGCACCTTTCTTGGCGGGATCATCCATCTTGGCCCGGAACGTAGCGAAGCGGGGCGTTTTGGCGAAAATCCGTCAAATATGCTGGCACGTCGGCTGCGTGATCCGGCACTCGGGCTTCCGATGGCCCGGCTGAAAACCGGCACGCCCGCACGTCTTGACGGGAGAACAATATCCTGGGACCAGCTGGAAATGCAGCCCGCTGATGATCCGCCGGTTCCCTTCTCCAGCCTGACCAAAGAGATTACCGTGCCGCAGATTTCCTGCGGGATTACAAGGACGACCGAGGAAACCCACCGGATTATTTCTTCAAGTATCCATCTTTCCGCGGTCTATTCCGGCCAGATTGAAGGAACAGGTCCCCGGTACTGCCCGTCTATCGAAGACAAGGTCGTGCGCTTCGCTGAACGGATGTCGCATCAGGTTTTTCTTGAACCTGAGGGGCTGGATGACCCCACGGTCTACCCGAACGGGATTTCAACGAGTCTTCCACGTGATGTTCAGGACAGAATGATCGCGTCTATTCCCGGGCTTGAGCAGGCCAGGATCCTGCGCTACGGCTACGCCATCGAATATGATTGCATCGATCCCCGCGCCCTCACCCGCAGGCTGGAGCTGAAAGCCATCCCGGGACTGTTCCTTGCCGGTCAGATCAACGGCACAACAGGATATGAAGAAGCCGCGGCCCAGGGCCTGATGGCGGGCATCAACGCAAGTCTCAGGGCATCTGGCGGCGACAGATCCTTCATCCTTGACCGGGCGGAGGCCTATACAGGCGTGATGATTGATGATCTTATTACCCGCGGGGCTCCGGAGCCGTACCGGATGTTTACCTCGCGTGCGGAATACCGTCTGCTTCTGCGGGCCGATAACGCTGATCAGCGGCTGACGGATAAAGGGGTTGAAATTGGCGTTGTCGGGGCGGTACGGGCCCGGCACTGGGCTGGCCGCCGCAAGGACCTTGACGCGGCGACAGCACTCCTTGATCAGTCGGCGGCATTGCCCTCACAACTGGCATTGCATGATCTGCCCTCCACCCGTGACGGAAGAAAACTCACGGCCGCGGATCTTTTGTCCCGTGACGGAATAAAAATGGCTGATCTGCTGGCTCTCTGGCCACAACTGGGTGAAATTGATCCCTCTCTCCATGACCAGCTGGAAATCAACTGCCGTTACCGCGGTTATGTCCATCGCCAGCAAGCTGATATCGACGCGCTCCGCCGGGATGAACAGCTCATCATTCCGCCGGAAACCGATTACGCCGCAATCGGCGGGCTGTCGGCGGAAAGCATTGATATTCTGACCCGGCATCGCCCTGAGACCATCGGTCAGGCAAATCGTCTGCCGGGGCTGACACCGGCGGCTGTGGTTGCGGTTATCCGCCATTTGAGACGGGTCGCATAGATCAATGCCCTCCCCGCATCATCACCCTGCTCCAGCGCCGCTTACCCCGGAAAAAGTAGCTGAGCTTCTCAATGTTTCACGTGAAACATTGTCCGTGTTGCGGCGTTACGTTGATCTCCTGTCCCGTTGGCAGAAATCAATAAATCTGGTGAGCAATGCGTCACTGGATGATGTCTGGCGGCGTCATATCCTTGATTCGGGCCAGCTCTATAACTTTCTCGACGAACCCGGGCAGTTGATTATGGATATTGGCAGTGGCGCAGGGCTTCCCGGGGTTGTTCTTGCCATTATGGGGGCCGGATCTCATGAAAACCCGTTGAACTGCGTTGAATCGGACGAACGCAAATGTGCCTTCCTGTCGGTGGCGGCACGGGAATGTGATGTGCCGTTAAAGATAATCAACGCAAGACTTGAAACACTTCCGGCGATGAAGCCGAGATATATCACGGCGCGGGCGCTTGCACCTCTGGAAAAACTGCTTGATCTGACCAGATCGCAGCATCACTCAGGCCTTGAATGTCTGTTTCTCAAGGGCGCCCGGTATCAAGAAGAATTGACCTCAGTTGCAAATTCGACCAATATCAAGGTCGAAATCAGGGAAAGTCTCAGCAGTCCGGAAAGCGCTGTCCTGAAGCTGTCCGGATTTGGTGATTATTAATAATTTAATAATAATAACAAGGCGTTGAATATGTCTCTCGGGCGAACAATCGCGGTTACAAATCAGAAAGGTGGTGTCGGCAAAACCACCACAACCGTAAATCTGGCGACCGCTCTTGCCGCATCACGCCGCCGTGTGCTGGTCATTGACGCTGATCCTCAGGGTAACGCAAGCACAGGGTTGGGGATTGAGATGTCGTCCCGTGATCATGATCTCTATCAGCTGTTTTCAGGCATGGCGACGATTGATCAGGCCATTCGTCCGAGTGAAGTTCAGAATCTTTCGGTTATCCCGGCCCGGCCTGACCTGTCGGCGCTGGAGATCGAGCTTTCCGGCCTTGATCGCCGTGAATTCCGGCTCAAAGAAATCATGGAACACATCGATCAGGATTTTGATTATGTTCTGGTGGACTGCCCCCCCTCCCTCGGATTGCTGACCGTCAACGCCCTGACCGCTGTCTCCTCGGCTCTTGTTCCGTTGCAATGCGAATATTACGCGCTTGAAGGGCTCTCGCAACTGATCGGGACTATTGATGCTGTTCGTGGCGGGCTCAACCCTGAACTTGAGATTTGCGGTGTTGTGCTGACGATGTACGACAACCGCAACCGGCTCTCAGGCATGGTTGCCGAGGATGTGCGCAAGCATCTGGGCCCGCTTGTGTATAAGACCATGATACCACGGAATGTAAGGGTTTCGGAGGCGCCGTCCTTTGGCAAGCCGGTGTTGCTTTATGATCTCAACTGCACGGGGTCACAGGCCTATATTGCTCTTGCTGGTGAACTGATACGCCAGGAAAGGAAAGCGGCATGACCGATAAAAAAGCATCACCCCTTAAACAATCATCCCAGAAATCATCATCAAAAGGTCTCGGACGGGGATTGTCGTCGTTGTTGGGTGACAGCGCTGTTCTTGCCAGTGTAAAAGAACATGATGAGGGTTCTGCCGCCGGTAAGGCTTCCTTGCCTGCCGAAACCATCCGGGTGGATATAGCCAAGATCACCCCCGGCCCCTGGCAGCCGCGTCAGGTCTTTGATGAGGCCGGGCTCGATGATCTTGCCGCCAGCATCGCCCAGCATGGTATCTTACAGCCTCTTCTGGTCCGCCCGGATCCGGCGTCAGATGGTCATTTTCAGCTTATTGCAGGCGAACGCCGCTGGCGCGCGGCCCAGAAAGCACGTGTGCATGAAGTGCCCGTCGTCATTCGTGAGGCCAACGATCAGGATGCGTCCGAACTTGCGCTGATTGAAAATATACAGCGCCGTGATCTCAGCGCCATCGAAGAAGCCGAAGGCTACCGGCAGCTCATGGATCAGTTTGGTTATACCCAGGAAAAACTGGCAAAAGTGCTTGGTAAATCGCGGAGTCATCTTGCCAATATCCTTCGCCTGACCGGGCTTCCGCCGTCGGTTCAGTCCATGATCAGGGATGGCCGGCTCACGCCAGGTCAGATCCGTCCTCTGATAGGGCATCCCCGGGCCGAGTCACTGGCACGTGAAGTTGAAAAGAAAGGGCTCAGCGCCCGTCAGGTGGAAGCATTGGCCCGGCGAGAGTCCGGCCCGCCCAGAAGGAAGCTTCCGAAATCAGCAGATATCAGGGCGCTGGAGAAACAGGTGAGCGACAAGACAGGGCTTGCCATCGATATCAGGTTCAATGAGAAAAACCAGAAAGGTGTGATCAGGATTTCCTGCGAAAGCCTTGATCAGCTTGAAGCGATGATCGCTAAATTGAGCTAAACATTATTTATTTTCTGGCTGCGAGCGCAAGAGAAAACAGCGCCTGACCACAGGCAACATGGGCATCTATGCCCTGACGGCACTGAAGTTCTGCTGTATTGAGCCGTTCCATGGCGCGGCGGCATCTTTTGGAATTCCAGCGCCGGAGATGACCTTCAATTTTGGGTCGCTCGGAAAAAAACACAGGTGGCCGCACGGATTTGATGGCATCTTCGCGGCTCCGGCCTTCATCCATGGCGGCAGAAATCCGGAAAAGCCGGTGAAAATAACCAATACCGGCGCGGAGGATACGTTCACCCGCGATGGCTTCTGCCTGGGCACGGTCCAGTGCCTGGCTCAGTATACGGATATTTCCATCGGCGGCGGCATGGATGATATCACTGGTCGCCACCGAAGCGCCGTCACCCAGTGCCTCACGAACCGCATCAAGATCAAGCTGGCCACCTTCACCTGCCAGCAGAACAAGTTTGTCAATTTCACTCCGGCTGGCCATACGGTCGGCGCCGAGATGGTCGGTAATCCAGTCCATCGTCTCTCGGTCAGTCGTGATGGCATGAGATGCAAAGATCTCCCGCGCCACCTGGCCGAGTGACTGGGCCGTATCAGGATAACATCCTATTGCCGCGGCATTGTCCGCACTTTCAAAAAGTTTGACAAGGGCGGAACGCGTGTTGAGCTCATCAGCCCCGGTCAAGACCGTCAGGCTTTCAGCAGGCGGATTTTCAAGAAGGTTGCGGCACGAATCAAGGCAGGCACCTGTTACCAGATTTACCCGCACCAGACGCATGCCGCCAAAAGCCGGCATGGCACCTGCGCTGTCCACAAGCAGGGAAGGATCTTTGGCAATGTCGGTTGCGTCCAGCTGGGTTGTGGAAAAAGGGTCCTGAATATCCTCAACGGCGAGGCGGCAGAGTTTTTCGGCTCGTTCCCTTATCAACCCCTGATCATGGCCATAGAGAAGGACAGCAGCAACATCACGGGGTGGATTGGCAAGAAACGGATCAATGCCCCGGCCGCTGATTTTCATGATCCGTCACTGCTGTCATTCGCATTGAAATACAGAAACAATCGATGATAGGTTTTTTCCGCAAGACTGGCGGCCAGTCTTTCCCGGGCATTAGCCTTGGCTTCTTCGGATCCGAACAAAGACGTGACCGCGCCGACAGAGGCTGACGTCATGATAGAGAAATTCATCACCTCACGCCCTTCAAGTTGATCATAAAGAGTTATATGTGCTGTCATGTCCACGGCATCGGTCGGGTAAGAAGTCGAAATCATGGCTTTGAGATGATAGACTTTTTCCGCCCTGCCGCTTCGGGCCAGCAGGCGTTCGAGCTGCTGATGGAAGATCTGTTCGGTCCGGCCGGTCTGGGTTTCAACGCTGATCTGCCCCAGTCTAGGGTCAAACAAACTGCGCTGGCCGCTGCTTCCGTCTGTTGGCACAGCACTGCAGGATGCAGCGATGAGCAGAATGAAGCCGATGCTGATCTTTTTACGCCACAACATTGACAATCCTGTTCTTGACCACGATCACTTTCCTCGGAGGTTGTCCGTTCAGTATGTTCTGAACCGCCGGTAATGCAAGCGCCATTTCTTCAGCAAGCGTATCATCGCTGTCGGGGGCGAGTTCGATTGTGCCGCGAAGCTTGCCGTTAACCTGAACAGCAATGTTGATCGTATCTTCCTTGAGCCATGCAGGATCGGCTTCCGGCCAGGGCAGGGTCGCGATCATTTCATCATGGCCGAGATTGGCCCATATTTCTTCGGCAATATGCGGGGCAATAGGTGCCAGAAGCTTGGCCAGTGTCTCAACAGCAAAACGGCGCGCCCAGTTTTGACTCTCGCTTTGGCCCTTGGTTGAGCTTATGGTATTGGCCAGGGTGTAAAGCCCGGCAACACAACGGTTGAAACGGAACCGGTCAATATCTTCACCAAATTGCGCAATGGTGCGGTGGGTTTCGGTTATGCAGGTTCTGGCGGCGTCATCAAGCTCACCCGGCATCCCGGCCCCAAGCGGGGCCATGGGCAGGGCATTATCCTCATCGATCAGGCTCATCCGCCAGACTTTCTGAATAAACCGGGACGCACCTTCCACGCCGGCGCTCGTCCATTCCATATCACGTTCGGGAGGCGAGTCGGACATCATGAACAGGCGGGCTGTATCTGCGCCATAAACCGAAATGATATTTTCCGGGTCGATGACGTTGCGTTTGGATTTGCTCATCTTCTCGATCCGGCCGGGGGTGACGGGCTTCTTGCCTTCACTCGTCACCCATTCATTTTCTCCAATGCGTTCAACTTCCGCCGGAAAGAGCCACTGGCCGTCCTGATGGCGGAATGTCTGATGGCAGACCATGCCTTGGGTCATCATGCCGTCAAATGGCTCATCAAGATCAAGATATCCGCAGGCCGAAAGAGCACGGGTGAAGAATCGTGAGTAAAGAAGATGCAGCACCGCATGTTCAACCCCGCCGATATACTGATCAACCGGCAGCCAGTAATCCATGGCTTCATGTGAAAAGGCGATTTCCGGGTCCGGGTCAGCGAAGCGAAGGAAATACCACGAGCTTTCAAAGAACGTGTCAAACGTATCTGTCTCGCGTTCTGCAGCACCGCCGCATTCCGGGCATGTCGTATGTTTCCATGTCGGGTGGTGGTCGATGGGATTGCCGGGTTTGTCAAAGCTGACATCTTCAGGAAGCGTTACGGGAAGCTGATCATCCGGTACCGGAACAAGGCCGCAATCCGGGCAGTGAATGACCGGGATCGGACAGCCCCAATAGCGCTGGCGGGATACACCCCAGTCCCGGATGCGCCATGTTGTCTCGCCGTTGCCATCACCCTGGTCTTCAAGTTTTGAAATTGCCGCGCGGATCCCTTCTGTTACCGAAAGCCCGTCAAGAAAGGCAGAATTATAGATCGTGCCCTCATCGGTAAACGCCGTATCACTGACCCTGAACGTCTCAGCATCCTCACCTTTGGGCAGAACAACAGGGCGGACAGGCAGGTTATAGGCATTGGCAAAATCAAGGTCACGCTGATCATGGGCAGGGCAGCCGAAAATCGCACCTGTGCCATATTCCATCAGGACAAAATTGGCCACATGAACGGGAAGTTCGATCTCCGGATCAAAAGGATGGCGGACAGTCAGGCCTGTATCAAAGCCTTTCTTTTCGGCGGCTTCAATCGTGGCCTGTGATGTGCCCATGCGGTTGCATTCTTCGATGAAACCGGCAAGATCGCTGTTCGTTTCAGCCATTGCCAGCGCAAGCGGATGGTTGGCGGCGATGGCAAGGAAGGAGGCGCCAAAAAGAGTATCGGGCCGGGTGGTGAACACCTCGATATGCCCGTGGTCGGCCGGAGCTGTCTCCGTGATAGCAAAACGTATCCGTGCCCCTTCAGATCTGCCGATCCAGTTATGTTGCATGATGCGGACACGTTCAGGCCAGCGATCAAGGGTTTCGATGGATTTCAGGAGATCATCGGCAAAAGCAGTGATTTTCAGGAACCATTGCGACAGAAGACGCCGCTCAACCGGTGCGCCGGAGCGCCAGCCACAGCCATCGACCACCTGTTCATTGGCCAGCACCGTGTTTTCCACCGGATCCCAGTTGACCCAGCTTTCTTTTTTATAGGCAAGGCCTGCTTTGAGAAAATCAAGGAACATTTTCTGCTCAAACCGGTAATATTCCGGATCACAGGTCGCAAATTCGCGTGCCCAGTCATAGGAAAGGCCCATGCTTTTCAGCTGATCACGCATCCCGGCGATGTTTTCCTTCGTCCATTTGGCCGGATGAACCCCACGCTCGATGGCCGCGTTTTCCGCGGGCAGACCAAACGCATCCCATCCCATCGGATGAAGCACGTTATACCCCCGGGCACGTTTGGTCCGTGCAACCACGTCACCGAGCGTGTAGTTGCGGACATGCCCCATATGTATTCTCCCCGAAGGATAGGGGAACATTTCGAGCACATAGTATTTTGGCTTGCTGCTGTCCATACTGGCGGTAAAGCAGCCGTTTTCCTGCCAGCGTTGTTGCCATTTATGCTCAATGCTGGGGGCGTCGAGTCGTCTCATGATTGATGCTCGGTATCAGAATTAAGGTCAGTTTGTTTCAAGGACGCCGGTTGAACGGATTTCCCTGGCTCTGGTCAGGATAAGATCTTCAAGCCGGGTGGCAAGTTCACGGTCACGGCCGTCATCCTGCCAGTCTGTTGCACCTTCCGGCCGGCTCTGAAGGTAGACCTCCACCCGGATGGCATCTGATCTCAGTTCCTGATCAAGGATGAAAATGGCAACCTTGATCCGCCTGGTCCTGTCTTCGGGCTGGGTGTACCATTCGGTGATGATGGTGCCGCCGAAAGTGTCGACGCTGGCCAGCGGCATGACAGAGACCGTCTCAAGCGAAGCCCGCCACA
>CAZOLR010000052.1:2689-10346 GCA_964580905.1 uncultured Hyphomicrobiales bacterium | reverse complement strand
AATATCCTGGCTTAGCATCGCAATATGAGGACATTGCTATGGCAGACGAAAACGAAGACGAAAAGAAATCCGGTGGCTTAGTCCCCCTTCTTATAAAGATCGGTATTTTCAGCGGCGTGCTTGTCGTCGGGCTGGTGGCCGGGTATTTCATCTTCAGCCCCGGCGGTGATGTGATCGAAAAGGAAGAGCTCGAGGAAATGATCGAGCGGAGCATCGTGGAACGGGAAGAAGCCAAGGCTGCTGAAGAAGAGGCCAATGCTGATCCTTCAAAGGTGGCCAAGGAAGCCCCTGCAGAAGAAACCTTTGCCACCATCTATTATGAATTTGCCGGCACGTTTACCACCAATCTTGAGGGATCACGCAAGATGTTGCAGATCGGGATTGCGGTCTCAACCCAGTACGACGACACGGTGATGCAGAATGTTGAAGCCCATGAGCTTGGCCTTCGTTCCGCGATCCTGAACCGGATCGGCAGCTTTACCGAAGACCAGATCAAGGGTGAGGCAGGACGCAATATGCTGACCGAATCCCTCAAAGAGGTCCTTAACAAGGAACTTGAGGAACTCGAAGGTTTTGGCGGCATTGAAAAAGTGCATTTCACCTCCTTTGTGTTGCAATAAGAGCAGATGAGACGAGGCCCAGAGTGACATCAACACGCAAACTCAGCTCAAGCGAAGTAAATGCCCTCATCGACGGCCTTCAGCAGGAAGGTTCAGGCGGAGGAGCGGAAGCCGATGTGAGCGCCAGCGCAGAGGTTCGGTCCTTTCAGTTCGGCTCAGATGATCTTTCGCTCTTGGGGGATTACTACGCGCTCAGGATGCTGAATGAGAGATTTTCGCGTCTTGCCCGCGGTGTTTTTCTGCCCATGTTGCGGATACAGCCGCGGATTTCATCCTTCCCGCCTGAGGTGAAGACGTTTGATGAATATATCGCTGATGTTGACAATTTCCTGAGCCTCTCGATTTCCAAGATCGAAGAGTTGCGGGGCAGCATGATGCTTGTGCTCAACCCCTCCTTCATCTCGATCCTGACCAATTCGTTTTATGGCGGAAAGATTTCCACGCTGAAAAGCAGACGAAACGAATTCACCACCACCGAAGAAAGGGTTATCGAACTTGTCAATGACGGGCTCAACCATGCCCTTGAGGAAGCCTGGAAAGATCTGACGCGGATCAGCATTCATCACAACACACGTGAGGTGAACCCGCAATTTGCCTCATTCGTCGATGGAAGTGATCTGGTGATTATCTGCTCTTTTGTGGTGCAACTGCCTAATGTGGAGGCCGCAACTTTTGATATCATTTACCCGCTCCAGACACTGAAGCCGATCGCAAGCCAGCTCCGGTCCCGGGTCCAGACCGATATGGTCGATGACGACAAATCCTGGCGCGAACGCATGGAGCAGGCTGTTCTTGAAATACCGCTTAAAGTTGTCGCAAGACTGGGTGAGCCCACCGTTTCCATGGGCAAGCTCATCACGCTGAAACAGGGCGACAGCTTTCCCATGCAGATCAATGATGGCGTTGATGTGCTGCTGGAAGACAATATCATCTTCACCGGTGAAATCGGTGAAATCAATGGTCAGGCTGCCGTCAAGCTGACCTCTCAGGTGAGCTGAATTTTCTAAAGAGAAAAGGATAATATCATGGCCGAAGAAAACGAAACCGAAGATACAGGCGCGCAGGCCGCCGCCACTGAAGGTTCCAGTGACCGGGTGAGTGTAGACAACCTTCGGGTGCTCGAAAATATCGACGTCAAACTGACGGTTGAAGTTGGCAGTACGGAAATCCGGATACGTGATCTTTTGCGCCTTAATGAAGGATCAGTTGTCGAACTGGACCGTCTGGCCGGTGATCCGCTTGATATTCTGGCAAACGGCACGATCATTGCCCGTGGCGAGGTCGTCATGGTGGGTGAGAGATTCGGCATCCGTTTCAGTGAAATCGTCTCGCCTGAGAAGAGAATGGAAAATCTCTGATCACATCATCTTTCCTGCGTCGGTTTTCTGACATATTACTGAGATAACGGACGCAGATAATTAATTTTATCAACCTTTACAATATTTTAGAATAAAGTTTTCCGATCTGGCATGGCTTTTGCCTTCCCCATTTCATGTAAATGGCGGGGTGACCATGACCAATATATTTGCGACAAACCAGTTTCTTATCATCGGGGCATTCCTGATCGTTCTGGTCGGACTGATGATCCTGGTGCGGCGGTTCAGGGACCCGCTGTCCTCGCAACTTGGTGGTCAGCGCCGGATCAAGCTCATAGAAGATACCGCCATCAGTTCAACGGAACGTATCAAGCTGGTGGCAATCAATGATCTTCCCTACGCCATCATCACCACCAAAAACCAGCAACCTGTTGTTGTTCCGCTTGAAGAAGCCGGAACAGACCCGCGCAAGCCCGCGCCCGGGCCATCCGCCTCCACCAAGGCAGCATCAGGCTCATCCGGGAAAACGGATACAGACAAGAACTCGATGGCGCAGCCCTTCCTTCAGGCCATGAAAAAGGCCCGGTCCCGCAACCCGCTTCTGGGATTTGACAAATGAGCATAAACACGAAAATCCTGTCCTTTCTCGGCGCTGTTATAGCGGCGGTTTGCATTACCACAAGCCCGACGCTGGCCCAGAGCGGGCTGGAACAGGCTTTTGGCGGCCTGCCGGCACTAACCGTCAGCGATAACAGCAACGGCACCGCAACCTATTCTTTGTCACTCCAGATCCTGATGCTGATGACGGCACTGACGGTTTTGCCCTCGCTGGTGCTGGGCATGACGTCATTTACCCGGGTGATCATCGTTCTTTCCCTTCTGCGTCAGGCAATGGGCACCCAGCAGACACCTCCTAATCAGGTGCTGATAGCCATTGCCATGTTCCTGACTTTTTTCATCATGGCACCGACCTTCACGGTGATTTACGATGAATCTCTCTCCCTGTACCTTGATGGCAGGATGGATGCGCTGACCGCGCTTCAGACCGCCAGCGTCCAGATCAAGGCATTCATGATCGAAAATACACGGATCAATGATTTGTCCATGTTCTCGGAGATGGCGGGAGATATGCCCTATGCCAGCAACGCTGATGTTCCGTTTTCCGTACTCCTGCCTGCGTATATTACCTCTGAGCTGAAAACAGCTTTCCAGATCGGCTTCCTTTTGTTCCTGCCCTTTCTGGTCATCGATATGGTCATTGCCTCAACGCTGATGTCTCTCGGGATGATGATGCTGAGCCCGATGCTTGTCTCACTGCCGTTCAAACTCCTGCTTTTCGTGCTGGTGGACGGATGGGCCATGACCGTCAGCTCACTAGTTGCAACCTATTCCACCCCCTGACGCAAACATCGCAAAGGATAAAGGCCATGAGTTTTGATCAGAACGTTGATTTCCTGCAGATGATGTTCATGCAAATCCTGTTGACCGCAGGCCCGCTTCTGAGTGTGGCGCTCGGCATCGGCCTTACTATCGGCATTATTCAGGCGGCGACGTCAATAAATGAGATGACGCTGAGCTTTGTGCCGAAACTGGTGGTGGTGCTGGTGGTGTTCGGGCTTCTGTCCGGCTATATGCTCAACAACCTGACGGCATTCTTCACCCTTACCTTTGATCAGATTGTGGCTATCAACTGATGGTGAAAGAACTGGTCATTGCCGGGGCGTCCGGCCCTTCCCTTCCCGGTCTGGATCTCCAGGTCGTGATGATGTATCTGACCAATTTCTTTCTCAGCAGTCTTCGTATTGGTGCGTTCATGATGGCGGCACCGTTTCTGGGCTCACGCTGGGTTCCTCTTCAGGTCCGGATCATCATGTCCATCACACTGGCAACAGCGATAGCCCTAAATGCCCCGCTCCTGCCCATGGACGTGGTGGCATCAATGCAGGTGATTGTCATCATCATGGCTGAAATCAGCATCGGCCTTGCCGCCGGCCTGATCATGTCGATCTTTTTCGGTGCTGCCATGCTGGCCGGGGAGAAGATAGCCTCCTCCTCCGGGCTCAGTTATGCTGCACAGATAGACCCCAATGCCGGCGGGCAGACACCTGTTGTCAGCCAGATACTCTATCTCTTCCTGATGATTGTCTTTGTCAGCATTGACGGCCACCTGATTGCCATCAGGTCCATGCTGGAATCCTACCGTATCATGCCCGTGGGGTTCAGCCCGGATACAGAAGTCATGGTCAGGGCCGGAATTGCTGCGGCAGGATCCATGTTTTTTGCCGCCGCCATGATCATGGTGCCCATTACCACCATTCTTCTTTTTATCAATGTATCAATTGGCGTTGTTACCCGTGCCGCACCGCAGCTGAATCTGTTTTCCTTCGGGTTCCCGATTTCACTGATGGGGGTTTTCCTCATTCTGTATTTTTCGGCTGACTTTCTTGGCGCGGCCATGGCCAACCTTACCGATGATGCGATCCAGCATCTTCATGACATGATGGGGGATATGCAGCATGGCTGAAGAAGACGACAGCCAGGAAAAGACCGAAGACCCCTCCCAGCGAAAACTGGATAAAGCCAAGGAGGATGGTCAGGTCCTTTCATCGAAAGAGATGTTCGTTTTCACCGGCATCGCCATGGGGTGGGCCCTGATCTCGAGCATCCCGTTTTATGGTCAGAACATGCTGAATATCTGGTCGGATCTTTTTATCCTCGATCATCCTGAAATGCTGGAAACGCTTTGGCTGAACAAGGTCAAATCCATTTTCTGGTCCTTTATCCTCCTGATTTTGTTCACCGGCGTGCCGATGCTTATCGTTGTCCTGCTAACCCAGACAGCCGTGGGCGGAATAAATTTCGCGCCTAAAGCCATCGCTTTCAAAGGGAACAAACTGAACCCGATCAAAGGGCTGGGGAAAATCATTTCCATAAAAGGACTGGTGGAACTCGGCAAATCATTGCTCAAGGTTATTCTGCTCTTTTCAATCGGTGGATTGTTTATTGCCCTCTATATGCCGCAGGTTCTGCCCCTTGCCCAAAGTACACTTAACCAGTCGCTTGAGGTGATGCTGTGGGGGTTCCAGTTTCTCCTCGGGGCCATGGTTGTCGCGCTTTTTATCATCGCGGTCATCGATTATTTCTGGCAACGCCACACCCATATGCAATCCATGCGCATGTCGAAAAAGGAAATGAAGGACGAGATGAAGCAAACCGAAGGTTCGCCCGAGGTTAAATCCAAAATCCGGCGGATGCAGATGGAACAGTCCCAGCAGAGTTCACGCCAGCGTGAAGCGCTGGAGGATGTCGGCGATGCCACGGCGGTGATTGTCAACCCGACCCACTTTGCCGTTGCCTTGCGTTATGTTGCCGATGAAGGCGGCGCACCTGTTATTCTGGCCATGGGTAAAGGCGTGCTCGCGGAACGCATCATCGAGCGGGCAAAAGAGCATCATGTCACTATCTTCCAGAGCCCGCTCCTTGCCCGAGCCTTGTACTTCACCGGGAATATCGGTGCGGAAATCAGTGAAAAGTTATATAATGCGGTTGCGGTGGTGCTGGCCTATATCTACCGCGTTGACAGGGGCGAGATCATGCCGGAGCCTGAAGTTGTCCTGCCGCAGGATATGATGTTCGACGAACACGGCCAGGCACTCTGATATTGAAGGGATAGGGGAAAAGATGCCACGTTATCGACACCATAGCCTCGGGGAGCTGATCAGCACCATTTCCTTTTTCGGTGTTGCGGTCTATCTGACCCTGTCCGGATTTGACTGGAAGGATCAGGGAGATATGTTCCGTGCCGGAATGTCCTGGTTTGCGGCTTTTCTCTGCTATCTCGGGGCAATCCGGTTTCGGCTGGCACAGCTGGCGATGAGTATCCAGCAAAGACATGGGCGGAAAGATGCGGCCAAATAAACCTCGTAAATTTGAACTTACGCCCATCAGACGTGTGAACTGCTTTGATTGCGTCCACCATTTCATCACCTATGAAAAACCGCGGCCATATGGTTGCCGGAAATTCGGCTTCAAAGGGCCGCGCCTGCCTTCAATGACGGTTTTTGAAGTGACTGGCACGGAATGTGCATATTTTACCAGGCAACAGTTTTCTGACACACAAGGACAGAAAACCACAAGGAGACGCAGATGAGCATGCGACCAAAGGATATTCAGGACAGCGTGAAGCTGGCACTTGATGCGGCTGATGCCGCAACGGATGTAACGGCAGAATTTAGCAAGATTAAAAACAGCAACAAGTCGCTGGAGGAAAACGTGAAAAAGATTCATCGTGCAACAACAATTATCTTTTTCAGCGCCGTTACCGGTATGCTGGTCGCTTCGGTATTTGCCGCATTGATTTATTTCCGGACCATGTCTGACCTGAAGTCGATCACGACCACAAGTCGTGAAGCGCTGGTTGTTTTTGCGGAAAACGTCAATCAGGTGAACAACACCCTGACAAGCCTTGAAAACGCCCTGAAAACCCAGGAATCGCTTGTTGCCCAGAATAACCAGCTGATCGGCGAATTGCAGTCGCTCAACGAAGGCATCACCCTTACCCGTGACAGCATTGTTGCAAGCATGAAAGCAACCACCGATGCCGTTCAGGCCAGCAACAAATCCATGACCAGTTCTGTTTCCAAGAGCATCAGTTCAGAGCTGGGCAGCCAGAACAAGAAACTGCTGGCCCAGATCAAGTCGATGGAAACAAAAACCATCGACGGCATCACCACAATGGCAAGCGGCATGGATGACGGCCGTCAGCTGAAGGCTATCTACAGCCGCCAGGGTGAATTGCTTAACCTGCTTAATGCGATGGTGAACCAGAATATGGCGATCGTCCAGCAGATCGAAGACAGCAAGAACAGCATTAAATATCCCTGATTTTACGGCAATCTTTCCCTGAAGGGGGCCACGCATGCTAGACGAAAACCCAGAGATGCAGCAGCAAGCCCCGTCAGGTGAAAACGCAACGGAAGCATCATCCCATCAGCGAAGTTTTCTGACCATCAAGGAAGTTAATACCATCTCCCGGGCAAGAACACTGCGGCTTGCCGTGGGAGATGTGATCATCGGTACAGACAGCAAAATTTACAATGGCGGTATTATTGAATTCCAGACTGTCATGGAAGAATGCGACGAGGACGAAGGCATTCTTCTGACCATCTGGCGTAATGGCGCGATTTTCAATGTGATTGGTTTCGGACCTCTCGGTGTAACCCTTGAATTTGCAAGCCCTGAAAACATTGAACAGGTCAGCAAAGACCTTGAAAACTATTCCTTCCCGAAACGGGATGAGCTTTCTGTTTTCGAAGTCCTGCGCAATCTGACCAGACGATGCGAGATTATTGATACAAGCCCCTCGCAACTGGCTTTCCTCGCACCGCCGCTATGGCTTATTCAGCACCGGCTGGTTGAACCTCTTATGGCGCTCGCGGCCATCTATGCGATCACTTTCGTGGTCCATTGGTCTCTTTTTATTATCGCGTATATTCTGATGTCGCTTTATTTCAAACGCGGCTATCTGATGATGTTGCGCAGTTTCATCATCTATAAAGATTACCAGATGTGGATTGTTATCGCGGCAAGAGACGTGAAAGAAGTTCAGGAAATCTGCCGTAAATTTGACCCAAAGACACGGTTCAGGGATTCACTTGTGGGCGAGCCTCAGGTGGATGAAGCCCCGAAAAAGAAACGCCGCAGGTCCTCCATCCCCGGCAT
>CAZOLR010000052.1:0-2589 GCA_964580905.1 uncultured Hyphomicrobiales bacterium | reverse complement strand
CTCAGGTGGATGAAGCCCCGAAAAAGAAACGCCGCAGGTCCTCCATCCCCGGCATGTAATCACCCCTGCATTTGCCCTGTCATTGCCCGGATAATCGCCAGAACAAGGCAATATCACCGGTTGGCTTTGTTGCTGGGTTGAGCGTCATGTATCTGACGCGACCATCCATGCTGCACGTGCCTTCTTTCTATCTGATGACGCTCCTCAAGGACGGTTTCTTGCCGGTGCAGATGTGATCAGCTGATAGCTCGTAAGTCGCGGAAGGGGATACAAGGATCAGTGCCCCTTCTGTTCACCCCCAAGCGCCGCCAATACCGCGTAAGATGGGCCGCTTTACCCGGGTATTCTATGGGCCCAAACCTTACTGAAGCAGGTTCAGGGAAAAGCGAGCACGGCATCAGGTTAACTGGTCTTGCGCATATACACCATCAGCCTTTTGGCCCGTCCCGTATCTGAAGTGAAGAGAAGAGAAGAGAAGGCCCGGGGGCTTTGGTCATGCGCTGTTCATATGTGCTCAGAGATGGGCGTTCAGAAAAGAATACCCCCGGCCGTTCAGAAGGCCGGAGGTTATGTTGTATTAAAAATTGATGGCCGGTTTGAGAGATCAGTAATTGATCTCAATCTCAATACGGCGGTTCTTGTTGCGGCCTGCAGCGGTATCGTTGCTTTCCAGCGGCTGCGTTTCACCGAAACTGATCGCCTCAAGACGGCCTGCGCTCACCGCACCTGTATCCTCAAGGGCCTGAACGACACTGGCCGAACGAGCTGCCGCAAGATCCCAGTTATCCCGGAAGTTTGAGCCGAAGACCAGTGGCACGTTATCCGTATGACCTGAAACCTTGATCTTGCCTTTGCTGTCTGCACTGGCGCCGGCGATCTTTTCCATGATCTCTTTGGCCTGTGGTGTCAGCGCTGCGGAACCTGAAGGGAATGCCCCGCCCGAACCAACGGTGATGATAACCTTGTCATCGGTACGCTCAACATCGACAAGCCCCTGATCAATCTGCTGTTTGAGGGCAACGCGCAGCTCATCCTCAGCGAGCTCTGCCCGGCGGTTGGCATTCTCGGCCTTCTCTTCTGCCTCGGAGGCCGCATTGGCGATTTCCGCCTGTTGCTGCTGTGCCTGTTCGGTCGCTGCGATCATCTGCTTTAATTTCTGCTCAAGCCCGCCGAAAAGCACTTCCTGATCTGCCTTGCCGGCGGATTCCTTGGCGGCTTCAAGCGCGTTCAGTGTTTCTTTGAGCATCTGGGGCAGATTCTGCTGTTCGGTATCGGTTGCGGTAAAATTCACCACCACTTTCTCGCCGAGTGTTTCCACCTCGATATCACCGCGTGCTATCGCATCTTCCAGTGCTTTCAGAATGTCATCGGCACTGCCGTCCATTCCTTCGCCATCATTGCTTTTCTGCTGAACATCCAGGTCAGGCTTGGTCACATCTGTTGTCTGCTGGGTCATGTCATCGGTCAGCGACGGTGCCGGAGACGGGCTGAAATTCAAGGAAAGAATAGTGGTGCCCTTGGGCTGTTCAACAATCGGAATGATTCG
The DNA here is from genome assembly GCA_964580905.1 of uncultured Hyphomicrobiales bacterium. Lineage (GTDB taxonomy): Bacteria > Pseudomonadota > Alphaproteobacteria > Puniceispirillales > UBA1172. Next base: position 1,043 of record CAZOLR010000052.1, on the reverse strand, counting down.
CTGAACACCAAACGCATTTTTAAGCGAGCCGGAGATCTGCTTGAACTTCGGGACGTTAAATTCGGCAAAAGAGAGAATGAGAACAAAGAACGCCATCAGCAGGGTTGCCATATCCGCAAAGGTGGCCATCCATGCCGGCGCCCCGACAGGGGGGCATTTGGGACATTCTTCGTCCGGAGCTTCTTCTTCAATAGCTTCTTCGGCTTCAGCTGCCATGATGCTATCCTCTCTTTATTCCAGATGCTGACCGCAGGGTTAGGCTGCGGCCACGCTTTCCTGCAATTTGGGCGGCAGGTTGGCGATCATCTGATCCTGAATGTTACGTGGGGACTCGCCACGGGCGATATTCTTAAGCCCGATAACGACCATTTCACGATAGACGGTCTCATACGCCGTGTAACCTTCAAGTTTGGTTACCATCGGCGCAAACATGATATTGGCGATAAACGCCCCGTAAAGCGTTGTCAGCAAGGCCACCGCCATGGCAGGGCCAATCGCTTTCGGGTCAGCCATGTTTCCAAGCATAAGCACGAGACCGATCAGCGTGCCGATCATCCCCATGGCAGGCGCCAGATCCACCCAGGCTTTAAGAACACCCTGATTGGCTTCATGGCGTGATCTCATCGCCTTGATTTCCTGATTGAGCTGGGCGGTCAGTTTGGATTCATCCGCGCCATCGACCAGCATCTGCAACCCTTTCGAAAAGAATTTGTCCGGCACATCCTGGCCTTCAAGTGCCATCATGCCGTCTTTACGGGCAATACCGGCAAGTTCGACCATGCGGGTGACAAGCTCATCCTGCTTTTTGACCGGTGGCAGGAAAACCTTGGCCATGACACCGAAACTACCCAGAAAAACACCGAGCGGGGCGGTGTACATAACCGCAAAGAAAGTCCCACCAAACACGATGAGGATGGACGGAACGTCAATAAATGGCCCGACGCCCCCACCGGAGATCATTGCCCCGACGATCATGCCGACCGCGCCTAGAAAACCAACTAATGATGCAATATCCATATCTAAAAACCGTGACGATCAAGTAA
>CAZOLR010000051.1:0-10897 GCA_964580905.1 uncultured Hyphomicrobiales bacterium | reverse complement strand
CTTCCTTTAACGATTTAGCAAACCGCCGCCTTCAGCCACTCGGCCACCCCTCCGCGAAAAGTGGGTCTATGGGCAAAGCCCCACGGCGTATGCATGTCCCTTTCCTACCGCCATGCGCCGCCCCTGTCAAATGCCAAAATAATCTCTTTTGTCGATTCTGGTAACCCGAAGTCCGGCATGGCTGATCCACGCTCTTGCCCAAGGGCCTTCATGCTGGCAAGATGCCCTTTTCAACGTCGCCTCTCCATCATCTCAACAAGGATATATCCCCATGGCCCAACCATCTGTCCGGCTTATTGTTTTCGATAAGGACGGCGTTCTGCTTGATCTGAACCAAACCTGGCTGCCGGTGATCATTGCCATGGCTGAATACCTTGTTTTCCGGCTGGATGGCCGGGCTGACCGCGACGCGTTGCTTGCGGCGGTGGGCGTGAACATCACCCCGGGCACCGATACCGGAACAATCGTTGAGAACGGCGCCTTTGCCGCGGGAACCTTTGCCGAAATGCGTGAAATCTGGGCCGGAATGGAACCGGGGCTTGCCCCTGTTTTCGATGATCATGCCCGCTATCGTGCCGATATACTGCGCATAAGCCAGGAAACCGTACGCGGCAAGACCGTGGCCAAGGGTGACGTGCTGCGCGCATTGACGGAGCTTCGTGAACAAGGCTATGCGCTTGCGGTTGCCACCAACGACAATACCGAAAGCGCCCATATCAACCTCAGCGACATGAAGATCAGGGATTGTTTTGACGCCATCATCTGTGCCGACAGCGGGTTCGGCCGTAAGCCTGATGCTGACGGCCTGCTCGAATGCTGCCGCCGGATGGGTGTAACGCCTCAACAATCGGTGATGGTAGGTGATACAGCAACAGACTGGGCCGCCGCACATAATGCCGGTTTCAGGGGGTTCATCACGATTGCTGACACCGCGCCCCGGAAACCTGAATTCATCCCCGAAACAGATGCCGTTCTGCCAAGTATCGAAGGGCTGGCAGACGTCATGGAACAGCTGTTCCGCTAGCCGTCCAGTTTCGCCTTGAGCAGTTGGTTCACCATGCCCGGATTGGCCTGACCTTTGGAGGCTTTCATTACCTGACCGACAAAGAAGCCGAAAAGCTTGTCCTTGCCGCCGCGGTATTCTTCAACCTTGTCGGTATTTTCAGCCAGCACCGTATCAATCATGGCTTCGATTTCGCCGGTATCGGAAACCTGCCGCAGGCCTTTCTCTTCGATGATCTTATCCGGGCTTTCGCCGGTCTCCACCATGGAAGCGAACACGTCTTTGGCAATCCGGCCGGAGATCGTTCCGTCACTGATAAGACCGACAAGCGCGCCGAGATGATCCGGGGAAACCGGGCTTTCATCAAGGCTCTTGCCCATCTTGTTGAGGGCACCGAACAGTTCCACCGTCATCCAGTTGGCGGCAAGTTTGGGGTCACGCCCTGATGCAACCGCTTCATAGAAAGCCGCCGTCTCGCGGTCTTCGCTGATAACGGTGGCGTCATACGGTGTCAGCCCGTACTGGCTGATGAGACGCGACTTGAGCGCGTCTGGCAGTTCTGGCAGATTTGCGCGAATATCCTCAACCCAGGCTTTGTCGAGAACAAGCGGCAGAAGATCCGGATCAGGGAAATACCGGTAATCATGGGCGTCTTCCTTGGATCGCATGGCACGTGTCATGCCAGTACTGGTATCAAAGAGCCTTGTTTCCTGATCAATCACCCCGCCGTCTTCCAGAATTTCGATCTGGCGCGCAACTTCGCTGGTGATAGCCTGCGAGATAAAGCGAATTGAATTGAGATTCTTGGTTTCGGTTCTGGTGCCAAAAGGCTCTCCGGGCCGACGCACCGACACATTACAGTCCGCCCGCAATGATCCTTCTTCCATATTGCCGTCACATGTCCCGAGAAAGCGGAGAATGGAGCGAAGCTTGCTGACATAAGCCGCGGCCTCTTCCGCTGATCTCATATCCGGGCGGGAGACAATCTCCATCAGCGCGACCCCTGAACGGTTGAGATCGATATAGGATTTGCTCGGATGCTGATCGTGCAGCGATTTGCCTGCGTCTTGCTCAAGGTGCAGGCGTTCAATACCGATCTCACGTGTTGTGCCATCCTTAAGATCGATTGTGATACTGCCTTCACCGATGATCGGCTGTTTGTACTGGCTGATCTGATACCCTTGTGGCAGATCAGCATAGAAATAGTTCTTGCGATCAAAAACACTGACCAGATTGACCTCAGCGTTAATGCCAAGACCGGTACGGACAGCCTGCTCCACACAATAGCTGTTGATCACCGGAAGCATCCCCGGCATCGCCGCATCCACCAGGGAGACATGCTCATTAGGCCCGGCCCCGAACTCCGCCGAAGATCCGGAGAAAAGCTTTGAATGGCTGGAAACCTGGGCATGAACCTCAAGGCCGATCACCACTTCCCACAGGCCGGTACGGCCTTCAACCAGGTTAGTATTTTCCGTCATGATCTGCCTCCTGCGGCTCTGGTTGCAACAGCGGAAAAGGCGGCCGCCTTCTCCACTGCCCGCCCTGCCCTGACAAGCACATCCTCACGGAAGGACGGCGCGATCAGCTGCAGGCCGAGAGGCAGGCCGTTTGCCGCAAGTCCCGAAGGCACCGACATCGCCGGAACACCGGCCAGACTCGCGGGAACAGTAAACACGTCATTGAGATACATGGTGACCGGATCAGTGATTTTCTGGCCGATCGGGAAAGCTGCTGAAGGCGTTGCCGGTGTCAGCAGAAGATCAACCCCGCTGAAAGCTGAGGTGAAATCCTGCTGGATCAGGCGTCGCGTTTTCTGGGCCTTGAGATAATAGGCATCGTAATATCCTGCCGACAGCACATATGTACCGATCAGGATACGCCGGGTCACCTCATCCCCGAAACCTGCCGCCCGGGTTGCGGCATACATTTCATCAAGTGAATTGCCTTCCATCCGCGCCCCGTAGCGCACGCCATCATAACGTGCGAGATTGGATGACGCTTCGGCCGGTGCCACGATGTAATAGGTCGGCAGGGCATATTTTGTATGCGGCAGGGAGACTTCAACACAAGACGCCCCCGCATCCTCAAGCCATTTGCGGCCCTCTTCCCAGAGCGATACAATCGCGCTGTCCATGCCATCCATTGTGTATTCGGCCGGAATACCGATCTTCAGCCCCTTAACGCCGTCCTCAAGCCCTTTGAGAAGATCCGGCATGGGTTCAGAAACCGACGTCGAATCCCCCGGATCATGGCTGGCCATGGATTGCAGCATGAGGGCCGCGTCTTCCACTGTGCGGCAGATCGGGCCTGCCTGATCAAGGGAAGAGGCAAAGGCCACTATCCCGCGGCGCGAACAACGCCCGTAGGTCGGCTTGATCCCGACCACCCCGCAGAAAGCCGCCGGCTGACGGATAGACCCACCTGTGTCCGTGCCGGTTGCCATCAGGGATGAGCGGGCAGCCACCGAAGCCGCAGACCCACCTGAAGATCCGCCCGGAGCATAAGATTTATCATCACCTGCGACTTTCCATGGTGACGCGACAGGTCCGCGGGCGCTGGTTTCGTTCGCTGAACCCATGGCAAATTCATCGCAGTTAAGCTTGCCCAGCATCACCGCACCATCATCCCAGAGATTCTGCGTTACGGTGGATTCGTATACCGGTTTGAAGCCGTTGAGGATATTCGAACAGGCGGTGGTTTCGACACCTTTGGTGCAGAACAGATCCTTTACACCAATCGGTATCCCCTCAAGCGCGCGGGCCTCACCCTTTGCGATACGATCATCGCTGGCCTTGGCCATGGCAAGGGCTTTTTCAGCCGTGACTTCGGTATAGGCATTAAGAGCTTCGGTCCGGGCTGCGGCATCGAGATAGGCTTGCGTCAGTTCGGTCGCCGAAATTTTCTTTTCAGTCAGTGCCGCTTTGGCCTCGACTGCGGATAAATCAAGACAAGAACTCATTCCACCACCTTTGGGACAACATAAAAGCCGGACATGGTTTCAGGTGCATTGGCGACAACATCCTGCGGTATGTTGCCATCGGTCACCTGATCTTCTCTCATGGGCAGGGCGTGACCGGTGACGCTCGACAATGGTTCAACATTATCGGTATCAACTTCATTGAGCTGTTCGATCCAGGAAAGGATACCGTTCAGCTCACCGGCCATCGGCTCAAGCCGGTCCTCGCCGATATCGATACGGGCAAGGCGGGCTATTCGGGAAACGGTGGATTTGTCGACAGACATGGCCATTTGCTCTATGAATGGGGAGTTTTGTAATCAAAAGGGGTAATAGCACCGGTTATGGCTGTATGCAAGATAGACGAGATCAGGTCACATGTACACGCCGGACAGCGACTGATCGGCCTTGATGTGGGCAAAAAAACAATCGGCCTTGCCACCTGTGATGCCAGTTGGACGATCGCAACACCTCATTCCATCCTGTGGCGGCGGAAATTCACCCCCGATATGGACAAGCTGTTCGCCCTCATTGATCGCGAAGAGACGATTGGCGGCATGGTTATCGGCTGGCCCGTAAACATGGACGGGAGCGAAGGTCCGCGATGCGATTCTATCCGTGATTTCACCTATGCCATGCTTCGTCTCCGCGACATGCCGGTTGCTTTTCAGGACGAACGCCTTTCCACCGCCGCGGTGGAGTCCGCCATGCTCAGCGCGGATATGACCCGCCAGAAACGTCAGATGAGGCGCGATGCGCTGGCCGCAGGATGGATCCTGCAATCAGCACTGGACGCCATAGCATCACCCGATATATAAGCAACTCATGTCAGGTCAGCGCAGATCGGCGAGCAGCAAGGCCGATACCCAATCCAAAACCAGCACGAACGAGTTGATGACATCAGCCCGGTCCCCCGAAGCATTTGCCAGACTTGATGATCAGCACCTTCTGGGCATTGAAGGCATGACAAGGCCGGTTATCGAAGGCCTTATCGACCGGGCCAACCAGTTTGCCGAACTGCCCAGCCGGGAAATCCTCCCGCATCTGAAGGGTGTTACCGTTTTCAATCTGTTTTTTGAAAATTCAACGCGAACACGGGTCAGCTTTGATCTGGCGGCACGTAAAATCGGGGCTTCGGTGGTGAATGTTCCTGTTTCCACCTCATCCATCAAAAAGGGTGAGAGCCTTTTGGACACGGCCGTCACCCTCAACGCCATGCACCCTGATATCCTCGTCATGCGGCACCAGAATTCAGGCGCCAGCCTGATGCTGTCAAGGCATGTTGACGCGTCCGTGGTCAACGCCGGCGACGGGCGCCATGAACACCCGACCCAGGCGCTTCTCGATGCCCTGACCATCAAACGCAGACTGGGACATATCACAGGGCTTAAAATTGCCATCTGCGGCGATATCGCCAATAGCCGGGTGGCGAGATCCAATATCCATCTGTTATCCACCCTCGGCGCGGAAACACGGCTTGTCAGCCCGTCCACCCTGTTGCCTGCCGGGATCAGCAATATGGGCGTTGAATGCCATCATGACTTAATGGAGGGGATAGAAGGTGTTGATATTGTCATGCTCCTCCGGCTCCAGACAGAACGCATGCAGGGAACCGAGACGCCGTCACAACGTGAATTTTTTCATCTGTTCGGGCTTGATGCCGCCAAGCTCAGCGAAGCGGCGCCAAAGGCGCTGATCATGCACCCCGGCCCCATGAACCGGGGCGTCGAGATTGACAGTGCATTGGCCGATGATGTTGAGCGAAGCCTGATCACCATGCAGGTGGATATGGGTGTTGCCGTTCGCATGGCCTGCCTCGAAGCGGTTGCCGCAAAACGCCAGGAAGGCCCGCTGTCATGAGCCGGATCTTTTTTGACCGTATTCATCTTGCTGATCCGTCCACCGGACGGGATGAAACAGCGTCCGTTTTGGTAGAAGACGGTTTGGTTGCCGCCGCGGGCTCCCCTCATGAAATCGGCCCTCCACCATCCGATGCAACCCTCATCAGCGCTGAGGGTGCCATCCTTGCCCCCGGGCTTGTCGATATGCGGGTTCAATCGAGAAACCCCGGACATACCTATCAGGAAAGCCGCACCAGCCTGACTGATGCGGCCATCGCAGGCGGCATCACCACCATGGTCTGCCTGCCGAACACCAACCCGGTGCTGGACAATCCTGACAGCCTGTCTGCGCTGGTACGAAATGAGGGGGACGACGACAGACCATCGCCCCGAATTTTTGCCTATGGCGCCGCAACACGCAATCTTGATAACGAGCATATGGCCGAACTGGGGCTTCTGGCTGAAGCCGGCGCAGTCGGATTTACTAACGGCATCATCCCGATTTCAGACAGCCTGGTGATGCGGCGGATCATGGATTACGCTGCCATGCTGGATAAACCTGTTATCCAGCACGCCGAAGATATGGCACTGGCCGCTGGCGGGGAAATGCATGAAGGTGAAAACTCAACCCGTCTCGGCCTGCGAGGCATTCCCGCCGAAGCGGAAGAAATCATGATCGCACGTGATATCACCCTCGCCCGGCTGACCGGCGTCCGCTATCACATTGCCCATATTTCCACGGCCCGCGGCGTTGATCTGGTCCGTCGGGCCAAGGATGAAGGCATCAGCATCACCTGCGATACCGCCCCGCCCTATTATCTGCTCAATGATCTGGCCACGTTGCAGTACGACACCCGTTTTCAGTTGTCCCCGCCCCTTCGTTCGGAATCTGACAGGCAAGCGGTGCTCGACGGCATTATTGACGGCACGATAGATTGTATCGCGAGCGACCACGCCCCGCAGGACCGGGATGCCAAACTGCTTCCCTTCGGTATTGCCGCAAGGGGCAGTTCAGGGCTTGAAACTCTGCTTCCTCTCGTGCTCGGGCTCTATACAAGCGGATATCTTCCGCTCATCAGGGCCATTGAAATGATCTCAACCGCGCCTGCTGTATTGCTTGATCTGCCCGGCGGCAGTCTTGCCCCGGGTTCCGTTGCCGATATGGTGCTGTTTGCACCGGAAAGAGGATGGCAGATCAGAGGTTCCGCTTTCCGATCCCTGTCCAAGTCAACACCTTTTGAAGGTCAACCGGTGCAGGGCAAGGTGCTCAGCACATGGATAGCCGGCAAGAAGGTTTTTGAGGCTGACGTTACCGATGCAGGTTGATGTGCTCCATATTGGTTTTGTTGCTCTTGCGGCGTATCTGGCTTGCTCACTGCCCTTCGGGCTGATTATCACCCGCCTCATGGGTCTCGGAGACCTGCGCCAGATCGGCAGCGGCAATATCGGAGCAACCAATGTTCTGCGCACCGGCAGTAAAACCGCCGCCGCTGCAACCCTCATTCTTGATATCGGCAAAGGTGCCGTGGCCGTGATGATCACGGAGATGATGACCCATCAGGCCCTTCTTGTTGCTGTTGCCGCGATTTTCAGCGTTATCGGCCATTGCTTTCCCATTTGGCTTAAATTCAAGGGAGGCAAAGGCGTGGCGACAGGCATCGGCGTGGTTGTTGCCATGCACCCCCTGTCCGGTGCGGTGATGATCCTGACCTGGCTTGCCACAGCGGCTATGACACGCATTTCCTCGGCCGCGGCGATTGTGTCGTATCTCGCCTCACCCATTATACTTTTCTTTCTGGCTGATGAGGGGGAACAAGCTCCACTTGCCATTGCAGCACTTGTCATTGCCGTCCTGTCTGTGGCCAGGCATCGCGCAAATATTGCCCGACTGCTTGCCGGCAATGAGCCGAAAATAGGCCGGTAATATCTCTTCTGTAACTTAACGATATTTTAAGACTTCCTGACTATACTGTCGGAATGAAACTTGCCGAAAAGATTGCTCGGTTGCGCCTCATCCGCAGTAACACCATAGGACCAATCACTTTCCAGACACTGATAAACCGGTATGGCAACGCACTAGATGCGATTGACCGTTTGCCGGAATTGACGCACCGCAGCAATGTCCGGGTCAAGCTGGCCAGCAAAACCATGATCGAAGATGAGATCGCGGCCCTTGAAAAACTGGGCGGATGGATAATTGTCCGCGGCGAAGACAGTTACCCCGCCAGCCTTGATGCGTTTGACGATGCCCCGGGCTGTTTGTCGCTGATCGGGCATGGCCCGCTGTTGCATCGACCGGCAATTTCCATTGTGGGATCACGAAACTCTTCCGCCAACGCCATGACTTTTTGCGAACAGATAGCATCTGAGCTCGGGCAGAACGGTTTTGTCATTGCCTCCGGACTTGCGCGGGGCATTGATGCCTCCGCCCATCACGGCGGGCTTGCAAGCGGGACGATAGCTGTTCTCGGTGGCGGGGTGGATCAAATCTACCCGAGGGAGAATGAAAAACTCTATCACAGGATCTGTGCCGAAGGCCTTGTCATATCTGAAATGCCGCTGGGCATGCAGCCCCTGGCGCGTCACTTCCCGATCAGAAACCGGATCATCGCGTCACTTGGGCTGGCGACACTGGTGGTTGAGGCCGGGTTGAAATCAGGCTCGCTTATCACGGCACATGAAGCCAATGACAGGGGCCGTGAGGTGCTGGCCGTCCCGGGCATGCCGCTTGATCCCAGATCATCGGGATGCAATGCCCTTATCCGTGACGGCGCAATTCTTGTTCGAAATACAAACGATATTCTTGAAGTTGTAAAAGATTTTGATATGCGCTCACCTGAACCCAAACCTGTCATCGAAGCGGCTGAAACATGCCGCTCTTTCACTTCTGAAGACCTTACTCATGCCCATGCTGAATTAAGAAAGTTTTTGAGTTTTGACCCCATCGAGGTTGACGAATTGATCCGGCGATGTCATTTGTCAGCATCGGTGGTGAATGTTGCGCTGCTTGAAATGGAACTTGCCGGGGTCGTCACCCGTCTCTACGGAAACCGAGTGACACTTACTTATAAAAAGGTCTAAGTTACTGTAATTACAAGCATCTGCAGGCACCGAACGGTCAGCACAATGCAGGACAAATGGTACGATGAAGGTTGTAGTTGTTGAATCGCCCGCCAAAGCCAAGACAATAAACAAATATCTTGGCAGTGAATACAAAGTCATAGCTTCCGTCGGGCATATCCGTGATCTGCCCTCCAAGGACGGCTCGGTCGATCCTGAAAATGACTTTGCGATGAAATGGGAATTGTCGGGCCGAAGCAACGCGCCGGTCAGCGAGATCAGCGCAGCACTCAAAGGCGCAACAAAGCTCATCCTCGCCACCGACCCTGACCGGGAAGGAGAAGCCATTTCCTGGCATGTACAGGAAGTGCTTACCCAGAAAAAAGCCCTGAACGGAGCGCCGGTGGAACGCGTCGTTTTCAACGAGATCACCAAATCCGCCATTCTTGAAGCGATGCAGAAACCCCGCCAGATCAACGGGGAGCTGGTGGAGGCTTATCTTGCCCGGCGTGCGCTTGATTATCTGGTGGGTTTCGGCATTTCCCCCATTCTGTGGCGCAAACTCCCCGGCGCACGATCAGCCGGTCGGGTGCAGTCAGTTGCGCTGAAGCTGATCTGCGAACGTGAAGCTGAAATTGAAGCCTTCAAGGCAGATGAATACTGGAGTGTCGAAGTCCGCCTTGAAAAGGAAAACGGGCAGAGTTTCAGCGCCAAGCTGACCCATGTTGAGGGAACAAAGCTTGGTAAACTCAGCCTTGGTGACGAGAGCGCAGCCACGCATGCAGCTGACCTCATCCGCGCCTCACAACTTGAAGTGGGCAAGATTGAAACAAAGCGCGTCAAGCGTCATCCGCAACCACCTTTCACCACTTCAACCCTGCAGCAGGAAGCCAGCAGAAAGCTGGGTTTTTCCGCGAGCCGCACCATGCGTGTTGCGCAAAAGCTGTATGAAGGGATCAATATCGGCAGTGAAACAACAGGGCTGATCACGTATATGCGAACCGATGGCGTTCAGCTCGGACAGGAAGCGATCAGTGACATTCGGTCTGCTATCAGTGAATACAAAGGCGGTCGCTACCTGCCCTCCACTCCCCGCGCCTATAAATCCAAGGCCGCCAATGCCCAGGAAGCGCATGAGGCGATCCGTCCCACAGCCATCACCCGCCGGCCGGAAGATATAAGCCAGTATCTAGATGGTGATCAGCAGCGTCTCTATGAGCTGATCTGGAAGAGGACTATCGCAAGCCAAATGGAATCCGCCGAACTTGACCAGACCGGAGCGGATATCATCGACGGTGATGGCAAAGTGGTCTTGCGCGCATCCGGGTCGGTCATCGTCTTTGATGGTTTCCTTTCGGTCTATCGGGAAGATCGCGATGACACAACCCGCGGTCAGGACGAGAAAGAGGACAACTCTCTCTTGCCGCCTCTTGCCAGCGGCGAGACGCTTAAAACCATCGAAATCAGGCCGGAACAGCATTTCACCCAGCCACCACCACGTTTTACCGACGCAAGTCTGGTCAAACGGATGGAAGAGCTTGGCATAGGACGCCCTTCCACCTATGCCAGCATTCTGTCGGTTCTTCAGGACCGGAATTACGTTATCAAGGACCGGGGCCGTTTTGTACCCGAAGACCGGGGACGGATTGTTTCCGCCTTTCTGGACAGTTTCTTTGCCCGATACGTGGAATATGGGTTCACGGCGCGGCTCGAAGAGGACCTTGACCGGGTTTCCGATGGTAAGCTCGAATGGAAAACCCTGCTTGCCAACTTCTGGAAAGACTTCAAAACCCAGCTTGACGGCATGTCTGATCTGAGCCGCGGAGATGTCCTTGAGAAGGTCGATATGCTTCTTGAGCAGCACTTCTTTCCCCTGGGTGAAGACGGAGCACCGATGCGGCAGTGCCAGCATTGCGGTAATGGCAAACTCGGGCTTCAGCTGGGACGGTTCGGGGCCTTTATCGGCTGTTCCAATTATCCGGAATGCAAATACACCCGCCAGATCGGCGAAGACAGCAGTGATGATACCGGCGG
>CAZOLR010000050.1:0-11405 GCA_964580905.1 uncultured Hyphomicrobiales bacterium | reverse complement strand
TCATCCCGGCCAAGACGATTGAACAGGATCATGGCATCCAGCCGGTTGAGAAATTCCGGACGGAAGACCTGATGCAGATCTGCCATCACCTTGTCTCTTGCCTCGTTGCTCGGTGCGTTATCCGGCAGGGCCAGCAGATGTTCGGCCCCGATATTCGATGTCAGAAGAATGAGGGTATTCCTGAAATCAACCCGCCGTCCCTGGCCATCGGTCAGGTGACCTTCATCAAGCACCTGAAGCAGAACATTGAAGATATCGGGATGCGCCTTTTCAATCTCATCAAAGAGGATGACCTGATAAGGGCGCCGCCGGACCGCCTCCGTCAGACTACCGCCATCTTCATAGCCGACATATCCGGGCGGGGCACCGATCAGACGTGAGACTGCATGCTTTTCCATATATTCCGACATATCCATCCGCAGGATCGCCTGAGGGTCATCAAAGAGAAACCGCGCCAATGCCTTGGCAAGTTCGGTTTTACCCACCCCGGTGGGACCCAGCATCAGAAAGCTTCCTGTCGGCTGATCCGGATCAGCAATGCCGGCACGGGATCTGCGGATAGCGTTGGCCACCGCCGCAATTGCATCAGGTTGCCCGACAACAGATCCGGCCAGTGTATCTTCCATACTGAGCAGCTTCTGCTGTTCGCCCTCCAGCATCTTGTCCATGGGAATACCAGTCCAGCTGCTGATAACCTGGGCAATATGGTCTGCCCGCACGTCTTCGTCGAAAAGAGTGGTGGTTGCAATGGCCTCCTTGGCGGCGGCCAGCTGCTGTTCCAGTGCCGGCAGGGTGGCATAGGTAAGCTGAGCTGCCTTCTCAAGCTGGCCTTCACGCTGGGCGACATTGAGCTGATGCTTAGTGTCTTCAATGGCCTGCTGGATCTGGCTGACCTCGTTGCGCTGTGAGGTGACCTTCTCCCATTCACCGGTCATTTCAAGTGACTGTTCTTCAAGTGCTTTCAGCTCAATGGATATGGCCTCCAGCCTTTTTGCCGTGCGGCTGGTATTTTCTTTTTTCAGCGCCGCCTGCTCAATCTTGAGCTGAATGATCTGACGATCAACCTTGTCCAGCCCCTCAGGCTTGCTGTCGGATGCCATCCGCAGGAGACTGGCCGCTTCATCCATCACGTCAATGGCCTTGTCCGGCAGAAACCTCTCATTGATATAACGGTCCGAAAGCTGGGCCGCCGCCACAATCGCCTCATCGGTGATGCGGATACCGTGGTGCAGCTCGTATTTCTCTTTCAGGCCACGCAGGACATGGATTGTGTCCTCAACGGTCGGCTCATCGATGAAGACCGGCTGGAACCGCCGCGCCAACGCCGAATCCTTTTCGATATAACGCCGGTATTCATCAAGGGTTGTCGCCCCGATGCAATGCAGCTCGCCCCGGGCCAGCGCCGGTTTCAGAAGGTTGGAGGCGTCCATTGCACCATCGGTCTTGCCCGCGCCCACCAGCTGATGCATCTCATCAATGAAGAGAATGATTTCACCATTCCGGGACTGAACTTCCTTAAGAACAGCTTTCAGCCTTTCTTCAAACTCGCCCCGATACTTGGCCCCGGCCACCAACGCGCCCATATCCAGCACAAGCAGGGTTTTATCAAGAAGCGCGGTGGGAACATCACGATTGACGATGCGCTGGGCGAGACCTTCGGCAATTGCCGTCTTGCCCACACCGGGCTGACCGATCAGCACGGGGTTGTTCTTGGTGCGGCGGGACAGGATCTGTATCGTCCGGCGCACTTCGGCCTCCCGCCCGATCACCGGGTCAAGCTTGCCGCGGCGAGCGGCATCGGTCAGATTTGTTGCATATTTCCCGAGCGCTTCAAAAAGGTCTTCGCCATTGTCGGTTTCGATATGGCGGCCTCCACGTTGCTGATCCAGCGCTGTTTTGAGCCTTGTTGCGTCAGCACCTGTCGCGCTGATTGTCTTTGCAACCGGCGCAGACGACTGGGCCATGGCAAGCACGACCTGATCGGCCGCGAGGAAAGCATCCCCATTATCACGGGACAGCTGTTCGGCCTTGGCCAGCATTTTGGCAAGATCAGGATCCATGCTGAGCTGACCGGCACCTGAACCGGTTACGGAAGGCATGTTTTCGATTGTTTTTTCAAGCTCTTCCTTAAGGGCCATACTGTCCCCGCCGGCGCGATCAATCAGCATCGCCGCGATCGTGTTTTCATCCTGAAGAAGGGCAAGAAGCAGGTGCTCAGGGGTAAGCCGCTGGTGATCTGCCCGAAGCGCCATCATCTGGGCTTCACCAATTGCGTTGCGCATAAGCGCGGTATAGTTATCCAAATTCATTTCACTCTCCGTTTCCATCGGACCCATCAGGCATCCGATATCTTTCGCAGTAAAACCGCCCTTTACGGCACGGTCAGGGATATCTCCCTATTTCTTATGTGAGGATGGACAGGTGGATTTTCAATAGGCGCAACCAGCACGCCGAGATCACGGCCCTGCATTGGGAATGAACAGCGGCACCCCGTCGCGCTGATAGGAGGCGATCGCCGTCTGCCCTCGTGGCGAAAGGATCCATTTTGCGAATGCTTCGGCCTTGTTCTTCTCTATATCCGGGCAGTGCGCCTCGTTGATCTGGATGACGCTGTATTGATTGAACAGAACCGGATCACCTGCAAAAAGAATGCGACTGCCGGTCTTGTTGCGTAACGCTGTCCAGGTCGCCCGGTCGGAAAGAATATAGCTTCGGGTTTCGAGGGCAAAATGGATCGCCGTTGACATGCCGTTGCCAATTTCAAGATACCAGTCCCCTGAATAGGCCTCCGGATTCTCACCCAGATCTGTCCAGATCCGGCGTTCCGCCTTATGGGTGCCGCTGTCATCTCCACGGGAAACAAAACGGGCTTTTTCCTGCAGGATACGACTGAAAGCTTCCGCAACCGTGCCGGCACCGGCAACTCCGGCCGGATCATCCTCAGGACCGATCAGCACAAAATCATTGTACATCACTTTATGGCGCCGGGCGCCGTATCCATCTTTTATAAATATCTCTTCGGCCACACGGTCATGCACCAGCAGCACATCCGCATCACAGTTGCGGGCATTACGGAGCGCTTGCCCCGTCCCCACTGCCACCACCCGGACATCTATCCCCGTGTCTGCGGTAAACTTGGGAAGGATTACGTCATAAAGCCCGGAATTCTGGGTTGTGGTCGCCGATTGCAGAAGAAGAAAATCCCGGGCCAGCACCGGCGTTGTGAAGGACAGGCCAAATATCAGCACGAGGGCTGTTATCACCCAGCTTTCAAGGTATTTTATCTTGCCTTTAATCATGAGCAGAATATAGCGGCTAAATCGATCTTGGGATAGATTTTCCATCTTGTCTGACGACTTTTCGCAACATGACAACAGATATATGAGGCCAGTCGATTTCATATCCGAAACGCTGAGCCAAGACATCAAATGTTGTTCGCGAAAAAAACGCCACATGGGTCGGATCACGCCGGTAGTACCAGGTGCTAAATTCCGTATCATCGTCAAGAACCTGCGTCATGACCGCGAGCCAACCCCCCGGCTTCAGCATCTCGTCAAGCTGCGCAAACACCTCGCCCGGATGATGCAGATGCTCGGCGACTTCCGTCATGGTGATGAAATCGTACTGACGGCGAAGGACCTCCCGATCATCGGCATAGAACGGGTCATAAACAGCCATGGGAAAACCTGCTTCCTCCAGCATTGCCGCCAGAGCAGGTCCCGGGCCACAACCAAAATCAAGCCCGTTTGCCCCGGGCTCAAGCCTGGGGATAAGCGGTGCGGCAAGCCTTGAGAGAAACGCCCGGTACCCGGGATCACGGACATGGTTTTCATGGGTGTCGTAATGATCTTTTTCCACCTCTGGCCCGGGCAGCTGGTCGGCGGAAAGAAAAACCAGCGCACAGGAAGGGCATTTGAAATACCGCTGATTGTCCACAACAGCAAAATCTTCTGCTCTGGCGTTGCACAACCGGCAGGGCGCAGGTTCAGCCACGGGTAACGATCTTCCTTGACCTCGGCCAGTTATCGAGGGAGCGGTTGACGATAGTAACGGGAATCAACCCCGCCAGAACAATGATCAGCGCAGGCAAAGCGGCCACTTCAAGCATTTCTTCATTGGCATATTGATAGGTCACGGTGGCCAAGGTTTCAAAATTGAACGGACGCAGAAGAAGCGTCATCGGCAGCTCCTTCATGATATCGACAAAAGCTATCAGCAGCCCGGCCAGAAAGGATGACCGCAGCAACGGCAGTGCCACCCGGCGGACACTGCTGGCAAAACCATGCCCCATGACCTGACTTGCCGGCATGATATTGGGGGGCAGGCGTCTGATGCCCGAACGCATTGTGCCATACCCTACCGCCTGGAACCGGACGATATAGGCGAAAATCAGCATCGCTGCACTGCCGATGAGGATGCCTCCCCCACCACCTGAAAGCCGGGTTATGGCCTGATCAAATCCACCGGCGGCGGTGAGTACGCCAATGGCAAGGATCGTCCCCGGGAAGGCATAGCCGGTGGCGGCCATCCCGGCAATAATCCGCCCTGCGGCCCCGCTCCGCCAATTCGCCATGATGGTGATGAAGCCAGCCAGTCCCATGATGATCAGGCTGCTGGTTAAAGCGACGAGAACCGTGTTGAAAAGGGTGTTTCCGAGCTCAGCTGCACCGATATTCGGCAGATCTCCGACAACAAAGCTCAGCAGCACCGCCACGGGCACCACAAATCCAAGGATCACCGGAATGCCGCAGACAAGAGGCAGCAATATCCGGAAAATGCCGCAAGCATTGCGGGTTGGAACACCTCTTTGCCCCTTGATATTGGATTCACCACCATTGCGGGACTGGGCATAGAGTTCCACCCCGAGCACCACAATGATGAGAACAAAGGCCATCACGGCGATCTGGGCTGATGTCGTGATGCTGTTCATCCCGAGCCAGACATTGAAAATACCTAAGGTAAGGGTTTCAACCGCAAAGTAATCCACCGTGCCGAAATCGGAAATCACTTCCATCAGCACCAGCGCCAGACCAGCAACAATAGCAGGCCTGCTGAGCGGCAGGGCAACCTTAAGAAAAATATTCTGCCCCGACAGGATCGCCGCTTCGTAAAGACGGCATGAGGTGATGCGGAAAGCCGTTCTGGCCGTGATATAAATATAGGGATAGAGAACCGAAGCCATGACCAGCGCGGCACCGCCCATGGAGCGGATTTCCGGAAACCAGTATTCCCGTGATGTATGCCACCCCGCCAAGTCGCGAAGTAAAGTCTGGACCGGACCTGCATATTCCAGAAAATCTGTGTAGGTATAGGCAATGATATACGCTGGCACTGCCGCGGGCAGGACAAGCATCCAGTCCAGAAGCCGTCGCCCCGGAAAAGTATACCGGCTGACTATCCACGCCGTGGATACACCGAAAACAAGCGCCAGCGCACCAACTCCCAGCATCAACATGATGGTGTTGACAAAATACCGCAGCAGAACAGTTTCAAAGAGATGCGCCATCAACCCCTGGCCATCTCCCATCGCGGTCAGAATGAGAGCGGCAATGGGCGCAAGAAGCACGATGCAGCAGGCCCACATCAGAAGACGGGCAAGAAGCATCTTTCCTGCGACGCCTGATCCGGCGCTGTTATCTGCTGTCGTGGTTTCGGTCATCACTTGCCCGTTTCAGATCACTTGATTTCACATAAACCCTAATCAGAGATCAGGCAGGATATCAACAATTATTGAGAATGATTATCATGCGCATAAAGCCACAGGGCAAGTACGGAACAGCATCATCCTGAGAGTTTATTTGATTTTCCGCCCGAACAGCTCAAGGCGGTGGCCAACCAGTTCAAACCCCATGTCCCGGGCGATCTGTTCTTTCAGCGCTTCGAGTTCTTCATGCTGAAACTCATGAATTTCACCGCTATCGACGTCAACGAGATGTTCGTGATGCTCCCCTGCCAGTTCATATCGGGCCTTGCCATCCCCGACTTCGAGCTTTTCAATCACCCCGGCCTGTTCCAGCACGCCGACGGTCCGGTAGATCGTGGCAAGAGAGATGGTTTTGTCCACCGCGATTGCCCGGCGGTAGATTGTTTCCACATCAGGGTGATCATCAGCTTCATCAATCAGCTCGATGATGATCCGGCGCTGGTTTGTCATTCGGACACCAGCTTCAAGGCATTTATCGATGACCCGCATGGGCATGAGTTCCTGTATTTTGATTTATCCAAGCCTAACGTGTAGAAAGGCTTGTATCAAGATCTGGTTCAGGCTTCAGAATAGGCCACCGGATCACCAAGCCGGATGGCCCCACCGGAAATAACCCGGCAGCAGACCCCACCACGCCAGTCCGGCATCAGCGCCTCCCGCAGACCACTGCGCTTGCTTTCCATCAGCTCACACGGTTCGGTCTCTTCGACAACCTCAAGCCGGACATCACCAATGCTGAAAATGCCGCCGTCCTGCTGAGGTGAGCGCATCCCCCGCACAAAAAGATTTGCCCGGCGTTCAACCCAAGGCATTGCCGCACCGTCGGTTGCGCCGACGGCGTCGTTCCAGTCATCTTCAAAGAGAATCGAAACCTGCCGGCGGCTCTTGCCGCCCCTTGCATCACCATCAAGACCTTTTTCGATCGTGACGATGACATCGTCCCTTTCTTCCATGGGCGCAAGGATGCGCGGCGCAACAGCAATACCGATGACTGAAACCATGATGATCTCCTTTAAGGGAATTTTTGATCTAACCTAGACACTGCCCGAAGCCGTGGTGTCTGGCAAGGTGGTCATATTTCGGCCCGGCCTTTCCATTCCCGCCATTTGATCACCATATTTGCCCCTAAGCTGGCGAAAGGTTCCGGTGGCAGCAGTTGTGGCGGCGATGCGTTGAGCATCTCTTCGACCACAGGTGAATTTGAACGGCTGGCCAGTTCCGCGGCAGCAATGCCGGCAAGCGTACCTTTCGCGGTGCCCAGCCCGTTCTGGCAACAGGCGGAAAATACGCCATCCTCGATCTCGCCGAAAGCAGGAGTGGAATTCCGGCTGAGGCACAAACGGCCGCCCCACCGATAGGCCATTTTCACGTCATCAAGCTCAGGGAAACGCCGGGCAAAGCCTTTATCCTGATCACGCCCATAGCGTTCAACCCTCGCTTCCGAGACTTCCATCGTGGGATTGAACGACCAGCGATTGCGGATCACAATCCGGTCGCCGCCAATGCCGCTGATACGCCGTACCGTGCTCCCCATCGGATCAGAAGGCGTTATCCCCCAGCGCGGCTGGCCACCCAGACGTTTCAGCTGCGCGTCGTTGAGAGGCTCGGTCATGGACGCATAGGTGAAGACATGCATCAGACGGCGGCGGAAATATCCGAAACTTTCGGCATGACCGTTTACCGCAAGAATGATCCGCGGCGTGGTAATTCTGCCCCCGGGGGTGGTGACGCACCAGTCCTGCCCCATGTGCTCAAAGCTCAGCGCCGGTGTATTTTCATAAATATCCACTGTTTCCGAAAGGCCTGCGGCCAGACCCCGGATATACAGCGCCGGCTGAAGCAACACACAGCCGGGCATGAAAAGACCATGGCGGTAAAACCTGCTGCCGGTCACGTCATGCATCGCTTTTGCATCCAGTGTCTCGAACGGCTCTCCAAGGCGCTCAAGATGCGATGCATAGCTGATGTTATGGTCCATACCTGACTTGGTCACGGCACCGTTGATACGCCCGCATGGGTCAACGGCTTCAGGGGGAAGGTCATAATCTTCTGCCACTTCACGGGCAAAGCCGATCGCCTGACGGTTGAGCCTGATCTGCCAGTGATCACGTTCAAGGCTTGAGGTGTACTGGTCCGAGGAAAGATCATGGGGCAGATCGATCATGAAACCGGAATTGCGTCCCGCAGGACCATGGCCGATACGTCGCGCGTCGATCACCGTAATGGTGTCACCATTGCGCAGTTGGGTCAGCCTGCGCGCCGCTGAAAGCCCGGCAAAACCGCCCCCGATAACCAGCCAGTCCGTGGTGATGTCCCCATCAAGGGCCGGGTGAGGCGGCGCGGGGTTAAGAATTTCATTCCATGCCGCCGGCCCCGGATCACGAGGCAGGCGTAAAGCCTCACGGCGAATCCCCATCAGCTGATCTCTTCGGGGCTGGGATCACTCAGATCGACCCAGATTGTCTTGATTTCCGTGTACTGATCATGCGCATGGATGCTGTTGTCACGCCCCCCGAAACCGCTTTCGCGATACCCGCCAAACGGGGTTGTGATATCACCTTCGCCATAGCAGTTGACCGTGATGTTTCCGGCCCGCATCCCGCGCGCCAGTCGCAACCCTTTGCGCATATTGCTGGTAAAGACCGATCCGGCCAGCCCGTAATTTGTATCATTGGCAATTTCAAGTGCTTCTTCGGCAGAAGACACCGTGATGACCGACAGAACGGGGCCGAAAATCTCTTCTCTTGCAAGAAAGTGATCCGTGGAAATCCCGTCGAAAATGGTGGGTTCAATGCCGGCCCCTTCCGGGCTTTCTCCGCCGCAAAGCGGCTTAAGTCCGGTTTTCTTTGCCCGTTCAATGGCATCAGCCACCTTGTCAAAATGCCCCTTATCCACAAGGACACCCATCCTGTTCACCGGATCAAGCGGATTCCCCTGGCGCCATTCCCTGACATGGTTTAGCAGCCTTGCCATCAGTTCATCCTTGATCGCGGCATGGACGATCAGCCGTGAGGTGGCGGAACAGTTCTGCCCCATATTCCAGAAAGCCCCATTGGCGATATGGCCGGCAACACTTTCAAGGTCTTCGGCATCTTCAAGCACAACAGCCGGGTTTTTACCGCCACATTCCAGCGTCACCTTTTTAAGATTGCTCTCGGCGGCATATTTAAGAAACAGCCGACCTGTTTCGGTGGATCCCGTAAAGCTCACCATATCAATATCCGGATGGCGGCCGATCGGCTCTCCCGTGGCAGGGCCATCGCCGGGCAGCACCTGAAGCACACCACGCGGCAAGCCCGCCTCCATGGCAAGCTCGGCAATACGAAGCGCGGTCAGCGGCGTCTGTTCAGCCGGTTTCACGATGACAGAATTCCCCGCCGCCAGCGCCGGGCCGATTTTCCAGGCCATCATCAGCATCGGGAAATTCCATGGCAGGACACAGCCCACCACCCCGATCGGTTCACGGGAAATCATCGCCACCGCATCATCTCCGGCAGGGGCTGTCTGATCATAGATCTTATCGATCGCCTCAGCGTGCCACTTGATCGTGGCGATGGTTTCCGGAATGTCGATTTCCGCGCAATCACGAATGGGTTTGCCGCTGTCGACGGCTTCCATGACCGCAAGTTCATGGCGGTTGCGCGTGATCAGTTTGCACAGCCGGATCAGCACATCTTTGCGCTCAGCCGGATGCGCACGTGACCAGGCTCCGGCCTCGAAAACTTCACGCGCCTTCTGCACCGCATGATCCACATCATCTTTGCCGGCAGCCTTGATCGTGGTGATATCTTTCCCGGTGGCGGGATTGGTGATCACCATGGCGGCGCCCTGTCCGGCACGAAATCCACCATCGATGAAAGCCGCCGACGGCGGGGTCAGACTATTGGCAATGGCTTCATATTCCTCAAGGCTCAGCACATCACTCATGACGCGAACTCCTCTTCAATCTTCTGGATGGTGGTGTTCATGGTTGCGATAACCTGCGCCAGTTCGCGCTTCTCGTCTTTGTTAAGCGGCCTCAGCGGCAGGCGCGGGCCACCGGCAGGCAGGCCGCGAAGTGTCATGCCGTGCTTGATACTCTGGAGAAACTTCCCCCCCTGTTCAAGCACCTGCATCAGCGGCAGCATTGCCGTCATGATCCGACGCCCTTTTTCAAAATTCCCTTCCATCACGCAGGCGTCAAAAAGCGCCCGATGTGCCGCCATGGCAAAATTCGAGGCGGCACAGACCCAGCTTTTCGCCCCCCAGGCAAAAAATTCAAGCGCCTGGTCATCCATCCCGCAGGAAAGCGAAATATGCGGATAGCGGCGGGCAAGCAGATGCACACGATTGATATCGCCTGAACTTTCCTTGATCGCCCTGAAATTGGGGGACCTGCCGACACGGTCGAGATATTCTTCATCCATGGTTACGCCCATCCGGCCGGGGTAGTTGTAGAGCATAACCGGCAGATCGACGCTCCGTTCAACCGCCAGCGCATGAAGCGCGTTCTCACGTCCGGTTGGCAGTGAATATGGCGGCGTGGTGATGAGAATGCCCGAACATCCCGCCGCCTTCGATGCCTCGGCCAGCAGGATCGATTCCTCGGTCCTGAGCGTTCCCGTGCCGCCAACAACCGGAACCCTGCCGTCGACATGCTCACACCCGATCTTGAGAAGATCAAGACGTTCTTCCATCGAATGCGCATAATATTCACCGGTGGTGCCGCCGATGATAATGGCGTCCACCCCTTCGGTGATCAGGTGGTCAAGAACTGTCCTGAACCCGTCCTGGTCAATCGACCCGTCCTCATGACACGGCGTGATGACCGGGGTAATTATTCCCTTGAATTCCATTTGCCTGATGTTCCCCTAACCCTATTCAGTTCATGTACCCGTCTTTATATCAGCCGTCGCCTCAGCAGAGTTTTCATCAAAAGGCGAGATTTCGAAATCCAGCGGCCTTGGATGAATGTAATCGTCCATATATTGACGTGATAATTCCCAGTGTTCAAGGGTGAGGCGAACCGCCTCTTCCTCGTCGCCCGCGGCGAAAACCTCAATAAACCGGTCGTGATGCGCGCTTGCGGTGGTGATACGATCATCCCGGGCATCACCTTTCTGCTGCCAGAAAATCTGGCCGATGCGGGCATGATCAATCAGCAGCCGTTGCAGGCTTGGCATCAGATACGAATTACCTGAAATCACACCGGTCTGATAATGAAACCGGTCGTTGAAATACACCATGCCGTCGACATCCCGCCGTTCAACCGCATCTTTGAAATCACGCTGGATCCGTGCCAGCGCATCGATATGGGATGACGTGGATGACCGGGCCGCAAGCCGTGCCGTTGCGGCGTAGATCATCGGCGCGGTAAGGAAAAAATGCCGCATCGATTTGTGATCCATGGGCGAGACAAAAGCCCCCCGGTTTTCATGGATCAGGGTATAACCCTCACCGGAAAGCTGACGTAACACCTCCCGTAACGGGGTCCGGGAAAGCCCGTAAAGACGGGTCAGCCGGGACTCGTCCAGAGGTTGGCCCGGCTCAAGCTCCATGGTCAGTATCTGCCGCCGAAGCGTCGATATCACATCGTCTTTGGTATATTTCCCAATTTCACGTTTGACCTGTGACACGTCTCCGCCCCACCCGACTGTTAACTTGCGGTATTTGTATTGACTTGGATGAAATGATATTGCAAGAAAAAAATGTATACAATATG
>CAZOLR010000049.1:0-11543 GCA_964580905.1 uncultured Hyphomicrobiales bacterium | reverse complement strand
TCATGCTGATGATTGAGAATACCGACCAGCGCTCCAAGGATTACGGGGATATTGCCAACACGTACCGGCCCGGACATGCCGACTACACCTATATCGCCAAATACGGTGTGCGTGATTACCGTGGGGGTGGCCGTTCTTCAGCAAGGGAAACAGCTTCACGTGTTGCCGCAGGTGCTCTTGCAAGGAAAATCCTGGCGAGAAAACTGGGCCCTGATTTCAGGATCGGGGGTGCTGTGGTCAAGATCGGCCCGCATGAAATCCGCCGTCAGAACTGGAACTGGGAAGAATGTAGCCGCAACCCTTTCTTTTCCCCTGATCCTGAGATTGTTCCGGTATGGGAAGATTTTCTCGATGAAACCCGGAAAGCCGGCTCTTCGGCAGGTGCCGTCATCGAAGTGGTCGCAACCGGCGTTCCGGCCGGTCTTGGCGGGCCCGTCTATAACAAACTTGATGCCGAACTTGCCTCAGCCATGATGTCGATCAATGCCGTAAAGGGGGTCGAAATAGGCAGCGGATTTGATCTGGCCCATATACCGGGCACCGAAGCAGGGGACGAAATGAGGCTCGATGATGACGGTAAGCCCGTGTTTTCATCAAATCATGCCGGCGGGGTGCTGGGCGGTATTTCCAGTGGCCAGCCCGTAATCTGCCGTTTTGTGGTTAAACCCACAAGCTCAATACTCACCCCGCGCCAAACAATTACCGCCGATGGCCGGGAAACCGATGTCGTGACCAAGGGACGTCATGATCCTTGTGTCGGGATACGTGCAGTGCCGATCGGGGAAGCCATGATGGCCGTTGTCTTGGCGGATCAGCTGATGCGGCATGAGGCGCAATGCGGCCCTGTTACGGGCTGACCGCCACAATCACGAACTCTTTGTTGCCCTCAGGACCGGTTATCGGGGATGGGACTATTCCCTTGACCTGCCACCCCATCTCCTGATCAAGCCAATGAGATATCTCGTCCTGTACAGCCTGATGCAAGGCCGGGTCACGCACCACCCCGCCTTTGCCGACCTGGCCGCGGCCAACTTCGAACTGGGGTTTGATCAATGCCGCCAGCCATGCCCCGGACCGCGCCATGGCCATACTGGCCGGAAGCACTTTCCTGAGTGATATGAAAGACGCATCACAGACAATGATATCCGGCACTTCCGGAATGATCTCATTTGTCAGGTGGCGGGCATTGGTTTTTTCCAGCACCACCACACGCTCATCATTACGCAACGCCCAGTCAAGCTGGCCATGACCAACATCAACAGCGTAAACCCTTTTCGCCCCTTCACGGAGAAGTACATCGGTAAAGCCGCCGGTACTTGCCCCGATATCGATGGCTACCGCTTCTTTTGCGCTGAAATCCTGAAAATGTTCAAAAGCCGCCGCCAGTTTCAGCCCGCCTCGGGATACATAAGGATGCTCCTTGCCTTTGATACGCAATGGCAGGTTATGATCGATTCTGGTGCCGGGTTTATCGAGGCGGCGGTCATCGCTCAACACAACCCCTGCAAGTATCAGCGCCTGTGCCTTTTCCCGGCTGGAGGCAAGCCCGCGTTCCACCAGCAGAACATCAAGTCTTTCTTTCCGGATTGATTTCACGCCCGCCTGCCGCTTACCGCGGGGACAAGGCGGCAAGCTTTGCCCCGTCTATGCCCAGAAGAGCAGAAGCAGATACGAGAATACCCTCAGCATCCAGCCCGGCTTCATTCAGCTGGCCATCCTGGCTGTTGTGATCAATCAGCGTATCCGGCAGGGTCAACACCCGGACAGACTTACCCTGATCCAGCAGACCGGCATTGGCCATAAACTGCATGACATGAGCCGCAAACCCTCCGGCGCTACCTTCTTCGACAAGGATGAGGCTGTCATGATCACGCATCAGCCTTGTGATCAGATCCGTGTCGATGGGTTTGGCAAAGCGAGCGTCGGCAACGGTGATATGAGCTCCGGCTTCCGCCAGCATGTCCGCCGCTTCAAGCGCCGGCATAAGACGCGTTCCAAGTGACAGAATGGCAAGCCTTTCACCATCACGAACAATACGTCCTTTGCCAATTTCGAAAACTTCCGCGTTTTCAGGGATCGGGCAACCTATACCTTCGCCCCGGGGATAGCGGAAAGCCGAAGGCGCATCATCGATGGCCGCTGCGGTCGCAACCGCACGGGTCAGTTCCGCCTCATCTGACGGCGCCATAACCACCATGCCGGGCAGACAGGACATATAGGCAATATCATAGGCGCCGGCGTGGGTTGCACCATCTGCACCAACCAATCCGGCGCGGTCTATGGCAAACCTTACCGGCAGGCGCTGCAACGCCACATCATGCACCACCTGATCATAACCACGCTGAAGAAAGGTGGAATAAATCGCCGTAAAGGGCTTCATGCCCTCGGTGGCAAGACCGGCGGCGAAGGTCACGGCATGCTGTTCGGCAATACCGACATCGAAACTACGGCTTGGAAACCGCTCGGCAAATTTGTCAACCCCTGTCCCGGATGGCATGGCTGCCGTGACCGCCACGATATTGGGGTCTTTTTCCCCCTCACGTATCAGCTGATTGCCAAACGCCGCGGTATAGCTGATCGCGTTGGATACTGGTTTTTTCTGGGTCCCGGTGATCACATCGAATTTGGGTACCGCGTGGTATTTCTCTCCGCTTTCCCGGCCGAAGGGATGCCCCTTCCCCTTTTCGGTCACAACATGCAACAGGACAGGTCCCTTATTCGGGCCATCACGCAAGTTTTTCAGTATCGGCACCAGCTGATCAAGATCATGACCGTCAACAGGACCGATATAAAAGAACCCGAGTTGGGAGAAAATCGTACCACTCCCTACTAACCCCCGCGCCATCTCTTCGGCGCGTTTTGCAGTGCGCTCAATTTCCGCAGGAAAGCGGCTTGCAACCTGTTTGGCAAGCTCACGGATGGAATGGAAAGGGCGGGAAGAAATCAACTGGCTCAAATACGATGACAGCGCGCCGACAGCAGGCGCGATGGACATATCGTTGTCATTAAGGACAACAATCATCTTGGAATTCATGGCGCCGGCATTATTCATGGCTTCATAGGCCATGCCAGCGCTCATGGCCCCGTCACCGATCACCGAAATAACATTGAAATCCTCACCTTTAAGATCACGTGCCACCGCCATGCCGAGACCGGCGGAAATCGAGGTGGATGAATGCGCGGCACCAAAAGGATCATATTCGGATTCATCGCGCTTGGTGAACCCGGAAAGCCCGCCGGGCTGACGCAGGGTCCTGATCCGGTCGCGGCGTCCGGTCAATATCTTATGCGGATAGGCCTGGTGCCCGACATCCCAGATCACCTTGTCATGAGGAGTGTTGAAAACGTAATGAAGGGCAACGGTAAGCTCAACCACCCCAAGGCCGGCACCAAGATGGCCACCTGTCCGTGATACCGCATCAATGGTTTCGTTACGTAATTCCTGAGCAAGTGCCTTAAGGCTGCTCTCCGGCAGTTTTCGCAACTGCTCAGGAAGAGGCACCTTGTCCAGTATCGGCGTTTTCATGTCAACCCTTACCCCCTTGACGGTCCTTTATCAGGGCAAATACCTGAAACTTAATATTCGCGCCTTATTATAAAGGTGGAAAGATCTAGCATATAGTCAAGCTGCGGGCTAGTTTTCGTGACAGATTTTGTCAATATATCACCAGCTTCGGCAATGAGCCGTGAGGCTTCGGCTTCCGCCCCCTCCATGCCGAAAATGCCGACATAACTTGCTTTTCCCGCGTTATCATCCTGTCCTGAAGGCTTGCCCAGCGTGGCAGCGTCCGCTTTTCGGTCGAGGATATCATCGGCTATCTGAAATGCGAGGCCAAGACGGGATGCGAATCCATCAAGCGCGGCAAGATGATCAGGTGATGCCCCGCCAACACGTCCTCCCGATACAGTCGCCGCCCTGATCAGGGCCCCGGTCTTCAGAGCCTGCATTGATCTCGTTTCATCAAGGCTGAATGGCCGTGTTTCCGCCTCAAGATCAAGCATTTGCCCGCCTGCCATGCCAGCCGCACCTGAAGCACGGGCCAGATCTCCGACCAATCCCGCGCGGATGGCTCCGTCGGCATGGGTTGCCGGACCGGCAAGAAGATCAAACGCGAGCGTCTGTAAAGCGTCCCCTGCAAGAATAGCCGTCGCTTCATCGAACGCCATATGGCACGAAGGCCTGCCACGACGGGTATCCGCATTATCCATGGCAGGCAGATCATCATGGATCAGCGAAT
This sequence comes from uncultured Hyphomicrobiales bacterium, assembly GCA_964580905.1. Classification (GTDB taxonomy): domain Bacteria; phylum Pseudomonadota; class Alphaproteobacteria; order Puniceispirillales; family UBA1172. The sequence continues at coordinate 7,305 of CAZOLR010000049.1, read as the reverse complement.
ACGCATGGAGACATTCATAGGCTGCCGCAACCCGGCAAACACCTTCATTTTCAGGCCCGTTCATCACCAGCCTCGCCGCCCCCAGGACAAGAGCCGCACGGATACGTTTGCCGCCCCCGAGAACCGAATAAGACATGGCCTCAACCAACTTCGGGGCGGGACCTTTGGCAAGATCCTTCAATATCGATTCAAGTGTTGTTTCAACAAGATCGGCATCATCTTGTATCTGCGCAGGGATAGTGGTCACTTAGGCGTCACCACCCGGGAAAGGTTCAAGTCCCTCCGGGGTTGGAGTTGCGGCTGATTTGGACGATCTGATCTTTTCAACCTTGAGCCTGGCTTCATCAAGCCGTTGCTGGCACTGCTGTTTCAATTGAGCGCCACGTTCATACGCGCTGACCGCATCATCAAGGGAAACTTCACCTCTTTCCAGTTGCTCGACGATCTGTTCGAGTTCCCTGAGGGCGTCTTCAAAACTCATCTTGTCTGGCGACGTGGTCATCCGGACCTCACTTCAGTTTATTTTCCATGAATGGTAGCAGTTATCGATTTCAACAGTTCCGCTACCTTCTTTCTGGTATGGGGATCTTCAATCGAATAATAGTTGCGAACGAGTTCCAGGGTTTCGCGTCGTGCCATCGGGTCCTTGACCTTGGGGCCCGCGTCAGCTTCACTTCCCCCCCGACTAATACGTCGCGGGGACTGGGCATTTGTCTCGTTACTCATCTCGTCAAAGAAGAAGCTGATATCAACATCAAGGATCTGGCTTATATCCCAGAGGCGTGATGCGCTGACACGGTTGGAACCCCGCTCATATTTCTGAACCTGCTGAAATGTCACATTCAACTCAGCGCCGAGTTGCTCCTGACTCATTCCGAGCAGGGTGCGCCGCCGCCTGATACGCTGACCGACATGAACATCAACAGCGTTGTTGTTTGTAATCATGAAATTTTTATCGGTATTAGGGTTTTCTTTTTTGCTCATCCCTCTATCCCACAAAAATAATCAACACAATTAGAGGTTGTTCTATTATGAAGGAAAAACGGCCTGAATAGCAAGGGCTATTCGGTGACCTGGCTTGCCATATTTGCAAGCCCTGAGATCAGGGCCTGCAAAATCCCCGGCTCAAAGGCGGAATGGCCAGCGGCTTCGATGATCTTGAGTTCGGCGGCAGGCCAGGCCTTGGCAAGATCGGTTGCCACCCGTGGCGGGCAGATTACGTCCATCCGGCCCTGAACAATCAGCCCGGGTTTTCCGGCAATAGCCGATACTCCGTCAAGAAGTTGCTTGTCGTGCAAAAAGCACTGATTGATAAAGTAATGCGCTTCCATTCGGGCAAGACTTAACGCCATCTTGCCGCCCCCGCCCCGCGTCTCTGCCATCAGCGTAGCGCAGGAATTTTCATAGGATGACCAGGCTTCCGCCGCAGGTATGGAAATGGCGGGGCTCTCGCTCATCAGCCTTTTGCTGTAACTTTGAAGAAGGTCACCGCGCTCGTCTTCGGGCAGAAAATGCACAAACCTGTCCCAGGCTTCGGTGTAGAATTTCCCCATTCCATTGAGGAACCAGTCGACTTCATCTTTTGATCCCAGGAATATTCCACGGAGAATGAAACCCAGACAACGTTCGGGATGAGTAATCCCATAGGCCAGCCCAAGCGTAGATCCCCAGGATCCGCCGAAAACAATCCAACGGTCAATCTCAAGATGCGTCCGGATCATCTCCATGTCATCGACAAGATGCCAGGTCGTATTGTTCTCTGCAGAGGCGAATGGTATCGACTGACCGGAACCGCGCTGATCAAACAGCACCACCCTGAAGAGTTCCGGGTCAAAAATACGTCGATGGGTGGGTGAAATCCCTGCGCCGGGGCCACCATGAAGAAATACCACCGGGATACCTTCCGGATTCCCGCATTCTTCAACATAAAGGCTGTGTCCGTCGCCGGTATCAAGCCGGTAGTGCCGGCGCGGAGCTATCGGGGGAAAGAGATGCTGAACTTCGGAAAAAGACCGCATTCCAAAGGCTTACGTCAGATAAGGAAGATCGTTTATATCCTCAACACGAGCCTCAAGATTGGTGCGAAGCTTGCTCATCGCGCGAGCTTCAAGCTGACGTACACGCTCTTTGCTGACACCGAAATCACGCCCCAGTTCATCAAGTGTTGCGCCTTCCTCTTCAAGGCGACGACGCATGATGATCATCTTTTCCCGCGGGCTCAGATCTTCCAGAGCATCCGCAAGCCAGGCGGAAAGCTTGTTCACGTCCCGGCTGGTGGCAACAGAAGCCTCAGGTGTCGGGCGATCATCAATAAGAAAATCCTGCGCTGCATGTTCGTTATGCTCACCAACAGGCGCATTCAGGGAGGAATCAGCCCCGGAAAGACGTTGTTCCATATGTGTAACATCTCCGAGACTTACACCGATGGTGTCAGCGATCTGCTGACGTCCGTCATCGGTGAGCATACCGCCCTCAGCCTCACCAATTCTGGCCCGCAGACGGCGGAGTTTGAAGAAAAGCGATTTATGCGCCGAGGTGGTTCCGGTGCGGACAATCGACCAGTTCCGTAGCACATAATCCTGAATGGATGCACGGATCCACCAGACAGAATAGGTGGAAAAACGGACCTCGCGGTCAGGATCAAACCGGCTTGCAGCCTGCATGATGCCAATGTTGCCTTCCTGAATGAGATCACCCAAGGGAAGACCGTAATGCCGAAATTTCGACGCTATGCTTACAACGAGCCGGGAATAGGCGAGCACCAGCTTATGCAGGGCACGCTCATCTCCGGAATGCCGCCAGGATTGCGCTAGTTGCAGCTCGTCTTCACGTTCAAGCAGAGACTGCCGCATAATTTGCCGAATAAACCGGTTGTCAGCCCTGAGGGTCTCGTTACGGTCATCCATTTTTCACTCCCCTGCCGCCAAGTCACCAAAAAAACATTTTTGCGGTCATCATTGAAACTGGAGCGCGAAACAACTGTTTCAAGGCATATAATAGATTTTTTTTATTTTTTTTGCAATCAGGCTGCGTCCATCAGGTTTTCAAGCTTGATCGCGGCTGCGGACTGATCAATTTTTTCAATCGCGGCAAATTCCCTCGCAAGACGCTCAAGTGCGGCCTGATACATCTGCCTTTCACTGTAGGACTGCTCTGACTGGTTGTTACGCTTTCTGAGATCACGGACAACTTCTGCGATGGAAACAGGGTCACCTGAGCGGATCTTGTCGTCATACTGCTTGGCGCGCTTGGACCACATATCACGACGCACCCTGGCCTTGCCCTTGAGGGTCGTGATGGCTTCATCCATCTGCTTGCGGGAAGAGAGCGTACGAAGCCCCAGACTGCGGGCTTTTTCGAGAGGTACGCGCAAGGTCATGCGGTCTTGCTCAAAGCGGACGATGAGCATATCAATTTCCGTGCCGGCAATGGTGTTTTGTTCCGTGCCGAGAATACGGCCCACCCCATGGGTCGGGTATACAACAAAATCATCGGTGTTGAATTCGGTTTCTGTTTTCTGTTTAGCCATTGATCCTAACCATCTCTTTCCTTCGACAAGCCAAAAATCCAAGCATCCGCCCTTTTTCAAGGCCGATACGCAAGACGTTTTTGTCTCAATAGAACATGGCCACCATTCGTGATACCCTGCGCCCCAACCGCAGGCACGATCATATTATGACCAAGTGGTTAAGATTATAACATATTTGCAGGGAAAATGCCAACCCCGGGGCAATATGCTTGTTTTACGCGCCGTTGCCGGGCTTGTCGGAGAAGTATTTTTCAAACTTGCCTTCCATATCCTTGAAGGAATCCGCGTCCGCAGGGGCCGCAATCTGACGGGTGATATTTGGCCATTTTTCCGACATATCAGCGTTGAGCTTCAGCCAGGCTTCCGCACCCGGATCTGTATCCGGAAGAATAGCTTCGGGCGGACATTCCGGCTCACAGACACCGCAGTCAATACATTCATCAGGGTGAATGACCAGCATGTTTTCACCTTCGTAAAAACAATCAACAGGACAGACTTCAACACAATCCGTGTATTTACACCGAATGCATTTGTCGTTGACGATATAGGTCATTGATCTCTCCGGAGGGTAAGCAACGGCTATACTTAGCCGAAGGTTTTGAAGACTTCAAGAAACGAATTCAGCCTTTCAGATGGTCAATTTGTCGCCGCTCTCTCTTGGTTGGCCGGCCCGCGCCTCTTCCGCGCTGCTCAAAAGGAAGAGGCACATTGCCTGAATGTTTAACTTTTGGCTCTGGCGGCGCCAGATCTTCGTAAAGAAGTCTTGCTTGAGAAGCCGGGCCTCGGCGCGGTGCGGTGGCCAGAACCCGGATCACCCGGATATCCTCACCTTTTGGAAATGTCAGGACATGGCCTTCACCAACCTGCCGATGCGGTTTCGACATCGGCTCACCGTCAAGCCGGAGACGGCCGCCTGCCACCAGCCGGTTGGCATCAGCCCGTGTCTTGAAAAAACGGGCCACCCAGAGCCATTTGTCAATGCGCATCGTATCCTGAGGGCTTGCAGCAAAAGCCATCTGTCAGGAATTCCCGTCCTTAAGCTTGGCCAGCACTGCAAAAGGAGAATCAGGGTTAAACGAAGGAATATCTGCTTTACGTCCGGATGCCTGCGATCTGCCAGGTTTGCCACCTGTTTTCTTTCGCCGTGGACGCCTTTCATCACCTGAAGCGGACCGGGGAGATGCAGATGCCTTGTCAGACTTGCCTTTTCGTGGGCGGGCGGGACGTTCGAACACACCTGCGGGAGGCTTTTCAGGGTCTTCTGATGGTATTTCTTCAACCTTACGATACCCGAGATCTTCGAGAATATTTTCCATCTGCGGGCGTGTTGCCCCGGCAAGCGACAGCATTTCTTCGGTGATCTGAAATTTGCCCTCACGTGCAGCGGCACGTATGACAGCAGAAAGACGTTCCGCCATATCCACGCGCATCACCCTGTCCCCGAGCCGGCGATACCCGGTGGCAAGCCAATAGGCATCGCTGACCCCGTCTTTGTGGTCGATGGCAACCCGCCCTGCCGGAGGCGGGCCATCTTCGGGAAACTCCCCCGTATGCAAACTGAACAGAAGGGCTTTTGCTGAAATCTGCGCCGGTTTAAGCAGATCAGCCATATAGATCATATCCACCCCGAGCCTGATCCCGTGCTGAGCAAGCTGACGCCGTCCTTCGTCATCGAGCTCCCTTATCATTCCGCCAACTGACTGACTGGGCAGGGTACCCAGATTTTCATAAACCTGAAACGCGATACCTCGCGCCGTGCCTGTCAGTGTATCGCCGGTAAGTGCCACTGATTTTTCCAGCACTGTTCTGGGCCATTCCGCCGCAAAGGCGTTGAGCCGGTCCTGGACGGTTTTCAGCTGATCTCCTTCCAGCATAGTCGAAGACCTGACTTCAGCCCGGGGCTGATACAGCTGATCCCCCTTGATCAGATTTCCGATATGCGCCTCACGCCAGAAAATCCTGCCACTGGCATCAAGGTGGAACGCCGTATCGGCAGAGGCCGCGAGCGCACGCACGCGCTGGGAAATCTCATCAGGGAGCGCCTTTCGGGCCGCGGCAAGCACCGGTCCCTTTTCGTCGCTTTCCGAGACGGAGGGAGTGAAGACAAAACCATCGAGATGGCCAACCTCTTCACCTTCGACAATAACAGTTCCATCAGATTTGACAGATGACATGAGAGATGTGTTTTCCTTCAGCCGACGAGACAACACTGCTGCCCGGCGATCGACAAAGCGCTGGGTCAGCACATCATTAAGACTATCTGATACCCTGTCCTCAATGTCTCTTGCAAGCCCCTGAAAGCTTTCCGCCTCATCAAGCCACTCGCGGCGCTGGGTGATATAGCTCCAGGTGCGAATACGGGACAGCCGCTGCATGAGCGTATCGATATCCCCGTCAGGCCTGTTATAGCGTTGCATCTGGGCGGCAACCCAGTCCTTTGGCAGAACCTCCCCGGCGGCCAGATACTGATAAATCCGGGCCAGAAGCTGGGCATGGCTGTCGGTAAATTCTCGTTGATAATCAGGTATTTGGCACACATCATACAGCCGCCTTACCTGATCCTCGCCATGGGCGAGCACGCGGATCTCGTCCCGTGCGGACAGATTGGCAAGGGTGACGTGATCATCCGCATCAGCCTTTCTCGTCATCAGGGGCGAAGGCGGCCTCATCTCCAGACTTCGGAGAAGCGCATCGGGAGATGAGAAATCAAGTTTGCTGTTGCGCCAGAATACACCGGAAAGATACCGGAAGCGGTGATTCTCTATCGCGGCAATCACCTCATCTTCAAACATGGAACAATGGTCCGTGATACCAAAAGTGCCATCACGGGTATGGCGACCTGCGCGGCCCGCGATCTGCCCCAGTTCGGCCGGCCCGAGGCGACGCGAACGGCGGCCGTCGAATTTGACATCATCGGCCAGCGCAATGTGATCGATATCCATATTCAGCCCCATCCCGATGGCGTCGGTTGCCACCATGTAATCGACGTCACCAGACTGGAAGAGTTCAACCTGGGCATTACGTGTCCGGGGGCTCAGTGCCCCCATGACAATGGCGGTGCCGCCGCGCTGTGCCCGTATCAGTTCAGCAAGCTTGTAGACATCTGCGGCCGAAAAGGCGACCACCGCCGACCGGCGCGGCAGTCTCGTCACCTTCTTCTGGCCCGCCCAGCTCAGACGTGACAGACGCTGTCTTGTGGTGATGGCAATCCCGGGGATAATCTGCTCCAGCACCCGGCGAATTGTCTCCGCGCCGAGAAGCAGTGTTTCCTCCCGCCCGCGGGCATGCAGAACCCGATCGGTGAAGACATGACCACGCTCAGGATCGGCGGCAAGCTGTATTTCATCAATGGCAAGAAAATCCACGCGCCGGTCGAGCGGCATCGCTTCCACCGTGCAGAGGAAATATCTGGCCCGGGGCGGAATGATCTTTTCCTCGCCCGTGATCAGCGCCACCTTGTCACGCCCGGCGCGGGCAACGGCGCGATCGTAATTCTCACGGGCCAGAAGCCTGAGAGGAAAGCCGAACATGCCCGAAGAATGCCCCAGCATCCTTTCCATCGCATACCAGGTTTTACCGGTATTGGTCGGGCCGAGCACCGCCGTCGGCATCGGATCACGAGTTGGGTCAAAGGGAGGCATGGCTGACCTTAAGGGAAGACTAAATCCGGATTATGCCCAAGAGCGACGTAAGGGGGAAGAGGTTAAGGGCCAAGTTTAATAAAAATCCCCCGCCAGATGACCGGCAGGGGAGATTTTTGATTTCGCATCAGGCGA
>CAZOLR010000048.1:0-12326 GCA_964580905.1 uncultured Hyphomicrobiales bacterium | reverse complement strand
CTATCGTGCCGATGTTCACATGCGGCTTGCTTCGATCAAACTTTTCCTTAGACATATCAGCCTCCTAAATGTCTTACTGCCTTAGGCCATCTTGCTGCGGACTTCATCCGCAACGGCCTGAGGAACCTGTTCATAATGGTCAAATTGCATAGTGTATTGCGCACGCCCCTGTGACATGGACCGAAGCGTGTTCACATAGCCAAACATATTGGCAAGCGGCACCATGGCACTGATCACACGGGCATTACCGCGCTGATCCATACCGCCAACGTTACCACGACGTGAATTGAGGTCACCGATGATGTCACCCATGTATTCTTCAGGTGTGATGATCTCAACTTTCATCACCGGCTCAAGCAGACGTGGTGCTGCCTTCTGCATGGCTTCACGGAATGCGGCACGTGCGGCGATTTCAAAGGCCAGCACGGATGAGTCAACATCGTGGCTGGCACCATCGATCAGCTCAACCCCGAAATCGATAACCGGGAAGCCTGCGATCACACCTGTATCCTTAGCTGAAACAAGACCCTTTTCAACGCCAGGTACATATTCACGTGGAACAGAACCACCGACAACCTTGTTTTCAAAGGAATAGCCTTCTTCAATCGGCTTGAAGATCAGCTTAACGCGGGCAAACTGGCCAGAACCGCCAGACTGCTTTTTATGCGTGTAATCAACTTCAACTTCTTTGGTGATTGTTTCACGATACGCGACCTGAGGCGCACCAATATTAGCCTCAACCTTGAATTCACGCTTCAGACGATCAATCAGGATATCAAGGTGGAGTTCACCCATACCTTTCATGATGGTCTGGCCGGATTCGTTGTCGGTGCTGACCTGGAATGACGGATCTTCTGCCGCCAGACGGGCGAGACCCTGAGACATCTTTTCCTGGTCGTTCTTTGAGTTAGGCTCAACCGCAATCTCAATGACCGGATCGGGGAAGGTCATTGTTTCCAGAACCACGGGCTGAGACACATCACAAAGAGTATCCCCGGTGGTGGTTTCTTTCATCCCGGCAAGCGCAACAATATCACCGGAAAAGGCTTCTTCAATTTCTTCTCGGTTATTCGAATGCATCATCATCATCCGGCCAATACGCTCTTTCTTGCCTTTGGTCGAATTGAGAATGCTGTCGCCCTTTTTCATCACACCTGAATAGATGCGGACGAATGTAAGGGATCCGACGAACGGATCGTTCATGATCTTGAAGGCAAGGCCGGAAAGTGGCTGGCCATCATCTGCCATACGCTCGATATTACGTGTTTCCGTTTCATCACCCGGCTTGAAGCCTTTGTATGCGGGCACGTCAAGCGGGCCGGGGAGGAAGTCAATCACCGCGTTCAGCATCGGCTGTACGCCTTTGTTCTTGAACGCAGAGCCACACAGCACCGGAACAAAGGTCATATTCAGTGTTCCCTTGCGGATAAGCTCCCGCAGAGACTGGGGATCCGGCTCTTCACCTTCAAAAAACTTTTCCATCCACGCATCGTCCTGCTCAACGGCAAGCTCGATCATGGCGGCGCGCATTTCTTCCGCTTTGTCTTTCAACTCAGGGCGAATTTCGTTGAGAGTCCATGACGCGCCAAGATCTTCACCAGCCCAGACCCATTCTTTCATGGTGATCAGGTCAACGAGGCCGGCAAATTCACTTTCAGAGCCGATCGGCATGTGAACCGGCAACGGGGTAGCCCCGGTACGGTCCTTGATCATGTGAACGCAATTAAAGAAATCAGCGCCGATTTTGTCCATCTTGTTGACGAAAACAACACGGGGAACTTCATAGCGATCAGCCTGACGCCAGACAGTTTCGGTCTGCGGCTCAACACCGGCATTGGCATCAAGCACACAAACAGCGCCGTCAAGAACTGCAAGTGAACGTTCGACTTCAATCGTGAAATCTACGTGCCCCGGTGTGTCGATGATGTTGAAACGGAATTTGGCGTCATCCGGGTTGGCTCCGTATGGTCCGTCCGGGCTTTCACCGTCTTCGGTACGAAACCACATGCAGGTTGTCGCAGCAGACGTAATAGTAATGCCGCGCTCCTGTTCTTGTTCCATCCAGTCCATGGTGGCGTTGCCATCGTGAACTTCACCGATTTTGTGGGATTTCCCGGTATAATAAAGAATGCGCTCGGTTGTGGTGGTCTTCCCCGCATCAATATGGGCCATAATGCCGAAGTTGCGGTAGCGCTCAAGTGAATACTCTCTAGCCATGACGTCTTTTCCTGTGCGTATGGGTTACCAGCGATAATGGGAAAATGCGCGGTTTGCTTCCGCCATTTTGTGGGTGTCTTCGCGCTTTTTGACGGCAGAACCCCGATTGTTAGCCGCATCCAGAAGTTCTGCGCTGAGGCGATCCGTCATGGTGTTTTCACCGCGCTTGCGGGAGGCATCAATCAACCAGCGGATAGCAAGGGCCTGGGCGCGGGACGGACGGACTTCAACCGGAACCTGATACGTGGCACCACCAACACGGCGTGAGCGAACCTCAATGTTCGGGCGCACATTTTCAAGCGCATCATGAAACACTTTGATCGGCTCGTTGCCTGAACGTTCCTTAACCTTGTCAAAGGCACCATAGACAATTTTTTCAGCAACAGAACGCTTGCCATCATACATGAGGCAGGACATGAATTTGGAAACGACAGTGTCTCCGAATTTCGGGTCCGGTAATGCGGGGCGTTTAACAGCACTGTGACGACGTGACATGGCTCTACCTCTTTATTTGGGCCGTTTGGCGCCATATTTGGACCGCCGTTGACGACGATCAGCAACACCCTGAGTATCCAGCGTGCCGCGAATGATATGATACCGGACACCCGGAAGGTCTTTCACACGACCACCACGTATCAGAACAACTGAGTGTTCCTGAAGGTTATGGCCTTCACCTGGAATATAGCTTGTAACTTCGAAACCATTGGTCAGTCGCACACGGGCAACTTTACGAAGAGCTGAGTTAGGCTTCTTCGGTGTTGTTGTGTAGACGCGAGTGCACACACCACGCTTTTGCGGGCAGGCTTCCATCGCCGGGACCTTGTTCCGTGCCACCGGACGCGTCCGTCCATGGCGAATCAACTGGTTAATCGTCGGCATACCAGACTTTTTCCCATCATGTTTAGGCCGCATTAGTAATTGCCGGAAATGTACCGACGGACTTCAGCGGAGTTAACAACCACCCTTACAGGTGAACACAGACCCGAGGTCGGGCCACTCTCCATATTTTGGTGTCAGTGTCTGTTGTGAAAAGGAATCACACACCACCTGAACCTTTGGAGTGGCCGGAAATTAATGTTTTCCGGCCATTCGGTCAAGGGGTAAATCGCATACCCCCTGCAGATTTTTATTTATTCGTGTCTCACGGCGTCGAAACACGCAAAAGCAGACTTTATTCGGTTGCTTCTGTTTCGGTGCTTTCCAGATCTTCACCGGATGCAGCAAAACTGTCTTCATCCGCAGCAGCTGCTTCCAGTTCAGCCTGCCTTTGGCTGATAATGCTACGATCCCGATCGGCAGCAATCGCCTTGAGACGTGACATCACCGAGCCTGTTCCGGCCGGAATAAGCCGCCCGACAATCACGTTTTCCTTCAGTCCACCAAGTGAATCTTCCTTGCCCGAAACAGCCGCTTCGGTCAGAACACGGGTGGTTTCCTGGAAAGATGCGGCGGAAATAAAGGAACGTGTTTGCAGTGATGCTTTGGTAATACCCAACAGCACCGGCTTGCCTTTGGCTTCAGCCAGACCTTCTGCTGCGGCAACAGCGTTTGCGGAATCGAATTCTTCACGATCCACCTGTTCACCGACAAGAAGCGTGGTTTCGCCTGCGTCGGTGATTTCCACCTTCTGCAGCATCTGACGCACAATCACTTCGATATGCTTGTCATTGATTTTCACGCCCTGGAGTCGATAGACGTCCTGAATTTCCTTGACCAGGTATTCGGCCAGTGCTTCCACCCCAAGAATATTGAGGATATCGTGAGGAACCGGGTTGCCATCAAGCAACAGGTCACCACGGCGAATTACATCACCTTCCTGTACCGCCAGAAGCTTTCCTTTAGGAATCATGTACTCGACAGGTTCAGCACTGTCATCCAGCGGCACAACGCGGATACGACGCTTGGTCTTGTAGTCAGCACCGAATTCAACACGACCATCGATTTCACTGATAATGGCAAAATCCTTCGGCATTCTGGCTTCAAACAGTTCTGCCACACGTGGCAGACCACCCGTAATGTCTCTGGTCTTGGAGGATTCGCGGGGAATACGTGCGAGCACTTCACCTGCCTCAACCTCAGCCCCGTTTTCCACGGAAAGAATAGCGTTAACCGAAAGGAAGTAGCGTGCTTCAAGCCCGTTATCGAGAATGAGCACTTCTCCCTTGTCATCCCGCATGGTCAGACGCGGACGCAGATCCTTGCCCTTCGGCTGGGACTTCCAGTCGATGACTTCACGATTGGTAATGCCGGTTTCCTCATCGGTCACCTCACGCATCGAGACACCGTCAACGAGATCAACGTAATTGACGACACCCTTGACTTCGGAAACGATCGGAATCGTGTAAGGGTCCCATTCCACCAGTCTCTGGCCGGCTTTTACTTTATCACCATCCTTGACGTAGATCTTGGCGCCATACTGGAGCCGGTAGCGTGAACGTTCACGCCCCTGATCGTCTGTCAGCAACAGTTCGGTATGCCTGTTCTTGACAACAGCGTTGCCATCGGGTGCGACCACAAGGGCGGCATCTTCAAATTTAACGATACCGTCAATAGGTGCTTCGATGCTGGATTGTTCCGCACCCCGCTGGGCGGCACCACCGATGTGGAATGTCCGCATCGTCAGCTGAGTTCCCGGCTCACCAATAGACTGCGCCGCAATAACACCCACAGCTTCACCAATATTGACCGAAGTCCCGCGAGCGAGATCACGGCCATAACATGCTCCGCAGACACCAACTTTGGTCTCACAGGTCAATACCGAGCGAATACGAATGGAATCAATGCCTTCGGCTTCAATGCGTTCGACATCTTCTTCATTTATAATCGACCCGGCATGCACAAGCACGTCATCCGACGACAAAGCAAGGATATCTTCAGCAGCCGTCCGGCCGAGAACACGTTCACCAAGGCTGTCAACCACATCTCCGCCGTCAATAACAGGACGAATGCTGAGCCCGTTCTGGGTTCCGCAATCCACTTCGGTGATAATGCAGTCCTGGGCAACATCGACCAGACGACGTGTCAGGTACCCTGAGTTCGCCGTTTTCAACGCCGTATCAGCAAGACCCTTTCGCGCACCGTGGGTTGAGTTGAAGTATTCGAGCACATTCAGGCCTTCCTTGAAGGACGAAATAATCGGTGTTTCGATAATCTCACCTGAAGGCTTGGCCATAAGCCCCCTCATCCCGGCAAGCTGTTTAATCTGGGCGGCCGAACCACGGGCGCCGGAATGGGCCATCATGTAAACAGAGTTCACAGGCTCACCCGGCTTGATGGTGGAGATGGACTTCATCATCTCATCAGCAACGAGATCCGTGCAGCGTGACCAGACGTCAACAACCTTGTTGTATTTTTCACCCTGGGTGATAAGGCCGTCCTGATACTGTTGTTCGAAGTTTTTCACTTCTACTTCAGCTTCATCAACAAATTTGGCTTTTTTCTCCGGGGTATTCAGATCATCAATACCAAACGAGATACCAGCCTCACAGGCTTTCTTGAAGCCCATTGCCATCAGACGGTCACAGAAGATAACCGTGTCTTTCTGGCCGCAATAGCGGTAGACGTAATCGATAACGCTGGAAATTTCCTTCTTGGTCATCAGCTTGTTAACAAGCTCAAACGGAACCGAAGAATTATCCGGCAGGATATTCGACAGCTGCGCACGGCCCGGCGATGTTTCCACCACCTTATAGACACGGGCATCACCTTCCCAGGTGTGGACACGTACCTTCACGTTTGCCTGCAGACTGACATGGCCAGCATCATAGGCAAGCATCGCCTCTTCCGGGGACGCGAAGATCATGCCTTCACCCTTTTCGCCTTCGCGGATCAGGGTCTGATAATAAAGACCAAGAATGATATCCTGCGACGGCACGATGATCGGCTTGCCGTTGGCAGGGCTGAGGATGTTGTTTGTGGACATCATCAGCACCCGGGCTTCCAGCTGGGCTTCAAGGGAAAGCGGCACATGAACCGCCATCTGGTCACCGTCGAAATCGGCGTTGAACGCGGTACATACCAGCGGATGAAGCTGGATGGCCTTACCCTCAACCAGTACCGGCTCAAACGCCTGAATGCCGAGACGGTGCAGGGTCGGGGCCCTGTTGAGCATAACCGGATGCTCACGGATCACTTCTTCAAGGATATCCCATACTTCGGGACGCTCTTTTTCCACCATCCGCTTGGCGGCCTTGACCGTTGTCGAATAGCCGTAAAGCTCAAGCCGGGAATAGATAAACGGCTTGAAGAGCTCAAGTGCCATCTTCTTGGGCAGACCACATTGATGCAGTTTGAGTTCGGGTCCAACTACGATCACTGAACGGCCGGAGTAATCAACGCGCTTACCCAGAAGGTTCTGGCGGAAACGACCCTGCTTGCCTTTCAGCATATCCGACAGTGACTTGAGGGGGCGCTTGTTAACCCCTGTGATCACGCGGCCACGGCGGCCATTGTCAAACAGCGCATCCACGGATTCCTGAAGCATCCGCTTTTCGTTCCGGACGATAATATCCGGTGCACGGAGTTCAATGAGACGCTTAAGACGGTTGTTCCGGTTGATAACCCGGCGATACAGATCGTTAAGATCAGACGTCGCAAAACGGCCACCATCCAGAGGAACAAGAGGGCGGAGTTCCGGCGGAATGACCGGCACAACATCAAGGATCATCCATTCCGGACGACACCCGGAGGCGAGAAACGCGTCAATCAGCTTGAGCCGTTTGACCAGTTTCTTGCGCTTGGCTTCAGAGCCGGTTTCACGCAGTTCTTCGCGAACCGTGACACGTTCGGCTTCAAGATCAATATCTTCCAGCACCTTCTTGATGGCTTCAGCGCCGATACCGGCCTCGAAAGCATCATCGCCGTATTCATCCAGCGCATCGTAATATTCACTTTCGCTGAGCATCTGGCCCTTCTGCAACGGAGAAAGACCGGGCTCGATCACAACGAAGTTCTCAAAATAGAGAACGCGCTCAAGATCTTTCAGCGTCATATCGACCAGAAGACCGATCCGTGACGGCAGGGATTTAAGGAACCAGATATGCGCCACCGGCGAAGCCAGCTCAATGTGCCCCATCCGTTCACGACGGACTTTTGAAAGCGTTACTTCGACGCCGCATTTTTCACATACGATGCCGCGGTACTTCATGCGCTTGTACTTGCCGCAGAGGCATTCGTAATCGCGCACAGGGCCAAAGATACGGGCACAGAACAGGCCGTCTTTTTCAGGCTTGAATGTCCGGTAGTTGATGGTTTCCGGCTTTTTGATCTCACCGAAAGACCAGGACCTGATCCGTTCCGGGGAGGCAATGGAGATTTTTATCTTGTCGAAGCTTTGCGAGCTTGGCGCCTGGCCAAACGGGTTCATCAATTCGTTCATCATCGACTCCCTGGATTAATATTCTGATTCGTGCAGATCTACATTCAGGCCAAGGGAACGCAATTCCTTGACCAGAACGTTGAAGGATTCAGGAATACCCGCTTCAAAATCATCGTCACCCCGGACAATGGCTTCGTAAACCTTGGTCCGGCCTGACACATCATCAGACTTGACCGTGAGCATTTCCTGCAACGTGTAAGCGGCGCCATAGGCTTCGAGAGCCCAGACTTCCATCTCCCCGAAGCGCTGGCCGCCAAACTGCGCCTTGCCGCCCAGCGGCTGCTGCGTGACGAGCGAGTACGGGCCGATAGAACGGGCATGGATCTTGTCATCGACAAGATGGTGAAGTTTCAGCATGTAGATATAGCCAACCGTAACCGGCCGGTCGAAGACTTCACCTGTACGTCCGTCCGTCAGCCATTCCTGGCCTGTTTCACTCAGCCCAGCTTCTTTGAGCAGCTCGCGCACATCAGCTTCCTTGGCACCGTCAAAGACCGGTGTTCCCATCGGCACCCCGCGGGAGAGAAGGTTGCCCTGCTCGACAAGCTGGCCGTCTTCCATCGCACTGATAGTGGTATCGAACTCTTCCTTGGAATAGATTTTCTTCATCATCTTACGGAGATCATCCGCTTTGCCGCTTCGTCCGGCAGCTTCGGCAGCATCACCGATCTGCTTGCCAAGACCGGCAGAAGCCCAGCCAAGATGTGTTTCAAGAATCTGCCCCACGTTCATCCGTGACGGCACCCCGAGCGGATTGAGAACGATATCAACAGGTGTTCCATCCTCAAGATACGGCATGTCTTCGGCTGGCAGAATCCGGGAAATAACCCCCTTGTTACCGTGACGACCGGCCATTTTGTCGCCGGGCTGAAGCTTGCGCTTCACGGCAACAAAAACCTTGACCATCTTCATCACACCGGGAAGCAGCTCATCCCCGCGCTGAAGCTTGTCAACTTTGTCATTGAATCTGGCTTCAAGAGCTTTGACCGAATCCTCAAAATTGGCAATCTGAGCTTCGATTGACTTTTGATTGCCGTCATTCTTGACCGTGATGGAAGGCCAACTTGAGCGCGGCATATCATCGAGCATAGCGCCGCTGATACGTGCCCCGGCCTCAACCCCTTTCGGGCCTGTTGCAATGGTCTGATTGATCAGCATTTCCTTCAGGCGGCCATAAAACCCGCGTTCCAGAATTTCCTTTTCATCGTCACGGTCTTTGGCGAGACGTTCGATTTCAAACCGTTCGATGGCCCGGGCACGTTCATCCTTGTCTACCCCGCGACGTGAGAAGACACGCACTTCAACAACCGTTCCGGCACCACCGGGCGGGACACGTAAGGATGTGTCACGAACATCAGAGGCCTTTTCACCGAAGATGGCCCGGAGAAGCTTTTCTTCGGGTGTCATGGGTGTTTCGCCCTTTGGCGTGACTTTACCTACCAGAATATCGCCGGATTTGACTTCGGCCCCGACATAGATCATGCCGGCTTCATCAAGGTTCTTGAGCGCTTCTTCACCGACATTCGGGATATCACGGGTGATTTCCTCCATGCCGAGCTTGGTATCCCGGGCCATGATCTCATATTCTTCGATATGGATGGAGGTGAAGACATCTTCACGCACGATACGTTCGGAGATAAGGATCGAGTCTTCGAAATTGTATCCGTTCCATGGCATGAAGGCCACGAGCACATTCCGGCCAAGAGCGAGTTCACCATCTTCAGTGGATGGCCCGTCCGCCATAATGTCACCCTTGTTCACCACATCGCCAACCTTAACCAGCGGGCGCTGGGTGATGCAGGTGTTCTGGTTCGAGCGCTGGAATTTCAGGAGTGAATAAATATCCACCGGCGAGACGTCGTCTTCGCTGCTCTCAGAGGCACGCACAACAATGCGGGTAGCATCAACCTGATCCACGACACCGCTACGGCGTGCAACGATAGTCACGCCGCTGTCACGGGCAACCACCGCTTCCATTCCTGTTCCCACCAGCGGAGCTTCCGCCTTGATCAGCGGCACGGCCTGGCGTTGCATGTTTGATCCCATGAGCGCACGGTTGGCGTCATCATTTTCAAGGAAGGGGATCAGCGCGGCAGCGACAGAGACCAGCTGCTTTGGTGACACATCCATCAAATCGATATCTTCCGGACGTGCAAGGCCAATCTCACCGCCACGGCGGATCGGGATCAGCTCACCGACAAAGCGGCCGGACTTGTCCAGCTCGGCGTTAGCCTGTGCGATCGTATAGCGGGCTTCATCCATGGCGGAGATATAGGTAACTTCATTGGTCACCTTGCCGTCTTTCGCTGTTCTGTAGGGTGTTTCGATAAACCCGTAGCGATTGATCTGCGCAAACGTTGCAAGCGAGTTGATCAGACCGATATTCGGGCCTTCAGGCGTTTCAATCGGGCAGATACGGCCATAATGGGTCGGGTGCACGTCCCGCACTTCAAACCCGGCACGTTCACGTGTCAGGCCCCCGGGGCCAAGCGCCGAAAGACGTCGCTTGTGTGTAATCTCAGAAAGCGGGTTGGTCTGGTCCATGAACTGCGACAGCTGGGATGAGCCGAAGAATTCACGAACTGCCGCCGCTGCCGGCTTCGAATTGATGAGATCAGCAGGCATGACAGTATCGATTTCAACCGATCCCATTCTCTCTTTGATGGCGCGTTCCATCCGGAGAAGACCGACACGATACTGGTTTTCCATGAGCTCGCCGACGGAACGGACACGACGGTTGCCAAGGTGGTCGATATCGTCAATGTCCCCCTTGCCGTCTTTCAGTTCAACCAGAACTTTGAGCATGGCAAGGATATCTTCCCGACGAAGCACCCGGATCTGATCATCAGCCTCAAGGCCCAGGCGTGCGTTCAGCTTGACCCGTCCCACCGACGAGAGATCATATCTGTCCTTGTCAAAAAAGAGACTCTGGAAAAGAGCTTCTGCTGTTTCCAGTGTTGGCGGCTCACCAGGACGCATGACACGATAGATATCGATCAGCGCTTCTTCTCTTGAGTTGTTGCGATCCGCCGCGATGGTGTTCCGCAGGAATGCACCGACATTGACGTTGTCGATAGCGAGAACAGCAAAAGCATCAGCCTTCATTTCCGCCAGATGCTGAACCGTTTCTTCGGTGACAACATCACCGGCTTCGGCGATCACTTCGCCTGTTTCCATATTGACAATATCTTCGGCAAGATAATGACCGAGGATCTGTTCTTCCTGAACAAGAATTTTCTCAATGCCGCTTTCAGCCAGTTTGCGGACGGCGCGCGGGGTCAATTTCTCTCCGGCGGCAACAACAACCTTGCCGTTGGACGCATTGACAAGATCATAAGCCAGACGCGCACCGCGCAGACGTGAGGCATCAAAATTGGTTTCCCAGCTGTCTTTGTTACGTGAATACGTAATCGTGTCGTAGAAATAGCCGAGGATGTCTTCACGCGACAGGCCATTGACCTTGGTGCGATCCGGTTCAACGCCTTCTGCCTTGCACTGTTCGACATAGGCATCCGACTCTTCATCCGTCAGCGCCATCAGGAAGGTAGTGGCAGGCAGTTTACGCTTGCGGTCGATACGCACATTGAGCATATCTTTGGCATCAAATTCAAAATCGAGCCAGGAGCCGCGATAAGGAATGACACGGGCGGCAAAAAGAAGCTTGCCGGATGAATGGGTTTTGCCTCTGTCATGGTCAAAAAAGACGCCGGGAGACCGGTGCATCTGCGAGACAATCACACGTTCGGTTCCGTTGACAATAAACGTGCCATTGCCCGTCATCAGGGGCATATCGCCCATATAGACATCCTGCTCCTTGATATCACGGATTGAGCGGGTGCCGGTAATCTCATCTTCTTCCCAGACAACGAGGCGGAGAATAACCTTGAGCGGGGAGGCATAGGTCATGCCGCGCTGCTGGCATTCCTCAACGTCGTATTTCGGATCTTCAAGCTCATAAGAGACGAACTCAAGCATGGACTTGCCGGCAAAGTCATTGATCGGGAAGACCGATTTGAAGACTTCCTGCAGACCAATATCCTCACGTTCATTGGCAGGAATGTCCCGCTGGAGAAACGTATCGTAACTTGTACGCTGGACTTCGATCAGGTTTGGCATTGCCGCAACTTCGGCAATCGAACCAAAAGTATGACGAAGACGTTTACGACTGTTGAGGGCGGTGACATTAGCAGCCATGGAATGATCCTTTGTGTTTAGAGCGTTGATTTAACACAATTTATCAAGACCGGATTACCCGGACTAAACAAAACCCAAGCACCGGAAGGGTAAACCCGACCGGTGCTTGGTAGTAGTCTATACGCCGAAAGGCGTAGCCATTACTTGACCTCGACGGTTGCGCCGGCTTCTTCCAGCTTCGCCTTGATCGCGTCGGCTTCATCCTTGGAAGCGCCTTCCTTAACAGGCTTTGGTGCGCCTTCAACAAGGTCCTTGGCTTCCTTGAGGCCAAGGCCGGTGATGGTGCGAACTTCCTTAATGACGTTGATTTTCTTGTCACCGGCAGATGCCAGGATTACGTCAAATTCGGTCTTTTCTTCACCGCCAGCGGCACCACCGGCATCACCACCGGCAACGGCAGCAACAGCTACCGGAGCGGCAGCAGCGGAAACACCCCATTTTTCTTCGAGAAGCTTGGCCAGCTCGGCGGCTTCCAGAACGGTAAGGGATGAGAGGTCTTCAGCAATTTTTTCAATATCAGCCATTTTTGTCTCCTTTG
>CAZOLR010000047.1:0-12685 GCA_964580905.1 uncultured Hyphomicrobiales bacterium | reverse complement strand
ACGCGCAGGGCCTGGTCTACATTATTGTCCCGAACGGTAACGAACACTGGCTTTCACATCCTTTCAGATGGATAAATGGTTGTGGCCTTATTGCCGGAAGCGCCTCTTATAGCATACTTGACCCGGATGGCAAACCCTAAAGCCGGGCCGCAATCTTCACCCGTGGTCACGGTCAGATCACGGGGGGGGGTCTCCAACGCCGATTTCCGGTCTTCGGGATTAGGACTTCCAATCTCCGGGTGCCGATACTATATAATGTAGGATAAGGAGAGTGACGATGGCAGAGATAAATAAAGAAGATCTTGTACGCGGAATGCTCATCCATGTGCCTTTTGATGGCTGGAGCGATGCCTCGATCATTGCGGCGGCCCGGGAATGCGGCATCAGCGATGAGGAAGCAAGGCTTCTTCTGCCCGGCGGCGCTATCGATGCCATAGACCATTTTACCGATCTGGCAGATCGCGACATGGCTGTCGCTCTTGATAAACTTGAATCCCGGCCGATGGGGATAACATCCATCATACGTGAGGCGATCCTGTGCCGGCTTGACGGCGCGGCGCCGCATCGTGAAGCGGTTGCATCAGCCTTACGGGTTCTTGCGAGGCCTCAGCATGCCCCGCTGGCGGCGAGAACGCTGTATCGCACGGTTGACCGCATCTGGCGTCTGACCGGTGACGGAGCCGTTGATTTTTCCTTTTACACGAAGCGTGCAACGCTTGCGGGTGTCTATTCCGCCACCCTTCTCTATTGGGTTGCCAACCCTTCGGCGGATCGCCAGCGGATAGAGGCGTTCCTCGATCAGCGGTTGCGTGAAGTCGCCCTCATTCCGAAGATTTCAGCACCGGCGCAGAAAGCCGCTGCCATGGGGATCAAAATGGCCGGCCGCATACTCGGCCGAATGCCGCTACGGCATACAAACTGACCAACTATTTCCTCACCATCCCTGAATAAGACCGTTACAGGTAAAGACAAATGCCTATCAAGATTCAACATGATCTGCCGGCACGATCGGTGCTTGAAGATGAAAACGTGGATCTCATCGTTTCCGATGATGCGTTGAAGCAGGATATCCGGCCGTTGCGGATAGTCCTTCTCAACCTCATGCCGAAAAAGAAAGAAACGGAAATCCAGTTTGCGCGCCTGCTCGGCAACTCGCCGTTGCAGATAGAACTGACCCTCATGGCAACGGCAAGCTACACGCCCAAAAATACCGAGCCCGGATATCTGCGGCGATATTACCGCAGTCTTGATGACATCAGGGATGAATATTTCGATGCCATTCTGGTTACGGGCGCACCGGTGGAAACGCTTCCGTTTGAGGAGGTGAATTACTGGCCGGAATTGCAGGAAATTTTCACCTGGTCGCAACAGCATTGTTTCCGCCGGTTCGGCATTTGCTGGGGCGCGCAGGCGCTGCTCTATCACTTGTACGGGATCCGGAAGCATCAACTGGAGGAAAAGGTCTTTGGTGTTTACGACCATGTGGTGACCGAAAACACCTCTCGCCTGATGAAGGGGTTTACCGACCGCTTTCCGATGCCGGTGTCACGCTATACTGCCAATCTGCGGGATGAAATTCTTTCTGTTCCCCAGCTTGACCTTTTGGCAGAAAGCAGCACATCCGGCCCCGGGATGGTTCGCGACAGGAAAACTGGTGATATCTTCATTTTCAACCATCTGGAATATGATGCGGAAACACTTGCCGCCGAATACAAAAGAGACAGCGAAACGGGGGTTGGCACGGCCCTGCCGGTGAATTATTTCCCTGCGGATGATCCCGGGCAGAACCCTGTCAATTTCTGGAGGCCGTTCGCGTTTCTTTTCATGACCAACTGGATACATGACCTTTATCAGGCCACTCCGTTTGATCTTGAAAAACTCGCATCGCGTCAGGTTTAGATCACCTTAACTGACGGTTAATATGTGCCATTTTCCGGCCTGCCCTGGCACTGGCCTTGCCATAGCGATGGATATAGGCGCCTTCCTCACTGAGCGCGGCCTCAAGTTTTTCCATATCTTCCCCGAGGATGTTTTCCATCTGCCAGATGCCAGTGGCCTTGGTTGAACCGAGGGGCAGTCCTGTGATGGCCCGGACCAGTTGGGCAAATTGGCTTGTTTGTGACCCTTCGATGGTCCAGTGAAAGGAATTATGGGGGCGCGGCGCCATTTCATTGAAAACCAACCCTTTGTCGGTCACGAACATTTCCACCGCCAGCAATCCTGTAAGTTCAAGATGGCCCGCAAGCGCCAGCGCGGCTTCGGCCCCTTCACGCATGAGGGCAGGAGAAATCACGTCGGGATCTGCCGGCGCGGTTGATGTGTCAAGTATGCCGTTCTTATGGGTGTTGAGGCTTGGCGGGAAGACGGCGGTATCCCCCGGAGCAGTTCGGGCCACCAGAAAACTTGCCTCCGCAATAAAATTGACCCGTTCTTCGAGAATGCAGTCATCCGATGCGAGCGCATCAAAAGCATCACCGGCATCGGCGGCGGTGTTGACAGGCATCTGGCCTTTTCCGTCATACCCGAAGCGGCAGGTTTTCAGTATGGCCCCGTCAGGCATATCAGCCAAGGGGGCCATGATATCCTGGCTTGTGGAAATGGCGGCATAGCGCGGGGTGGCTATGCCCAGTTTGGTTGCCAGCGATTTTTCAGCAATCCGATGCTGGGCTACGCGCAAGGCCTCCGCCCCGGGGCTGACGGGACGTGTCCGGGCAAGATATTCCATGGTTTCAGCGGGCACGTTTTCAAATTCGCTTGTGATCGTATCCACGCTGTCCGCGAAAGCAGAAAGGGCCCGGGTATCCTCATAAGGTGCGCGGGTTGAGGTCATGGCAATGTCGGTTGCCGGTGCATCACCTTCAGGTGCAAAGACATGGCATCGGTATCCGAGCTCCGCTGCGGCAATGGCGGTCATGCGGCCAAGCTGGCCGCCACCTAGAATGCCGATGACCGATCCTTCCGGCAAAGGCAGGGATGCACCGTTAGTCATCTTGTGGCTCATCCATTACCCCGGCTGTCAGTTCTTCCCGCCAGCGGGCAATCTTTTCGGCAATTCCGGCATCCTCAAGGCTGAGTATGCTGGCGGCCAAAAGCCCGGCATTTGCCGCACCGGCTTTGCCGATGGCAAGCGTTCCGACAGGAACACCTGCGGGCATCTGAACAATCGAAAGAAGGGAATCCATGCCTTTGAGGGCGGCGGATTCCACCGGCACGCCAAGAACCGGCAGGGTGGTGTGGGCGGCGATCATTCCCGGCAGATGGGCGGCCCCGCCTGCTCCGGCGATGATGACCTTAATGCCTCGTGCCCGGGCTTCTTCCGCATAGGTCGACATGCGTTTCGGTGTGCGGTGAGCCGAGGTGATTTTTTTCTCATAAACTATGCCGAACTGATCGAGCATTTCTGCCGCATGACGCATGGTAGGCCAGTCCGACTGGCTGCCCATACAGATACCAACACGAATTTCAGATGACGCCATGATCCTGTGCCTCGGATTTTTTCACTAAAAGGGGAATGTAATTCAGGCAATGATATCTGGCAACAGCCGCTGATGCAGCTGGCGGATTTCATCTTTGATTGCCAGTTTGCGTTTTTTGAGCCGCTGAAGCTTGATCATGTCGCAGGACGGATTGAGCGCCATGTCCTCAATCACCTCATCAAGGTCACGGTGCTCAAGCGTTATCTGCTCAAGTTTTTTTAGCAGCAGTTCCTGCTGTTTTGCCAGATCGTCGTTTTCGTTCATAACCTGAGGATGCCTGATCCGTAACCGATAGAGGCCAATCCCACCCTTAATTGACTTGCGCCCGACTGTGTGAACAGCCAGTATACTAATATCCGATAAACGGAACAGGGTTTATTATAAGGGAATTGAGGCACTTTGACCATGACTGATCGATTTGATGAGATTGCCGCCGGCGCCAAGGCAGATCCGCAAGCGTTCTGGGCAGAAGCGGCACATGATGTTGCATGGATTGAACCATATACACGTATTCTCAATGATGAAAATCCTCCTTTTTACCGTTGGTTTGAAGGTGGCAAGATCAATACCTGCCACAATGCCATTGATATTCATGTTGAAAATGGTCGCGGCGATCAGCCAGCCCTGATCTATGACAGTCCTGTTACCAATACCAAAGCAAGTTTCACCTACGCCGAAATGCAGAAGAAAATCGCCGGTTTTGCGGGGGTGTTGCGGGCTCATGGTGTGGAATATGGTGACAGGGTCATCATCTATATGCCCATGATACCGGAGGCGATTGTCGCCATGCTGGCTGTTGTCCGGATCGGTGCGGTGCATTCGGTTGTGTTCGGAGGCTTTGCCGCCAATGAACTGGCAAAGAGGATAGAAGACTGTGCGCCGAAACTGATCATTTCAGCATCCTGCGGAATTGAGCCGACGAGGGTGGTTGAATATAAACCTCTCCTCGATGAGGCCATTGAAATCAGCGCACACAAACCGGACGGCTGTATCATTTTCCAGCGTGATCAGGTCACCGCCTCCCTGATCGAAGGGCGTGATATCGAATGGCATGCGGCGCATGAGGGCACGACTCCGGCTGATTGTGTTCCCGTGGACAGCAGTGATCCGTGTTATATCCTCTACACGTCCGGGACTACAGGTGTACCTAAGGGTGTGGTGCGGTCAACCGGCGCACATATCGTCGCGCTCAAATGGTCGATGAAGAATATTTACGACACCAATCCGGGAGAGGTATTCTGGGCGGCTTCCGATATCGGTTGGGTGGTGGGGCACTCCTACATCGTCTATGCGCCGCTTTTCGCCGGATGCACAACCGTCCTTTTTGAGGGCAAGCCGGTTGGAACGCCCGATGCCGGAACTTTCTGGCGTGTCATCGCTGAACATAAAGTCAAAGCCATGTTCACGGCACCTACGGCGATACGTGCCATCAAGAAAGAAGACCCTGATGCCAAACTGCTCAAATCGTTTGATCTCAGTCATTTCCATGCCCAGTTTGTGGCAGGTGAGCGGTGTGATCCGGATACGCTGGAATGGTTGCAGCGATATCTTGGTGTGCCGGTGATTGATCACTGGTGGCAGACGGAAACAGGCTGGAGCATTGCAGCCACCTGCCTTGGCATAGACAAATCTCCCGTCAAGGTGGGGAGCCCCGGGCGTGCGGTGCCGAGTTGGGATGTGCAGGTGCTGGATACGGCAGGCCAGCCGGTAGCCGCCGGAGAGATCGGCGCCATTGTCGTCAAACTGCCGATGCCGCCGGGAACACTGCCAACTTTATGGAATAATGATGACCGGTTCATCGAAAGCTACATGGCGGACTATCCGGGATATTACAAAACCGGTGATGCAGGCTACCTTGACGAAGACGGGTATATCTATGTGATGTCGCGTACCGATGACATTATCAACGTTGCTGGTCATCGCCTGTCCACGGGCGGTATGGAAGAAGTGCTGGCCAGTCACCCCGATGTGGCGGAATGCGCGGTTGTCGGGGCTGCTGATGCGCTTAAGGGTCAGGTGCCTCTTGGTTTTCTTGTGCTGAAGGCTGGCGTCAACCGGGCGGGGGAAGAGATCATAGCCGAATGCGTCAGGATGGTCCGTGAAAGAATAGGCCCTGTTGCGGCCTTCAAGCAAGCGGTCATTACCCCGCGGCTCCCCAAGACACGTTCGGGCAAGATCCTCCGCGGCACCATGCAGAAAATTGCAGACGGACAAGATTTTCCGGTGCCGGCCACCATTGATGACCCTGAAATCCTCGATGAGATCGCCGTTGCCCTTGCCTCAATCGGATATCCTGCAAAGGGATAAGACCAAGACGTTCAGGGCAACTCAGAGATGTTTGTCACCTGTTCTTCGGGAGGCTGGGCTGTGCCGCCGGATTTTTCAATGGCCAAGTCCAGATCCTGCTGGCTGCAAAGCCCCAGCATAACCGGATGCTTGGCTGAAATATTGGCAATATTCCAGTGGGAGCGGTCACGTATCTTGCCGATTGTATCCTTGGTGGTGCCGATCAGTTTTGAAATCTGGCTGTCCTTTATATTGGGGTGATGCTTGACGATCCATGCAATGGCGTCAGGCTTGTCGCCGCGGCGGGCAAGAGGGACATAGCGCGGACCTTTGGTCCGTGCCGTCGGTTCAGGCAGGGCAGAGCTTTCACGGCTAAGTCGTGAAGACGGATCCGCTTCACAGCGTTTGATCTCATCTTCGGTCAGTTGCTTGTTCAGAATGGGGTTGTAGCCCTGAATGCCAGCACCGACATCACCATCGGCAATGGCCTGGACCTCAAGATCATGCAAGCCACAGAAATCCGCAATCTGGGCAAAGGTCAGCGCAGTATTATCAATAAGCCACACAGCGGTGGCTTTAGGCATAAGCAGGTCAGACATCGTGACTCCTGAACACATTGGTTTCAGCGCATTGCGCGCCGGATTGAACTTTTCATACACTATAAATAGGGATTGCGTCAAAAAATTGCAAAGATTTCGGTCTCGTCCTAGACTGTATTAGTAACCATGCAACGGAGGGGATCATGGATGACGAATTCGAAGCCTTCAAACCGGCGCATCCCCCAGGAGAGCTTGAGCGCTGGAATATTGAAGATCTCAACGCCTACAAAACCCGCCTGCTTGTGGAAATTTCCCGGATTGATGCTGTTCTTGACAGCAAGGGTGATGTCCGCTCGGCGGCTGAAAATCTGTTTAAATCCTAGTTAATCTTAAGGAGTTTTCATGCCTGGTTATGCCATTTTTGTTACCGGGGCCACCAGCGGTATAGGGCTCGGGATCGCACTTAGACTGGCAGCGTGTGGTCATCATCTTGCCTTCAATGGTCTTGCTGATGCCGACACCATTGATGCTGTCACATCAGAACTTACCTCTCTTGGTGCCGCATCATGCCGGTATATCGAAGGTGATATGCGTGATCCTGCCGCTGTCCGCGCCATGATGGCCGAAGCTGAGCGTGACCTTGGCCGCATAGACGGGCTGGTCAACAACGCAGGCATACAGCATGTTGCTCCTGTTGAATCTTTCCCACCTGAAAAATGGGATGAGATTATCGCCGTCAATCTGTCGGCAAGTTTTCATACCATTGCCGCGGTGCTTGAGGGAATGAAACAGCGCGGATTTGGCCGCATCGTCAATATATCCTCGGTGCACGGGCTCATCGCGTCGGTCAACAAGACCGCCTATATCGCGGCCAAGCACGGGCTGGTGGGACTGACCAAGGCCGTTGCGCTTGAGGCGGCGACTTACGGTATTACGTGCAACGCAATCTGCCCGGCCTGGGTCCGGACACCGTTGGTCGAAGCCCAGATTGAGGCCCGGATGGTGGCCAATGGCACAACACGGGATGAAGAAGCCCGTGCCATAGTTGGCGAGCGCCAGCCTAATGAGCGGTTTGTCACGGTTGAGGAAATCGGTGATCTTGTCCGGTTTCTCATCGAAGGTGAAGGGGCGGCGAGCATCACAGGTGCCGCCATGCCTGTCGACGGAGCCTGGACGGCGCAGTAAATTTATCTAGTCCCCGGGCAGGGGGGAAAGACGATCCGGCACAAACGGCAGGAGGGGTATGCCGCCTGCTGAAAGAGTGGCGCTGTCCGATTTCAGGTATTCAAGCCTGATCGAGGCAAGCCCGATTGAGCCTTTCTCATCGGGTGCACTGTCCAGCAGAAGCCCGGCCTGCTTTCCGTCGGCTTCTATATCTGAGGGTGCCGCGATCATCTCACCGGCACGAACGGGCACATAGCTCCGTTTGACAAGACCCCGATAGCGGGTGCGGGCCGTCACCTCCTGGCCGATATAACATCCTTTTTCAAAACTGATCCCATGGCTGAGATCAAACCTTGCTTCCAGCGGAAGGGCCTGTCCGGAGGGGAGCTCCTTCCCGCCTTCCGGCACGCCGCGCCGCCAGCGGAATTTCTTCCAGTCCTCATTATCTCCGCCGGTTTTGTCTTCACTCTCGCCGTAACGACGATAAACGGTTTCAGCAAAACGTTCGTCCGGAAGGCCGGGGCCACTGGTGCAGGCATGAACCGAAAGGTCGACGGTTTCAAGGTCAAGTTTCCGGCGCAGACGAAAGAGTTTCAGTCGCCGGAGGAGATCCTCTCTCCCGGCAAGGTCGCATTCGAGCAGGAAACCGTCTTCATCGCGGCTGATGAGCATATCATAGAGTATACGTCCCTGCGGGGTAAGGAGGGCTGACGGCCGCACCACCTTTTCAGGCAGGTTGCGGATATCTGCCGTCACCAGATCATGAAGAAAGTCTTCCGCTTCCGGCCCATGGATGGATATCAGGCCACGTTCAGGGAGAAAAAAGAGAGAAGGTTCATCCATCGGTGCGCACCGTGCCGTTATATCGTCTGAGATAGAAATGCTTTTCCCCGGCCCAGAGGCATCGTTCCGCATCTGGTCTGGCCTCTATGTATTCGCCTATCGAAGTTGCATGAAAGATCTGCGTGCAACCAATAAAACGGATACCAATGGTCGTCGGGGTGAATTCCGCCTGCCCCTTTCTGTTCCGTGTCACCGTGATGGAGGGCGCATCGGCGCGGAAACACTGACCGGCGCGCTGTTTCTTGCAGGCATCTGTTTCCACGCTGTCGATGACCTTTATATAGGTGACCGTGTCGTTATCAAAAATGAAACCGTCATCGTCAAGCATCGCGCAGTCATCGCCGGGGGGGCTGGTGCGGCCAGCAAATTCACATTCGAACCATGTCCCGTTCCATGTGCCTGCAGCATCTTCTTCCCCGGCAAGGGCAGGTCCCATCGCAAGTATGAGGGCAAGAACGGGCACCGCAAGTGATCCTGACCATCCTGAATGTTTCTGTGTCATCATTTGTCCGGTTTTCCTTTTCATGTCCGGTTCATGTCCGGCTATTCACCGCGATGAAGCCGGATACCCCCGCCACAAAGGGCACGCTTGCCAGGACAAGTAGCAATGCGCCGAACGGGTATCCGCTGTCGATCATCAGGCCAAGCGTAACAGGCGACATGGCTGATGCAAAGACCATCAATGCAGCCGCTATTGCCTTGATCCCACCCAGATGCCGGGTGCCGTAGATTTCAGCCCAGATCGGTGTTGCCACCGTATGCACTATTCCCTGTATAAGCCCGAATACAATGAAATATATGTAGATCATCACGCCGGGCCCGGCGAAATAAAGAGCAAAAGGAACAAGTGTCAGGGACATGACCGCAAAAGGTGTGGTTCTTGCGCTGGTAAATCGGTCGGCCAATCCGCCGCCGAGGAAGGCCCCGAGAATGCTCATGCTGGCATAAAACGCGTAGCCGCTGACCCAGAGATCAAGGGAGATCATTTTCTGCTCGGCAATATAAAGCTGATGGAAAAAGAGTCCTGTCGACGTAAAGCTGGGGGCAATGACAATGCCGGTAAGCATCCAGAAACGCCAGTGCAGGAGCATCTCTTTGCGGGTCCAGTGCTGGCCATCACGCCCTGCCGCCATGGCATCGACACCGCCGCCATCCTGCCCTTCCCGCCGCTGTGTCAGGGCAAGTGCGGCAGGGATCATGATGATGAGCACGATCACCGCCGTAATCTGCCAGACCTGACGCCAATCAAACAATAGCAGAAGAGTTACGGCAAATACCGGCATCAGGAATTCAGATACCGGATGGCCCAGCGTCGCAAAAGCAAGGGCCCGGCCACGTTCCGCCACGTATCGCCGGGTCATCGCAGTAGCGTAGAGATGGGTCATCATCCCCTGTCCGCTGAGCCGGAGGAAATAGATCCCCAACGCAAGCATGACAATACTGTTGACCTGAGAGAAAAACATAGCGGCAAACGCCAGGCATGAAATGATCGAAAGCGCGATAACCCTGAGCCGGATCGTATCAACAAGCCGGCCGAGCGGGATCAGCGTCGCAGCACTGGCGAGCGTTCCAAAGGCATAGAGTGTGCCGAACTCACCGTGGCTGAGCGCAAGATCTTCACGGATCGCGCCTGAGAAAAGCGATATATAGAAAGTCTGTCCGGGGCCGGAGAAAAAGGCGAGCAGAAAGCCGAAAAGAAGAAATCTCCACTGACCCAGGATAAAGTCTCTCGAAGGGAAGATCGACGTCATGGCAAGGCGGCCCGGATCAGTAAATCAGATTGGCAGAAATAATGCTTAAGCCCTGGTGTCCGTGGTCACTTCCGGCCGTGGGGCATTCTGCACCTAAACCCCGCTTCTGCCAACCCTGCATGAGGTAAATGTGAGAGGATGGCTCTGAATGAGGTGCCGGGAGATTATAACAAGGGAAGTTTTGCGGATGGTGCTGCTGAATGGACTTGAACCATCGACCTCTCCCTTACCAAGGGAGTGCTCTACCGACTGAGCTACAGCAGCATTGCCGCTTTATTATCAGCACCGGACCGGGGATGCAAGCCCCTCTTCATCCGGCTTCCTTTCAAGCGTGTGCAAAACCTGCTTCAGAACGGCAATTTCAGCAGAAGACGGACAAGCCTGCGCGTCTTTTCCGAAAACAGCGTATCGGTGAAATAGGAGCCAGCCGCGCGTCTGGAAGCTTCGCCATAGGTCGGGTATGGCGCGATATAGGAGGCCATGGCGCTTATTTTAAGGCGTTTTGAGATCGCCAGGGCCCAGGGCTGTATCATCTCCCCGGCGTGCGGCGCGAGAATGCTTGCCCCCAGAATAAAGCCCTTTTTATCCGTTATGGCGATAACGCGTCCTTCCCCGCGCCGTTCCGCCCGGGCGCGATCATTTTCCGCAAGGGAGGAGGAGACAATCCGGTACGGGATATTGCGCGCCTTTGCATCAGCCTCGCTCAACCCGACATGGGCAAGTTCGGGGTCTGTATAGGTAACCCAGGGCATGATGGCATCATTGATCTTCGCCGGTATCCGGAAAAGGATGTTCCGGATCACGATCCCCGCATGATAGCCGGCCGCATGGGTGAACTGATGCCGACCGGCGGCATCGCCAATGGCATAGACGCGCCGGTTGCCGGATCTGAGACGCAAATCGGTCACAATGCCGGCGCGGTTATATTCAATGCCTGCCGCCTCAAGATTGAGCCTCTCGAGGTTGGGCTTGCGTCCTGTCGCCACAAGAAGCTGGCTTCCGGTAATGGCATCCCGGCCGTTGAGTTCCACACGGATCGAGCCTGTCTTGCCACTTACAGCGGTGACCCCGGCCCCTTCAATCAGGGTGATGCCGTCTTCGATCAGGTGTTGCCGGAGGATAGCGACGAGATCCGGATGATCCCGGATCATGATGGAAGGCGCGGCTTCGATGAGCGTGACCTTAACCCCAAGCCTCTGGTGCGCCTGGGCCATTTCGATCCCGATCGGCCCGCCGCCGATGATGATAAGATGTTCCGGCCGGGCGCGGTCCTTGAAGATAGTCTCATTGGTGTGGAAAGGAACATCCGCAAGCCCGGGGATAGGGGGAACAAGAGGGGAAGAGCCGGTGGCGATGACAAATTTCTTCGCCCGAACCGTAAATCCGCCCCCGGTGACGGTGTCCCTGCCGGTAAACCGGGCATAGTCTTCGATGACACGGACCCCGAGATTGCGGAACCTTTCGGGCGAATCATGGGGGGCAATCCCGGCAATGACATCGGCGACATGGTCTTTGACCGCGGCAAAATCCACCTCAGCGGCAGATCCCTTGACGCCCATGGCCGGATTACCCTTAGTTGACTTGGCCGTTTTCGCGGCGGCCAGCATCGCTTTCGACGGAACACAGCCGTAATTGAGGCAATCGCCGCCCATGTGGTGGCCTTCGAACAGCACCACCTCCGCGCCCATCTGCACGGCACCCGCCGCAAGGCTTAACCCTCCGGAGCCGCCGCCAATGATGCAGATATCTGGGGTCAGGGTTGTCATGGCCGCGTTGTCTTTCGTGCTTTGATGAATTTCACCACCACCGGCACCAGCGCAAGGCATCCGAGCGCGGTGAGCGGCAGGATGATCTGCGGGTCAGCGAGGCTGGATGTGTCAGGGGTCTGGCCGCTGGCAAGCACCGTATCAAACCCGCGCCCGACCCAGATATAAACGGACGTGCCGGGAAAAATCCCGATGAAGGTTGCCGCAAGGAAGTCTCTTGTTTTCATGCCAAGCGCCGCCGGCACGATATTCACCACCCAGAACGGGGCCGCAGGTATGAGGCGCAGAGCCAGCAACCACAGAAAGGGCGACTGGTCAAACCCGGACTTGATCCGTGAAACGAATGGCCCGGCCTTGCGGGTCAGGCTGTCGGCCAGCGCCCCCTTGGCAGCAAGAAAAAGGATGAGCGCACCAGTTGTTGCCGAAACCACCACCAGCAATACCGCAGGCCACCCGATAACGGCACCTCCCGCGAGGGTCAGCAGTGTTGCCACCGGCAACGAGAAGGCCACCGAAAGGATATAGGCGAGCATGAACCCGCCCCAGGCCAGCAATGTATGCGTCTCAACCCAGAGGATGATGGCGGTGTAATGTTGGCTCAGCACGGCGAAACGGAATATATCGTCAAGGCCGAGGGCAAAAAAGAGGATCAGCCCGAGGAGAAGTATTGCCAGAGGAAGAAGACGTTTCAGCCAATTTTGTGCGGGCGTGTGTGGAGTGGTTGACATAACAGATTTCCAAATTATCGCGCCTACCCTAACGGCCCCTGATATCTGCCGCAATTCACAAATCCGTGAAACCAGGCGCCATAATTCGGACATGACGATATGCTAGGGAAAAATCTTGGCCTTTGGTATGGC
>CAZOLR010000046.1:0-12852 GCA_964580905.1 uncultured Hyphomicrobiales bacterium | reverse complement strand
TGGACCTTGATACTTGGAAAATGGAGCGGGTGATGAGATTCGAACTCACGACCCTAACCTTGGCAAGGTTATGCTCTACCCCTGAGCTACACCCGCATCCGTGGGACGGAATATAATCATCCGAAAGCGATACGCAAGAAAAAAATGTATTCCTAGCCAAGCGCTTCAAGCAGAGCTGTGATGATATAATCCTGCGTGTCCGCATCAAGGTAGGGATGCATGGGCAGGGCCAGGACGCGGGGGCATAAATCTTCGGTCACGGGCAGCCCGTTCCCCGCCACGGGGTACATGGCATAGGGGGGTTGCTGGTGCATGCCTTTCGGATAATAGATCGCCGTCGGGACGCCCTTTTCTTTTAACGCCGCCTGAACCTTGCCCCGATCTGTTCCGGGGGTAAGGGTGATGGTATATTGCGCCCAGCTTGAGGTGTTTCCCGCCGCCAGCTGAGGTGTTGAGACACTCCCCCCAAGCCCGGAGTCGTAGCGGTCAGCCACGTCCTGCCGTTGCCGGAGCTCATCACCGAAGATCGCCAGTTTTTCAAGAAGGATCGCGGCCTGGATCGTGTCGAGCCGGGCGGTCATGCCGATCCGTTCATGGCTGTAGCGTTCCTGCCCCATGCCATGTATCCGTGCCGAACGCATGATAGCGGCAAATTCATCGTTATCGGTGAAGACAGCCCCGCCATCTCCGTAACAGCCCAGCGGCTTTGCAGGAAAGAAGCTGGTGGCGGTAAGCGGCGCCAGGGTGCCGACCGGCCTGCCCTTGTAGCTTGCCCCGAAGGACTGCGCGGCATCATCAAAAACCCACATCCCTTCCTCATCAGCAAAGCCCGTGATGGCATCCATATCGGCGGCCTGCCCGAAAAGCCCGACCGTGATAATGCCCACGACCTTAATACCGGCTTTATCGGCGGCAGCTTTCGCGCTCTTCAGGCTGTCCGGGCTGAGGTTGAAGGTCACGGGATCAACATCGGCAAAAATGGGAATGGCGCCGAGACAGGGGAGCACTTCCGCCGATGCGGCGAAAGTGAAACTCTGCACAATGACGCCGTCACCGGGGCGAACCCCTAGGGCCATCAGCCCGAGCATCAGCGCATCTGTCCCGCTGGAACAGCTGACCACATGCCGGGAGGAAGAAAACGCCGCCAGCGCGTCTTCAAGTTCGGAAACTTCCGGCCCCATGATATACTGCCCGTGATTGAGCACACGTTCGATGGCGGCATCGATACGGTCTCTTATTATGGACTGCTGATGGGCCAGGTCGATCAGCGGAATATCAGGTCTTGTCATGTGGGGGCTCCTGTCCTGATTGAGGCTTCCATTCGTTCCATGATAGCCTGAACATAGAGGGCTTCGGCAATGCCGGTTCGTGGTGTCGCGCCTTTGGCAACATCAAGGAAATGCGATATCTCCGCCCTGAGTGGCTCACTTTCTTCAAGAGGGATGGCTTCGGCGTCACCGCGGTCAAGGGTGATCATGCCGTTGTTTTTTTCCACGCTGAACCGGTGGCGCATCAGTTTACCGGCCCAGGGTCTTGTGTCGTCAAAAATGAGCGCGGCTTTCTCACCGATCACCGTCAGATTATGAATTTTGACCGGATTATACCAGTTGGCCTGAACAGAGGCGGTCATGCCTGAAGAAAATTCCAGTTGGGCAGTGACGATATCATCAACTCCCGGGGTCACGTGGCTGATGGCATGGGCCTTTATGCGAACGGGCACGTCCTCACCGGTGAGGGCAGCGATAAGCGCAAGATCATGGGGGCAGAGATCATATAGTGCCGATTCCGTATCCCGGATGCGCCCCGGGGCAAGTCGGTTTGCCCTTATATGACGAATGGCGCCAATCTCACCTGCGGCGATAAGATCACGCATGGTTTCAAAAGCCGCATGGTACCTGATCAGATGCCCCACCACCACGGGTTGCCCGGTTTCCGATGAAACCCGGGAAATAGAATGCGCTTCGTCAAGCGAGAGAGCGAGCGGTTTTTCAACGAAAACAGGCTTGCCGGCTTTAAGGGCCTGCGTCACCAGATGGTGATGCGACGGGGCCGAGGTGACGATGGCAACGGCATCTGTCTCTTTGCCGTGAAGAGCATCCTCAACGCTCAGGACCGGGCAGTCAAACTCTCCGGCAAATGCCCCGGCGGCAACGTCGTTCGCATCGGCAACACCAGAAAGACTTCCCAGCTGGTTGAGATTGCGGGCAATATTGCGGCCCCACATTCCACAGCCTATGAGCGCAACACGAACAGTTTTACCCATTTCATCATCATCCATAATTTACAGCTTATGCTAGCTAGCAAAAGGGCGTGATTCCCGTCAATCGTTGCATTTTGTAACCTTACGTGAAAGGACGTGAGGTGTGGTTTCATGCCTGACGCAGGCAGGCCTCAATATGCGACATTCCGCCACATCTTAGAGAGACCGATCCTTGGTACTATATCCATACAAGGCCGAATACGTGAATTAATCAACAAAACCAACAGCAAGTAACAAAGATATTTGAGCCATGTCCCAGCCCGCCGCATCACCCGTGGTAGATGCTTCTTCCCTTTTTGAAGACAGCCTTCCCACCTCATCCGTTGAGATGGTGCGGATTCTGGATGAGCTGGGCATTTCCTATACGCTCCACACACATCCGCCGCTCAGAACCGTTGAAGATTCCCGGAACCTCCGGGGAGATATCGAGGGCGCGCATATCAAGAACCTTTACCTGCGCGACGGCAAGAAGAAAAATTATCTTGTGGTGGCGGAGGAAAGCCGCAAGGTTGATCTCAAGGAACTGGGGCAGACTATTGGTGGCGGCCGTCTTTCCTTCGGCAGCGCAGACAGGTTGATGGAATTTCTGGGGGTACGTCCCGGCGCTGTGTCTCCCCTCACCCTGATCAATGACAAGGCCCGTCATGTCACGCTTGTCTATGACAGGGCCCTTGACCAGTCGGAAAGGATCAATGTTCATCCGCTGGTGAACGACAAGACAGTCACTCTAGAAACCCCGGGCTTGCATCAGTTTCTCAAACATACCGGCCATTGGGCTGATCGTGTTGAGATATAGCATGAGGAGGGGGGATAAATTGATATTAAAGAATAACTTGCCAGAATTCATTATCGCTCCATCTTTGGGGATAATACCCGAATTTTTGAGTTACCCGAATTCAATTTCCGCATGGCAAACGCAGGAGATCAGGGATTAATGGTGCTGATTGAACAAAATGCCGCCGGCAGCGATGTGAGCATTATCGATGTAAGCTCACAGGACTTCATGGCCGAAGTCATTGAGGCCTCGAACGAGAAGCCGGTGATCGTTGACTTCTGGGCGCCGTGGTGCGGTCCGTGCAAACAGCTCATGCCGGTATTGGAGAAATGTGTGGCCGAAGCGGGTGGTGCGGTCAAACTGGCCAAGGTCAATATCGACGAGAATCAGGCGATTGCGGCGCAGCTCCGCGTTCAGTCCGTTCCCACGGTATATGCCTTTATTGGCGGTCAGCCTGTTGACGGATTTGCCGGGGCCCAGCCGGAATCCGCGGTCCGTCAGTTTGTGGACCGGCTCGTGGAACAGGCGGGCGGGGCAGCGTCGTCGGTGGATGATCTGCTGGCCGCTGCCGAAGATGCGATCAACGCACGTGAATTTGCCTCTGCCTCAGCCATTTATCAGGATGTTCTGGCCCAGAACCCGGAGAGCACGGAGGCCATGGGTGGACTTATCCGCTGTCTTACCGGGGCAGGTGAATTCAAGCCCGCCCGGGACATGCTGGCCGCCATGACCGATGAGATGCAGGCAAGTGACCCCGTACAGCAGGCCGTAAAAAGCCTTGATATGGCTGAACGTGGCGCCGAAGCGGCAGGCCGGCTGGCTGAACTTGAAGCCAGAGCCGCCGCCGATGCGAAAGATATTCAGGCCAGATATGATCTTGCCCTCGCCCAGTACGGTGCCGGTATGTCGGAAGAGGCCATTGAAAGCCTCCTGGCCTGCATGCGGATGGACCGGTCATGGAATGATGATGCGGCACGGCTGCAGTTGCTTGAAATTTTCAACGCTCTTGGGCCGGCCGCGCCGGAAGTCATCGCAGGGCGGCGTAAACTATCTTCACTTTTGTTTTCATGATGAAAGAAACGGAAAGGAAACGAACCCAATGAAACGAAGCGCCATCATTCCTGATATTCAGGATCTGCCAGGGGAAATACCTGTATTTCCGCTGAACGGCGCTTTGCTGTTGCCGGGAGGGCGGTTGCCGCTCAATATTTTTGAGCCACGCTACCTGAACATGGTCTCCGACGTGCTGACAAGCCCGACCCGCCTTATGGGGATGATACAGAGCAACACCCACACGTCACAGGACGAAGCCATGCCGAACTTTTATTCCGTTGGTTGCGTCGGCAGGCTGTCCAGTTTTGAGGAAACCACCGATGGCCGCTACCTGATCTCGCTGGATGGGGTGATCCGTTTCCATGTGGATAAAGAAATTGACATGAAAGACGGCTATCGCCGCGCGAAAGTCAATTACGATTTGTTCACCGATGATCTCCTGGTGCAGGAAACAAGTATCAATCGAGACACACTCCTGAAATCACTGCGCCGCTTTTTTGACATGAAGGGTTTCACCGCCGACTGGGAGGCCATCAAGGCCTGTGACAGCGAAAAGCTCGTCACCACCCTGTCCATGATCTGTCCTCTTGAAGTTACCGACAAGCAGGCCCTGCTCGAAGCGCCAACAACGTTTGACCGGGCAGAAATTCTCACAACAATGCTTGAAATGCAGGTCTCAAGCCTTGGTCTGACAACTGAGAATCCCGGAAATGTCCGCCACTGAAACTGACCCGACGAAAACACTTGATCCCGAATTGCTGGATCTGCTGATCTGCCCCGTCAGCCGCGGCCCCCTCACTTATAAAAAGGACAGCCAGGAGCTGATCAGCCATCAGGCCGGACTGGCCTATCCTGTCCGGGATGGGGTTCCGGTCCTGCTCAAAGAAGAAGCAAGACGCCTCGACGGGACAGAAAGCTGATGCCGAATACGGCCCATAACCCGGAGCCATGGCCGACCGCCATCTCCCTCAATCCGGAAAAAAACACGCTGACCGTTGAGTTTGATTCAGGTGAGACTTTCCACATTCCGGCAGAGCTTCTGCGGGTGGAATCGCCGTCGGCCGAAGTCCAGGGGCACAGCGCAAGCCAGAAGACAACCCCGGCGGGAAAACGCAAGGTGAAGATCACTGATATCAGAACCGTCGGGCATTATGCGGTCAGGCTTGTGTTCAGCGATGGGCACGACAGCGGGATATTCACCTGGGCAACGCTCTGTCGCTATGGCCGTGAGAGCACCGATCTGATGGCCCGGTATCTGGCGAGATTGGATGAAAAGGGGCTCAGCCGCGACGGTTGAGCCCGCCGCTCGCCATTTTCATGGCAAGCGACATGAGGGGGGACCGGTCAAGCGCCGCCATCGCCAGGCCTGCCGCTGATTTCAACCCTTTGGGCCCGAAGGAAAAGAGCCGGTTAAGCCCGTCGGTTGCAAGCGTCATCGCCGCTGTTTCGGCAAAACGGAGCCGTGCGTAGCGTTCGAGAACCATCGCATCACCAACATCAGCGCCATGATCGGCGCCCCATTCCAGCGCATCGGCCATCGCCGCCGCATCTCCGAGCGCAAGGTTATAGCCCTGCCCGGCAAGGGGATGGATGCGATGCGCCGCATCACCGACCAGTGCCAATCGATAGCCATAAGGACGAAGGGCATGGCAAAGCTGCATCGGCCAGGAATGACGCTCGCTTGCCAGCGTCAGGTCACCGAAAGCAGGTCCGAATTCTTCAGTGAGCATCTTGCCGAACATGAAAGGATCAGCTTTCATCATCACCGCCGCGTCTTCATCCTTCAAAGTCCATACAAGCGAAGAAAGGTGCGGGTCATCAAGCGGCATCAGCGCCACCGGGCCGCCATCGAGAAATCGCTGCCAGGCCATATGCTGGTGCGGGCGGCTTGACCGGATATCGGCGACGATGGCGGTCTGGCCGGGGCGCCGCCGGATGGTGCGTATCCCGGCGGCGTCACGCATGGGGCTTGCCCCGCCATCTGCGGCGATAATCAGACCGGTCGTGAGATCAGTGCCGTCCGCAAGAGTGAGATGGTGGAATGATGTGTTCCCGCGCCTGAAATCGTCTCGCGGTGGCGGTGTTGCCTGACCATGTCGTATTCCGATCAACGGGTGCGCATCGGCCATGCGGAAAAGAGCGTCCCGCAGATGACGGTTCCGCATAACATAGGCAAGAGGGGCTGAAGAATTGTCTCTCTCGTTCCAGGACAGGAGCGTATCGCTTACCGCATAGCCTGGCCTTGCTCTGGTCTGGGCATCGCTGACGCGGATTTCCCGCACCGGGGTAATGGAATGGCCAAGCTCAGCCATGATCTTGATGACGCCGAGACGTTCAAGAAAAGAATAGCTGGCCGGATTGATGGTGCTGGTGCGGATGGTATCACCTTCCCCCGCTCCGCGATCCAGCACAAGACAGGGTATCTCCTTCTGGCCGAGGGCGCATGCGGTGGCAAGCCCCGCCATGCCGCCGCCGATAATCACAACATCATGCTGTTCAGTTTTCCCCATCACGCGCCTCCTTCAGCGAAGCCAGCACCTTCAGCATCAGCGTATCCAGATTCCCGCCGTCAAAAAGAAATGCCCTTACACCAGCCGCTTCGCCGGCTTCGATATCCGTCACACGGTCACCAATCATGGCACTGGCAGACATATCGATATTATGTTCGCGTGCC
Organism: uncultured Hyphomicrobiales bacterium; assembly: GCA_964580905.1. Lineage (GTDB taxonomy): Bacteria > Pseudomonadota > Alphaproteobacteria > Puniceispirillales > UBA1172. The sequence goes on along the minus strand of CAZOLR010000046.1, from coordinate 6,090 downwards.
AGATCAAGCAGCATGCCGGGTTGCGGCTTGCGGCAGGAACATTGCCGCCGGGCCGGATCAGGAGATGACGGGTGGTGCGGGCAGAAATGTATCGCATCCAGCGCCGCACCGTCTTCTGCCAGCAATCCTGCGAGATGATCATTGAAACGCCGCAGCCCCGCTTCATCATAATACCCGAGCGCGATGCCGCCCTGATTTGTCACCACACAGATCATGTATCCTTCCCTGCGGGCACGGCGGATGGCCGCCGCCGCCCCGGGGATCAGCTGGCAGTCTTCGGTCTTGTGCGGATAGCCTGTATCGACATTAATCACGCCGTCCCGGTCAAGAAAAATGGCTCGTCTTTCCATGTTCATTCTAGAGAGATAAGCCGGAAACCTCTGCTGTGCAATCGATCCGTCAAGATTTAAGCGAAAAACTCAGCATCTTGTGGAAGCAGAAGGTGCAAACCTCTATATATTTGATGTACAATTTGCTATGGCTTGACAACCGGATGTGATGAGCGAGGCATTCACCAAACCATGAACGACCCGAAAACAGCCACCCCGTTTATTTCCGCAGGGCTGAAAGGTTTTCTGCAGCGCCGGATGGAGGAGATCCTGGGCCTGGTCTGCCTTGGCCTTGGTGGTGTCGTTCTTGCCATGACAGCCAGTTACGATCCGGCAGATCCCTCCGGTCATACCATATCCAGCATCAGCAACCCGGAGGTTTCAAACCTTCTTGGTGGTATCGGCGCGGAAATTGCCGCGCATCTCGTCGGCACCTTGGGTCAGCCGGTGGCCATCGCTCTCGGGATGGCGGTCACTGTCTGGGGCATCCGGCTTATCCGGCATGCCCGGCCGCAACGGATGCGCCGCCGGTTTCTCTTGTTGCCGGTATCGCTCTTTTTACTCTCCTTTGCCGCCAGTGCCTGGCTTGGGGAAAGCTATGGCGGGGCTGTGGGCCGGATGCTCGTAACCTCGTTTCTGATGATGCCGGTGCTGAATACCACCCTGCCGGATCCGGCGGCCATGATCAAATACGGCCATCTCCTCATGGCAGCGCTGACCGGACTGGGTATAGCGATATATGTTTATGCGGCGGCCATTGATCGCGGGGAAATGCGTCTGGCCAGCCGTCTTCTTGGTCTTGTCCGTCGTGGGGTTTTATATCCTTTCCGCCCGTTATCAGCATTAGCCGCCCGGCTGTGGCAGGGCGGGTCTTTGCCGAAAGACAAAAAATCGTCGCGCCGCCGCCAGCCGAAACCCCGGCGTGAGCCGGTGGTGGTAACACAGGACAGTGAAGATGATACGCTGACATCCCGCACCGCGGCGAGACGGAAGAGGTCAAAAACGGCGACGGGACAGGGCTCTCTTGATCTTGAAAACGCGAGCGGCTACCGCCTGCCTTCGCTTGCTCTTCTGGCCCCGCCGAACAAAGCCCTTGCCGGGCCGGACAAGGATGTTCTCGATACCAATTCCCGAATGCTGGAAAGTGTCCTTGCAGAATTTGGTGTGCGTGGCGAGATTGAAAAAGCCCGCTTCGGGCCGGTGGTAACGCGGTATGAGTTGTCGCCTGCACCGGGGACGAAAACGCAGCGTGTCATTGGTCTTGCCGATGATATCGCCCGGTCCATGTCGGCGCTGTCCGTACGGGTTGCTGTTGTGCCGGGCCAGAATGTCATAGGTATCGAACTGCCCAACAGCGACAGGCAGACGGTCCTGATCCGTGACATTTTTGATGGCGACCGCTGGGCAGACAAATCGGCATCACTGCCCATGGCGCTGGGCATGGATATTGCCGGTCATCCGGTGATTGCCGATCTTGCCCGGATGCCGCATCTGCTGGTGGCCGGCACGACAGGATCAGGCAAATCTGTCGGTATCAACGGGATGATCCTGTCGCTTCTCTACACCCATACGCCGGAAACCTGCCGGCTCATCATGATCGACCCGAAGATGCTCGAACTTTCGGTATATGACGGCATCCCCCATCTTCTGACACCGGTGGTGACGGACCCGGGCAAGGCCGTTACCGCACTGAAATGGACGGTGCGGGAAATGGAAACCAGATACCGCAACATGTCCAAGCTCGGGGTGCGCAATATTGACGGATACAACAAAAGACTGGATGAAGCCCGCCGTAAGGGCGAAACCCTGACCCGCCGGGTACAGACAGGATACGATGCTGAGACAGGCAAACCCGTCTTCGAAGAACAGGAACTTGATCTCAACCCCCTGCCGTTCATTGTCGTGATCATCGATGAGGTGGCAGATCTCATGCTTGTTGCGGGGAAGGATATTGAGGCGGCGGTCCAGCGGCTGGCGCAGATGGCACGTGCCGCAGGCATTCATGTGGTCATGGCGACCCAGCGGCCATCGGTGGATGTCATAACCGGCACAATCAAAGCCAATTTCCCGACCCGGATTTCATTTCAGGTCACATCGAAAATCGACAGCCGGACGATACTGGGTGAACAGGGGGCCGAACAGCTCCTCGGCAAGGGTGATATGCTGTATATGGAGGGCGGCGGCCGGATTGTGCGGGTGCATGGCCCCTTTGTCCATGATGGCGAAGTCGAAAAAGTGGCCGATTTTCTCCGCCAGCAGGGCGAACCTGTTTACGATGACAGCGTCACCGAGGATGTTGAAGTTGATGCTATATCCGCCTCCCCGGCTGAAATTCCCGATACCAATGGCGATGGCAGTCTTTACGATCAGGCGGTGCAGCTCGTCGCAAGGGAAGGCAAGGCGTCAACCTCTTTTATCCAGCGTCATCTCCGGATCGGCTATAACAGGGCGGCGACCATCATCGAAGAGATGGAACGACGTGGGGTGGTGAGCCCGGCCAATCACGCCGGAAAACGTGAGGTGCTGATCGATGTTCAGGACTGAGCTGATGCCCTCTTTGCCGCGTCTCTTGCTCCGGTGTTCAGGTGTTTTTCTGGCGATGGTGATGTTCGTCTTTCCGGCGGCGGCGACCTCCCTTGAAAAAGCTGAAGCATGGTTCAACACCATCACCACGCTTGAAGCAAGGTTTGTTCAGGTGTCTTCTGATGGCAGCACCGCCGGGGGTAAATTTTATCTGCGGCGGCCATATCGCAGCAGGTTTGAATACGACGAGCCGGTGCCTCTTACCCTGATCACGACGCGAACATGGCTGCATGTCGATGAAAAAGACCGGCGCCAGGTCACCAGCTATCCTGTGGCCGAAACACCTCTTGCGGTCATCCTTGCCAATCCCGTCAAACTGGAAAGGGAGGGCATCACAACCCGTGCCGAAAGCAGGGACGGCATCACCCGGATCATTCTTGATCAGCCCGAAGGTGAAGCCGCCGGCCGGATCGTGCTGGAATTTACCGAACAGCCCTTCGTTCTTCGCCGCTGGCTGATTACCGATGCAAACGGCATCACCACCTCGGTGTTGCTAAGCAATATCACCAAAGGGCACAAACTCTCGCCACGTCTTTTTGTGCCGTCGGATTATCCGGAAAATAAAAATTAACCGCGACCATCAATCAAAATCCTGATGAACGGGCAGGGCTGGTCATTCTCGCCGGGCCAAATTATGATGGGCGGTTGAAGCGATTTCTCGCAACAGGTTCTCGTTTCAGGGGGAATGAAATGACTACGCTGGCCACCGTGCCGCTGGAAAAACTGCCGCTGGCTTCGATTGATCTTGAAACAACCGGCCTTTCGCCCGCCAAGGACCGGATCGTCCAGATTGGCATGACCGATCCCTGGGACGAAGAGGTTCACCTCGATATTCTGGTCAATCCCGGCATCCCCGTTCCTGAAAAAAGCACAGCCATCCATGGTATCAGCCAGAAGCAGGTTGAAAACGCCGAAAGCCTTACCCGGGTCCTGCCCCGTTTCCGTGCGCAACTGAACGGCAGGGTGCTGGTCGGCTACAATATAGGCTTTGATCTTGCCGTGCTGTCCCATGAAGCCGAGCGCTACGGGCTGGAATGGGAATGGAGCGCGGCCTTATGTGTGCGCCAGCTCGGAGTGATCGCTCTTGGCAATGAAGCGATGATGATGATGGGTGATCTCAATGCCCTGGCCGAACATTATCGTATCAGTATCAGTGATCGTCATACGGCGCTTGGTGATGCGCGCATTACCGGCCGGATTTTCCGGGCAATGTTGCCTGATCTGAACGCTAAATCCATCGTCACCCTTGCCGATGCGTTGAGGGCTGTTTCCGGCCTTGATGATCTGAGACTGTCGGCAACCCGGGCGGGGTGGACCGATGTTGCGGGCAGACTCTATCAGCCGTCACTGACCAAACCGGTGGAGCGGATTGACCCCTACCCCTATCGTCACCGGATAAGGGAAATCATGCTGACAGATCCGGTTATCCTGCCGGCAGATACCCCCATCCAGATCGCGGCGGTCACCATGAAAGATCGGAAAATTGACTGCGTCTTCATCGGCACATCCCCAAACCGGATCGACGGCATCGTTTCCGAACGCGACCTTGTTCATACCATGGCTCTGCCCATCGAAGAAGTTGGCCACGCCAGGGCGATTCCCATCGGGCAGGTGATGTCGGCGCCGGTTATAACGGTGCATGAGGATGATTTCATGCATGTGGCGCTGGGGCGCATCAACCGGCTTGATATCCGGCATCTTGGTGTCACCGGCCCCTCGGGGGAGCTGGCTGGCTGGATTTCAACCCGGGAGCTGATCCGTCAGCGCGTGACGGGTGCCATGGTGATCGGGGACCAGATCGCCACCGCCGCCACCGCGACGGACATTGCAGCAGCACTCAAAGCCCTGCCCATGCTGGCCAGCTCCCTGCTTTCCGACGGGGTGGAAGGCCATCTCATTGCCGCCGTGATCAGCAGCGCGTATCGGGCAGCCTTGTCCCGGGCCACGCATCTTGCCGAAGCCATGATGGAAACCCCGCCACCCAGAGCTTATGCCGTTCTTGTTCTGGGATCAGCCGGACGTGGCGAAAGCCTTCTTGCCGCCGATCAGGACCATGCCATCATCTATGATGATGAAATGCCGGAGGGCGATGCCACCGAAAATGCCGAAGTGCAGACGTGGTTTGAAACCCTTGGCGGGCATATATCGGACTGCCTTGATCAGGCCGGGATTCCCTATTGCCAGGGAGGTGTCATGTCACGCCACGCCAAATGGTGCCGGTCGATTTCCGGATGGCGAAATGCCCTGACCGGCTGGGTTAAACAGGCGCGGCCCGAAGATCTCCTGAATGTCGATATCTTCTTTGATTTCGAATCTGTCCATGGCGAGGTTGATCTGGCTGCCCGGCTGAGAGAAGCGATGGCAGGCCGGGCGACACGGCGTGCCGATTTTCTTAAACTTCTGGCCGGTAATGCCGCCAATGCCCAGGCCGGAACGACGATATTCGGCGGCCTGAAGACAGAAGCCGGACGCTACGATATAAAAAGATATCTGTTATTGCCGCTGATTGAAACCTTACGGGTGCTGGCCATTTCCCGGGGCATTTCCGAAAGAAGCAGTGCCCGCCGTGCCGAAGCCCTGCACCGGACGAATACGGTTCCGCCGGAAGTCTCCCTTCTTGCCGAGGATATTCATTTTGCGCTCAAACTGGTTCTCCGCCAGCAGATCAATGATATTTCCGCGGGTCTGCCGCCGGGAACAAAGATTGATGTCAGCCAGCTCAATCCTGCCGAAATGAAACTGCTCAAATCGATCCGCGGGCGTGTCAGCAGGCTTGAGCCCATGTTGCAGGATTGCCTTTTCGGCTAAAGCCGGCCTATTCGATCCAGGCGGAGCTGCGGCGGCGCATGTCGCCATTCATCATGCTGCTGATGGCTTCGGCAAGATTTTTCTGCGCCTCACGATTTTTCTTCAGTGTCGGATCAAGCGGGATCACGATATCTCCGTCTGCCCTCAGTATGGGAGATTGATAATCGGAAAAATCAGCCAGCATGGATTTAAGTCTGGTGATGAGCTCTTCTTCCTGCTGATTTTCCCTTTCCGGGTGTGCATCATTGGTCATGGCGGTTTCTCCAGCTGGTCATATCGGCAAATTATCGGACTTTCAGAGACCGGGGCTCACCTGCAAAATCCGTACCGGAAATATTTAAGGTAACATTTCCTGATCGGGCAATGCTAT
>CAZOLR010000045.1:5056-13273 GCA_964580905.1 uncultured Hyphomicrobiales bacterium | reverse complement strand
ATGGTGGACGCGGCTGGGATTGAACCAGCGACCCCTACGATGTCAACGTAGTGCTCTCCCGCTGAGCTACGCGTCCCTTGAGGTGAACATAGCGAAAATTCAGACAGAAGCAAGCCTCTCCCGATTGTTTTTTTACATATCTTCACGCTAAAATGCATATCATCACGACGCATAAGGCAAATTTTATGATTAATAGGTGCCGCTGTTGACTTGCCCGCCATCACATCCTGCCGCCATAACCGACTGTTCCGCCATGATTGTCGGGCAAATGGAACAGCCTTTCCGGGTCCTGCGATCAAATGGTCGCCGTCAAAGTCAGGTTATTGCCGCCTCCCCCCATAGCGGACGCAAATACCTCAGCCAGTTCATCCATCAGGCCAACCTGCCTCTTCATGAGCTGCGTAAGGTGGAAGATGCCGGAATGGATCGTCTGCTGACGTTTCAGCCTCTGCCATCTGATCTTATTCTGGCGGAATTTCCGCGCAGTTTTGTTGACCTTAACCGTCAGCCTGATGAAATCGACAACCTCATGTTTGATCAGCCGGTAAGTTTTGCCAATAAAGCGGTGACACGATATCTCAGATCAGGGCTTGGCGTGATCCCGAGCAAGGCTGCAAACCAGCAGGATATCTATACAAGCAGCCTGCCCGCCGCCGAGGCAGATTTCAGGCTTGACCGGTTCTATCGCCCCTATCACGTCGAACTTGAAAAACTTATCGATGACGCAAGAACAGGAGGCCATGCCCTGCTCATTGACTGCCATTCCATGCCATCCGGGATGTTTGGCATCAACAGCGAGGTGATTATCGGGACCAATCACGGCCAGTCTTCGCTGAACTGGATCGTGAATGAAGCGCAGGCCTACTTCACCCGCGAAGGGTTATCCGTAAAACTTAACGCGCCTTTCGCCGGGGGGTATATCACCCGCCATTATGGCCAGCCTGATGACGGGGTTTCCGCATTGCAGATAGAAATTTGCCGCTCGCTTTATCTGGATGAAACGAGACTGACGCTCAAAGACGGTTGGCAGGAAACCGCTTCCATCATCACGCGCTTTATCATGCGAATGGATGAATTGATGAGCCGCTATAAAAACGGCTAGGATTTCCCCCTGCCATGAAAGCGAAGCGGATCAACAACAGCTTCCATGCCGGTATCAAGAGGCGAAGGCTCCCCCGCGATCCTGGATGCAATAAATTCACCAAGCAACGGGCCGGTGACCATCCCCCTTGCCCCCAGTGCCGTTAGCACAAAAAGGGTTTCATCGATCTTCCCGGCCAGCGGTTGCCGGTCAGGAGACGCCAGACGCAGGCTTGTTCTCCCGTCCCAGTCATGACTATCAGGGTCAGGGGAGGCCATCATCCTGGTGGGCAGAAGCTCAAGATTTGATTTATGATGTGAAGCATCGAGCTGAGGGATCGGCAAAGCCGGATCATGATGATCAAAACTCGCACCAAGAGCCGTGCCGCCCTCTTTCATCGCCGCCATATAGCCGCCAAAGCTCATGCCGCTAAGAGGCGGCGAAAGCGCGGTTTCAGGAAGATAACTGACATGACCGGCGGTGACCTGAAAACGAGGCAGGGATCCACTTTGCGGACAGGAAACAAGAGGCAGCCCCGCTCCCATGGCCAGCACGGCGATATCACAGGTAACCGGACCGGCATCGGTATCGATACGCCACCCCGAAAGTTGCTTTGTCATGGACCGGACAACCATCCCGCAACGGAGAGTAACGCCATCAAGAAGACAACGTACAAGCTGATGCGGGATGACGGTTCCGCCTTCGGGAAACAGCATGCCGCCAAGATGTGTCTCATGTCCGGTGATTTCCCCTGCCGTGTTCGTGTCCACCAGACGGAACACCGTTTCAGGCCATCCCAGTGCCGCGATTTTCTCCTGCCGGATCTGTTCACGTTCATTCCAGGCATAAAGGATTGTTTTATCCGCCACACTTGTGCCTGTCTCGCGTGCAAGCCGCCGCGCGTATCCATACCCGGTGAGTGACAAACGGGCCTGAAATGTATCTGTCGCTGTCAGCCGGGGGGCCTGAACAGCAATTCTGTTCCCTGATGCTCCATCAGCAACACCGTCCCCAGACCCAAGTACCGTCACATCATAGCCACGCCGTTTGAGACCTGCCGCAACTGAAGCGCCGGCGATACCCGCACCGATGACGGCAACATGGCCGCTCTGAGACGTCAAGGAGGCACTTTTGCCATTGAATTCCGCCGTAATCCGATGGCGTTTGGTCCCATATCCTTTCAGCCGTTGAACACTGAATCCGGCGGATTCGAGCCCTCGGCGAAAATGTCCGGCAGAGGTAAAACTGGCAAGTGTTCCCTTTTCAGCGGTGCGCGAGGCTATCAGTGAAAAGAGATCATCACCCCACATCTCCGGATTCTGCGCCGGGGCAAATCCATCAAGAAACCAGGCGTCGGCCTGAAATCCGGCCTGCCTGATCATGGTTGCGCTGTCACCGTAAAGAAGTTCCAGCACCACGTTGCCGCCATGGAAAAGCATCCGGTGACGCCCCGGCCAACGTGGTGGCAGACGTGAAATCAGCGCGTCACGGTGCAGGGCAAGTTCAGGAAAGCTTGCGAGAGCCTTTGCAATCATCTCACCATCAAGCGGGGCCAGTTCTGTTGCGATATAGGTAAGGCGCGGGGCAGCGCGCCCCATATCCGCAATGAGCGCAAGCGTAGCCAGAAAATTAAGGCCCGTGCCGAACCCTGTTTCTGCGATGGTGAAATGACGTCGCCCCGGCAGGCGTTCGGCCAGATGATTTCCTTCAATGAAAACAAGACGCGTTTCAGCAAGACCATCGGCGATGGCAAAATAGATATCCGAAAACCTGCGGCTGACAAGGCAGGGTGATCCCTGCCTGTCTTCGATGGCAACATCAGCGGGCAAAAGTGGTTCAATCATGGAACTGGCATAGCAGATGCCGGGGATGCGGGCCAGTATTACGGTTCACGGTCTTCGCCTGAGTGAGGCAGGCGCCCGCGCAGGGTGACAGGCAGTTGTGCAAGCATGAAAAGACCGCTTAACGGCGCAAAGATAAACGTCTTGACCCATACCCAGCCGGTGCTGTCCAGATTACGCCAGGCCAGCTCATTCGCTATCGCCAGAAATCCAAAAAATATCCCCCATCTGAAACTGAGGGTCATCCAGGTCATGGCATCGAGGCTGAACTGCGCGCCGAAAAAATATTTCATCACGGCAACACCGCGCATGACGCCCGCAAGAAGCACAACACTGAACAAGCCGTTAAAGACTGTTGGTTGAATTTTGATAAAGGTTTCCGCCCCTGTGCCTATCGCAATCAAGGTGAAGATTGCCGACAAAACCACTGTAAAAATTGGGAAAAATGCCACCCTTCCCTGGGTAATTCTGGCATGGAGCAGCATCAGCATCCCTGCCCCTGATGACAGGGATGCGGCAACAAAAAGCCCGCCCCATTCATATCCGATAAAGAAAAGGACAAGCGGCAGTATTTCCACAAAGAAAGCAAAGAGCCGCATCGGAGTTACCAGGCAGAAAGGTCAAGAGGGCCAACAGTTTGGGCAGCCTTGCCACGGAGGAATACAAGCGTGACAGAGCCTATTTCCAGACCGAACTTTTTGACATAGGCCCGGTTGATGGCCACATGCTCATCCTGCTGATAAATCCAGTCATTGAACCGGACACGAAGCGTACTGCCACTGGTTTCAAGGTCAATGATATAGGACCAGTTGAGGGCATTGCCCGAAACAGCACCTGAGGCCACACCCACGATATCATCCGCCTCTCCCCGGTACTGAATCCGGCCTTCATCATCTTTGCCAAGATTAGTGATCGTCCAGATACGGTTTGCCCTTTCACCGTCGTCATAAAGAAAATCTTCATCAAGGATCAGCTTACCGTCTTCCACTGTACCCGTGATATTGACACGGAACTGGCGGCGGAGTTTACCAAAACGATCTTCAAAAATGCCGTAAGCGACTGTCTGTCCGGCAAAGAATTCTTCCAGGGTGAGCATGGGTTTGTTATCTTTCATCTCAGAGAGTGAGGTATCACTGCAACCGGCCGTGATGAGCAGCATAAGCATCACGGCGAGCGCATGTTTCAGGCTGTGCATATCTTGCCTCGCAGAATAAAGTCGGTCATGCCCTAGATTTAGAACGCCACACGCTTCTGGGAAGGGTCACATTACTGCTTCAATTGTATCAAAGGTGGCAACCGTCTTTTTTGCGACCATGCCTTCGGTCAGAGATGCAAAACGTTGATAATGGGCGCTCTCAAGATGGAGATCAAACGCGCCCCTGTCCTCGTAAAGCTCATAAAGGAATATCCGGCAGGGGTTGCTTTGCTCATAGGCGATATCAAACTGATGGCACCCTTCTTCAAGACGACGTGAATTTGCCGCCTGCTGGCGCATCAGGGGCATGAAATCATCAACAGCCGCCGGGTGGATATCAAAGGTAACGGTAACAACATACATGCTATTTTCCCCTAGGACAGATTATCAAGAAGAGATTTTGTCATGGCCTTTGTTCCCATATCGCCGCCAAATTCCACAGGCCGCAGATCGCGATGGGCAAATCCGTTTTCGACCGCCCGCTCAATCCTGATCGCCGCCTCCGCATATTCCCTGTATCCGGATTTGTCCGCAAGATAGTCAAGGAGCAGTCCTGCGCTCAACACCGTTGCGATGGGATTTGCCTTGTCCTGCCCCATGATATCAGGGGCACTGCCGTGGGCTGGCTGAAACAGGCCGTTCGCATCACCTATTTCCGCACAGGACGCCATGCCCATCCCGCCGACAAGTCCCGCCGCGAGATCAGAAAGTATATCACCAAACATATTTTCCGTGACAAGAACACCTGCCTGCCAGGGTTTGCGGATCAATTCCAGTGCCATGGCATCAACGTAGGAATAATCATGAGCGATATGAGGATACGACGCGGCAACTTCATCAAAGATCTTGCGGAAGAAAGCGAAAGCGGTAAAAACATTTGCCTTGTCAACACATGTCACCTTATGCCCTCTGCCAAGGTTTTTGCGTTTTTCCGCAAGGCGAAAAGCAAACCGGTGCAGTTTCTCGGTGGTGGATCTCGTTATTCTCAATGTTTCCTCCACCGCATTATCCCCGTCAATCCGGCTCCGTGAATGCACGGCGGCAGAATAGAAAAGCCCTTCGGTGCTTTCCCGGATCAGCACAAGATCAATGGAGCCCGCTTCTGGTGCCGCCAGTTTCAGCGGGGCATTCGGGAAAGCTCGGACCGGCCGCACCCCGGCGTAAAGCCCGAATTTGTCCCTGAGGCGAAGATGCGGGGAAATTTCGGTTCCATCGGGATGACGGATGGCCGGAAGACCTATGGCACCAAGAAAAATCGCATCCGCACGGCCGGCGGCTTCCTCCCCGCCTTCTTCTATATCGCGGCCGGTTTCGGCAAAAAAACCTGCGCCCGCGTTGATATCTGTGTATTCAGGCATGGGCAAACGGCTGAGCATGAGTGCCTTTTCCATCACCGCAAGAGCGGCATTGATACAATCGCCGCCAATCCCGTCACCGCGGATCACGGCTATATTCATCTTCATGTTCTTGCCTTTTCTTTAAAACGGGATGGCGACATGGCATCACGGGTGGTGATATCAGGAATGGGAGCATTCCCCGTCAACAAATCACAAGCATACCGCGCCATGGCCGGTGAGGTCTGGATCCCATAGCCGCCCTGCCCGGCCAGCCAGAAAAAGCTGTGGTGATCAGGGTCAAACCCGACGACAGGATTATGGTCCGGTGCAAAACTCCTCAACCCGGCCCAACGGTGGCTCACCCGCGTTACCTTACATGTTGTGGCCTTTTCAAACCGGTCAATGCCCATGGCCAGAACCATTTCATCAGGGTGGATATCCTGAGCTTCGACAGGGTCTTCATCTGCAGGCGAGATCATCAGCTTGCCCGCATCGGGACGGCTGTACCAATCTTCACTGGCGGAAGCGACCAAAGGCCAATGGCTGATATCATGACCTTCAGGCGAGGGCACCAGCACAGCCGAACGTCGCATCGGCTGTATCCCCTTTGAAACAAGACCGGCAAGGGATGCAACCTGATCCGCCCATGCCCCTGCGGCATTGATGAGAACAGGTGCGCTGACTTCCCCCTGATGGGTGTCAATACGCCATCTTTCCTTTTCCCATGCCAGATTGCTTACGCCAGCCCTGGTGATGATCTTGCCGCCCTGCCGCCGAAGCATGGCCGCATATCCCTGAAAAAGGGCCGCGACATCGATGTCAGAAGCCCCGGATTCATAAGCCGCCGCAACGATATGTTCCGGGTTGAGAACAGGCATCAGCCCGATAGCCGTCGCCACATCAATCCGCTCCATGCCTTCACTGCCGTCAAGATAATCTTCAAGGGCGGGGATTTCATCTTCCCGGGCAACAATAAGCTCCCCACGCGGAGACAATAATGGGATCTCGGTGATCTCAGCCGGATGTTCAAAAACCGGGCCGGAAAGCCTGGTCATCACGCGAATGGCCGGCGGGCCATAATTGGCGATATACATGGCCGCCGAACGCCCGGTTGAATGATATCCTATCGTATCTTCTGCTTCGAGCACGACAACATTGGCCTCAGCAGAAAGAAGGGCCGCGACGCTTACACCTGCAATTCCGCCGCCAATTACGCAGAAATCCGCCTCAGCCAGCATGGCTTAACGGCTCTGGTTTTCAAATCTCGGAAGCATTGCCGAAAAATCCCTGCCCCGGCCATCTTCTTCCTCAACAAAGATGCGATAAAGTTCCGCTGCCGCCGCACCGAGAGGTGTGCTGGCATTAACGGCTTCTGCCGCCATTTGCGAGAGGTTCAGATCTTTCAGCATCAGTTCAGCCGCAAAACCCGGCATATAATCATTATCAGCAGGAGATTGCGGGCCAACCCCCGGCGCCGGACAATAGGCATTCATCGTCCAGCTATAACCTGAGGACGTGCTGACAACATCGAACATTTTCTGCCTGTCCAGCCCGAGTTTATCGGCGAGTGCAAAAGCCTCACACGTACCGATCATCGTGATCCCGAGTATCATGTTGTTGCAGATTTTAGCCGCCTGCCCGGCACCGCTTGCACCGCAATGCACCGCTTTCTGGCCCATAATGTCAAAAAGAGGCTCCGCCCTGGCAAACGCTGCATCACTTCCGCCTGCCATGAAAGTCAAAGTGCCCGCAGAGGCGCCGCCAACACCGCCCGATACCGGGGCATCCACCGGCAAGAGGCCCGCTTTCTCTGCATCTGCGGCAACAGCACGTGCGCTTTCGACATCCACGGTGGAGCAATCCACAAAGCCTGTCCCCGCATCCATATGAGGAATGATTTCCGAGGCTACTTTGCGAAGTATTTGCCCGTCCGGAAGCATGGTGATGACCACGTCCTGACCTGAAGCAGCTGCGATGGCCGTCGAAGCCGGCTTTATGTCTTCCAGTGAAATTCCAGCAACGTCATAGCCGGTCACGTCATGCCCTGCCTTGACAAGATTTAATGCCATCGGGGCTCCCATATTGCCAAGACCAATGAAACCAATGCGCATGATATGTCCTCCAGTTAGTGTTCTGTCAGCTTACCAGCCCGGATGAAGAGCTCAACTCAAATTACGACTGGCAGGAGGCAACAGCATCCGCAAGGTCATTTATGAGAATTGAGTAGAGGTTGTATCCCGGATCAATATCCCGCCCTATCGGATCAAGCGCACGAACAGGAAGTTTGTCTATACTCGCCAAAGCATCCACAAGCCGCAGGGAATATTGGGGCTCAGCAAAAATGCAATCTGCCTCATGATCTTCGACCAGATGCCTTAAGCGTATCAAACGGGATGGCGTGATCTGGCCATCATGATGATCAAGAATGCTGGAGATGACAGACAGGTCATACCGCTTTTCAAAATACTGATAGGCATCATGAAAAACGATAAACTGATATTTTTTATGGGGTGAGAGTTTCTGCTGGATATCCAGATGTAATTGCCCCAACTGCGCATAGGCCTTTTCCGCATTGGCAACAAAGGCCGGAGCATCTTCCGGATACACCTCGCCCAAGGCCCGTGCGATGGGCATCAGCACTTCCCTCGCCAGTAGCGGATCAAGCCAGAAATGAAAATCGACAATAGCTCCAGGGCCGTGATGATGGTCGTGGTCGTGGCTTTCATCACCATCGTGGCCATGCCCCTCATTGTGATCGTCCTC
>CAZOLR010000045.1:1980-4956 GCA_964580905.1 uncultured Hyphomicrobiales bacterium | reverse complement strand
CAGTTCCCTGAATGTCGCGATCTGTACAATTCTGGCATCGCTCTGCTGAAGAGATCTGGACAGCGCCGTTTCCATCCCCTCATGAACAACAAATATGACTTCGGATTGCGCCATCATCCGACGCTGTGATGGCTTTAACGATGAACTGTGCGGGGATGCGCCATCTCCCATGATGAGCATTGGCTCACCCTTGCCTTCCATGACCATCGAGACCAGTGAATGCAGTGGCTTTATGCTGGCGGATACCTGCAAATCTTCCGCTTGAGAAGATGAAACTCCCAACATCAAGACCAACAGCACCAGACACATAATCGCTGGCGACGTTTTGTTAGCGATCTGCATGCGCATCTCCTTAATCCGGGAAGGGTTGGATAAGTAATTTTGTTATGTTATAACATAACTATCACAGATGGGAACACTATTTATGGCCTATTGTCAGAACCACTATTCCTGCCGCACAACAGCACTCAGATCGGCAGAGAAAATTTGTGCTGAGAGGGGAAGCAGGCTCACCAATATACGCCGCCGCATTCTCGAAATGATCTGGGAAAGCCATCAGCCGGTAAAAGCCTACGACCTCCTTGAAAAAATACGTCAGGATAACCGTTCCATGTCAGCAGCCCCTCCGACGGTCTACCGGGCGCTGGATTTTCTTATTGAAGAAGGCCTTGTCCATAAGATCGACAGCATGAATGCCTATGTCGGATGCATGCACCCTGATACGCACAGCGATTGCTTTTTCATGATATGCCTTGAATGCGGGACCGCTGAAGAATGCTGTAACGACGACCTTGCGGCATCGATAATGAAGGCCACCCGACAATATCGCTTCACCCCCCGGACCACGACGCTGGAAATAACCGGCACCTGCATGCAATGCCGGGGAGATGGTGGATGAACGCGTTAATTTCCGCTGAAAACCTGTCCGTTTACAGAAACAACAGTGCGATCCTTGATAATGTATCGCTCGATGTTGCCCCGGCAGATTTTCTCACCATCATCGGGCCCAATGGCGCGGGGAAAACAACCCTCCTTCGGTGTCTTGCCGGCGTGATACGACCTGACAAGGGGACAATTCACCGCCAGCCAAGCCTTCGCACAAGCTATATCCCGCAACGCATGACCGCTGAAACCAGCCTGCCCATGGATGTGAAATCCTTCCTGAAGCTCAATACAGCGGCCGATGGGAATGAAGTGGAAGACGCGGCAGAAGAAACAGATATAACGGCTCTTCTCCACAGGTCCATCCACGTGCTTTCCGGGGGGGAATGGCAACGTGTTCTGCTGGCACGGTCATTGATAAACAAACCTGATCTGATCATCCTGGATGAACCTGCGCAGAATCTTGATCTTTCCGGGCAGCTCAAGTTCTATGAGCATCTGAGCCGCATCCACAATGAGCGGAAAATAGCCCTTGTTATGGTATCGCATGATCTGCATATGGTGCTTGCCTCGACACGAAAAGTTGTCTGCCTTTATCATCATGTATGCTGTTCAGGTGAGCCGACAGCCGTAACAAAAGATCCGGAATTCATTCAGCTTTTTGGTCAGGATATGGCGCGGATGATGGCTGTTTATCAGCACGATCACGATCACGACCATCACCATGATGATCACCAAAACTGTCATGAAACGGAGATACGAACATGATCGACAGTTTTATCCTCATGGCACTCATCGCAGGGATAGGCATTGCCATAGTTACCGGCATCATGGGTTGCTTTGTCGTCTGGAGACGGATGGCGTATTTTGGCGACTCTCTTGCCCATAGCGCCATGCTCGGGATAGCCATCGGGATCGGTTTCGGGATAGGTGTTTCAACAGGTATTCTCCTGATATGCTCAGCCTTCGCAATGGTTCTTTTCTGGCTGCAACAGAAGGGTATTCTGGCCACGGATACCTTGCTGGGGATACTGGCCCATGGCGCGCTGTCTTCAGGCGTGGTCCTGATCAGCATTTCAGGGCTGACGGTGGATCTGCACGCGCTGCTTTTTGGTGACATTCTGACGGTGACAGGATCAGATCTCCTGGTCATCGGTGGTGGCGGGGCCCTTGTTCTCCTGACCATTTTCCTTGTCTGGCCACGACTTGTGCTCATGACCTTGAGCGAAGATCTGGCGAGTGCTGAAGGCATTAACATTTTCTGGATGAGACTTGTCTTTCTCTTGCTGATGACGCTTGTTGTTGCGGTATCGGTGCGCATAGTCGGCATTCTGCTTATCACATCCATGCTGATCATCCCTGCCGCCACCGCCCGGCCGTTTGCCCGCCGGCCTGAAATAATGGCGCTGCTGGCCGTTATAATCGGCATCATCGGCGTGATGTCAGGCATTGCGCTTTCCCTTTCGGTTGACACACCTACCGGGCCAAGTATTGTACTCATACTGAGTGTTATGTTCACTCTCGGCATCATGGCGAGCAGTCTTTTCGAACGCCTGCGGTTGAGCTAGGCTGAACCATATTTTAAGGGAGCATGCCGTGGATTATCAAAAGCTCATTGAAAAAGACACATGGGAATTCATCAAGAAAACACAGAGTTTTTATCCGGACTCCCGCAGCAATATTTCTCTTGATGAGCAGCGCCGACTTTACACCTCCCTCTGCCAGCATTTTGCGAAAGATCGCCCAACGGGTGTTTCGGCCGAAGACGCGATCTACGGTTCGGTAAAAACCCGCCATTACAGCTGCGGCACCTCCCCTGCCCGGGTTATGTATATTCATGGCGGCGGGTTTGTTGTTGGCAATCTGGACAGCCACGATGATATCTGTGCGGAAATCTGCAACAAAACACAACTTGATGTGATTGCCGTTGACTATCGCCTCGCCCCTGAACACAAACATCCCGCCGCGCTTGAAGACTGTCTTCAGGTTTTTGATGCTTTATCCGCCGAAGACGATACACCGGTCCTGCTGGCAGGGGACAGCGCGGGCGCATGGCTTTCTGCCATGACCTCAATCCAGCGGCCCGGCAAGCCT
>CAZOLR010000045.1:0-1880 GCA_964580905.1 uncultured Hyphomicrobiales bacterium | reverse complement strand
CAGCGCGGGCGCATGGCTTTCTGCCATGACCTCAATCCAGCGGCCCGGCAAGCCTATCGGCCAGGTGCTGATCTACCCGATGCTGGGTGGGGCGCTGGATAAGGGAAGTTATGTGACCCATGCGAACGCGCCCCTGCTCAGCACTGAACAGGTCGCAACATACTGGCAGACCTATTTTGACTGCCCGCTGGACCGGCAGAAACTCACACCCCCGATGGCGCTTGCTGACCTCGGGGAATGCCCTCCCACCTTCATGCTTGCCGCAGGCTGCGACCCGCTGTCATCAGACACACCTGATTTTGCTGAAAAGATACGTCTTGCCGGCGGCAAAGTCGCATTCCAGACTGCCGAAGGTCTTCCCCATGGCTTCCTGCGCGCTCGTCACACCAGTTCCGGCGCGAAGTCAAGTTTTGCAACCATCACCGCGGCTGTTGCGGCACTCGCCCGTGGTGAATGGCTCTGGTGAATGGGCCTTCTTCCGGTGTGTTAAAGTTCAGATGATCTGATCAAACCCTTGATAGGAACAGGGGATATTCATCACATCAAATCAAGTGTAAGTGTGTTGTCGGCCTCATTTGGCGCTTCACCATCACCAGCCATGAAATGGAAGATTTCATTATGCGAAGCGAAACCAACGCGCCCACCCTGCGAGGCCGAGGCCCCGGCCTGGGCGTCGTTTACGCCGATGATTTTCACCGTTAATTCACCTGTGGTGGTGGCTATTCCGTCACTCGCAAAAAATTCGGCATACTGGGATGTGGCCTCGTTAAGTGGCTCAATGGCAAATGTATCAGGCTTGAAGATATACGCCCCCGAACCTTCATTATAAAACAACTTGCCATAGGTAGCATCCCAGCGGTGGGTATATCCTGTCTCTGTGGTGTCAGCCACGCTGTCTTTCACTTGATAGGTCAACGTGGATCCTGCATCCCTGTCACTGCCATCAAAACGCCCTGTCGGATCTGTAGCGCCGCTGTCTTCTGTATAGGAGATTACCTCATCATCAAGGAACGGTTAATAATTGACCGGATTTTCGGAAACAACACTGACCGACTGGCTTTCCCCATCCTGATCGGTATATCCCACCGTCAGGCGCAAATATTTGCCGCCATAAGCCGAAGTGCCAAGCACCAGCGTTTCCGAAGAAGAGGAAAAGCCTTCCGGAATAAAATTGCCGCTTGCATCAAGGGTACCCTTTTCCCAGGTATAGTAAAAATCCGGAAAACTTTCATGTTGATCAGAAATCTCAGAAATATCCGGGCGAACACGCATATTTGTTGAGATCACCCCGTCGATGGAAATCGAAGGGGATGGCGTTACCGGAATATTCATCGCGGTTGTACTGATGGCGGTATTGCCCTCATCATCGGTAAATTCAGCCTTGACGAGAAGAGATTCCGTCAGGATTGATCCGGTATTCAGCGCGATGGTCCCGTCGCTATGGCTCACCCTGAAAAGTGAAGAAACGTCCTTTCCATCCGCATCCCTGAAGACCACCGTTGTTGCCCCGCTTGTGCCGTCGTCATCTTCGGTGTGCAAAGTATATCCGGTGTTCAGGCTTGCGGTGAGCGCACGCCCTGATGTGATTGGGGAAAGTGTCGAACTGCCGGTGATGAGAACAGTTGGAACAGCATCAACAAAGACGCTTACCGGAACAATATTGCTTTGCATCTCCCCATGCGCGGCCTTAACAGAAATCTGCGCTATGCCGGCCTCACTATCGGAAAAGCTCGCCCCGGCTTTAAGGTATAGACCAAACTTACCGGAACTGACATCGACCGGCTTTAATAAAAATTTATCTCCATGCGAACCGGTGATGGTCATCGTATGGCTGGTTTCCGTCACCACAGTATCAACATCGGAGAGGATAATCCGGAAGC
>CAZOLR010000044.1:0-13470 GCA_964580905.1 uncultured Hyphomicrobiales bacterium | reverse complement strand
ATAATACATTTGTTTCATTCATGATTGACTATGGTATATTTGTATTATTATGATGTCCAGACTATATTTTTATGAGGCATAATATGGCTGAAGAAAATTTTCCGGCACAAGCCAGGGTGGTCATTGTTGGCGGCGGCGTCATGGGCTGTGGACTGGCGTATCATCTTGCGCATGAAGGATGGTCGGATGTTGTATTGCTTGAAAAGGCTGAGCTTACCAGTGGCAGCACCTGGCATGCGGCCGGGCAGATCACGCATTCCACCAGTTCGTTCGGGCTCGGCAAATGCGTGGATTACAATATAGGGCTCTATTCCGGTGGTCTTGAAGCGGAAACGGGCCAGCCGGTGACGTGGCATGGTTGCGGGTCTTTCCGGCTTGCCTATACCGAAGATGAGATGGACTGGCTGAGGCACACGCTTTCAGTCGGCAGGGCGCTTGATTTCAATATTGAACTTGTCACCCCGGATCAGGTTGCTGCCCTGCATCCGTTTTATAACCTCGACGGGGTGCTTGGGGCGCTTCACACGCCGGATGACGGGCATGTCGACCCATCCAACGTCACCATGGCCATGGCGATAGGGGCGCGGAGCCTTGGCGTCCGTATCATCCGGCGATGCCGGGCGACAAATATCACCCGGCTTGCCGGTGGCGAGTGGCTGGTGGACACGGAAAAGGGGCCGATACGCTGTGAACATGTGGTCAATGCCGGTGGAACCTATGCCCGCCAGATGGGGGAATGGTCAGGGCTGCAGCTCCCCATGACGTCGATGACCCATCATTATTTTGTGACCGAACCCGTGCCGGAATTCGCTGATCTTGAACGTGAGCTCCCGGTGATCAGGGATGACCGGAAAGTTTCCGGCTATATCCGCATGGAACAGAAGCGCGGGCTGATCGGGATCTATGAGAAGGAAAACCCGAACACGGTCTGGGAAGATCATTGCCCGTGGGAGGCTGAAAATGAGCTTTTCGATGCCGATTACGACCGCGTGATGCCATGGCTTGAAGAGAGCCTCAACCGGATGCCTGTCCTGGCTGATCTCGGTATCACAAGGGAAGTCCATGGCGCCATATCCCATCCGCCTGACGGCAATCCGCTGATTGGTCCGGCCCCGGGGGTGCAAAACTACTGGTGTTGTTGCGGCACCCAGATCGGTATCGGCTGGGGGCCCGGGTTGACCCGTGAACTGGCACGCTGGATGGTACACGGGGCGGCGGATATCTCCATGCGGGAATACGACCCGCGCCGTTTTGGCCGTTACGCCACCAAGGAGTGGCAGATCATCAAGGCAAGGGAAGATTATTGCCTGCGGCATGAAATCCCGTTCCCGCATTTCAATCGCCTTGCCGGCCGTCCGGTAAAGCCCTCTCCTCTCTATGAGATCCTGAAATCCCGCGGTGCCGTGCATGAGGAAGTCTACGGGTTTGAACGGCCACGCTGGTTTGCCCGCGAGGGTGTTGCGCAGAAAGATCATTACTCTTTCCGCCGCAACGAGGTCCATGAGATGGTGGCCCGGGAGGTCAGGGCGGTACGTGAGGCGGTCGGTATCATGGATATCACCGCTTTCACCAAAGTCTGTGTCAGCGGGCCGGATGCGCGGGCTCTTCTTGACCGTTTCACCGCTAATAAACTGCCGTCAAAATCCGGCGGGATAGCCCTTACCCATCTGCTGAACAGGCGCGGCAGGATCGAAGTGGAGACAACCATCCTGAAAATGAGCGAAGAGAGATATTATCTCGTCTGCGCCGCGTTTTTCGAACAACGGCTCCTTGATCACCTTACCCAGAATCGCCGTGACGAAGAGGTGACAATCACAGCGCTTTCCGAGGACTGGTCGGCGCTGGCGATCAATGGCCCTCTTTCACGTGATGTGCTGTCGAGATGCACGGATGCAAGGCTGGATAATGCACATTTCCGCTGGCTGACGGGAAAGGAAATCACCGTCGCCGGGCATCAGGTCTGGGCATTGCGGATGTCCTATGCGGGCGAGCTTGGCTGGGAGCTGCATATGCCGAATTCAGCTTGCCGTGATGTTTATCAGGCCCTGATCCGTGCCGGCGAAAGCCATGGAATAACCGATTACGGATCATTTGCGATGAATGTCATGCGGATGGAAAAAGGGTTTAAGGGGGCAGGTGAGCTCACCAATGAAGTCACCCTGCCTGAAGCAGACGTGATGCGATTTGTTGATAAAGACAAGAATTTTCTGGGCAGGGATGAAACCCTGGCAGGTGAGGCAAGCCTGCCATGGATCTGCGCGTATCTTGAAATCGAGCCCGATGGCGTCGAAGACGGCCATGGCGGGGAGGCGGTGCTGAAAGACGATCAGGTTGTCGGGTCAACCTCTTCGGTTGCCTATGGCCATACGGTCGGCAAAATTCTTGCCTTTGCCTATGTCAAGCCGCATGCGGCATCCCCGGGCACGGCGCTTGAGGTGGTTATTGCCGGCAGAAAACGCGCCGCACGGGTGCTGGATGGCCCGGCCTATGATCCGGCCGGTCTTCTGCCGCGGGCAGATCAGGGAAAGGAAGCGGTGGCATGACACATCCCGGGGTGATGCGGGCAATGGTGACCATGGGCCATGGCGGCCTTGATCAGATGGTCTGGCATGAAGACTGGCCCTGCCCGTCGCCCGCCCGGGGTGAAGTGCTGATAAAGGTCGGGGCCTGCGGGCTTAACAACACGGATGTGAACACGCGTTCAGGCTGGTATTCCAAGGCCGTGACCGAGGCTACCACCGGCGATGCTTTTGCCGAAGTGAACAGAGATGATCCCACCTGGGGCGGCACCCCGATTGTCTTCCCGCGTATCCAGGGCGCGGATGTGTGCGGTGAGATTATTGATGTGGGCGAAGGCGTTAATCCTTCCCGCATCGGTGAGCGGGTCATCACGGATAACTGGCTGCGTGATGAAAGCGATCCCCTCAACAAGAACAAGACAGGATATTTCGGCTCAGAACGTGATGGTGGTTTTGCCGAATATACGGTCATCCCGTCCATGAATGCCATTGGGATTAATTCCCGTCTTTCGGATGCGGAGCTTGCCACTTTTTCCTGCTCATACTCCACCGCTGAAGGCATGCTCACACGGGCTGGCGTTGCTGACAAGGATACGGTTCTGGTCCCCGGGGCTTCAGGTGGGGTCGGCGGGGCACTTGTCCAGCTGGCAAGGCGTCGTGGTGCCCGGGTCATTGCGCTTGCCTCCGAGCCAAAGCATGCCTCGGTGAAAGCGCTGGGCGCGGACAGGGTGTTGCCGCGTGCGCCGGAAGACCTGAAAACAGCGCTGAAAGGTGAGACGGTCACCGTGGTGGCGGACATTGTTGGTGGTCAGATGTGGCCCGAACTGATTGATATCCTTGAACGTGGAGGCAGATACACCTGTTCCGGTGCCATTGCCGGGCCGATGGTGGAGCTGGATCTGCGCACCTTTTATTTGCGTGACCTGACCTTTACCGGCTCAACGGTGATTGACCCTGAAGTCATGACCAGACTGGTTCAATATATCGAGGACGGATCGGTCAAACCTGCCCTGGCGGCGGTCTATCCGCTGGACCAGCTGCACCAGGCCCAGGCGGCGTTTATTGCCAAAACACACACAGGAAACATTGTCGTCTGCCCATGAAAATCACCCGTATTTCCGTCTATCAGGTCGATCTGCCTCTTGAACATCCCTACTGGCTTTCGGGCGGGCGGCTCAAGTTTGACGTGCTGGATGCAACGCTGGTCAGGGTCGAAACCGATGAAGGTCTGACCGGCTGGGGTGAGGGCACACCATGGGGGCATACCTATGTTCCGGCGCATGGCCCGGGGATCAGGGCAGGGATTGAGACTATGGCTCCTTTCATTCTCGGGCTTGATCCGCGCCGGTATCTTGATGTGGAGCGTGCGATGGATCTTGCCCTGCCCGGGCATCTTTACGCCAAATCGCCCATTGATATGGCCTGCTGGGATATTGCAGGACAGGCCGCAGGTCTGCCGATTGCTGATCTGATGGGCGGCGGCTCACGCACCCCGCGTCCGATAGCCTCTTCGGTGGGCGCCAAGACGGTTGAGGAAACCCGGGAGGTGATCGAGCGATACCGGGCGCGGGGCTATATTGCCCATTCGGTCAAGATCGGTGGTGATGTGGCGCGTGATATCGCCCGTATCCGTGATGTTGAATCCATCCGGAAGCCTGATGAAATCATTCTCTATGATGTCAATCGCGGCTGGACTCGCCAGCAGGCATTGCAGGTGATGAGCGCGGTTGAAGATCTGAATGTCATGATCGAACAGCCGGGTGAGACACTTGATGATATCGCCGCCATTTCAGGTAAACACGCAACCCCTGTCAGTGTCGATGAATGCCTTGTCACCCTGCAGGATGCGGCGCGGGTGGCCCGTGAGGGGCTGGCGGAGATATTCGGCATCAAGCTCAATCGCGTGGGCGGGCTGACCAAGGCCGCCCGTATGCGTGATATCGCGCTTGCCCATGGTATTGATATGTTCATCATGGCCACCGGTGGCTCGGTGCTGGCTGATGCTGAGGCCCTGCATCTTGCCGCCACCATTCCGGATGTGAACTGTCACGCGGTCTGGGCCTGTCAGGATATGCTGACGGTTGATATTGCCAGCGGCCGCGGGCCACGAAACAGGAACGGCCATCTTGAACTGCCTGAAGCCCCGGGACTTGGCGTCTGCCCGGACGAAGACAGGCTTGGTGCGCCATTGAGGGTGTATCAATGAAGATAAAAAGGATTTCCATCTGGCATATTCCGCTGACCAGCCATGAGACCTACTACATGGCGGAAGGCAAGACCTGCGCGACGGTCGAAACCGTTGTTCTTTCCATTGAAACGGACTGCGGCAGGCGCGGCTGGGGGGAGGCCTGCCCCATCCCGCATTACCTGCCCGCCTATGCCCGCGGCATTGCCCCTGCGGTGACGGATTTAGCTCCTGTCCTGCTGGGGGCAGATCCCATCGGACCTGAGGCCGTGATGCGGCAGGTCGATGCCCATCTTCAGGGGCATCCTTACGCCAAATCACCGCTGGATATGGCGCTGTGGGATCTGACCGCACAGGTGGCGAGCCTGCCTCTTTATGCGCTCCTTGGGGGCAAGCATCAGGCTGATATGCCGCTTTATCACTCGATAACCTGTATTGCCCCTGATGAGATGGCACGTATTGCCGGGGATGCGCAGAAACAGGGCATCACACAGTTTCAGGTCAAGCTCGGTGCTGACCGGAACTGGGAAGCCGATGTGGCGCGTCTTTCTCTTGTCCGTGAAACCGTTGGCCCGGGCCCGCTCGTCTATGGTGACTGGAACTGCGGGGCAACCCAGCTCGACGCAACCCGGGTCGGACGTGCGGTAGCCGGGCTTGATATCATGCTGGAACAGCCTTGCCGGACAATGGCTGAATGCGCGGCGGTGCGGGCGGCCACCGGACTGCCGATGAAGCTTGATGAATCCGCCCATGACACGGCGTCACTGCTTGAAGGCCACCGGCTTGGCATCATGGATGCGGTGGCGCTGAAACTGTCAAAATTCGGTGGTGTCTCCGCGATGCGGAAAGCGCGTGACCTCTGCCTTCACCTCGGGGCCAGAATGTGTATTGAAGACACCTGGGGCAGCGATATCACCACCGCGGCCGCCCTTCATATCGGTATATCAACGGACCCGCAACGGCTGCTCAATGTCTGTGATCTTTCGGGATATGTGGGCCCGCGGCTTGATCCAAATGGGCCATCACGCCGAAATGGCCGCATCACCGCCCCTGAAGGTGCAGGTCTTGGCGTTACGCCTGACCCGGACCTGCTTGGACAGGCTGATGTGATAGTGGAATGAGGGCATGAAAAAAATACATACGCAGGATGAATGGATTGCCCGGGCAAAAGAGGTTCTGCCAGCAGGTGGATTCGGCAATTTCGATCATGGTGTCATCATCTCGCATGGGCAGGGAAGCCATGTCTGGGATGAAGACGGCACCGAATATATCGATTATCTGATCGGGTCGGGGCCGATGCTGCTTGGCCATGGTCATCCGGAAGTGCTTGAGGCGGTGCTGGAACAACTGCCACGCGGAATGACGTTCTTTGCCAATAACGCACGCGGGATTGAGCTGGCCGAAGCTATCTCAGAAGCCTCGCCTTGTGCAGAACAGGTCAGATTCGTGGCATCAGGTGGTGAGGCGGATATGTATGCCATCCGTCTGGCGCGCGCCTATACCGGCAGAGACAGGATCCTGAAATTTGAGGGCGGGTATCACGGCATGAGTGCCGAAGCACAGATGAGCCTTGCCCCGGCGCGTGAAGTCAATTTCCCCGAACCTGTTCCCGACAGTGCCGGAATTCCCAAGGGCGTGGCGGAACAGATGCTGATCGCTCCGTTCAATGATCTGGAAGCGGTACGCTCGCTTTTGGCAGAACATGATGATATTGCGGCCATCATTGTTGAGCCCCTGCAACGTATTATCCCGCCAAAGCCCGGGTTCCTCGAAGGATTGCGTGAACTTGCCGACCGGCACAACGTGCTGCTTATATTTGATGAAATTGTCACCGGCTTTCGCCTTGCCTATGGCGGTGCCCAGGAATATTACGGCGTGGTGCCGGACATCTGCACGCTGGGGAAAATCATCGGCGGCGGTTTTCCTCTGGCCGCCATCGGGGCAAGCGCCGGGATCATGAAGCATTTCGACAAAGAGGTGGTGGGACATGATAAATGGCTGATGCAGCTTGGGACACTGTCAGGCAATCCGGTGGCGTCGGTGGCCGGGCTGAAGACGATGGAAATTCTCCGGCGGCCCGGCAGTTATGAGACTTTGCGAAAAACGGGGGCGGCCCTTCAGGCCATGATCTCTGATACGTTCAAAAGCGCAGGGATTGACCATCGGATCTGCGGTGATGCCACGCTTTTTGATGTTCTTTTCACAAACAAAGAGCCGGTGGACTACCGCAGCGCAAAACATCTGGATCCTGAATTAGGTGCCGTCTACAACAGCATTCTCCGCGCCCATGGTATCCTGAAATCACCAAGCAAATTCTACCCCTCTCTCGCCGTGACCGGGGACGATCTTGCCCGGACCGAAAAGGCGATGCTTAAGGCAGCGGAAGCCCTCAGCGAGAAGCTGCAGGCGGGTCGATAATGAAATAATCGTTTTCATGGGTGGTGGTCTCAGGCAAAATTATGCTTCGCCAATGCCAGCAGGATCTTTTGTGAGGGTTGCCAGATGACGGAAGATTTAAAGGATAAGCTCGCACAGTGCCGTAAGCCGCCGGAGGAGGCCTGGTCACTGCCTCCGGAAGTGTATACCGATGATCATATTCTTTCCGCAGAGATGGAACGGATTTTCCGCCGCCAGTGGTTTTGTGTCGGCCGGGCTGATCAGCTGGCCGAAGCCGGGGACTATACCTGTCTTGATTTTGCGGGGCTGTCGATCATCCTGCTGAGAGACAAGGGAGGTGCGCTGCGCGCCTTTGCCAATACGTGCCGGCATCGGGGGGCGCGCCTGCTTGATGGTTCAGGCCGCGTTTCAGGTATCCGATGCCCGTTCCATAGCTGGGCCTATAAACTCGATGGTGGTCTTGCGGGTGCGCCGCATATGGAGGCTGTCAGCGGCTTCTGCAAATCTGATTTTGGCCTGATCAGCTATCATGTCGCGGAACATCTTGGTTTTGTTCTTCTCTGCCTTGCGGAGGAGGCACCTGATCTGGATCAGGTGCTTGGCGATTTTTCTTCTGTCCATGCGCCATGGCCTGTTGAAGGTCTCCTCTCAACCCGTCGTCAGCGTTTTGAGGTGGAGTGCAACTGGAAGATCTTTATCGAGGTCTTCAATGAATATTATCATCTGCCTTACGTGCATCCGGACTCTATTGATGATATTTACGAAACTCCTGATGCGGGTGACGTGGTGCAGGGGCATTTTGCCACTCAATTTGGTTCCACCGAAGGAACAGGTGCGCTTCTCCAGACAACCCAGGAAAAACCCCTCCCCGTGATGCCCGGTCTTGAAGGGCGGGAAGCGGCAGGCGTGCGCTACACCTGGCTTTTCCCGAACATGACCTTTGCAGCAGGTGTCGATTCCATGTGGGTATATGAAGCCTATCCACTTTCCGCGGGGCGCTGTCTTGTCTATCAGACCGCCTGCTTTCCCCCTGAAACGGTCAGGCGCAATGATTTCGATGATCGTGTGCTTGCGTATTACCATCGTCTTGATGCGGCTCTCAATGAGGATATTCCGGCCCTTGTCAATCAGCAGCGGGGCCTTTCCAATCCTGATGCGGGTCAGGGCCGGTTTCAGCCCCTGCTTGAGCCGAATGTCGCAGGTTTTGCGAAATGGTATGCCGAACAGATGGGATGATCCCTTCCCGCTCCCTAGGGTGCAGAAGGAATACTGAGTTTCTGGTCAACGCCGTGTTTTTTCATTGAGTCTGCGATGAAACCGCTATGGATCAGCTCAGCTATGAGGCGATCAAGGAAGTTGCGAGCTTCGGGGTTTCCCTTTCGAATGCCGACGGATTGTTTTATGCCCGTGAAAGGAGGCTCAATAATCCTGAAACTATCGCTCGCCGCAATTTCCTCCAGCAGTTTCGGCTTCAGGCTTGCGAGCACCTCCGCCTTGCCGTTCTTGAAATCATCATGGGAACGGGCAATGGATGGCGATCTGACCATGGTGGCGCGGGTGAAATTCTCTGTCAGCCAGAGATCATAGGCGCTTCGATCATAAGCGGCGATCCTGACGCCATCCTGATCCACCTCTTCGTTGCAGGTGAAACCGGACTCGTTGCGGGTCATGAAATTGGCGTCGATCTGGGCGTAGGGCAGGCTGAAATCAATGACTTGTGCCCGTTCGGCTTCGGCCGCGATATTGGCGATATCCCATGAATTGCTACCCACGGCATCAGCCAGTTCTCCCGGGCTTTCATAGGGGACCATTTCGCAGGGAACATTTATTTCGGCGGCAATTCTTCTGGCAAGATCCGGTGAGACCCCATCGGGCATACCATCAGGGTCCTGCCCTGAAACCAGGAGAAAATTCGCCATATTTATTCCGGCGCGTAAGACCCCTTGGGGGGCCAGCGCATCGATGACGGATCTGTTCATGCTCAACTCCTGCTGATGTTACTTTTTATGGTCTCTGTTCATCCATCGCACGCATGATGAAAAAAATCAAAGCCCCTCTTATCTGTCATTGAGGTTGTGCCATAATTCAAAGGATGCAAAATTGCCTTAGTACAAAAATTTATACCACTTTAAATACTGGGTTCCGGGAAGGTTTTCATACGTGAACGACGACGAAGGCAAAGTCAAAAGTAGCCAGGAACAGGCAGGAATGCGCAGCCGCACGGGACGTTCAGGTCGGAGAGGCCGCAAGACAGGCAGCAGCAAACCCGGGGCTGATCTTCCGGCGGCACTTTCAGGTCAGCGCATCATCGGCCGTGGGGGCCGTCTCAACCCGCTGGATAAAGCAGGGGTTGAGGTGATCCATCAGGCCGCTATCACCATGCTTTCCGAAACCGGCCTTGCCGGTACGCCACCTGCGGCGGTGGAACTGGCCCGGGCGGCGGGGGGAAGGCTGGATGACCGTGGGCGATTGCTCTTTCCTGAAAATCTGATTGAGGACGCTCTTGCCGGATTGTCCCGGGAGCTCACCCTCTATGGTCGCGGTGGTGACACCGATCTTGAACTTGCCCCATCCAGGGTTCATGTCGGCACGGGCGGGGCGTCGCCGCTGATTTATGACAGCGGGCCCGGCCGCTATCGTGAAAGCACCCTTGCCGATATCTATGACGCCGCAAGGCTGGTTGATACCTTGCCTCATATCCATTTCTTCAGCCGTCCACTGGTGGCGAGGGATATGCCGGATCAGCGTCACCTTGATATCAACACGGCCTATGCCAGTCTTGCCGGCACGCGCAAACATGTGATTGTCAGCGCGGGCACTCCTGAAAATGTTCGGGATATTGCCCGGATCTGCTACCAGATGGCAGGTTCGGAAGACGCATTCCGGGCACGGCCGTTTCTGTCGCTGAACATCAATCATGTGGTCCCGCCGCTCCGTTTTGACGGTGATGCGGTGCTGGTCCTGATCGAAGCGGTCCGTTGCGGTATCCCGGTGATGGCCAATACGTTCGGCCAGCTCGGGGCGTCAAGTCCGGTGACGATTGCGGGATGCGTGGCACAGACATGTGCGGAGACGCTGGCGGGGATGATCCTCGCCTTTCTGGTGGATCCCGAGGCCAAAGTCGTGTTTGGCCCGCGCCCGATGATCACTGATCTGCGTACCGGCGGTATGGCCGGCGGCAGCGGCGAGCAGGCGGTGCTCACCGCGGCGTCGATGCAGATGGCCAGATATTATGGCCTGCCTTCCTCCACCATTGCCGGAGCCACCGACAGCAAGCTTCCTGATGCCCAGAGCGGGTATGAGAAATGCCTGACCGTTGCCCAGACCGTACAGGCCGGAGCCAATATCATCACCCAGGCGGCGGGGACGCAGGCGGCCCTGATGGGTATCTCGCTTGCTGCCATGGTGATCGACAACGACATGCTTGGCGCGATCCTGAGGGCTACGGCACAGGTCGATGTCTCACCTGAGGCGGTCTCTGTCCGCGTCATTGATGCGGTGGCGACAGGGACAGGACATTTTCTGGGTGAGGCGGAGACCTATGCCCGGATGCACACCGATTTTCTCTACCCGGAAATTGCCGACCGCAATAGCATTGAGGCCTGGCAGGAAGCCGGCAGTCCGGATATCCGAAAGGCGGCAGAAGATCGCGTTAAAATGGTGCTCTCCAGCCATCATCCCCATTACATTGATCCGGCGCATGATCAGGCCCTGCGGAAAGCATTGCCTATCAGGCTTGAATGGCCTTACCAGGGTTGAAGAAGATCAATTCTGTCCTTGTCATTGAAAAAGTTACATGATGTAATTTTTCCCGTTTGAGGGAGAAGGTCTGGGGAGATTTGTGATGCCTGAAATCCAGAAAGATGACACTCAGTCAGGCAAGAAGTTGCCGTCGCATGCGCAGGTGGTGGTCATCGGCGGCGGTGTCGTCGGTTGTTCCATCCTGTTTCATCTGGCGAAATTCGGCTGGAAGGATGTTGTGCTGCTGGAACGTGATGAGCTGACCTCCGGTTCCAGTTGGCACGCGGCGGGCCAGATCCATACCATCAGCTCGGACCCGAATATCAGCCGTCTGCAGAGCTATACCATCGATCTCTATAAGGAAATCGAGGAAACCTCCGGCCATTCGGTGGGGCTGCATATCACCGGCGGGTTCTACGCGGCCTCGACCAAGGAATGGTACGATTACCTGAAACGTGAGCGGTCCAAGGCACGTTACATGGGCCTGCATCAGGAATTCATCAGCCCGAAGGAGCTGGGCGAGCGCCATCCGCTTATCGATCCGAAACATTATTACGCCGCGCTGTGGGATGATCAGGACGGTGACCTTGACCCGTCCGGCGCCACCTACGCTTTTGCCAAATCTGCCCGGGTGCATGGCGCGCAGTATTTCACCCACACACCGGTGACCGCAGTGAGCCAGCGCCCCGACGGAAGCTGGGATGTAACGACGCCAAAGGGCCGGATCAACGCCGAGAAGATCATCAACTGTGGCGGGCTATGGGCACGTGAAGTCGGGCATATGGCGGGGATACATCTGCCGGTCCAGCCGATGGAGCATCACTACCTGATCACCGAAGATATCAAGGAGATCACCGAGCGCATGGCCCCGGGGGGTGCGGGACGTCTGCCCGCGGGGATCGATTATGAGGCGAATATCTATTTCCGTCAGGAACGTCAGGGCATGCTCCTGGGTACGTATGAGCCCAAATCCACCCCCTGGAAGGTGGAAGGCACGCCGTGGGATTTCGGCCATGAGCTGCTCAACCCTGATCTTGACCGTATCGCCGACCGGCTGGAAATGTCGTTTGAACGTATTCCGGCCATCGGCAATGCCGGGATCAAGAACATCATCAACGGGCCGTTCACCTTCGGGCCTGACGGTAATCCGATGATCGGCCCCGTGCCGGGGATGAAGAACTACTGGGTTGCTGTGGGTGTCATGGCCGGGTTCTGTCAGGGTGGCGGCGTCGGCCTCACCATGGCGGAATGGATGATCGATGGCGAGCCGTCGATCGATGTCTGGGCCATGGACGTGGCCCGGTTTGGCGAATTTGCCACCCCCGAATGGGGCACCATCAAGTCGTCGGAGAATTACGAACGCCGTTTCGTGATGACTTTCCCCAATGAAACCCTTCCCAAAGGCCGGATGCAGAAAACCACCGCACTTTATGATCGGCTGGTGGCCCGGGGGGCGCTGATGGGCCAGGGGTTCGGGCTTGAAAATGCGCTCTGGTTTGCTGACGGGCCTGAGGATGCCCATGAGGCCCCGACCTTTGAACGCAACCGAAGCCATGATTATGTCGCGCGCGAGGTCAGGGCTGTTCAGGATGCGGTCGGCGGGGTTGAGATCGCCAATTTTGCCAAGCATGAATTCAGGGGTGTGGGGGCACGGGCGTATCTTGACCGCACCCTGGCCGGATATATCCCGAAACCCGGTCGGCTGACCCTGACACCTATGCTGACACCGAAAGGCAGGCTCTATGGTGATCTGACCGTGGCATGCCTTGCCGAGGATCATTTCATGCTCTTTGGTTCCGGCGCGATGCAGGAGGCGCATCGCCGCTGGTTCGAGACGGATCTGCCCGCAGATGTATCCTACGCCAATGTCAGCGATGACTGGCACGGGATTGCGCTTTCGGGGCCCAGGTCACGAGAGTTGCTCCAGCGCCTGACCCGCGAGGATGTGGGCGCGGATGTGTTCAAATTCCGTGACCTGCGCCAGTGTTTTGTCGCCGGAGTTCCGGTGATCCTCAATCGGATCAGCTTTTCAGGTGAGCTTGGTTATGAAATCTATTGCCGCCCGTCTTATCTCCTGAGACTGGCTGACGCCATTGAGGAGGCGGGAGCAGATCTCGGCTATCGCTGGTACGGGGCAAGGGCGCTTATGTCGATGCGGCTTGAAAAGGGCTGGGGGGCGTGGACGCTGGAGTTCAGGCCTGATTTCAACGCTGTGGAATCCGGCATGGATATCTTCATCAACTGGAACAAGGATTTTGTCGGCAAGGACGCAACATTAAAGGCAAAAGATGACGGCCCGGCCCAGAAACTTGTCACCATGGTGATCGATGTCGACGGCATTGATGTCTCGAACGATGAGGCGATCCTCAAAGATGGTGAAGCGGTGGGGTATGTGTCCTCCGGCGGGTATGCGCATAGGGTGGGTAAATCCATGGCCATGGGATACGTGAAAACCGCTTGCGCTGCCGCGGGCACCAGATTGCAGGTGGAAATTCTGGGGGAGCTCTATGAGGCGCAAGTCCTCGGCGGGCCCGTCTATGATGCCAATGGCGCCAATATGCGTGGGTAAGCCGCTCTAGGCCAATTCACCGCTACGCCGGATGAAACCGATGGCAGAAACGGGGATCT
>CAZOLR010000043.1:3898-14048 GCA_964580905.1 uncultured Hyphomicrobiales bacterium | reverse complement strand
GACGGCAAGGATATCGGTGTTGTGGACAAGACAACCCTGCTCAAAGGGATTCAGGGAGGAAAGGCATGACCGGACCTGCAGATAAACAACATCTTGCCGCGTCGATTGATACATTCGCGGTCAGCAAGACGGATTTCTACTCCCGGGAATTCACCCGAATTCAGCAAGCGGAAGGGTTTGTTTTCACCTGGAACAGCATGGCCGCCCTCTTCGGCCCCTTATGGGGAGCGATGCGCGGCATCTGGGGGTTTTTCTGGATCTTCCTGGTGCTCGAAATGTTCGCGCTGGTGCAGATCGGGCGTGGGCTGTGGGGTGAGCTTGGCGGCGAGAAACTGGAACGTTTTGAACGCCTCACCGCCAATATCGAAAAACGTGAAGCGCAAGCCGCTGAATTGCTCGCTGCCGGAGATACGGTCGGTGCTGAAGGCAAACTCAAAATTGCCAATAACCTGAAAAAAGCGGCCGAAACCGCCCTTCTCGAAGCGCAGGAAGCCGCCCAGCAGGCGACGACAGTTCTCCTCACCGGCATTTTCCTGCTTTTGCTGGTCAAGCTTCTTGAAGGTTTCTACGCCAATCATGCTTATGAGCGTCAATATCTCAAATGGCGTTCCAACCCCCGGATTCAGGCGGGAACAAGCATCAGGGGTGCGATCTGGGGACTGGTGCTTGTGATCTGCATTCTGCCGCTGACGCTGATCCGCTTTACGGTGGTGAAAACCGACGAAGTTCTGTCCACCCTGACAGGCGGTCTGCTGGGTGGCCAGTTGCCGATGACCGAATTCCCCGTCGGAAAAGAATATTTCACTGTTCTCGCCGCCCATGGGGATGATGGATTTGACTGGCTGGCGGACCGGTTTGGCGGTGTTTTTGACGGCATTACTCATATGATCCGGTCCGTGCTTGACGCGATTGAAATCCTGCTGATCGGCACCCCCTGGCCCGTGGTCATGGTGGTGATCGTGGTGGCGGCATTCCGTCTTGCGGGGATACGTATCGCCATCTTCACGGCGGCGGCGCTGGCCTATCTTGCCTTTATGGGATTGTGGGAGATTTCCATGATCACCGTCGCCCTTATCGGCACCGGCGCCTTTCTCTGCATTCTTTTCGGGATTCCGCTCGGCATCTGGTTCGGCAAGAGCCAACGCGCCTACAAGACAGCCGAGCCTGTGCTGGATTTCATGCAGACCATGCCGGCTTTTGTCTATCTGATCCCGATCATCGCTTTCTTCGGTACCGGCAAGCCTCCGGGCGTTCTGGCGACACTGATCTTTGCCATGCCGCCGGTGATCCGGCTGACCGCGCTTGGCATGCGCGGCGTTCCTGAAACCACAAAGGAAGCGGCGCTTGCCTTTGGCTGTTCGCGCCGGCAGCTTCTCTGGAACGTGGAACTTCCCCTTGCCATGCCATCGATCATGACCGGCATCAACCAGACGATCCTGATGAGTCTTTCGATGGTGGTGATAGCCTCTCTCATCGGTGCCGAAGGTCTGGGCGCGCTCATTCTTGAAGCCCTGCAATACGCCGCCAAGGGACAAGGGCTTCTCGGCGGACTTGCCATCCTCTTCTGTGCCATGGTCATCGACCGGGTGGCGCAAGGAGCCTATAAAAAGAGATAATATTTTTTCAGGGGCATCATAGGTGGAACAGAGCCAGCAGAACACCCGATCCGGTTTTGAAAACAAATGGAATTATCTCCCGCCTGTTCCGATCAGGGTATCACCTCTGTTTTCGTGGCCGCCTGATTTCAGCGCCATGCTGCGCTGGACCTTAAGGCAATGGCTGGTGGTGACCGAACGGTCCATCCTTGTTGTTATCAGTCTTGTATCCTGGCTTTTCTTCCAGCCATCGCTTGAGGTGACAGCAACATTGTCCGCAGATTGGGTTGCCGGGCTTTATATCCGTAACCTTCTGCTCATGACGGCGGTTGCCGGTGGTCTGCATCTCTATTTCTATGGCCGCAAGACACAAGGCGATGCCCTGCGCTACGACAAGAGAGATCTTTCCGAACAGAAAAAGATGTTCACTTTTAAGAACCAGCTTGCCGATAACATGTTCTGGACACTTGCCAGCGGCGTGACCATCTGGACCTTATATGAAGTACTGATGTTCTGGGCCATGGGCAACGGATACGCACCGGTGCTGTACTGGGCTGACAGTCCATCATGGTTCGTCCTGCTGTTTCTGCTGACCCCGATCTGGATTTCCTTTCATTTCTACTGGGTGCATCGCTGGCTTCACTGGCCTCCCCTATATCGGCTGGCCCATGCCCTGCATCACCGGAACACCAATGTCGGCCCATGGTCAGGTCTTTCCATGCATCCGGTTGAACACGTGATTTTCTTCTCTTCCATTCTTATTCATTTCATCCTTCCTTCAAGTCCGGTCCATATTCTCTTCCATATGCAGCATCAGTCGCTGACTGCCGCGACCTCGCATACAGGCTATGAAGCCATGCTGATCAGGGATAAAAAGCATCTGGCGCTCGGCACTTTTCATCATCAGATGCATCACCGGTATTTTGACTGCAATTATGGCAATCTGGAAATGCCGTGGGACAAATGGTTCGGATCTTTCCATGACGGAACGGAAGAATCCCACAACGCCTTCAGGCAGCGTCGGAGGGCACAATCAGCGAGATGACTGTTTTCACCAAACCTTTCACCCAGCAGGAATCCATCCCGGATGCCGGAATTGCCCGGGCTGTTGAGATCATGCAGAGCGGCAGACTCCACCGCTATAATCTTGCCAAAGGCGAAGAAAGCGAAGCCAGCCTGCTTGAGATGGAATTCGCACGATGGCAGGAGGTCGATTACTGTCTTGCCTGCACATCAGGCGGATACGCGATCCAGCTGGCCTTGCGTGTGACAGGGGTCAAACCCGGCGATAAGGTCCTGGCCAACGCCTATACCCTCGCTCCGGTTCCGGGCGCTATCCACAATGTCGGGGCTGTGCCTGTGCTTGTCGATATCGACGACAATTATCACATCGATCTGGATGATCTGGAGGTCAAGGCAACTGCCAGCGGAGCGAAATATCTGCTTTTATCGCATATGCGCGGGCATATCGCTGATATGGACCGGATTGTTGAGATATGTACCCGCCACGATATCAGCCTGATTGAAGACTGTGCGCATACGATGGGCGCAAAATGGCGCGGCATCAGGTCAGGGAATTTCGGCAGGGTGGCCGCGTTTTCCACCCAGACATACAAGCATATGAATTCCGGTGAAGGCGGCTTTCTCACCACCAATGATGCGGAAATTGCCGCCCGGGCCGTTATATCTTCGGGATCTTATATGCTCTATGGTCGGCATGGCGCTATTCCGGCCGAAGACGTGTTTCAGAAAGTCAGGCTTCATGCCCCTAATTATTCAGGCCGGATGGACCATCTGCGGGCCGCCATCCTCAGGGCGCAACTTCCCTTGCTTGAAGACAACCTGAAACGCTGGAATGAGCTTTACGATCATCTCTTTGCCCGGCTTGCCGCGATGGAGGAGGTATCCATCCCGACACGCAAACAGGACGAATTCTATATCGGCTCTTCCATACAATTCCGGGCCGAAGGCCTGGAACGGGAACAAATTCCTCAATTCATCGATGCCTGCGCCAGGCGCGGGGTTGAATTGAAATGGTTCGGTGATGACGAACCAAAGGCTTTCACCAGCCGATACGACAGCTGGCAGTATATTGAAGATATCCCCGTTCTGCCCAACACCCTTCGGGTGCTTGAAAAAACACTTGATATGCGCGTGCCGCTGACCTTTACCCCCGGGGACTGCGATATAATCGCCGACATTATCCGTGATGAGATGGAACGCATGATGGCGGGATGAATTTCCTGAAACCAGCCCCGGGTGAATATGGCGGCGGTTTCACCACGTTTTTGTATTGTTTTGATGAGGAGAACCGATATGGCCGATAAACACAACAAAAGCATGATGGAAAATCTCTATTGGTGGGGTGTGCCAACACTTTTCCGTGCACCGCACAGTTCTGCTGAAGGCGCCGATATCGCGCTTGTCGGTGTTCCGCATTCTACCGGAAACGGCACCACGGAACGTGATCAGCATCTTGGCCCGCGTGCGGTGCGAAATGTCTCCGCGCTCCAGCGACGTGTCCATGGTGAATTTCAGCTGGATCCCTGGTCATCGGCCAATATTGTTGACGCAGGTGATGTCCCCTTCCCCCGCGCCAATGACAACGAAGACTGCATAGAGCGCATCACCGAATTTTTCAGCGATATTGATCAGGCCGGCGCACGGCCGGTTTCCATCGGTGGTGATCATTCCATTACCGGAGGGATCGTTCAGGCGCTCGGATGCGGCAAACTTGCCGGAGGTGAGCCTGTGTCTTTTCTGCATCTTGATGCGCATACGGATGTTTTCACCAAGGTTGATCATTTTCTTGGTGCGGAAAAATCGGCCGCGCATTGGGGGGCTTATCTCGCTGATCAGGGCAAGGTTGACCCCAGCCGTTCCATGCAGATAGGTCTGCGCGGCCATCCGAGAACACTGGACTGGCTCCAGCCATCCTACGATTACGGGTATAATATCGTCACCATGGCAGATTACCGCCGCCGCGGCGCGGCTGATGTTATAAGCGAGATAAAAAGAGTTCTTGACGGAAGGCCTGTTTATATCACCTTTGATCTTGATTGCCTTGATCCCACGGTTGCCCCGGCGGTATCGAATATCGAACCCGGTGTCACCGGGTTTTCCATGGATGAGGCTGTTGAGCTCGTACGTGCGGCCCGGGGCATGAATATCATCGGTGGAGACGTCGTCTGCATGATGCCGACAAAGGATAATCCTAACCAGATTACCGCCATGGTCGGTGCCACCATCATGTTTGAGATGATTTCCATGATTGCGGAAAACTGTTCAGGAAGGTGAACGGGAACTGCGGGCCAGGACAAAGCCATGCGGCCTGTGTCATGGAACTCAGCGGGTACGAGCCGCTGGCAGGGGATTGGCATCAAGCCTGATACCGGATATATCAGCTGTTTCTGATATGAAAGATAATTGTGGACAACCGGCCCAGAATATGTGAAATGCTTCCCTAATCTACTCAATTGGTAGATGGGTTCGCAGTTTTATTTCTTCACGGAATTGAGGTTGCAGACCAAACCTTGATACATGGAGTACAAGATGACTGTTGGGACCGTAAAATGGTTTAACCCTGTCAAAGGATACGGGTTCATTGAACCCGAAGATGGCAATCAGGATGTTTTCGTTCATATCAGTGCCGTTCAGAATTCCGGCATGAGCGAACTTAAAGAAGGCCAGAGTGTTTCTTTTGAACTGGAAACACAGAAGAACGGCAAGCAAGCTGCCGTCAACCTGAAAGCCCAGTAAGGCTTTTCCAAAAACTTTTAAATACGGCAGACCTATCTGCCTAAATTAACGCTGAATCAGTTTTTGGTTCAGCGTTATTTTTTGCGCTTTCTGTGAATCAGAATTGCACAGAAATCAGCCCCCTCGGGATCAGCTGAAGCATCCCCCCGGAAGGTGGCCTAGTCTGAAAAGCCGCTTTCCATTCCCTTGAAAATCCCCTTGAGTCTCTTGGAGACATGGGTTGAAGGCGTCTCAGGGGCAAAGGCATCATTATTCGGCCGCAGATATGGGGCCACCGCAACGGCACCCGCCGCAATCACCACCACCGCAATAATCACTATAACCAGATTGCGCATTTTTCGATTATACGCACGACCGGGACTCTTGGGGTAACCCTAATCACCATCCCTCAC
Organism: uncultured Hyphomicrobiales bacterium; assembly: GCA_964580905.1. Taxonomy (GTDB): domain Bacteria; phylum Pseudomonadota; class Alphaproteobacteria; order Puniceispirillales; family UBA1172. Next base: position 8,302 of record CAZOLR010000043.1, on the reverse strand, counting down.
CATCATTTTTTACGTAAATATGTTTTTTTTACATGATTAATGAAATTATAGCACTATAATGAAGGAATGGACATTTACTGGAAATCGATTTCAACGGCTGTACGACTGCTGATAACAGCGGATGCGGACCTGATAGAGATAATTCTGCTTTCGGTTGAAGTCAGCCTTATGGCGCTGACCATATCGTGTCTGATCGGCCTGCCGATAGGAACCTTTCTCGCCATACAGCGTTTCCCTGGGCGGGCGGCGGCCATCAGTGTGTTGAATTCGCTTATGGGACTGCCGCCTGTTGTGGTGGGCCTGATTGTGTACCTGCATCTGTCACGTTCAGGCCCTTTTGGCTGGCTCGGGCTTCTCTACACGCCAACAGCCATGATCATTGCCCAGATCCTGCTGATCACCCCGATTGTCGCCGCGTTAAGCTGTCAGATCATCGAAGATTTGCAGGAAGATTACCGCGATCTTTTCACCTCGCTTGTTGTATCCAAGCCCGCCGCGGTGAAGGCGTATCTCATTGACGCGAGATACTCGTTGCTCACAGTTGTGCTGGCCGGGTTCGGGCGCGCCATATCCGAAGTTGGCGCCGTGATCATTGTTGGCGGAAACATTGATCACGTCACCCGGGTCATGACGACGACAATAGCTCTTGAAACGTCAAAGGGTGAGCTGGCACTGGCGCTGGCGCTGGGAATAATCCTTCTTGCCATGGCCATGCTGGTAAATTTCCTGGCAACCTGGCTCAAGCAATCGGCAAAAGAACAAGCCTATGTCTGACCATATCACCCCCATTCATCTAAATGATATTTCCGTGATCCGTGGAGACCGGAAACTTCTTGATCATGTCAGTTGCACTATCGAAGGCGGGGGGATTACCACAATCATGGGCCCGAACGGCGCCGGGAAAAGCCTTTTGATCCGTTGCCTTCACGGCCTTACCGATATCGACAGCGGCACGATAAAATTTGGCACAAGCCCGCTGAACGACGAAATCCGGCGGCGGCAATCCATGGTGTTTCAAACACCGACAATGATGCGGCGAAGTGTGTTTGCAAATTTGTTTTTTGCCGCCACCCGTCATCAGACAGCAGACAACACGCATATTCATGACATTCTTGATCAGGTTGGCCTTGACCATCTGGCTGATCAGTCCGCCCGGCTGTTATCGGGAGGTGAAAAGCAGCGGCTAGCACTGGCACGAGCGCTGATTACCCGCCCGGATATTCTTTTCCTTGATGAGTCCACGTCCAATCTGGATCCGGCGTCAACCAAGATCATCGAAGATATCATTATAAACGTGGGGCGATCTGGCACGAAGATCATCGCGGTCACCCATGATATCGGCCAGGCGAAGCGTCTTGCCGATGATGTCATTTTTCTCAACAACGGCGCGGTATGTGAGCACAGCCTTTCATCCGCGTTTTTTAAAAAACCTGTCTCTCTTCCGGCACAGGCCTATCTGGCGGGAGAGCTGGTGATTTAAAACATCAACCATGACGCAACCAAAGGAGACGAAAAATGTTCAGAAAAATCTTTTTCACCGCAACCACCGCGATGATGATCATGAATTCTGCCTTTGCAGAAGATACGATCATTGTGCAGTCCACAACCTCGACGAAGAATTCGGGTCTCTATGATTACATTCTGCCCGTGGTTAAAGCCGATACAGGCATAACCGTGAATGTTGTCGCTGTCGGCACCGGTGCCGCCATCAAGAATGCCATGAATTGCGACGGCGATGTTCTGTTTGTCCACAGTCGCAAGCGGGAAGATAAATTTGTGGCAGAAGGCTATGCTGAACGCCGATATGACGTCATGTATAATGATTTTGTGATTATCGGGCCTGCGGCGGATCCCGCCGGGATCAAAGGTCTTGATGACGCGGTTCTTGCAATGAAAAAAGTTTTGGCTGCCAAGGCGCTGTTTGCTTCACGTGGGGATGATTCCGGCACCCATAGCAAAGAGAAATCCCTCTGGGCCGCAGCCGGCATTGATCAGGAAGCGGCATCAGGCACATGGTACCGTAAAACAGGTTCCGGCATGGGAGCGACGATCAACACCGCTATAGGGATGGGCGGTTATACCCTGACGGACCGTGCAACCTGGATAAATTTTGGCAACAAGGGCGATTTCACCATCATGGTCGAAGGTGACGAGGATATGTTCAACCCCTATGGGGTCATGCTGATCAGCCAGGAAAAATGTCCGACCGTTAAATCCCGGGAAGGTCAGGCTTTTATTGACTGGCTGGTTTCAGAAAAAGGGCAAAAGACAATCGCCTCTTATGAGGTGAACGGGAAAAAGCTTTTCTTCCCCAACGCGAAATAGATCAAAAAACAGGTCACGCTGAATTGAAGTGAACGGCACCGAGATGCGTAAAATCATAGCCGGGATAACTGTCTCTTATCCGGTTAAATTCGGTGCTTTCACAGAAGCGGAGAAATTGCTGAAACTCATCTTCAAAATAAAACTGCCGGGAGACAAGCAGATCAACACGCTCTTCAAGCACCGGCACAAAGCCAAGCTTATACCGGCGGGCCAGGTATTCAAGCCCGAAGGAAATATCGGCAATTCCTTCAATCAGGGAAAGAACGGCTTCAAGTTCCGTATGCTTTTCGCAAGCCTCGTGAATTGCATCACGCTCAACACCGTTTCGTGCCATCAGATCATCAAACAGCAACTGACTGCCTGAACCTTTCTGCCGCAGACAGATACGATGGCCGCTGATATCACCAAACCCGGTGATGCGGCCTTCGAGTTGTGTCGTCGTGATCAAACCCCGCCGCCGTCTTGCCCATTCAATCAGGACAAAATTTTCAGAAGCGAAACGCTCACGCACGGTATTTATATTCCACGACTGGTCAGCAGGATCAAAGATGTGCAGGGCACTGGCGGCCGCCTTGCCTTCTTCAACCAACACCAACCCTTCGCTGCTGCCATTCCAGATCGACGCAATATTCGCGCCTGACTGGCGCAAAACATCTTCAAGACACGGATCGTGACTGCCGGTTATGGTGGCCGGACGGGTGGCCGGTTTCCTGCCGTGCTCCAGCCAATGCATGATGTCGTCTCGCGGAAAGAGCAGTTTGCCCGTTGTCTTGTGATAGGGAATGAGCGCCCGTGCCACAAGATCATAGACCTTGCGCTCTTTGACACGCATAAGAGCCGCCACCTCTTTTGTTGTCAGATATGTGCTCATTTCACCGTCGGGCCTAGTGTTTTCATGCTAAACATATGATAGGACAGTGTGAGCCGAGTTGAAATCACAAAAGATTTCACCATGACAGGAATATCTGATCTGCCTCAGCTTCTGTCTTAACTAAGCAAAAGATACGGCACGGATCAATCACCTGAACTGAAGGTCTTGTTCAGCCCTTCGGTGACGCCTCGCTGCTTTTCCCCGAAAGAACAGTCCGCCGTCACACGCTGTGATGTTTTCGCCTTGAAAATCATCCCATCGTATTCCACGTCCTTGTATCTCGGGCTGAGCACCAGTTGAAGTTTTTCCCCCTGCACCGCATCAATGCTGACGCGGCCCTTGGCCAGAGAATATATCCGCCCGTTTTGCAAGTTCTTAACGGCAAAGTAATCAGACGGCACATCACAGGCGTTCACAAGCTCAATTTCGGCAACGATTTTCTGTGTTGATTGTGCCGTTATACCCATTTGAACATAGAGGTAATATCCGATGGCAATAAGGGGGACAGCAAGAAGAACAAGCTTTTTCATTTGGAAATTCTATTCTGGGAAAAGTGTTACAACACTGTCTTTATCACATGTAAAGACTATCCCCGCAAGGGGACGACATTGCTGTCGCTGTAGATCTGATCAAGCTTGCCCGTCAGCACATAGTCACAGATGAACTGGCCGAAACGCTCGAACTCATCGAAAAATCTCGTCCCATATGTACCTCCCAGACCGGAAAATCTTTCCGACTGATGCTTGATGACCGATAATTCCGACAAGCCGGGTGCAATTACCACATCCATATCGGTCAGTGCTTTGGCAAGATAATTCAGGTTGCGTTGCTGCGGCGGAAGCCTGTTCGGGACAACAATCAGATGCGGGGTAAGACTTTCGGAATTGTCTTTTAGCTCCTGGATTTCACGAATGAAATCGGAGGTCGGGCGAATATCTGTCCAGGACAGGGAAACAGGCACCAACAGGCATCGGCACATCATGATTGCCTGATGCAGTGTTTCCGGCTTTCCTGCAGAGGTATCCAGAAGCGTTATATGATTACTGCCCGACAGCTCACTCCGCATCAGCGTATCCAGCGTCATAACGTTAACCGCATCATACCGGCCGCTGATAGGGAGATGCCGGACCGAACCCTTAGGAAAAACCGGCGACAGGCTTTCGTAACTGCTGCCCTGAAGGTCGGTATCGATGACGGTCATGGAAAGT
>CAZOLR010000043.1:0-3798 GCA_964580905.1 uncultured Hyphomicrobiales bacterium | reverse complement strand
CAATATCTATTTCATAGCCAAATCCGGCTTAAAAATTTCACAATTTTGCCATCAGCTGCTGTGCTTCATCATACAATTTCCGGCTTTCAGCTGCGTAAACATCAGAAGAAATCTGCCCCGCCTGATAGGTTTTTTTCAACTCTTTCATGAGATCTTCGATCTTTCCAAGTTCAGCCAAGGCCTGATCATCAGAAGTATCCGGCGGCGACGCGGTGGAAGACAGGGAATTTGTCGCGGCCGCTGGTGCATCAGTTTCCGGATGATCGTACATGACTGGCCGGGGCGATTTGGCCGGCTCCGCCCTTCTGCGCTGATTGAAGATGAACCCGTCCAGATTTTCATCCGTAAGCCCGGCATCTTTTTCGGACGGCGTTTCCGGAAGGGTATCGGGTTTGGATGAATGGAAAACAAGAGGCCCTATTCTCTGACCGGAGAGATCTGCCCCTCTTCGTGCCTGGACAGAACCTGAATTATTCGCACTACTCCGGTTGAGATAGGTCACATTAACCGGCATCTCCCCGATCACCTTATCCGAGACCACCTCTTCTTGCTGCGGAAGGTCGGCCACTGTGTCTTCATGCAATTCTTCCGGTAAAATTTCCGGCTTCACCTCAGCCTGACTTGCGGTGATGCCGGATGCCTCTTGATCTTTATCTTCTTCAAACTGGCCCCAGGATACGCTGACAACCGGTTGGGTGCGAGGTGCAGTATCTACCGGAACATTTCTTTGATTTCTGTATCTTCTGTCTTCTTCACGTTGCCTGATACGGGATAACTGAAAACTGACAAGAGAAAGCAACAGGAGAATGACGGAGACAACAAAAAGTATAACGGCAATCTGCGCGAGAGCAGATGATTGCCCGAATACTTCAGCCCTTATTGCATCAATCTGCCCGAGCATGACCCCGATCTTCCTTCCGCCCCTGATAACCAATGGTTAGGTGTATTTGCTTTAAACTACCCCTTATAGTCGAGCAAATAAAGAGATTTGCAAGATCTGTGTGCTGACCTACCAGTCAGCAGAGATAAACCTGACGCCGGTCAGAGCCAGTCTTTGAGATTTGCCTCCGGATCTGATGCGATGGCCTTAGGCACATTTTTACCGGCATCAAGAATACGTTTTGCAATCATGTAGGTGCGCGGATCACCAAGGGAATCCACCGCAAGCAAGGTGTCGGATTTGTAATACCAGACAGATTGCGTCCCTTCCCTGGCGCCCTGCCGGACAATGGTGTTGTCATACCCCATATTGAGACCGGCAATCTGCAATGTCATGTCGTACTGATCTGACCAGAACCAGGGTTTCGGGTTATAGGATGTCTCTTGCCCCGCAAGATTGGCCGCCACGACCTCACCCTGATCGATTGCGTTACCAACGCTCTCAAGCCGGATACGCTCACCTTCATATTCAAACCGGGTGCAGTCCCCGCAAGCGTAGATATCCGGATCATTTGTCCGGCATTGCTCGTTGACAAGAATACCCTCGTCGCAATCAAGGCCAGCCGCCTCTGCAAGTTCCGTATTGGCAAGAATACCGATACCTGCAATCACAAAATCGACTTCAATCCTCGTCTCATCGCTCAGGATCGCGGCGGTAACGCGGTGACCCGATATCTCAAAGGACGCAAGGCCCGTGCCTTCATGTATTTTGGCCCCATGGGCAAGATGCATGTCTCGGATAAAGTCTGCTGTTTCAGCACTTGCAACCCGGCCGAGGATGCGCGGAGCAGCTTCGACAACCGTCGCCTCAAGCCCAAGCTTGCGGGCAATGGCGGCGGCCTCAAGCCCGATATATCCGCCACCAACAACCAGAAGGCGTCGGCCAGGCTTAAATTCATCCCGCATGGTATCGATATCTTTGAGACTGCGTAAGGTATAGATGCCTTCTGCCGATTTTGTCAGTTTTTCCGGCAGAGGCCGCGCCCGGGAGCCTGTCGCCAGCACAAGCTTGTCGTAGCCAAGAATTTCACCATCATGGAGCCCTACCGTTTTTCCCGCCCTGTCAATGGTCTCGACAAGACAGCCAGGCCGGATGCTGATGTTGTTTTTCTCAAACCATTCCGGGGGCCGGAGATAAAGACGTTCAAGCGCCATATCTCCTGCAAGATACGCTTTGGATAAAGGGGGGCGCTGATAGGGCAGATACAGCTCATCTCCGAGAAGGATCACCTCGTCATCCCCGCCCAGCGCGCGATATTTTTCCGCAGTGGTCAGCGCCGCCTGACCAGCCCCGATCATAAGTATTGTCATGGTTTCACCCTGATGTTTATCCACCTCTATCAAGACCACCTTGCCATGGCCAGTGTAAGTTTTACGAAAACACCATCACGCTGAAAAGCCCGTAAATCATTTATTTCTGACAGAACGCGGACACATCTTTTCAGGAAAAAGCCGGGAGCCCCGCCAAGGCGGAGCTCCCATTCGTCAGATCAATAATTTTTCAGGCAAGAATACGTCAGCTGTACCGATATGGCCGGCCAGCTTTTTCCATATCCGAGTTATAGCGCTTGAAGATTTCAACCACCTTTGCCTTGGTCGGGGACTCCGCCGCAATTTCATCCCAGAACTTGCGGGCAGCGGCTTCAACCTGAGCCCATTCAGCATCCGGAATAGATGTCAGTTTCATCTTGGTGCCATTGACACGAAGGGCCGCTTCACCGCCCCAGTACCACCACTGGCGATAGTAATGAGACTGTTCCATGCAAACCTTGAGCAACAACTTAAGATCTTCAGGCAGCTCTTCCCAGCGGCCCATATTGGCAAAGAAATGACCAATCCACGCACCGGATATATTGTTGGTGAGGAAATAATTGGTCACATCAGCCCAGCCCACCGTGTAATCTTCGGTAATGCCGGACCATGCGATACCATCAAGCTCACCTGTCTGGACAGCAACCTCGATATCTTCCCAGGGCAGGGTGACCGGAACCACCCCGAACTGGCTGAGGAATCGTCCGGCCGTCGGGAAGGTGAAGACACGTTTGCCCTTGAGATCGGCAAGGCTGTTAATAGGATCTTTCGTGGCAAAATGGCACGGATCCCAGGAACCGGCGCTGATATGCTTGACCCCTACCTTGGCGTATTCCTCATCCCAGATCTCATTCAGTCCATACTGGTTGAAGAGAACAGGCACATCGAGGGAATAGCGGCTGGCAAAAGGGAAATACCCACCGAAAACCGTCACTTCCGTCGGTGATGCCATGGAATCGTCATCCGACTGAACCGCATCGATTGTTCCGCGCTGCATCGCCCGGAAAAGTTCACCGGTCGGGACAAGCTGATCTGCAAAAAAGAGCTCAATCTGCATACGGTCGCCGGCAATTTTGTTGAACATGTCAATCGCAGGCTTAACCACATGTTCTGCCAGCGCACCGCCGGCATAGGTCTGCATCCGCCATTTGATGGTCGACTGTGCGATGGCAGGAGCAGCCAGTGGTGCCGCTACCGCACCAACTGCCGTTCCAACGATAAAATTACGTCTGGTTGTCATAATATGTCTCCTTCCTGTTTTTTAGTGTTATATGTTGTTATCGGATGTGGGGTTAAGGGTTGAATATCCACATCAGGGCTCCTTTCTAATCACTTCCCGTAAACGAATTCAGGCAGCCAAAGGGCGATGCCCGGGAAAATCATGACCAGCGCAAGCGCCAGTGCCATAACCACAACAAACGGAATAATAGACCGGTAAATGTCTTTTAACCTGATTTCCGGCGGTGCCATTGCGCGCATCAGAAAGAGATTGTAGCCGAAAGGCGGCGTCATATACGCAATCTGGGTCGTGATCGTATAGAGCACTCC
>CAZOLR010000042.1:0-14279 GCA_964580905.1 uncultured Hyphomicrobiales bacterium | reverse complement strand
CAACACGTCCTTCAGCCAGAATGTCGGGCTGATTTCCATGACCGGCGTCATGTCCCGGGCCGTTGTCACCACCGGCGCTGTTTTCCTCATCCTCTGTGGTCTCGTGCCCAAGATCGGTGCGATCATTGCCGCGATGCCGATCTCGGTACTGGGTGGCGGGGTGATTGTGATGTTCGGCATGGTTGCGGCGGCGGGCACCAATATGCTCGCTGATGTGAACTGGTCACGCCGGAACATGATGATCCTTGCGCTGTCTCTTGCCTTTGGTCTCGGCCTGCATCTGGAACCCAAAGCCTTGCAGCATCTGCCCCAGACAGCGCAGATCCTGCTGGCTTCCGGGCTCTTGCCGGCGGCTTTCCTGTCCGTCGTGCTGAACCAGATTCTGCCCGAAGACGACCATTAACCCAAAGGCTTGCATTTTTATCTGTAAGCCATAAGAATCTTTCCGTTGCCGGCATATACCGGCAACGGATTTTTTATGGAACACCCATGACAACCTTACTGCTTAAAAATATCGACACTCTGGTCACCATGGATGCCGATCGAAGAGAGTTATCCGGTGCATCTGTCTTCTGCCGGGATGGTGTTATTGAAGCTGTAGGCCAGAGCCATGATCTGCCGCACACCGCAGATGAGGTCATCGACCTTTCGGGCCACATTGTCATCCCCGGTATGATCAACACCCATCACCATCTTTTCCAGAACCTGACACGTGTCCTGCCGGACGCCCAGAACGAAACGCTCTTCGGCTGGCTCAAGACCCTCTACCCGATCTGGTCGCGCCTTCATCCGGATGCCATTCAGGCCGCTGTTGCCCTCGGGCTTGCCGAACTCGCCCTGACCGGCTGCACCACCTCATCAGACCATCAGTATATATATCCCAACGGCTCCAGACTTGATGACAGCATTGCCGCCGCCGAAGATGTCGGCGTTCGTTTTACCGCAACCCGCGGCTCGATGAGCATAGGCGAAAGCAAAGGCGGCCTGCCGCCCGATTACCTCATTGAAGATGAAATCTTCATCATGAAGGAAAGTGAGCGCGTGGTGGACGCTTACAACAACCCGGCGCGATTTGCCATGACGAGAGTGGCTCTTGCTCCCTGCTCACCCTTCAGTGTCAGCACCGGACTTATGCGGGACAGCGCGGTTCTGGCAAGGGAAAAAGGTGTTGGTCTGCATACCCATCTTGCCGAAAACGAGGAAGACATTATCTATTCCGAAGAAAAATTCGGCAAACGTCCGGGAGATTATGCCGAAGATCTGGGCTGGGTCGGGGAAGATGTCTGGCATGCCCATTGTGTTCGTCTCAACACGTCTGAAATTGATCTTTTTGCCCGGACCGGCACCGGGATTGCCCATTGCCCCTGTTCCAACATGCGGCTGGCGAGCGGCATCGCCCCTGTCCGCAAGATGCGTGACCATGGCGTGGCGGTGGGGCTTGGCGTTGACGGCTCATCATCCAACGATAGCGGGCATATGCTGAACGAAGCACGCCAGGCCATGTTGCTCCAGCGGGTCGGGGGCAACCCCGCCGCCCTGACCGCCCGTGATGCCCTGACCATGGCAACACGCGATGGCGCCCGTGTCCTCAACCGGGATGATATCGGCCAGATTGCACCGGATTACGCCGCGGACATGGCCATCTTTGATCTGAACCAGATCGATTTTGCCGGCGCTCTCCATGATCCGGTGGCCGCCCTCATTTTCTGCGGTCCGGTCAAGACGCGCCATACCATCATCAATGGCAGGCTGGTGGTGCGCGATGGCAGACTGACCACCATGGATCTTGGCGAGCTTATGCAGCGGCATCGCAAATTTTCCATGGATCTTGTGAACGGCTAGATCCTGATCTCCGCCACGACGCTGTCAAATTCATGTTCTTCCAGATTGTTGCCGCCGCCGTGACGATCAACAATGAAGAAATCCTGCACCGGATCAAGGATAAGAAGCGGGTGATGCCAGACATCCGGCGCGTATTGCACCCCTTGTATGCCGCTTGCCTGAAAACACCGCAGACCGGAAGGGTCAGGTTTTCCATCCCGGTCATCCGCCACCACCACCAGCCAGTCGGACGGGCTGAGCGGGAAAAAGGCCTGACTGCCGAGAGGGTGGCGTTCCATCATGGTGATGGAAATCGGGGAAGGGCGGCGTGTCCCCCGGAATATCGACAGGATCACCTGGCCATCCGGCGGGCTTGCGACCACATCTGCCAGCCGGTGAAACCGGGTGGTGGTGCCCGCATTGATCGGGAACTGTTCAGCCCCGTCAATTTCCAGCACATCGCCATAAGGGGCAAAGTTTTGTTTGGTTAAAGGTTCCGGTGAAAGTACAAATGGCATTGGGTATCCCTATCTGTTTTCATACCAGGCGGCAAGCAACTGCCGCTCCGCTGTTGTCAGGCTTATCACCCCGCCAGGCGGCATCGCGTCAGACCACGCGGCCTGTTCGGCAATCTTCTTTCGCGCCCGGTTAATGGCATCGGGATGATCAAGGATGACGCCTTTGGGCGGCAGGGCCATGCCATCCCATTCCGGTTGAGCCGCATGACAGATCCCGCAACGTTCCATCACAAGGGCTATCGCATCACTGCTGAGATCCTCACTCACCATGGCTTCGTCTCCGGCATTTTTCATCACGGGCGAGCCCATCAACCCGACCCAGAAAGCCAGCGCCATCAATACACCAGCAGCCCCCCATGTCCACCAAGGGGCCGGATCACCTTTGTGTTTTGTGTTGAAGAAATGGCGGACCAGCCCGCCGATAACAAGCACCAACCCAAGGATAACCCAGGCATATTCGGTTGCATACAGCACCGGATAATGCCCGCCGATCATCACCAGAACCACCGGCAGGGTGAGGTAGTTATTGTGCAGTGATCTCTGCTTGCCGCGGCGTCCGTATTCGGGATCAGGGTCTTCTCCTGCCATCAGACTTGCCACAACCTTGCGCTGCCCGGGGATGATCACCATCAGCACATTGGCGGCCATGATCGTGCCCATCATGACCCCCATCTGCATGAAAGCCCCGCGCGGAGCAAAAATCTGGGCATATCCCCAGCTCATCACCATCAGAAAGACAAACACAAACCCGGCCAGCATACCTGTTGACCGACCCAGAGGAGACCGGCAGATGACATCATACACCGCCCATCCCAGAACGATGCCGCCAAGAGACATGGCCACCGCCTGCCAGGGTTCAAGATACACCCCCTCAAAGTCGATCAGATACAGTTCCGCACCGAAATAGTAAATCACCACCATCAGGGCGGCGCCGGAAAGCCAGGTTGCATAGGCTTCCCATTTGAACCAGGTGAGTTCAGACGGCATCCGCTCCGGCGCCACCAGATATTTCACCATATTGTAAAATCCACCGCCATGAACCTGCCAGGCCTGTCCGTAAGCTTCCTTCGGGAGATCTTTGCCGGGCTTCAGGCTCAGATCGAGAGCAATAAAATAAAAGGAAGAGCCTATCCAGGCCACACCGGCTATGACATGAAGCCAGCGGATCAGCATTTCTGCCCAAACCAGTATCAGATCAATCATTTCATTCCCCCTCGTTCCATTCTACAGACTGGCAAGCTGGGCTGCAATCGACAGCGCAACCCGTGCCGGGTCCTTGCCCCTGACAGCCCTGATCCCGACAGGACAGACCAGCCTGTCCAGCATGGACGGATCAATTCCGGCATCAGAAAGCCTGCGGGTAAAACGTGTCCGTTTTGTATCTGATCCGATCAGGCCAAGAAAGCCAAATTTTCCTTTGTTGAGGAGCGTTGCGCAAATCTCCTGATCCAGCGCGTGATCATGAGTCAGCACAAGATGGACGGCATTGTCCGGCGCATACCCCGCCGCAACATCAGGTTGAGCCGCCACCAGCACATTGATATCCTCCGGCACGGTTGCGGGAAACCGGTCACGGCTGATATCAACCCAGGTTCGGTCAAAACCCAGATCTCCGGTAATAGCCATCAGCGCCCGACCCACATGCCCCGCCCCATAAACGAATAACGAACGCGGCGAGGCTGTTGCCGGACGGTGATATACTGAATGGGTATCCTCACGGCTTTCTGTTGATATATCGCTGGCCGGCACCCCGGATTTCAGCGGATGGCAGGTGGAGGCATGTTCACTCAACCGTGCAAGCTCAGCCATTTCGGCCTTGCCTATCCGCTCAAACAACAGCCTGACATGACCACCACAGCACTGGCCGAGATTGGGACCAAGTGGCTGTTCAACGACTTGCCGCAGCCACATCCCTTCCTGACTGAGGAGATCTCTTGCCCGGGCGATGGCATCGAATTCAAGCGCGCCGCCGCCGATTGTACCGATAAAGCCTTTGCCTCCCACCGCAAGCCATGCCCCTTCATCACGGGGGGTCGAGCCCCGCGCCTCAATAACGGTGACAAGCACCGCCGCCTCATCATCATCCATGAGTTCACGTAAAGCCGGCTTCCAGGCTTTTATCATTGCCCTTCTTCCTTAAGGCGTGTCAGGGCATGCAAGATGCGTTCAGGTGTCGCCGGAGCATGCAGATCAGGATAAAGACCTGATCCCTTATACCCGCGGACAGCATCGCTGAGCGCCATGAGAGCACTGATCCCCAGCATCAGAGGCGGCTCACCCACCGCCTTTGAGCGATGTATAGCCCCGGCAGGATTTCCCCCGCCTTCAAAAAGTTCAACCCGGAAATCCAAAGGCTGATCCGAAAGGGCCGGGATCTTGTAGGTTGATGGCGCGTGGGTTGCCAGCCTGCCGTCGTCACCATAGACGATTTCCTCCATAGTCAGCCAGCCTGCGCCCTGCACGTATCCGCCTTCAATCTGTCCACGGTCAATCGCCGGATTGATGGAATGGCCGACATCATGAAGAATATCGCATCTGAGTATCCGGTTCTCGCCGGTAAACGTGTCCACCGCAACTTCCGTGACCGCGGCACCATAGGCGAAATAATAGAACGGACGACCTGAAAAACTCTCCCTGTCCCAGTCGATTTCAGGCGTTGCGTAGAACCCGGTGGACGACAGAGGGATGCGCCCCATCCAGCATTGTTCAGCCGCCTCCCTGAAAGAGAGAGCTGTCTTTCCGATAAGGACATTCCCGCCGGTAAAATCCACCTCTTCCGGTGATGTCTGATAAAGACCGGCGAGATATTCCGCCATCCGTGAGCGGATCTCCGTCGCCGCGTTATGCGCAGCCATGCCATTGAGATCGGTGCCGGAAGAGGCGGCGGTGGCGGAAGTGTTCGGCACTTTGCCCGTGGTTGTCGCAGTGATGCGGACATCTTCAAGCGGGAGAGCAAAACAATCGGCAACAATCTGCCTGATCTTGGTGTGCAGCCCCTGACCCATTTCCGTGCCGCCGTGATTCAGCTGAACGGATCCGTCGGTATAGACATTCACCAGCGCACCGGCCTGATTGAGAAATGTCTTGGTAAAGGAAATGCCGAATTTCACCGGGGTAAGGGCAATACCCCGCCGCACAACCGGATCAGATGCGTTCTCCGCTTCGATCTGCGCGCGCCGTGCATGATAATCGGAAGATGTGATGAGCTGATCGGTCAGCGCGTTGATCGGGGCATCTGTCACCTCCATCCCGTAAGGGGTCATCTGCCTTAAAGGGTCAGGCCTGCTCGCGTCCGGATAGAAATTTCGTTGCCGGACAAGAACAGGATCAAGGCCGAGATGATGCGCAATGGCGTCAATGATGCGTTCCATTCCGACCATGCCCTGCGGGCCGCCAAAGCCACGGAACGCCGTATTGGACGGCGTGTGTGTCTTATGCATGAATGACTTCACCCGCACCGCCGGCAGGAAATACGCATTATCGGCATGGAGCATCGCCCGGTCCGCAATGGGTTGGGACAGATCCCAGGACATGCCGCATCTCAGGTGATGATCAGCAAGGATGGCATTGATCCTGCCTTCATCGTCAAACCCGGCCTCATAGCGGACAAGCATATCATGGCGCTTGCCCGTGAGCCGCATATCGTCATCCCGGTCATAGACGATCTTGGCGGGGCGGCCAAACCGATGCGCGGCAACAGCCGCCACCAGCGCAGGCAGGTTGCCCTGGCTTTCCTTACCGCCGAAAGCACCCCCCATCCGGCGGACTTCAACCGTCACCTGATGAAACGGGCAGGCCAGCGCCGCCGCGATCTTGTGCTGAATTTCAGTGGGATGCTGGGTAGATGCGAAGACATGAACCGAACCATCCTCACCCGGCAGGGCCATCGCAGCCTGACCTTCAAGATAGAAGTGCTCCTGACCGCCCATGCTGATCTCTCCGGACAGCCGGTGCGGCGAGGCGTTGAGCGCTTTCTCCGGATCACCGCGTTGCATCACCGAAGGCGCAGCAAGCAGGCTGCCTTTTTCCATTGCCTCCTTTATGGTCAGCACAGCTGGCAGAGGGTCATATTCAATTTCAGCAAGGGCCGCAGCACGCCTGGCCTCAAGCCGGGTTTTGGCCACAACAGCAAAAAGGGACTGGCCGTGATACGACACCAGATCATCAGCAAAAATCGGGTCATCCCCGGCGATGGGACTTGCATCATTGGTGCCGGGAATATCGTCAGCCGTCAGCACCCCGACAACACCCGGGGCGCTAAGGACCGCATCAAGGTTCATGGACCGGATATGCCCGTGAGCTGTAGCGGAGAGCCCGAGGCAGAGATGAAGCAGGCCCGGAGGTTCGGGCAGATCATCCGTGTATCGCGCCTTTCCGCTGACATGCAGATGGGCGCTATCATGAAAACGGGATTGACGTACCTGCCCGGGCATGGCCTACCATCCCGCCGCTGAAGCAAGACGGGGGACAGCCCCGTTTACCTGTTCATGGGCCAGGCGATAGATAAAATTCGCCGCGACCTTCATCCGGTAATCTGCGCTGGCCCGCATATCCGAAATCGGCGCAAAATCTGCCTCAAGACATGACACAGCCTCTTCAAGTGCCTCCGTATCCGCCAGATCAATACCTTCAAGCGCGTTTTCGGTTGCCGGGGCCCGCTTGGGTATTGCCGCCATACCGCCATAGGCAAGCCGCGCCGCGATGACCCGATTTCCTTTCAGTCGCAGCCTTGCCGCCCCCATGACCGAAGAAATATCCTGATCAAACCTTTTGGAAACCTTGTGGCAGGCGAAGATTTCATCTTCATCGAGTGTCGGAATACTCAGATGGCTGACATGTTCACCGCCTCCCAGGTCCTTTTTCATGTAATCAAGAAAGAACCCATCCAGCGGGCGGGATCTTTCTTTCGCCCCGCATCTGAGGTGAATTTCAGCCCCGAGGGCAAGAAAAGCCGGGGGCAGATCACCGATCGGAGAGCCATTTGCAATATTGCCGCCTACCGTGCCGCTTGCTCTCACCTGGGCGGAACCAAACCGCCGGAGAAGCTCATCCAGATCGGGGAAATACCCGGACAGGGCTTGCATGGCTTCATGGTGGGTCACACCGGCACCAATCGTGATCTCTTTCCCCCTGATCTCAATCCTCTGGTATTCCGCCACCCGGCCGATTGAGATCATGAGAGGAAGCCGACGATGCTGTTTGTTAACCCAGAGCCCGATATCCGTGGCACCGGCAAGAACCGTCGCCTCCGGATGTGATGCATATATCCGGGAAAAAGTATCCGCATCACCCGGCTGGATCAGGGTTGATCCGCCCTCTTCCACCAGCAGGGTTTCCTTCATCTGCGTGTCGGCTTTGATGGTATGAAGCCATTCATCTTCCGCGGTCAGTCGTGCCTGACACCAGGCAGGAGATGGGGTTTCATCAAGGCTGAGGCCGGCGTCAAGAATAGGGCGATACCCCGTACAGCGGCAGAGATTTCCGGCAAGCCCGTCATTTATCATCTGCCGGGTCAATTTTTTCCCCGATGCCCATAAGGCGTAAAGCGCCATCACAAAGCCGGGTGTGCAGAAACCGCATTGGCTGGCATGGGCGGTGACCATGGCCTGCTGGCAGGGATGCAATTCCCCCGACGGCCCAAGGAGACCTTCAACCGTGGTAACGGAAAGACCATCCAGCATGGGCATGAAGAGAATACAGGCATTAACCGGCACCCGTTCCACCGAGCCATCGGCGCGATGCCGCGCCACCACCACCGTACAGGCCCCGCAATCCCCTTCGGCACAGCCTTCCTTGGTGCCTTTTAAGACAGCGTCTTCCCTGAGCCAGTTGAGAAGTGTTGTATCAGGTGAAATGCCCTCAGCTGATCTTTCTTCCCCGTTGAGCCTGAAACGCACCATACGGCGATACGGACCCAATTCTGCCAGAGTGCCTGCATCAAGCATGCCTAGCTCCCGCGATAGGTCGAATACCCGTATGGAGACAAGAGAAGCGGCACATGATAATGCTGATCCGGGTCTGAAATACCGAAATCAATCACCACATCATCAAGGAAGGGATATTCCGGCAGTTCTGTGCCGAGATCACGGAAATATGCCCCCGCCGAAAAGATCAGGCGGTATTGTCCGGCCTCCATGGCATCGCCATCAAGCAAAGGGGCATCAACCCGGCCGTCGCTGTTGGTCTTGACCGATACCATATCGGTATAACCTCCGGCTGTCTTACGTTGAAGCACAATCGCAAGCCCTGCCGCCGGAACGCCGCGTGATGTATCAAGGACATGTGTTGTCAGGCGACCTGTCATTTCCACCCCTCGTTAAAAGTCATGGTTTAATGTGATATGATTTCGTATCCTATGCAAGCCATAGCGTATCACATCTTGTTATTTGGAGGGGGATGGCCCGGGCCCTTGCATTGATACATGAATTCGGAAAACAACACTTCGTCACCTAAACCCATGTTGAACCCTGCCCCGTCCGGCTTGTCAGCTGATGCGTTTGTCGCCGTCTATGGGGGGATTTATGAACATGCGGCATGGGTTGCCGAAGCTATCGCCAAAGAAGGATATGGCCCGCAGGACAATGATCCTGCCATTCTCGCCCGCCGGATGCAGGCCGTGGTAGACGCCGCTGCATATGAGCGCAAACTTACCCTGCTTCGTGCCCATCCGGAACTTGTGGGCAAACTGGCCCTTGCAGGCAAACTCACCGCGCATTCAACAAAAGAGCAGGCGTCGGCAGGTCTTGATGCCTGTTCCGAAGAGGAATTTGCCGCCTTTCAGTCACTTAATTCACGGTACACATCGACGTTCGGCTTTCCCTTTATCATCGCCGTACGCAACCACACCCGCACCAGCATCCTTACTGCCTTCAGGGAACGGGTCGAGAACGATCCGGATACCGAATTCGACACCGCCATCAGGCAAACACATCAGATTGCCAGATTAAGACTGGATCAGATGACCTCAACCTCCTGAACACAGAAGACGGGTTCATGCCCTCCGGTTGATCACAATAATGTGATTTGACGAAAAAACCTCCTGATCTTCACCATAACCAGACTCCAGGGCTGAACTGCAAGCCGGGGATGGCTTCTTCTGCCCTCATCGCTTTGGGAAAGCCGTGTGGGGGGTCCTGCGTTTAACCGCAATCTGTTGGGGACAGAAATTCAACGCCGCATTGATGATCAGAACATATTTACATCCACTTCTTAAAGCGTCAGGTATCGGTTGCGTCATGCCCGGTGGCACGGTTCTTCATCAGGCGATTGAAGGGCGGCCGACCTTATCTTTTCACCACTCCCGGGATATCTGGAAATTGGCGCTTTCCCCTGATGTCGGGCTGGCAGAACTCTACGCCCATGGCCGCATTTCCATTTCCGGGGGGGATATCTACAACCTGGTCTATGCATTTCTTGACCCTGCTGTATCAGAAGCGATGCCGCTTCCCATCCGGATGGCCGGATCATTTTTCGGTCTGGTCAACCGGTTAAGTCAGGGCCGGACCAGACGGCAGTCCCGAAAGAATGTCCATGCCCATTATGATCTTGGCAATGCGCTCTACGGGCTTTTTCTTGATAAGGACTGGCAGTATTCCTGCGCCTATTTTTCTTCCCCCGGCATGACACTTGATGCGGCCCAGCAAGCAAAAAAGGATCATATCCGCCGCAAGCTGAGGCTTGAACCCGGGGCACGGGTCCTTGATATCGGCTGCGGCTGGGGCGGCATGGCACTGGATCTGGCCCGCGCCGGGGCCGTGGTCAAGGGCGTCACCCTTTCCGATCAGCAACTTGATCTGGCAAGACGACGCGCAACCAAGGCTAAACTGCCCGTCGACTTTGCACTGCAGGATTATCGTGAAGAAAAGGCTCTCTATGACCGGATAGTTTCCGTCGGGATGCTGGAGCATGTCGGCAAGACGCAACTGGCCCGGTTCTTTAACAGCGTTGAACGATGTCTTGAAAAAGACGGCGTTGCCCTTATTCATACGATAGGCCGACCGCAATCTCCCCGGCCGACAAACCGATTTATTCAGAAATACATTTTCCCGGGCGGATATATCCCGAGCCTCTCCGAGCTTACCCTTGCGGTGGAGACAACGTCACTTGCCATCAGTGATGTCGAAGTCTTATTCCTGCATTACGCAGAGACACTCAAATCCTGGCGGGAGAATTTCCTCCGCAACAGGGATGATGTCGTCCGTCTTTACGATGAGCGTTTCGCCCGGATATGGGAGTTCTACCTTGCCTCAAGTGAGGCCTGTTTCCGGCACAAGCGACTGGTTGTCTACCAGCTTCAGCTGGTCAAACCTGACGCCGCCCCGATGATGAGCCGGGATTATATCCATTCAGGGGAATGAACATCCGTCACGATGCGCCAAGGTCCCTTTGCCGCCAGTGCTTGCGGCAGAGCGAGATATATTTCTCATTGCCGCCGATTTCCACCTGATCGCCATCCTCGACGGGTCTGCCATCCGGCCCCAGCCGGGCCACCATCGTCGCTTTCCGGCCACACCAGCATATTGCCCGTATCTCCCTGATATCATCCGATATGGCCAGCAAGATGGCACTGCCCGGGAAAAGCTGCCCCTTAAAATCTGTTCTGAGGCCATAGCACATCACGGGAATGCCGCCGCCATCAGCAACCGCCGCAAGTTGCCACACCTGATCAGGTGAAAGAAACTGGGCTTCATCCACCAGCACGCAATCAATGCGCTCCTGCTTGTGCCGCGCCATGATCAGGTCATGGAGATCATCGCCCGGGGCAAAACAGCTTGCCGGTGCTGAAATACCTATCCGTGACGTGATCTGGCCTGTCCTGCCGGACCTGTCATCAAGACCGGCCGTCAGCAGAAACGTCTTCATGCCACGTTCGATATAGTTGTGCGAGGCCTGAAGCAGAATGGTGGACTTGCCGGCATTCATGGCCGAAAAATTGAAATAGAGTTTGGCCATGTCTGGCTTTCCCTGATACGCACCTGTTTAACGATATGGCGCCCCGAAAGAGGCTGGCAAATCAAGTGCCGAGAATAGCCTTGACCTCGAGGAATTCTTCAAGCCCCCATTCCGCCTTCTCACGGCCATTTCCGGACTGCTTGTAGCCGCCGAAAGGTGCATCCGTGCCGCCGGAACCGCCGTTGACATGGATCTGGCCTGCCCGGAGTCGACGTGCGATATCAAGCACTGTGTCTTTGTCATCCCCCGAAATATAGGCGGCAAGCCCGTAATCGCTGTCATTGGCAATGGCGACAGCATCATCGATGCTTTCATAGGACATCACCGAAAGAACCGGGCCGAAAATTTCTTCACGGGCTATGGTCATATCATTGGTCACATGGCCAAAGACCGTATTTCTGACAAAATAGCCGCTGTTGAGGCCTTCCGGCTTGCCCGGACCGCCGGTCACCAGGGTTGCCCCTTCCTTGATGCCGGTTTCGATAAGGTGCTGCACCTTGTCGAACTGCACATCACTGACCAGCGGGCCAATAACGGTATCTTCGGATTGAGGGTCACCGACCTTGAGGTTTTCGCTGACCTCTTTTGCAATCGCAAGAGCTTCATCATGGCGGTGATGCGGCACCAGCATGCGCGTCGGCGCGTTGCAGGACTGGCCGGTATTGTTCATGCAGCCATCGACGCCTTTGGCGACGGAAGAGGCAAAGCTTGCGTCATCAAGGATGATATTGGCTGACTTGCCGCCAAGTTCCTGGCTCACCCTTTTGACGCTGTCGGCTGAGGCTTTGGCAACCGCCACCCCGCCTCTGGTGGAGCCGGTAAAGGACATCATATCGATATCGGGATGCGCCGACATGGCCTCACCGACCACAGGGCCATAGCCGTTAACGAGGTTGAACACCCCGGCAGGGGCCCCGGCTTCATCAATAATTTCGGCAATGACCATCGCGGAAAGCGGCGCGATTTCCGAAGGCTTCAGGACCGCCGTACAGCCTGAGGCAAGACAAGGGGCAAGCTTGGAGACAATCTGGTTGATCGGCCAGTTCCAGGGGGTGATCAGCCCGCAGACCCCGATCGGTTCATGCCGGATAAGAAAATTGCCGTGCTCGTATTCGAAAACATGCTCACCAAGAACACGGATAGCTGTCTTGAGATGGCCAAGCCCGACCATCGCCTGTGCCCCGCGCGCCAGATTAACCGGCGCACCCATTTCGGTTCGGATGGCATCGGCAATATCATCAAACCGCCTTTTGTAGATTTCCCTTATGCTGGTCAGCAATTCCAGCCTCTCCTTCACGCTGGTGACGGAATAAGACGAAAAAGCACGCTTGGCGGCGGCAACAGCACGATTAACATCTTCGGCAGAGCCAACACTGATAGTGCCTGCGACCTGTTCGGTTGCAGGGTTGATAACATCAAGGGTTTCCGGGGATGCGGGGTCCACCCATTTCCCGTCAATATAGAACTGTGTCAGCGACATGATGATTGTCCTTTCCGGTAATAAAATTCTATTCTAGAGAAGGCCCTGCTCTTCGAGCACTTTGCGGGCGGCGCGGAAACACTCAAGAGATTGGGGCACCCCGCAGTAAATCCCGATCACATGAATAATGGCGCGGATTTCCTCAACCGTAACACCGTTTCTGACAGCCCCGCGGCAATGAATTTCCCATTCATGCATTTTTCCGAGCGCGCCGATCATCGCAAGATTCATCATCGATCTTGTTTTGGCATCAATCGCGTCATCACCCCAGCCAAATCCCCAGCACCATGCGGTCATGGCTTCCTGAAAGGGGCGGGTGAATTCATCCGCGTTCTCAAGCGAGTTCTGGACATATTCGGCGCCAAGGGTGGCTTTGCGCTTTTCAAGACCAATTTCAAATTTGTTATCCATCACCGACTCCTGCTTGTTAACGTCAACACTCTACTGTTAGACCCCGCCTTGACGGAATGCAAGGCGCAAAAGATTTTCTGCCGTCCGTTACTAAGGTCAGCTCAGGTTGCGGAACCTGCCCGCATCCGCGCTTGCGCGGAATCACTGTCGCTGACATAGATCAGTCCCGCCAGCCGCCGCATCAAGCCATGCTCATGAGGATCGATACGACCATCAGCCAGAATGACCTGCCAGAGCTTTTCCATCAGGTAAATCTTCTCATCATGGCTGTATTCAGCGTTCACAACCCTGGTCCAGCCATAGAGATCATTTGCGTTGCGGGCGGCATCTCTCGCTTCGGCAAGAAGCGTGTCAACCTCACCTTCCGAAAGACCGAATTCCTGGGTAACGATCTGCCGGATCTGATCTTCCTCCTCGGGTCCGGCATCGCCGTCGACATAGAGGGCACGAAACAGGAGCGCGGTTGCGGCCAGACGCAGTTTTTCCTCATGGCTGTCTTCAGGTTGCGGCGCACCCGCGACAAGTTTTTTCATCAGATCTATCATCGCATCTTCCTTGAAAAACCAACATTTGCCGGAAGGTCTTTCGGGGTTGGTTAATGTTTAAGGTGATTTCTTCCGTGATACCGGGATCGGGTTAAGATGGCAAGAGAGGGGGAATAAATGACTAAGTTATGAAAAAGGAGGGGCAACCGTACCGGAGATGACCGATACCGTTGCCCGCGACTTTCAACACGATCAGAGATGATCAGGCGCTTTCGCGCATGTCACCCGCCGCCGTAAATTTCAGCCCGCCTGTCGACGGCTCAAAACTGATGGCAATCTTGTCACCATCCGTAAACTGCCCTTGAAGGAGAGCTTCAGCCAGACGGTCATGCAACGTGGATTGCAGCACCCGTTTCAGCGGCCGTGCTCCGAACTGAGGATCATAGCCCTGATCGCCGAGCCAGACCTTGGCGTCCTCGCTGACGGAAAGGGTGATGCCGCGATCCGCCAGCCTCTTCGCCAGCGCGTCAAGCTGGATATCGACAATACGGGCCATGTCATCCCGGCCAAGACGATTGAACAGGATCATGGCATCCAGCCGGTTGAGAAATT
>CAZOLR010000041.1:12021-14551 GCA_964580905.1 uncultured Hyphomicrobiales bacterium | reverse complement strand
TTGATATGACTGCACCAGCGGTCCATCGGCCATTGCCCAGATTTTATTACTGAGGGTTATGGGTCAATGGATGTAGTAGAGGAAAAATCACTCAGTCAGGCACAGAGCGAAAAAGGAGTCTACAATCAGTTGAACGGAATATACCGCCGATAAGAGTCGAA
Source organism: uncultured Hyphomicrobiales bacterium (assembly GCA_964580905.1). Lineage (GTDB taxonomy): Bacteria > Pseudomonadota > Alphaproteobacteria > Puniceispirillales > UBA1172. Next base: position 14,390 of record CAZOLR010000041.1, on the reverse strand, counting down.
ACTCATCCAAATATTAAACCGGTTCAGCCTAAGACATTGCCAGCATGATAATGCCAGTCGAAACGATCACGGCGGCGATCAGCCGAGGTCGTGCCGGGCCTTCGCCAAACCAGAACAGCCCGATCAAGGCGGCGAAAATCACCGATGTTTCCCGAAGCGCGGATACCATCCCCAGCGGCGCCAGAGTTTTGGCGTAAAGCGCAAGCGCATATGCAAGCGCGGATAATACCCCGCCAGACAGGCCTATCAGTATCTGCTTACGGGAAAGCGCTCGCAGACGTTCCATCCGCGTGCTGAAGATATAAAAAACAATCAGACCCTCAGCAACAAAAAGCCATGCAATATAGGAAAATGCCTTATCCGAGATGCGAACCCCAAGGCCATCCAATAGCGAGTAGGCGGCAATTGTTATGGCCGTACCAAGGGCAAGCAAAATAGCCAAGCGAGGCCGTCCTGTGCTGGAAGGTCTGAAGCTCAAGATCATGATCCCACCGGATATCAGGAGCAGGCCGGCCCAGCCTTCCAACGAGAGCTCCTCACCTAAAAAGAGAAACGCCGGTATTGCCACCAAGAGGGGTGTTGACCCGCGCGCGATCGGATAGACAAGTGACAGATCACCCACCCGGTAGGACATGTTCAGGAGGTAATAATAGCCCCAGTGAATGACCGTCGAGGCAATGATATAGGGGATCATTGCAAGGTCGGGCAGTGGCAGAAAGAACACTGCCGCGAGCGCGGGGAGAGTATGGCCTGCCGAAACCAGCCCGAAAGTGATCGTCCGGTCCGCCGCACCTTTAACCACGGCGTTCCATGTTGCGTGCATCAAAGCGGCAGCAAGAACGATGATAAAGACTTGCGCGGTCATGGCTTAAGCCAATATTGGCAGGTCAGGACGGCCAGGGCAGGGAATAGGTCTTGACGGTGGTGAAGAATTTCATTGCCTCCAGCACGCCCTCCTTGACGCCATTGCCGGAGTCCTTGACCCCCCCGAAGGGCGACATCTCAATTCGATAGCCCGGCTGCTCCCAGATATTGACCGTGCCGACATCAAGCCCTTCGATGTAATGCGTTGCGCGGATCAGGTCATTGGTGCAGACGCCGGAAGAAAGCCCGAAGGCGGTGCTGTTGGAAATGGCCATCACGGCGGCATCATCATCGGGCACCCGCACGATCGGGACGATCGGCCCGAAGGTTTCCTCCATTACCAATTCACATTCATGGGGAACGTGATCGACCACGATGGGTGGCAGTAATGCGCCATCACGGCGGGGATGGTAAAGGATTTTCGCGCCAAGCTTTTCCGCTTCGAGGACTCGATTCTCAAAAACTTCGGCCGCCTCTTGGCTGATCACACAACCAAGCTGGGTATCCGGGTCCATCGGGTCACCAAAGCGAATGGCTTTGGCTTTCTCCAGGATAAGGGGAACAACGTCATCGGCGATGGATTCCTGCACCAGGATACGTTTTACGGCGGTGCATCTCTGGCCCGAATTGCCGGTTGCACCCGCCACTGCGATCGTCGCCGCCTTGTCGAGATCATCGCCGGAAAGATCGTTCAGAAGGATCAGCGGGTCATTGCCGCCCAGCTCAAGTGCGGTCCGCTTATAGCCTGCCTTTTCGGCAATGATCTTGCCCACCGGCACACCGCCGGTAAAGGTGATGATATCGATGTTCGGGTTGGTGATCATCTCATCGCCAATATCCGCAGGCCAGCCGGTGACGATCTGGAACATCTCATGGGGCAGGCCAGCCTCATAGAGAATATCGGCAAGGGTGATGGCGGTCAGGGGCGTCAGTTCCGTCGGTTTGCAGACCATGCAATTATTGGTGGCAATCGACGGGGCAATCTTATGGGCCACCATATTGAGCGGGTGGTTGAACGGCGTGATGGCAGAAATCGCCCGCAACGGCTCTCTCTTGGTAAAGATCTTGCGGCTTTTGCCATGCGGGGTCAGATCACAGGAAAATATCTGGCCGTCATCCTGAATGGCAAGCTGGCCCGCAAGAGTGAAGACATCATAGGACCTGCCAGTTTCATAAAGTGAATGCTGTTTGCAGATACCGAGCTCAAGGGTCAACCAATGGGCTATTTCCTCGCGCCGCTCACGGATCAGTTCTGCCGCCCGGAAGAGGATTTGCTGGCGCTCATATCGGGTCAGTTTCGGCTTATAGGCAGCAGCGATCTCAAAAGCCCTGCGGGCATGTTCTGAGGTGCCGGCAGGAACCGTGGCAATCACCTCATTTGTGTATGGATAGCGCACCTCGACAACATCATCGGTGAAGACCTTCTCGCCACCAATACGCATGGCTTCACGGCGGATATCTGAGACTGACATGGAAACCTGTCCTTCCTTCTTGCTGGCCTTTTT
>CAZOLR010000041.1:0-11921 GCA_964580905.1 uncultured Hyphomicrobiales bacterium | reverse complement strand
CTGGCCTGATGGTTATTGGGATGCCGCGATGGCGGCGTAGTAGAAGGCATCAAAATTCCGCAATGCCGAGCCTGATGGCAGGTTGATCCGGCGATTGACGATGAACGGGACTTCCTGTTCAGTCAACCCACCATGGCTGCGCAGAGGCTCCTTAAGCGCGGCAAGGTCATGCCGGTCTTCGGAGGTGCCGATGGTCATGTTCTCATCGGAAATAATGACGATATCACCGATCCGGTCGGCGGGAAGCTCGAACCTCCGCGCCGCTTCATCCTTATCAATGGCGAGCATGATGCCGTCAATCGCCTCAAGCCGCTGGATAATCTCGCCTGTAGCAGTCCGATCCGGCAGATAGGCGGTGGCAAAGGAACCAAGGGCACCATGATGTACGACGTAAGGATCAGTGATGGGTAGGATGACCCGCGCTGCGGCCGTGCCCAGCCATTCATCCAACAGGTCCTGAATGTAGATGACAGCCGGGTCACCATTCGCATCATGTTTTGGCTTCATGCCATGATCGGCGGTCAGCACAATGGCCGCGCCCATCGCATCAAGCTCACCGATATAATGGTCAACCATGGCATAGAAATCCTTGGCGCCCTGCTCGTCGGGGGCGAATTTATGCTGGATGTAATCGGTGGTGGACAGATACATCACGTCCGGCTTCCATTCAGCCAAAAGCTTGCATCCAGCGGCAAAAACAAATTCCGACAGCTCAGCCGAATAGACTTCGGGCACGGGCCGACCAAGCCAGGCGCTGGCATCATTGATGCCGTTTGCTTCCATCGTTGCCTGATCCGCTCGTTCAGAGGAAAAGCAGATCGCCCGGTCATCGTCAAAAGACAGCCCAGCACCGAGCAAGGCACGAAGTTTGTCCTTGGCCGTAATGACCGCAAGCCGGGCACCTGCCTCATAATAGCTTGCAAAAATAGTCGGCGCCCTGAGAAAGCGGACATCGTTCATCATGACTTCTTCGCCGGTTTCCGGATCGAAAAGAAAATTGCCGCAGATGCCATGCACCGCAGGCGGGCGGCCGGTGGCAATTGACATATTGTTCGGGTTGGTGAAGGAGGGGATCACCGAATGCGCGATCCGATCAGTGCCTTCGCTGCGCATCCTTGCCACATTTGGCATCAGCCCCTCGGCAATGGCAACATCAAGATAAGCAGGCTCACAGCCATCAAGGCAGATCGCAACGGCGCAGGTGTTCGGCGCCGCATAGCTACGTCCATTGGCTTCAATTGGGGAGGTTAGGGGCATGAATAGATCCTTCTAGATTACAACAGATGAAATTCAGGAACAAAGTCTCTTCCGTTCGGCCAGGGCATCAGCAGGTGGTGCCGCGCTCTTGACACCCATTTCTTCCAGAGCCGCCGCCGCCGCCGTGATGACGCCGTGCATGACCGCCTCGTCAATCCGGCCGATACAGCCGATGCGGAAGCTTTCCACCACCGTCAGTTTGCCAGGATAGATAATATATCCGGCAGCTTTCATCAATTCATAGAATCGCGTGAATTCAAAAGCAGGATCCACCGGGCAGAAAAAGGTAACGATGATCGGCGACAGCCAGTCCTGATCCAAAAGGGTTTCAAAACCAAGGCCGCGCATGCCCTTCACCAACACATCGCGGTTGCGGGTATAACGTGCCCCTCGTCCAGTGATGCCGCCTTCGGCATCGTGCAGGTTCAGTGCCTCGATGAAGGCGGCTATTACATGGGTCGGCGGGGTGAAACGCCATTGGCCTGTCTTTTCCATCGCCACCCATTGGGCGTGGATATCAAGGCTGAGCGAATGGCAATTCCCTGCCGCCGCCACGAGCGCATCGCGGCGGGCAAAGACAAAGCCGAACCCGGGCACGCCTTCGATGCATTTATTGGCCGAGGACACCATAGCTTCAAAACGAACCCGGGCAGGTTCCAGGGGAATGGCACCAAAGGCAGACATGCTGTCAATCAAGAGTTCACGTCCAGCCGCTGCCGTCACTGCGGCAATCTCTTCGAGCGGGTTCAGAATACCCGAGCTTGTCTCGCAATGGATGACGAGCACATGGGTGATGTTAGGATCCTCCGCCAGAATAGTTGCGACTTCTGGCCCCCGCGGCGGCAGATAGTCGCCCTTGTCAAGCAGGCGGAAATCCCGTCCCAGATACCGCATGGTTTCGGCGGCCCTGAGACCATAGGCACCATTGGCCAGCACCAGCAGTTTACCATCTCTGGGCACGAAAGTTCCCAACATGGCCTCTACCGCAAAAGTACCTGACCCCTGAATCGGGACACATTCATAATCATCCAGACCATTGCCAAGGAGGTTCAGCAGTCGTGCGCGCAGCTCCGCCGTTAAAGCCCGGAAATCCGCGTCCCAGCTTCCCCAGTCCTTGAGCATGACCTCTTTAACCTCAAAGGCGGTGGTGAGCGGCCCGGGGGTCAGAAGATAGGGCTCCCCCATGGCAGGGGGAGAAAAAACCTTACCCGTCGGGATTGATTGATCCATTGTCATGAAAACTCTCCGCCAGCAATTGAGCTGATACAACAGCTTGGCACAGAAATAATTATATGTATAATCTCTATAAACTATCAATCCATAGGTAAAAACTATAGATATATGCGATACACTCAACTTCGTGCCTTTCATCACGTTGCCTGCCAGGGTGGATTTTCACGCGCCGCCGAGCATCTCAACCAGTCGCAACCCTCTTTATCCGAACAAGTGAGGCAGCTTGAGCGTGATCAGGATGTGTTGCTCTTTGTCCGCCGCAATCGGAAAATCGTGCTGACCGAGGCGGGGGAAAGGCTTCTTGAGCTGACCCGTCAGTTTTTTGAGGTCGAAGATACGATCGGGGAATTTCTTGATCAGTCGCGTCACGCGCTCCACGGGACGCTTCGGGTGATGGTGGATTCGCCCGCCCATATCTCGGACATGCTCCATGCGTTCCGGCGTCAGCATCCGCAGGTGGTGGTGGAAATGCGAACTGGTAATTCGTTGGATGTCCTCAATGCCTTGCGTAATTATGAGTCGGAGATCGGGGTTTTCGGACGCGTTACGGATGAGGCGGATCTGGTTTCAATTCCCCTTGGGACATCCCCGATCAGGGCTGTGTCAGGCTTGCATTTCTTTGATGCCATGCCCGACTATCTTTCATTTGCCGAAATGAAGGAGCTGCCGCTAATTTTTCGGGAGCGGGGCTCCCAGACCCTGACACGCGTGCTGGCGGCGGCACGAAAAGCCGGGATCAGGCTTGAGCCTGCGATGGTGGTGGAGGGGCGTGAGGCCATGCGTGATATGGTTGCGCAGGGGTTTGGCATCGGCTTCGTCTCCGAAGCTGAGATCGATGGTGATACCAGACTTCACCAGATCAATCTGGAAGGCGGTGCATTGGAAATGCCGGAAACCCTCGCCCACCTCAAGTCACGCGGTCATGTACCCATTATCCGGGCCTTCATGGCGGCCTTATCGCCATAAGGCCGCGGGGGAACGGTCATCAAATCCACCGGGCTACAAAATCCACCGGGCTGCAAAAGGAATTTTCATTGACCTCTTTTCATCTCCGGTGTTTGTTTGGTGTGATTTTTAGAGGTCAGCAGAAGAAGGGTCCGTCAAAATGATAAAGCAACCTAACCGGCCGAATGTGCTTTTCGTTGTGTTTGATCAGATGCGCGCCGATTGCCTCACCGGGGCACTGGCCAAAACGGTTGACTTGCCCAATCTTAAGGCACTGATGGATGATGCGGTGACCTTTACCAATCATGTCTCCGTTACCAGCCCTTGCGGTCCGGCCCGGGCATCGCTCCTGACCGGGCAATATGCGATGAATCACCGGTCGACCCGCAACGGGACGCCCTTGCCGCAGGACAAGCCAAATCTTGCGACTGAACTTCGCAGTGCCGGTATCCAGCCGCTCTTATATGGCTACACCGACACCTCGCCCGATCCGCGGCGTTTCGCGGCAGATGATCCGGTGCTTACCTCCTATGAGCAGGTGATGAACGGCTTCATGGAAGCCTTTGAGCTGCGATTTGATGACAGCCGTACCTGGCGGGCCCATCTGACCGAGCTCGGATATGATGTGCCGGAAGGTCAGAATATCTATGCGCCTGTGGGCGGCCAGGTTGATCAGCCCGCCTTCTATAAGGCTGAGCATAGCGACACCGCGTTCCTGGCCGATCGCGTGCTAGCGGATCTGCCAACCCGTAAAAAGGGGTGGTGTGCCCATGTCACATTCATTCGGCCGCATCCCCCCTTTGTGGCACCTGCGCCATATAATTCGATCTGCCATCCTGATGATATGCCTGCAGCTGTGCAATCTGGTTCGATTGAGGATTATCGCATGGCGCATCCCTTTAACGGCCCTGCCATGGAACATCGTCAGGTAACCGACATGGTGGAAGGATGCCCCAATCTTACAGCAGGGGACGCAACGACTGCCAGTGTAAGATCTATCTATATGGGTCTCGTTGCCGAGCTCGATTATCACTTTGGCCGGATCATCAGCTATCTCAAAGAGACGGGCCAGTATGATGATACACTCATCATCGTGACATCGGATCACGGGGAAATGCTAGGCGATCACCATAGCTGGGGGAAGATGCATTATTTTGATGCCTGTTTTCGCGTGCCCCTCATCATCCGTGTTCCATCGGCGATGGCGGATGCCGATATGGCTGGCAGGCGAATCAATCTGCCAACGGAATCGATCGATATCACGCCAACGATTCTTGATATCTTGGGGATAGATGTGCCCGATACAATGGATGGAACACCACTGACAAAGCTGCTGAAAGGCGCCTCAGATACAAAGTGGCGAGCATATTCTTTGTCCGAGCTTGATTTTGGTGATCCGGTCGACCCGACCATCTGGCAGACAGATCTCAATCTTCATTCAACGTCCTGCAGCCTTGCAATCATCCGTTCTGATTCGCACACATTGGTCCAGTTCAATGGCGATCTGCCGCCGATCCTCTTTGATCACACCGCCAAGGGCGAGCATGAAAACCTTGCCCTGAATCCGGCCTTTCAAGGGGTGCGACTAGAGCTGACCGAAGCGCTCTTGCGTCACCGGATGAACCACGCCGAAGGCCAGTTTTCACGGGTGATGATAACATCGAAGGGCTTGAAAAGAGGCGATAACTGAACCGGTGATGGGTCGTCAACTTTCTCAGTCCTTAGTGATATTCTGTGTCATTAAGATGCAACATTTCCCTTCTATTCTCCGATAGACATCGGCTGTATCACGGAGTTGGTTTCTGTTGACTGTCGGGAAATGATTCTTAAAAAAAGATATTGCTCATGCGGCAGATTTTGATGAAAGATATCAGAAGATGCGGGTTTGGGAAGATGCATCATGAAGATAACGAGGCGCTAAGACCTCAGACTTTGTGGATGTCATAAAATTGCAATACTCATGCAATATCCCAAGCAAGTAAGATAATATTCCCGCTCTGGGAGTGAAACAGGAGGGTACTAATGAAGAAATATTTACTTTCGGCAATAGCGTTTCTGGCCATGCCAGTCACTGCCTATGCCAATTGCCCGGATATCACCGTGGCCGACATGAAAGGTGTCAAATCCGGCGCCTATCCGCAGCAATATGAAGTTGCAGAATTTGAAGCGGCGGCTGGCTGTAAGATGTCGTTCTCGTCCAATCCGGACAGCGCGGCACTGAACGCCAAGATCAAGGGCAATCCGGATCTGCCGCCACTGGCAGAGCGTATCCCGCAAGAGCCGCTTGTTGTTGTGCCCTATGACAGCATCGGTAAATATGGCGGCACGCTTGATGTTCTCTCAAACGCCACCGAGGCTGGCACTTCGGACTTTCTGTCCGTGCGCCACGTTAACTTCGTCCGCTTCTCGGATGATCTTCAGACCATCGTGCCGAACATTGCCAAAGGCTGGAAGTGGAACGACGATTTTACCAAGCTGACCTTCTATTTGCGCAAGGGGCATAAATGGTCGGATGGTGCGCCCTTTACCAGCGCCGATGTGAAATTCTATCACGACAACCTGATGCTGGACACGAACATCTTCGAAAAGCCGAAGGATTACATCACCGTTGGTGGCGAAACCATGACCGTGGACACACCTGATGAAACCACGGTTGTCTTCAATCTGCCGGCACCGAAGCCAGGTCTTCTGGCCCATTTTGCGACCCATTTTGGTCAGGGATTCCAGCCGAAGCATTTCCTCGGCAAATTTCATCCGGCCGTCAACCCGGATGCGGATACATATGCAAAATCGCTTGGCTTTGAAAATGGCTATGATGCCATCAAGGCCTATTACGGCAACTCAGACTGGACCGATACTCCGTCACCTCTGCTGAGCCGCCCGGAAATTGCCGGCAATTTGCCACAGCCGGTTGTGCCGACGCTTGAGAGCCATATCTATGTGACGGATACAACCGAAGGCCGCCATCTGATCGCCAACCCATATTTCCACCAGGTTGACCCGACCGGACAGCAGCTGCCTTATATCCCCGAGCAGGACGAGCTCTACAAGAACGACAACGAAGTCCGTCTTCTGTCGATCATTAATGGTGATGTGGATTACAAGTCCCAGTCCTTGCAGCTTGCATCGGCCCCAGCCCTGCTTGATGGCCAGGAAAGTGGCAATTACACCGTTGACCTGCGGCCTGAGATTACCCTCGGCGTGTTCTCCTTCAACGTGACCCATGAAGACGAAGCCAAACGGGCGGTCTTCAACGACGTCCGTTTCCGTGAGGCCATGTCAATTGCGATCAACCGGGATGAGCTGAATGAAGTTGGCTTCTTCGGTCAGGGAACTCCGCAACAATATATCGGGTTCTCTCCGAAACCTGAATTTGTCTCAGACAAATGGCTGACCTACAAGACCGGCTATGATGCCGCAGGTGCCAAGGCTCTGCTTGATCAGGTCGGCATGAAGGATACCGATGGCGACGGCTTCCGTGAGTTGCCTAATGGCGACAAACTTGTCCTGAACCTGGGCTTCTCCACGCAGGGTATTGCTGGCCAGACGGTTGAACTGGTTGCCCAGTACTGGGCCGATGTGGGTGTTCAGTCGGTGGTCAAGGAAGTGACGCCGGATGAGTACCGTTCCGCGCAGTCAGCCAACAAGCTTGACGTCACCATGTGGCGTAAAAGCCAGCCGCTCGCGATCGTGCTAGGCAACAACGAGCTCTGGGTCCCGCCGTTTGAGAACTACTTCGGTGTTCGTACCGGTATGCTCTGGGCCGAATGGGTTGACAGCAACGGCACCAAGGGTGTTGAGCCACCGGCTTATGTGAAGGAACTCATTGCTGACATCAATGAATTCCAGTCAGCCGATCAGAGCAGCGCCAAGTTCAAGAGCCTGGGTGAGCGTCTGGTAAAGAACATGGTTGAAAACCTGCTCTTCATCGGCACGGTCAATGCACCTGCTCCGATGATCCATCACAACAACCTGAAGAACTTCACGTCCTTCAAGACTCATTCCTATGAGTACTATCGGACCTATCCGTACCGTGCCTCCCAGTGGTGGCTGGACGAATAAGCCAGATAGAGTAGAATTGTTCCATGGGCGGCCTTTGGGTCGCCCATGGGCATTAGATTAAAGCGCAAAGGACATTGCATGTCATTTAGGGGTTGGTGAGGCAGTCGATGCTTCAGTTTGGAAAATTTATCATGACCAGGGCATTTCTGGCCGGCCTGACGCTGGTCATTATCTCGTTGGTCGTGTTTACCCTGATGGAGCTCGTGCCAGGGGATTGCGCCGAGCGGTATCTTGCGTTCAAAAACACACAAGGATCGGGCATTTCGGTTGAGGATATCGAAAACGAGCGGCGTCGCCTTGGGCTTGACCAGCCGTTCATCCAACGCTGGGGGCTCTGGATCGTCAACGCCTTTCAGGGGGAATTTGGCGAAAGCTGTATTCTGCGGGTGGATATCGCGCAGCTGTTGGGCACGAAATTCTGGCTGTCGCTCGGCATCTGCCTTGCGTCTCTCACCCTGGCCTATGCCATTGCCATTCCAGTCGGGATCATTTCTGCAGCCACCAATAATCCGTTTCTCAACAATAGCCTCAAGCTGGTCAGCTATCTCGGCCTTGCGATGCCGAATTTCCTGCTGGCGCTGATGATCATGCTGGTGTCGACGATCTATTTTGGGGATACGCTGACAGGCCTCTTTTCTAAGGAATACCGCGATGCGGCCTGGAGCATAGATAAATTCATCGATCTGCTCAAACATGCCTGGTTGCCAATTTTCATCCTCGGCTGGTCGGCGACGGCATTTGCCCTGCAAACCGTTCGAGCGCTGATGTCCGATGAAATCGGCAAGCTTTATGTCACGGCAGCGGCGGCGCGGGGCGTGCATGGTCGCCAGCTCTTGTGGCGGTATCCAGCACGGCATGCGCTCGGGCCTATCATCAACAGCCTCGGCTTTGATCTGAACCGCGTATTCAATGAGCTGCCAATCGTTGCGCTGATCCTGACGCTGACCGATGCGGGTGCCCTGCTGATTGAGTCGCTGGCCCGGTCCAACGACCAGCAGCTTGCTGGTGCCATCATTTTTCTTCTTACAGGGTCGATTGTTGCGCTGAATTTCATCACTGATATTCTGCTCTCCCTGCTCGACCCACGTATCCGCAAGAGTATCATAGCCTGAGCCATGACCCAGCAAGCTGAAACCCTGTCCATAAACCCGGATGACCAGAGAGCAAAAGAGGCGTATTTTACCGCCTCCCAACGCCAGCTTGTCTGGGCAAGGTTCAAGAAACAGCGCGCTGCAATGACCGCGGCGACGGTGCTTATGGTGCTGATTCTGGCGGGGATATTTGCGCCATTTCTCTCGCCGTATGACCCGACCATTGCCGGGCGCAACAAGGATTACCTCAACGGCGCGCCGAACATACCGATGTTCTGTGATAAGAACGGCTGTTCAGCCCGTCCTTTTCTTCACACGATCGAGCGTGAACGTTCGCTCAAGACCAATTTCCGCTGGGTTGAAACTGTCAATGAAGACAAACGCCGCTATGTTGAGTTTTTTGTAGAAGGGTCGGAGTACAAATTGCTCGGCTTTATCCCCGGCAACACCCATCTCTTCGGGATCAGTGACGGGTTCATCCATCTCTTTGGCACTGATGCCAGCGGCAAGGATATCTATTCCCGGACGCTTCACGCCATCTGGACATCGCTTCAGGTTGGCACGATCGGGGTCTTTATCGCCTTTGTGCTTGCGCTCGTGATCGGCGGCATTTCCGGGTATTATGGCGGCTGGATCGATTCCATTCTGCAAATGATTACCGATGCGGTGCGCACCGTCCCGGCCATCCCACTTTTCATGGCCATTGCGGCCTTCATCCCCCAGACATGGACCGCAGAAATGCGATTTTTCTTCATCTCACTTATTTTGGGGCTGATCGGCTGGCCAACCCTTGCCCGACGGGTGCGGACTCATCTTCTGACCGAGCGCAATCAGGAATATGTGCTGGCGGCACAGCTTTGCGGCGCGTCATCAAGCCATGTCATCCGCCGACATCTTTTGCCGAGTTTCACGAGCTATATCATCGTTGATTTGGTCATTTCCTTTCCTTACATGGTGCTGTCTGAAACCGCACTCAGCTTTATCGGGCTGGGGCTGAAGGACCCGGTAAACTCGCTGGGGGTGATGCTGCAGAATGTGACCAGTGCCGATGTGCTGATGAACTATCAGTGGTATTTCATTCCCGTCATTTTCTTCATTGCCTTGGTGATGGCATTCGTTTTTGTCGGCGATGGCCTGCGTGACGCGGCCGACCCATATTCGGATATCAGCAGATAGAGTGGCTTAATGAGTGCGTTAATCGATGTCCAGAACCTGACCCTTGAGTTTAGCACCGATGAAGGGCTGATTACCGCAGTAGATAATGTCAGCTTTTCGCTCAACCGGGGTGAGGTGATGGGGCTGGTGGGGGAAAGCGGATCCGGCAAGTCGGTGACGGCCAAGTCACTGATGCATCTGAATCCCGCCAACGCAATCTATGGCCCGAAAAGCCGGATCACGCTCAACACTGATACCGGGCCAGTTGACGTCCTGTCGCTGAAACGACCGGCGGATCTCAAGGTTGTTCGTGGTGGTGCAATCTCGATGATTTTTCAGGAACCGATGGCAAGTTTTGCGCCCTCAATCAGTATTGGCAAACAAATGATTGAACAGCTCCAGCTTCATTCGGAGATGAGCCGTGCGCAGGCAAGGGAGATTTCGGTTGAAATGCTTGATCGGGTTGGCATTTCCGACCCATCACGCCGGATTGATCAATACGCGTTCGAGCTTTCGGGCGGCATGCGCCAGCGGGCGATGATTGCCATGGCCTTGTCGACCAAGCCGAAACTGCTGATCGCCGATGAGCCGACCACCGCTCTTGATGTCACCATTCAGGCACAGGTGCTGGATCTGATGAAGGATCTGGTCAAGGAGTATGACATGGGCATCATCTTCATCACCCATGATCTGGGGGTTGTCGCCCAGACCGCCGACAAGGTGAGTGTCATGTATCTTGGCCGGTTGGTAGAGGAAGGGCCGGTCCGTGAAGTTATCAATCAGCCCAAACATCCATATACCCGGGGCCTCTTGGCCGCGCTACCCCGGCTTGATGATCTCGACGCGCCGCTAACCCCGGTGCCTGGTGATATTCCCTCGCCGTTGGAACGCCCGGATGGATGTGTCTTTAGCACGCGATGCAAAGAAGTTGTGGGGCCGGTCTGCTCGGCGCAGATCCCGCTGGAAGAATGGGTTGATCCGTCACACCGCGTCGCCTGCCACCTCCACCAGAAGGAAAGCCTGTAATGGAACAGAGAATGCTGATTTCCGCCAAGGGGCTTTCGGTGAGCTACCGCATGAACAAGGGGCTGTTCAGCCATTCCAGCCTCAGGGCGGTGGATAATGTGTCGTTTAACATCCGCAAAGGATCCTTCTTCGGGCTGGTGGGAGAGAGTGGCTCCGGCAAGACGACCTTAGGCCGCGCACTACTTCTTGCCGCACCGATTTCCGGTGGGGAGGCAATCTATCAGGATGATGAAGTCCGCTATGACCTGACCCAGATTGAAAAGGCGGAGCTTGGCGATTACCGGCGCCGGGCCCAGTTGATCTTTCAGGATCCTTATGCCGCCCTGTCGCCGCGCATGACCGTGAGGGATATTATCGCCGAGCCGCTGGAAGTGATGAACATCACGGCCTCGCGTGAGGAAACCGATGCACGGGTGCGCGAGATTGCGGATAAGTGCCGGCTTAATCTTGAGCATTTGCGGCGCTTTCCCCATGCCTTTTCCGGCGGCCAACGCCAGCGCATCTCGATTGCCCGTGCTCTTGTGTCCGGGCCTCAGTTCATTATCGCCGATGAAGCGGTCGCGGCCCTTGATGTCTCCATCCAGGCCGATGTACTCAATCTGCTCAAACAGCTTCAGGCAGAAATGGGGCTGACTTTCATGTTCATCAGCCATGATTTGAGCGTCGTGGCGCATACCTGTGACCATGTGGCGGTCATGTATCTTGGCCGGCTCGTTGAAATCGCACCGACACGAAAGCTTTTTGCGGCACCCAAGCATCCCTATACCAAGGCGTTGTTTTCCGCGATCCCGTCGCTCAATCCTGATGATCGTGGCAAGGCGCAGAAACTGGAAGGGGAGATCCCTTCACCCACCAACCAGCCGCGAGGATGTAAATTCCACACCCGTTGCCCCCACGCCATCGATATCTGCAAATCAGCTGAGCCAATACTTGAAACTGTCGAGACTGAGCACGACGTTGCCTGCCATCGTTGGAAAGAGCTTTTTGCCTGAATCTGTGCTGGCTTCTGCAGGCGCGATGCCGCATTCCAACTGCTTGCTCACTTCTGAAATATATAGTTTGGCACCATCAAAGAAAGTTTGGGTATGAGTTGGTTGTAAGGATACGCAACCGACGTTACTTAAAGCTTGATTTTGCCAGGCTTTTGAGTTG
>CAZOLR010000040.1:12364-15189 GCA_964580905.1 uncultured Hyphomicrobiales bacterium | reverse complement strand
ACCGCGCTGTCGAGGTCTTTCGCGGTGACGGATCCGTCCGTGTTCACCGGATAGGTCAGGAGATACTGTCCGGCGGAGTCCACCACGTATCGGTCGTTGTTCACGTTGAGGGAGCCGTTCCGCGTATAAACCGTCTGGGCCGAGGTAAGAGAAGGCTTCAGCGCAAAAAAGCCCTGACCGGAGATGGCAAGGTCAAGCGCGTTCAGCGAGGCGGCGATGTTACCCTGGGTAAACTGCTGCTTGATCCCTTTCAGAATTGTACCGGAACCAATCGATGAGGAAGCGTTCTGCAACGGTGAGGTGGCGAAGATATCACCAAATTCAACCCGGCTTCGCTTAAACCCTGTCGTGCCGACGTTGGCGATGTTGTTGGACGTTGCCGAAATATCTGCGGATGAACCATTCAGACCCGTAAGAGCAGTGTAGAACGACATGTTATTTCTCCTTCAATTGGCAGAATCTGGGGTGTTGACCTGATTAGAGCGTTTGTTGGGTTGAGCCGGTGGCGGTACGGAAGCGGAGCACATCGGCCGCCCGAACCTGACCGTAATCACGAACATCGAGCATGACGCCGGTGGTGTCATCCCCGACCGAGGCGGAAAACACTTCGGCAAAGACCGATGGTGTCAGACTTTCCATTCCGTTGCCGAAGTCAGCATAGACATCGACACGCAGCGGCGCATTGCTCGCCAGCACGTCTTCAGGAATGTCTTCCCATGAAAACCCGACCAGACCGGCCTGGCTTGGCCCGAGATCCATGGAATGGATCGGTGTGCCGGCCGCATCGGAGAAAGTCAGCTGTGTCATGGTTGAGGTTGAGGGCAGATCGATCATCCCGTGAATCTCACCATTGCTGTCCGGACGTGCCACATTGCCGGGCACCATCACGGATGAGCCAAGCAGGCTGGAGGCGGTGGCAATACGGAACTCCTTGAGCTGGCTTGCAAGTCCTTTGAGGCTTTCACCCATTTCGGTAATCCCTGTCACGGTGGAGAATTGCGCCATCTGGGCAATGAACTCCGCGTTTTCCATCGGCGCAAAAGGATCCTGATTCTGCAACTGGGTTGTCATCAGTTTCAGAAAATCCTCCTGGCCAAGCTGATCCTTGTTGGCCTTTTTCTCTTCTTCGTTTTTGTTGATGCCCAGTTTCTGCAGGATGCTGTTCAACTGGTTCTGGCTGGCAGGGTCAATCATGGTCATACTCCGTGGGCTTATTTGCCAAGGTTGATAGTGCGCATGTCGAGGGCACGCATGGTGGTGATGACCTCGACATTGTTCTGGTACTGGCGGCTGGCTTCGAGCATCTCAACATATTCTTCCTCGAGATTGACGGCCGCGCCGTAGACATATCCTTCCGCGTCCGCCTCGGGATGGAAGGGCATGAAGATACGTGATGGTTTCATGTTCATTTCAACGACGTCGGATACGGTGACCGAAGCAACGCCGTTCTGTTTGAACTGATCTGAATACGTGGTCTCAAACACAGGCTTGATGGATCTGTAGGCTTCGTCCGGGTTGCCTGTCAGCGTGCCGGCATTGGCAATGTTACTGGCCACGGTATTGAGCCGGATCAGCTGGCTTGCCATCGAACGGCCGGCGATATCATAGACGTTCTTGATCTCAGCCATCACTATTCTCCCTTGATCGCAGACATCAGTCCGCTGATTTTATTGTTCAGAAAGGTAAGACTGGTCTGGTAGCGCATCGCATTTTCCGAAAATTCGAGCTGCTCAACCGCAAGTTCAACGGTATTGCCATCCATGGAGGTGTTCACCGGCTGGCGATAGAGCACTTCACGACCGGGGGATGTCATGGCGACGGGAATGTGCTGTGTATGTGTTGTAACCATCGGGCCGATGCCTTGCGCCGTCTTCATGGCTTCCTCGAAATTGATATCACGTGCCTTGAAGTTAGGTGTCGCGGCATTCGAAATGTTCGATGCTAGGATCATGTTTCGCTTCTGGCGCAGCATCAGTGCTGTTCCGTGAAACCCGAGATGGTCAGCAATTCCCTTCATGTTCAAATCCATTTATAATGTTTATCCGGCAATTTGCGTTTGGCCGGGGGGTTGGATCGATTTTTGCAAGAACGATGCCAACAATGGACGAGGTGAAAAAATGAAACCCAACCTAGATATCGAAACCCTTAAGCAGAGCAATCTCTCGGCGGCCACGATCAAGGTGCGAGATGCCGTTATTCAGAAATGCGAAGGTAAAGATCTTGATGAAATGACGCATTTTATTAAGCAACTGCTTGAAAACGAAACGAATGAGCAAAAGCGTCTCGGTGTTCTTGCCGCCCGTGTCTATCTGTTGCGGGAAAAAATAGCCTTTCTTCTTGGCCATGAGTTCAACGACAACAGCGCCGGTCATATCAAATCACGCCATGGTGCCATGGCAGAAGGATCTGATATGCCTGAAGCTGTGACCGCAGAGGACAGCGCGGCTGAAGGTGAACCGGAAGGCAAAGACAGTGAATGGATGCGGGTGCGTATTCTTGAAGATGCAGAAGTAAACCATGTCCGCTTTCCGGCTGGTGTCGTGATCGATGCCATGACCGCGGATGCCCAGAAACTCATTGAGGCAGGAAAGGCGGAAACAATCACCAGCGATGATGGTGCTTCCGCCGGTGCATCAGAAAAAGACACCAAAGCTGCGGATACGGCAAAAGCAGAAGAGCCTGCCACAGACGAAAATGCTGATGCGGAAACGCCGGCTGAAGCTGAGGCTGATAATCCCCCCGCTGAAACTACTGGCGATGCTTCAGATGGTGAGGCAGAACCTGCTGAAGCTGAGGCTGATAGTGAAGCAGAACCTGCTGAAGCT
>CAZOLR010000040.1:0-12264 GCA_964580905.1 uncultured Hyphomicrobiales bacterium | reverse complement strand
TGAGGCAGAACCTGCTGAAGCTGAGGCTGATAGTGAAGCAGAACCTGCTGAAGCTTCGGCAGATGATACGGGGCAGGACAGTGAAGCGGCTGGTGATGATGCAGAAAAAAGCTGAACCTCTGATGCCAAAGGCCATCGATATACCTCTTCCGCGCCGAACTTTCAGCAAAGGCATGCTTAAGGGCCTCGCCGCCATGATCATGCCGGGTATGCTGGCCGGGTGTGAGCGGTTCCGCCATGAAAAATACACCTGCCCTTCCAACAGTATCGGCTTGCTCGAAGTTATAATTAACGACGACAGGGCAGGGGCGGCGGCATCCGTTTCCGAGGTGACGAGGGATTACACCCTGACCATCGGCAGCATCACCAGCGACGAGGTGATAATGGCCAATGATGAAATGGTCATGATCATTAATCGCAATACAGGATATATGCAGGTGACCGTCGGCACCATCGCAAGTTATATCCGGTGTGAGAAATCACTATTTACCATGTAGAGTGTGCGAATTGCCGCAATACGGTGATACTGATTTTATTTTCACTTATCGCCATTGCGCAGATTTGCCTCAAGGTCGGAAAACCAGCTGAGCCTGGCATGCGTCATGCCCTCAAGTTTCAGAATTCGCTGTATAATGGCGTTTAGCCTGTCGCGGTCTTTTTCCGAGACGGATATATTACCTTGCTCCATGTCCTGCTGAAGCCTGGCCATCGCATCGCCCAATTCTTCCTGAAAGGACGGCGCAACAAGGCCGGAGACGTCCGGGGTTTTATCATCCCCATGCGCAAACACACCATCGAGCAGCCGCTCAATGATGGCAAAATGATCTTCAACAGGGCTAACTGTCATCAGAATAAACTCCTGATGACAGTTTAGCTTTTAAGGTCGCGATATGCATCCATTAATGCGTCAGTAATCTGATCCACATCAATGGGATATTTCCCTTGTGCAATAGCAGCTTTGATGCGTGCGACGGCTTCTGTGTTCACCGGTGGGCTTTCGGCGAGTTGAGCGACTACCTTCGGGGTATCGACGCTGTTGTCTACCGAGGCCGTGGATGAACTTCCAGTTGCTGCCGACACAGGGGTGCGAGATGCGGGTGCGTTATCGCCCTGGCGATTACGCGGAACATCAATCCTGTTCATTGTGTTTTTAATCGACTCAACCATCGGTCTAGCCTCCTCAGACATGTTAACGACCCAGACTTCTAATATTTTAGTGCATGGGTGAAATTTTTCTCAATCCGGTCACTTTTCCTGTAATTGTCTTGCCGCTCGAAATATTCTCGACTTTCACAGCTTCACCTAACTGCCCATTTTGCAACGAAATTCCGGACATTTCCACATAAATTCCGCCGGTGTTGATGGCGATGATCACGGGCTTTTTTTCTTCAACAAGATATTTTGGTTCAAGCTGGCGTGATTTGATCGGCGCATGGGCCGAAATCGGCGTGCGGACGCGGCGGCCAATGACGTCACCCGCATCCAGAAAAACACCATAACCCTGCCGGGCTGAAATCGGCACCATCAGCACATCATCCTCAAGAATAACCTCTCCCTTGGCCATGCTGCGCTTGAGCGCAAGTGCGCGGGGCGTTCCGGCGGCACGGCCGGTTTTTTCAGGGCTGGATGAAATGGCCGTATTTCTGGCTGGAGCTATCTTCTCATCATCCAGCTCCACCCTTACCAGAAGCCGCCACTGCGTATTGGCAGGGCAGGTCACCTTGATGGTCTTCCAGTTCTTGAAAAGCGGTGCAACGGTGATGGGCACCGGGCAGGGGTTGTGCTTTTCCTTCAGGTTCAGTTGAGCCGTGCCCGAAATATCGTTTTCTGCCAGCAGTGCATGGATATGTTGGGCAATTTCTTCGCCGGTAAGAGGCGTGATCACGTCATCCTCAGATGCAAGGGCAGGGGCCGTCGTGGCCAGCGTCATCGCGGCGATCAGGCTAGCTGCCAAAGAAAAAGATCTGATCAGAAATGCTGGAAGAACTGCTAGGCGTATCATTGGATTGACCCATGATCAATGCTTTGATTTCGTTGAGAGAAGGCAGGTGAAGTGTTTTGTCGGCGTAAAGGTAATGGGGGTTGTTGCGAACAAAGGCATGCTTGTTTTTCATGACAATCGCCATTTCGATAAACCGCATGTTGAGGCCGCTGCCTGCGTAATGCTTGTCCATGACATGGCTCAGGGTTTCGCCGGATTGAACACGGTGCTTGGTGGAATAATTCTCATCCATCACAAAGGGATTGTCTGAATCCGAATAGGCAGAAGAGCCGCCCGGATATTCCAGAACGATCAGCGGCTGGGACTGGGCGTGGGCGGCAAGCGGCAGTATGGATACAAGCCCCACCATCATCATTGAGCCCATTATCATCAAGCGTGGTATCATCATCGGGATAACTCCATAAATTCAACCGTCTTTCCGGCAAGTTTAGCAACATCGCGGCCCGGGTCCAGAGGCACAAGGCTTGCGCTGGTCTCGTTAAGGGATGACACCCTTAAAACCGTCCAGTTCATATCGCCGCTGCTGGTGACGGCAAGTGAGTTTTCGTTAAGGCCCTGTTTGCGGCCGAAAGGCACGGAAAGCGTCGTGTTGTTGATGACGAGCCTTGCTTTCAACGGCTGGCAGGACATGGCGCTGACAGCGGCATCGATCACCGTCGGCACCGGAAGCGTCATGGCGGCGTTGAGCTCATCGCGGGTTTTCTTTGACAGCTGATCAATCACCGTAAGCGGGGTTGAACGCCTGACCGGAATCCGGACCTGGGCGGTCTCGCTGAAGGCGGGCTCGTAACTGCGCCCGTGATAGCCGTTCAGCGTCACGGTGAGGATAACGAATTCCCTGCGCAATAGGCCGGAGCCGGTGCGTTCATGATCCATCCGGATTTCCGGCACAAGGGCAAAATCACCATCGCTGACCCGCACGATGCCTCCGGTGAGGGCAGCGTAATCGAATGCATCATTTGTATTGCTCAGGCTGGCGGCTGAAAACGGCCTGTTGCTGGCATTCATGAGATCCATTTTCTCATGTTCGGTGAGAGATTTCACTATCATACGTGCAATGGCCGGGCTGTAAGCCGACGCCCAGCCGGGCGCTTTCGCGCTGATCTTGACGACAGGTTTATAAAGTGTTGCGTTAACCACCGGCCGGACACAGCCCGCTGTTTCTTTTTCACCTATGACGGCCCGGATGGTGACCGAATAATGGGTGCTGTCCTCGATTTCATCGATGATGGTGTAATCCATGATCATGCTGGCAGGACGAACCAGCAGAAAATCATTGAGGCTTGTATCGGTGCTTACCGTGGAAAACCCGTCAATTTTGGCACCACCCTGTAAGGCCGCGAGATAAAGCGCGTCTTCAAGTGCCATCATGCGGGCCTCGCTGGTGTCGGCACCTTCCTGAATAACCGCTCTTCCTGTGGCTTCGGTGAAGTTCAGTGATGCCCGGGCCGGATGGGGCAGGGCAGCCAGCATGGCCAGAAAAACACCCGCAAGAACAACACAAGCCTGCCTGAATGATCTCAGGCAGGACTTGGCGGCAATAGGTGGGATGGCTCTGGTCATGACACTAAACTAAATTGATCAGATGACCTGCCTTGCACTATCCATCAGATAGGCAATCATCTCGCGGTCGATTTCAAGAACGATTTCGTACGTATCAGCACCGGTCGGGTTGATCCTTACGGTACGCGCACCGCGGATGGTGCCGGTGACAATACCGCGGAAAGTATCGTTCTGGACCATGAGATCAATCACGGTGGTGGAACTGTCAACCTTAAGGCCATGGATCTGTTCAGCCAGATCACGCATCGCGGCCATGCGGGCGGCGCGGATGGCCATCAGACGTTTCTGGGCTTCGGACCGGCCCGGCTGGGAAGATACAACAGCATAACCGACGGCATTCAGCGTCGGGATGGTTTCAGCCTTGGCATCGAGAACCTCGCTCACGGCTTTGAGTGATTCCGCCTGGCTCAGTTCAAGTTCTGTCATGCCCGGGGTGTTGGTGAGGGATTTGCCTTCCGTCAGCACAACCGGCACCTGGCAGGCACCAAGCAGGGCCACCACCGGCAATATCAACAGAGGCTTAAGGTTGGATTTGGTCATGGTTTAGCTCCATCCGAGAAATTCATCTGCCCGTCTGCCTGCATAATCTGTGCCAGATCCCGGCGGCAATAAAAAACACTCTGTTCAGGCAGGCTGGCACGAGTTTTGCCTCTTACTACATATCACGCGATCCGCAACAAGGATGAAAAACCGCAGAGATGGAAAATAAAGTGTTTGAAAACAGAAAGATAGATTTAACCCATGCCGCCGCCGGCAAGGTGGTTTGTCGGTTTTCTGACAGTCAACATCCCGTCATGAATGAGGTTTTCCCGACACGGATCACGTCCCTGGTGCAGAAAAGAGGCAGGTAGGTCATGGAAGCGGTTTTACAGCGACTGAACATCCCGAACTTGCGCTCCGCCTTTGGTGGAAGCGTGCTGCCTGCAGGTATTCTCATCCTTGTTGCGATGATGGTACTACCCCTGCCAGCCTTGCTTCTAGATGTTTTCTTCGTCAGTAATATTCTCGTTTCACTTCTGGTGCTGATGGTGGCGATGCACACCTATCGCCCCCTTGATTTTTCCAGCTTCCCGAGCGTGCTTCTGATTGCAACCGTCCTTCGTCTGGGGCTCAACGTTGCCTCGACCCGGGTGGTGCTGACCGAAGGCCATAACGGGAGCAACGCCGCCGGTGAGGTGATCGAGGCGTTCGGTGCCTTTGTGATCGCCGGTAATTACGCGGTGGGTATTTTTGTCTTTGTCATTCTTATCATCATTAACCTGATGGTGATCACCAAAGGGGCAGGGCGGGTCTCTGAAGTTTCGGCTCGTTTCACCCTTGATGCCATGCCCGGTAAGCAGATGGCGATTGATGCTGATCTTAATGCTGGGGTGCTCACCAACGAAGAGGCCAAACTGCGGCGCGAAGAGATTGCCAGCGAGGCGGATTTCTACGGCGCCATGGATGGTGCATCCAAATTTGTCAAAGGGGATGCTGTTGCCTCCATACTCATCCTTGTGATCAATGTGGTGGGCGGGTTGATCATCGGTATCGCCCAGCATGATATGCCTGCCGGATTGGCGGCGGAAAACTATGTGCTGCTGTCGATCGGGGATGGTCTTGTTGCCCAGATCCCGTCACTTCTTCTGGCGATTTCGACCGCGGTTATCGTCACCCGTGTTTCGTCCACCCAGGATATGGCCGAACATATCGGCCGCCAGATCAACCTCTCGCGGGCATGGATTCCCGTAGCCGTGGTGTTGGGGCTGATCGGGCTTGTTCCGGCGATGCCGAACTGGCTGTTCCTGACAGGAGCACTCATTGCCGCAGGACTTGCATTCGTGTCTTACAATAAAGAGCAAAAAGGGGCCGTGGAGGAAGAAGATCTCTCAGTGGAAGAGGAATCTGTCACGGCAAACCCTGATGCCATCTCGCTTTCGGATATTGCGGATAATTCAGCGGTCTCGATCCAGCTCGGCTATGGCCTTATTGAAATGGTCAATAACGAAGACGGCGGGCTGCTCAGCTCACGCGTGACGGGTATCCGCCGCCAGGTTTCAACCGCGCTCGGTTTTGTTGTTCCGTCGGTACGGATCCGGGATGACATGAAGCTTCAGCCGAACACCTATCAGATCAGGATCGGCCAGACGATTGTCGGCGAAGACAAGATTTATCCTGACCGGAAACTCGCCATTCCGGGGGAAGAGACAAACATCAAGATCGACGGTATTGAGGTCACGGACCCTACCTTTGGCATGGAGGCGGTGTGGATCGCATCAAATCAGGTGCGTGAAGCAGAAGCCCGCGGGTATGTGACGATTGCACCTGAATCGGTGCTGGCCACACACTTGAGCCATCTTCTCTATAAATTCGCCGATCAGCTCGTTGGTCAGGATGATGTGCAGAAACTGCTCGATAACCTTGCTGAAACGGCGCCCAATCTGGTGCAGTCCGTTGTTCCTAAACTGATCCCGTTACATAACCTGACCGGTGTTCTGCGGATACTTCTGCAGGAACGTGTGCCCATCAGTGATATGCGCAGGATACTTGAAAATATTTCCCACCTCGTTGCCCGCAACATGAGCATTCCGGATATGGCGGAAGCGCTTCGCCCTGAACTTGCCGGCATGCTGATCCAGCAGGTCGCGCCCATCAACAGCCCGTTGCCGGTCATCACCCTGAATTCCGATCTTGAAAACATGCTGATTACCATGGAGCGGCAGAGTGCGGAGGAAGGTCTTATTCTTGACAATGAGCTGTCTGAAAAACTGCTCACCCGTCTTAATCAGATCAACGACGACATGTCGTCAAAAGGCAAACAGGCGGTGCTGGTCGTCTCACCGGTGATCCGCCGCTCGCTCTCGAAACTGATACGTCATCATATCGACGATATGATCGTGATCGGTTTCACCGAAATTCCGGATACCCGCAAAATTGAACTCATCGCCACGATAAGCGGCGAGGCCGAAGGCTGAGCCAGAACCTAAGGAGGACTCATCATGCCAACCATTACCGTATCCGCCGCCGACAGCGCCACCGCGATGGATCAGATTATCGCTCAACTTGGTGAAGATGCGATGATCCTCGATACAACGACAAAGGACGGCAAGCTTGAGATAAGAGCCACCAATGATTTGGCCCTTATGCCCAAGAAACCAAAGAAAGTCAGCGATGTCTTCACCCAGATCATGCAGGATGAGCTGAACACGCCGGAAGCGGGTGACCGCGCCAGATCGGTGCTGACACCTCCTGGCCATTCTTCTGGTCCGGTGTTTGACAAGGCCAGAGCAGACGCTTTCTGGGAAAAGGTCGAAGGTAATCAGGCTGATGATAAAAATGAAGCTGATGAGATCAAGGAAAGAGAGACGGAGATCAGCATCCGGATGCGGCGGCTGCAATGGGAGAATGAGCGGCTGGCAAAAGAGGCCACTTCCCTCAAAGATACCTCTCGTGAAGCGGTGGAAACAGCACGTCAGTGCCTTGAAAAGGCGGAAAGAAATCATCAGGAAACAAACCAGACTCTGAGCGGTTTCCGGGATGAGCTCACCTCTTTGCGCGAAATGATCACTGAAAAAAGGCGCAAGGCAGAAAAGAAATCCTCCAGGCGGCGCTTTGCCCTGATCGGCCTTGTCGGGCTGATGGGGGTGGCGGCGGGTGTGTTCGCGCTCAAAGATCAGCGTGAGGTGCTCTTGCCCTGGGTTGATACCTTCATGTCCACCATTGGTGCGACGGTTAATGTCAGCATGGACTATTTCAAGGTCAGTGATCTTGAGGCAGTCCGGCTTGGTGATATTATCCGCGTCAAAGGTACGGTCACCAACACCTATCCGCTTTCCGCCGATGCGCCGGTTATCCGATTCATGGTCAAGGATGAAAACGGCTCGGTGCTGACAGAACGTGATGTGGTGGTTGACCAGTCCGCGCTGAGGCCGGGTCAGCCGGCGACGGTTTCAGCCCAGCTTGAACTGGCAACACGCCTTGATGACAATGTGATGACCGATATTGTTGCAATCCCCGTTGAGCATGCCTCTCCTCTGTCCGCCGGAGCAGGTTTCGGGGCCTGAAAATAAGAGATCTGTCAGTTGGATCGGAAATTGCATAATGTATTGGTAATGTGCATATATTAGAGAATGGTTATGCCTACTTCGATTGCAGTATCAAGTGGAAAGGGCGGTGTCGGTAAGACAAGCGTATCGGTCAATCTGGCGCTTACCCTTCAGAAGCTTGGCAAACGCGTTGCTATTTTCGACGCGGATTTTGGCATGGCCAATTCTCATATCCTGCTTGGGGTCAATCCCGAGCACAGCCTCAGCGATGTGCTGAACGGGCAGAAATCCATCAGTGACGTAATCTGCGAAGGCCCCAGGGGCGTCCGCATTGTTTCCGGCGGCAGCGGTCTTCTTGAGATGCTGAATGTCGATCCCGCCGGCCGATACCATACCATCCGGATGATGGATCACTTCAAGGATGATATCGATGTGCTGATTGTCGATGTTCCGGCAGGTGCCTCGGACAACTCGGTTTCGTTTGTTGCGGCATCTGACCGGGCCGTGGTGGTGCTGGTGGGAGAGCCCACGAGTTTTCTTGATGCCTATTCCTTTATCAAGGCCTGCCATCTTGAAACCGGTCTTGAGAATTTCACCATCGCCGTCAATATGGCGGGCAGCGATACCGAGGCAAGAAAGCATTTCGATAAGTTCAATTCGATTGTGATGCAGTTTCTTGATGTCAAGCTTCGCTATGGCGGCCATGTGCCGTTCTCGCAACGTATCCGGAAATCTATCGTCGATCGCAAGCCCATTGTCCTGCAGCAGGAAGATCTGCCGGAAGTTACTGTCTTCAAAACGCTGGCCAAGAACGTGCTGGCAGCACCACAGAACACATCTGGCGGTGTCCGCTTCTTTGATAACGGAACCAGGGGGGCAGGCTAGCATGAAAGCGCATTACCCCGAACAGAAGCAGGACGTCGAACAGCTGATCAGCGATCATCTTGATCTGGTCAAGAAAATCGCCTGGCATATTCACGGCCGGGTGGCATTGTCGGCGGAAATCGAGGACCTGATCCAGATCGGATATTACGGGCTTGTGCTGGCGGCGCAGAATTACACCGTCAAGGAAGGTGCCAGTTTTGCAAGTTACGCCAGCCTTCGCATCCGGGGTGAGATCGTCGATCATTTGAGAAAGAATTCCAATCTCTGCCGTACCACCATCAAGATGCAGCAGCGCGTTCGGCAGGCCGAAGAAAAACTGCGTTCAGCCAATGGCCGCGACCCGCAGCTCCATGAAGTTGCCGAATATCTTGATATCGATGAACATGAAATGATGGAATGGGAAAAGGCATTTCAGGCCAATAATCATCAGTCTCTCGACAGTGTTTATGATGAATTTTCCATCTGGTTTGTCTCAGACGAAGATAATCCCGAAGAAGTCATGAACGACATTGAGCTGAGGGCATCGCTCAAAGAAGCGCTTAAAGCACTTCCAGAAAGAGAAGCCCTCTTGATACAGCTTTATTATGTGGAAGAACTGAACGTCTACGAGATTGCGGAGGTTCTTGAAATCACCACCGGCCGTGTCTCGCAGATCAAGAAATCCGCGGTACGCCGCTTGCGCGAGCATCTCAGCAACCCGGAAGGCGGCCTGATTGCCTCATGAAGAACTGGCAGCAGATCCGCGAAATCAGCATGTCGATCCAGACAGCGGAACTTCAGATGGCGGGGCCTCATCTGAAGCAGACCTTTCACGCATCATGCAATCTGGTGAATATTGCAAGAGGCCGAAGCCAGGTCATCATCACGCCGGATCCCTATATATCCAGGGTATCCGGCAAGGTGACCATTCTCATAGACAAGCCGCTGATGCAGGTTGCGCTGAAGATGCCGCAGACTCCTTTTGAAGAAATGACAGCCCTTGCCCGTCATTCGTCCTCGCGGCCGATGGTTCTTGTTCTTGGTGTGGATCAGGATCTTGCCGTCAGCGTTGAGGGTGATTTGCAGATCAACGAAGAGATGTGTCTCGGCGTCACGAGCTGTAAGCTGACCGTTCCGCTTAAATAGATCACCAGTTCTAAATCAGTTTAGCTCATCAGACGGCGGGTGATATCAACATCCGCCTGCATCATTCTTGACGCGGCCCCGAAAGCCTGTTGAGCACGCATCATCATGACCATTTCATCTGAAATATTGGTGTTGGAGGCTTCGACGCTCCCCTGCATCATGGTCCCGAAATACCCGTCTCCCGGAACACCGATACGAGGCGCACCGGAATTGGCCGTTTCAGCAAATTCGTTGAGCCCCAGTTGCTGAAGCCCGTTCATGTTGCGAAAGCCAGCCAGCGCAACCTGCCCGGCATTGATGGCTTCCAGGCCGCCATATTGAACCATCACCTCCCCTTTGGGGGTGACGGAAATGGAATCAAGTAAAACCCTAGATCCGTTTGGTTGGGTGATAGAAAGAGGCACCGTTATCGGCTGTCCTGTCGAGGAAAGAAGAGTTCGTCCGTTGCTTGTCGTAATTTGACTGTTTTCGTTGATGGACATGCTGCCATCGCGGGTGTAGCGGATACTGCCATCACTCTGATCAGCGGTCACAAACATGCCGTAGCCGGCAACCGCCATATCAAGTGACAAATTGGTGGTCTTGAGCGAGCCCTGGCTGTGATTGATACGCATTGTTGAATTCCGGGTGCCCATTCCGGTCGTGCTGCTTCTGACCTGATCAGCCATAGTCGCATAGATATCTTCGAAACTGTTGGAGCTTCGTTTAAAGCCGTTGCTCGCGGCGTTGGCGATATTATTAGAGATAGTCGAGATCTCTTTATTTGCGGCCATCATGCCTGTTCGGATGATCGGAAGCATCGGCTATACCTTTTTCAGCGTTGGTCTGAAGGTGTTCTCTTCAAAAACCATGCCAGAAATTGCCTGCTTGCGTTTTGTGTCCGTTATGCCGGGAAAATGTTGCCTGAAAGCATCACAGCAGAGATGAAGTTCGGTCAGGAGTTGTATTTTCATCGAATCATGGCATTATTAAAACGTAATTTAGACTTTTCTGGATTTAGTGATGAGCAATCCGCCCAACGCTCTGGTAGTTGTTCCCTCCGGTTCTCCTCCGGTGGTGAAACGTTCGCACAGCGATGATCCGTTCAAATTGGTTTCGGAACAGGTCAAGTTTGCCAATAAGGAAGAAATGCGGCAGCGATTGCCGGATATCCTTGGCCGCGCCCTTGCCCGGACCTGGATTGACTCGTCCTTCCATGAGGAGTTTTCCCGCAATCCGCAGGGTACGCTTGAGATGTACGGGGTGGAGTTGCCGGATAACATGTCCCTTGAATTTCAGAAGCCGGAGAGTGATCGTCCCCGGATCGTGGTGTTTGAACAGAAACCCGGCTCAAAGTTCCGTATGCGTGTTTTCTACCTCCAGCTCGTCATGATGGCAGGTAAATAGACTTGGCCCGTTTCGCGCTCACACTACTGGTAATGGCGACGCTCTTTGGCGGAACTACGGCTATGGCCGGCAGTCATTCCGGCACTGACAATGATATCGCAACTTCCGATGAAACCTTTCAGGAAGCGGTGAAAGCCGCCAAGGCCAAAGATTTTGCCCATGCCTACACACTTTTTGAATTGCAGGCCCAGGCCGCCCAGCATGATGCCCAGTTCAACCTGGCCCTGCTGCTGAAATCCGGGCGTGGCACGCCTCAGCACTATCCCGATGCGCTGATGTGGTCATGGCTCTCCTATTTAGGCGGAATTGAGAAAAGTCGCGCGCTTGCCGAGGAAATCATCGAATACCTGCCACCTGAAACGATTGCTGAAATCAGGGAAAAGGTTGCGAGCCGCCTGCGCAAGAGGATTGATGACGGCGATAAGAAGGCGGTGACGCAATTTGCCAAATATCACCTGGAAATCGTCGAAGAAGCGGATTACCAGCAGGCGTATTTCTGGTATTCCATCGCTTCGGCCATCGGGATTGAAGGCAGCCAGGAGGCACGCGACAGCGCGGCCGAAAATCTTGAAATGGAACAGATCATCGCCACGCAGGAAGAAGCCAGATCCACGTTTTATGGCCTGTCTTTTGGCAAGTAGCGTTTCTAGGGGAGGGAATTTCCATGAAGGTTAAAGTTCACTGGATCATCGATGGTGTCGCTGAAATGGATGTGGAAGCACCGGAAGAGGCGGAAGCCAAAGTTGAGGAAATGCTCAAAGAGGTGATGGCCAGCGCACCCCAGCTTATCGAAACTCTCGGGGCACGGGCCATACAGGGAAAGGCATTTCTGCCGGGATCAGAAGATGATCCGGATGCTTCGTAAACCCAAACAGCCTTTCTTTCTCGCGGCATTTTTGGTGGCGGCGGTGCTCGTCAGTCCTGGTGGG
This sequence comes from uncultured Hyphomicrobiales bacterium, assembly GCA_964580905.1. GTDB lineage: Bacteria > Pseudomonadota > Alphaproteobacteria > Puniceispirillales > UBA1172. The sequence goes on along the minus strand of CAZOLR010000040.1, from coordinate 349 downwards.
GTTGTCGTTCATGTCACGGGCACAGGCGAGGCGCTGGCGGCGGCCAAGACCTATAATTCCAAGGGTAAGCAGGAAAACACCCGCAACCTTTTTGAAACCTGCCGGCTGAAAAAAGTCGAACGAGTTGAGGGCACACAATGTATCTACCGGCGGCAGTCCGGCGGCAATGACGTGGTGATCAGCAACGATGACCCGAATGTCCCCTGCCAGCGTCAGTTCCAGTGCAAACGTGAGAACTGAACGGTTTTTTCCCGTATAACGACCCTGCGAAGTGGGGTGTGATTAAGCGCTTAGCCGAAATTTTCTTTCGCCGGGGCTGGTAAATCTCTTGCCTGACCATAGATTAAGT
>CAZOLR010000039.1:0-15608 GCA_964580905.1 uncultured Hyphomicrobiales bacterium | reverse complement strand
CTAGGGCAGCACCTCCTCAAATGCAATGTTAAAGATTGCCGAGGGCAGTTTGCTGCTTGGCAAAGTCGTCTTCCGACAGAGGAACGAGACCGGCCGGGAAGAGATAGCCGTCCAAGCCCATGGCGTCTTCAGATACGAAGGCACCGACAAATTCCTTCAGGCCGGGGATAACTCCGATATGCTGCTTCTTGACATAGAAGAAGAGCGGGCGGGCACCCGGATATGCGTAGGAAGCAATGTTGTCGAAATTCAGCTCAACACCGTCAACAACGGAAGCCTGAACCTTGTCCCTGTTCTGGTCAAGGAAGGAAAACCCGAAGATGCCGAACATGGTCGGGTCAGCGGCCAGTTTTTCCACGATGAGGGTGTCGTTTTCACCCATTTCAATCGCTACACCATCCTCGCGAAGCTCCTCACCTGCCTCGATACCAAGTTTCTTGATACCGGCTTTCATGAAAAGGCTTTCCATCGCATCACGCGTGCCTGAGGTCGGAGGCGGCACCATGATGGAGATCGGCTGATTTGGCAGGCCCGTTTTCTCGCCACCACGCGATGCCACGAAGGCATCCACCTGATCCCATGTCTTGAGTTTGTTTTCGGACATATCTTCACCGCCGGACACACCCCCGCCCGGCAATTTGGCAGCAAGCGCGGCGGCTATATGTGCGATGGAAACCTTAAACTGCTGGGCCTTGTTCGAGTTTGAAAATGAAAGCCCGTCGTTACCAACGATGAATTCCTGAAATTCAACACCGTTGCTTTTGCACAAATCGGCTTCCTTGGATTTCATCGCCCGGGAGGCGTTGGTGATATCGGGATGCTCAAGGCCGATACCTGCGCAGAAAAGCTTCATGCCGCCGCCTGTACCGGTGGATTCGATAACCGGGGTCTTGAAGCCGCCGGACTGGCCGAACTTTTCCGCAACGATTGTCGCAAAAGGATAAACTGTTGAAGATCCCACGATGGAAATCTGGTCACGGGCCTGGGCCGCACCCACCAGCGCAACGGACAGGGCAAGACCGGTAATGACAGGGGTAATTCGCATAATACTGCTCCTCAAATGGGTTTAGCTATGCGGTGGTTGATACGCCTGTTTTATTTCACTTATATGACAAAGTGTTGACAACCTGGTTACGGCGCCGACATGGCATAGCCGCTTCCCCGTACCGTCCGGATCAGATCAGGCAATTCGGATTTACCGGAATTTCCCCGATTGAGCGCTTTTCTCAGGCGGCTGAGATGCACATCAACCGTCCGGTCCTCGATATAGACACCGTGCCCCCACACATGATCAAGGACCTGAGCACGGCTGAAAACCTGCCCGGGACGTTCCATGAGCAGTGACAGTATCCGGAATTCCTTGGGGCCGAGATTGATGCGCACTCCCCCGCGCTCGACTGTTTTGCTGCCCGGGAAAAGTTTGATATCCTCGAATTCGAGCACTTCGCTGAGAAGCGCCGGACGCGCACGCCTCAGCACTGCCCTCACCCGGGAGACAAGCTCACGCGGGGAAAAGGGTTTGGTGATATAGTCATCGGCGCCGACATCAAGGCCCAATGTGCGGTCACCTTCTTCACCACGTGCGCTCAACATGATAATGGGGATCATCCTTGTCTCCGGCATGGCACGGAGCTGACGGCAGACTTCAATGCCCGAAAGGCCCGGCATCATCCAGTCGAGGATGACGATATCCGGTTGAAGCTCTTCGGCCATATCAAGAGCGCATTGCCCGTCAGGCGCCTTGGTGACGGAAAATCCGGCCTGCGTGAGATTGAACGACAACAGCTCAAGCTGGTTGGGTTCATCATCGGCAATCAGAATACGTATCGTCATAAGTCTGGCTTCGATATTGATGTGTTCCATCATGAATTACCATATCTAGAATATAGCTTTTATGACGGATAACTGAAAACTGTTACATTGATGTGACAGATACGCTAATCGGTCACCACAAGGGGCAAAGCCACTGAAAACACCGTCTCACCTCCCGGCACGCTGGTGATATCAAGATACCCGCGATGACGGTTGATGATATGCTTCACGATGGCCAGACCAAGCCCGGTCCCGCCCATCTGTCTTGACCGGCCTTTATCAACACGAAAAAAACGTTCGGTCAGCCGCGGTATATATTTTTCCGGAATGCCGTCTCCGATATTGACTATATCAAAGACAACCATGCCATTACCATCCTCAGCCATACGGACAATCACGTCACATCCCTTATGTCCGTATTTTATCGCGTTATCGATGAGATTGTGAAAAACTTCCATGATTTCGTCTGTCTCTGCCTGTATCCGGACCCCTTCGGTTGTTGTTTTGCGTTTGTCCGAAAACAGAACAGAACACCCCGCCCGCTCGGCTCTGTCGGCAAGAGAGGCGATGACGGAACGCGCCACGCTGTCCACAAATATGATATCGGTCGGGGGAATATGCTCATCCGTTTCAACACGGGAAAGCGACATCAGATCATTGATGAGGCGGGACATGCGCTTGGATTCCTCATCCATGATTTTCAGAAAACGGCGCCGGGCCGCTTCATCCAGTTCCGGCGATGCCTGCATGGTTTCAATAAAACCTATCAGTGACGTCAGCGGCGATCTGAGCTCATGGCTGACATTGGCGACAAAATCCCGGCGGACCTTTTCCAGATTATGCAGCAGGGTCATATCCATAAGCAGAATGGCCACGGTCTCATCGTCGATCAGACTCATCCGGACACGGAACTGGCGGATATGATCCCGGCTGGTGCCGGAAACAAATTCCACCGGACCACCTGTCTCAAGGCATGTGTTGAACTCCTGCGCAATATCCTTGTAACTCAGCATATCGGTGAGCTTGCGCCCGACAAGGTTATCACCAAGAAACCGGATGGCCGCCGTATTGGTCATCCTGATCTGCTGGTTTCTGTCCACCAGCAGCACGCCATCATCCAGAAGGCGGCTTAACTGGTGCAGGGATGTTCTGTCTGCTGATACCGACATGGGGCTCTTCATGACTTCGTTGACTGATGCGCGTAGTATCCTATCGGCACCATCATATCCTAAGTCTTGCGTTTATGCGACCAGCGCGATTGTTATATCACTGCACTGTCCTCATCTTTGGCGTGACGTGAGAGGTCATCCGGCGGCGAAAAGTCCATGTTCATTCGGTTTCGTTCTTGTTTCCGGGGGCAAGGTTAATTAGTCTTCTGGCATGACCGAAAAACCAACACCCGTAACGGAAGAAAAGCTGGCGGCAGCAGGCCTGCCGGACGAGCAGATCAAACTGGCGCTGAAGACAAGTGCTGATCTGCTTACCCTTCTTGAGGATCTGCCCCCGGATACCGATGGGCTCCGCCTTCGTGACATTTACGAAAGCGAGATATCATCGTGACCAGATATCAATCGGTTTCCGAACTCAGAACATCGGATGCGGGTGTTGCCTCCTCACAGGCACTTTCCGTGCTGAATGATCTGGACACCATCGGGCGCGCCCTTGATGCCGTCACCCATATCGACCGGGATTTCACCCTCTCGCAGGCCGGAAATTCCCCTCCCGGAAACAGTGTTCTTTCCGGCGTTCCGCTGGCGCATAAAGAGCTGTTCCGGCGCGAAGGTTGGCCGGATGAAGGCGGCTCCAGATCACATCAGGGACGCCTTTCGAACGAAACAGCAACCGTGATCCAAAAGCTTGACCAGGCCGGCGCGATTGATTGCGGACGTCTGGTTTCGGTGGAATTTGCCCTTGGCGTCACGGGGCATAACGCGTATGCCGGCACGCCGAAAAACCCCTGGAACACATCTTACATATGCGGCGGCTCTTCTTCAGGGTCGGCGGCGGTGGTCGCGGCCGGGATCGTTCCCGCTGCTCTGGGAAGTGATACAGGCGGCTCGATACGACTGCCTGCGGCCGCATGTGGTCTTGTCGGGATCAAGCCAAGCCAGGGGCTGGTCAGCCGGAACGGCGTGTTTCCGCTGTCCACCTCTCTTGACACCATCGGCCCGCTTGCACGTTCCACCGAAGATGCCTGCCGTTTGCTTATGGCCATTCACGGCCACGACACTGGCGACAGGGAAAGCCTGGATACTCGCATGAGCCTTGATCTGGCCGGTCTTGAAGGCGGCATCGGAGGGCTGCGGATCGGGAGGGCGGAACGTTATTTCCTTGATGGGAGCGATACCGACGTGGCGGATGCCACTGACGCGGTCATCGGTGAAGCAGAAAAACTGGGAGGGGAAATCATCCCTGTCTCCATTCCGGGAATTGAGAGCACGAATGCGCTCAACTTCCTCATCATCGCGACGGAAGCGGCACATATCCACCGCGATACGGTCCTGAATTCGCATCAGCAGATGAATGAGCAGACGGTCATGCGGATACTCGCCGGCATGTTTACGAGCGATGCTGAATACAGGAAACTGCTGGCTCACCGGGCCCGGTACGCACAGCAGACTATTGCCGCCCTGTTTGAAAATATCGACCTGCTGATCACGCCGGTCTGGCCTTTCCTTGTGCCGACGATTGAGGCCAGCGATGCCGGTGCCAATCCTGATGCCGCGCCGCTGGTTCAGCGGATCGGCCACAACACAAGGCCGTTTAATTTCCTCGGCCTGCCCGCGGTCACCGTGCCGGTGGGACTGGACCGGAACGGCCTGCCTCTTTCGGTGCAACTGGTCGGGCGGCCTTTCAGCGAAAGGCTTCTCTTGCGGTGCGCCCGCGCATTTGAACGTCATTATTCTTTTTGGGAAAGGAAACCAGATGTCCTTTGATATGCCTCAACTTGATCCGTCAAAACCTCTTGCGATGCTGGCGCATTGCCCGGCCTATGCCCCGACACCTCTCAGCCAGCATGTGATCGATGGTCAGCCGATGCTGATCAAGGATGAAAGCCAGCGTATGGGGCTCGGGGCATTCAAGGCCCTCGGCGGTGTCTATGCCGTGGCCCGCCTGATTGCCGATAAAGCCGGGGTGTCATCTCCCCAAGACCTGATAGGGGAGACAGCAAAGTCGGTTGCCGCATCCATGACCTTCATCTGCGCCAGCGCCGGCAATCACGGCATGGCTGTTGCCGCCGGTGCCCGGCTTTTCGGGGCCAAAGCCCGGGTGCATCTGGCTGAAACGGTCCCCCATGCCTTTACCGAACGGCTCAGGGCCAGGGGAGCGGACGTTGTGCGGTCCGGCGCAACGTATGAAGACAGCCTCGAGGCGGCAATGAGAGACGCCCGGGAAAATGGCGGCATTCATCTCGCTGACGGATCCTGGCCGGGATATACCGATTACCCGACCCTGATCCTTGAAGGATACACCGTGATGGCGGAAGAAATGCGCCTTGACATGGAGGCCAGCGGCAACTGGCCTGATCACGTATATCTGCAGGCTGGCGTTGGCGGATTGGCGGCCGGTGTTGCCTATATGATCAGGAAAAACTGGTCGGTACAGCCGCGGATTACGGTTGTTGAACCCCTCGCGGCCCCCTGCCTCAAGGAAAGCGTCCGCCATGGCAAACTGACACCGGTGACCGGACCTGAATCGAATATGGGCCGCCTCGATTGCAAAGAGGCCTCTTTGCTGGCCTTTACTATCCTGAAAGATGCGGCCGATGAATTCGTGACCATAAGCGATGAGGAAGCCACCGCGGCGGCTGACCGGATCACATCCGATGGCATGCCCTCCACGCCTTCAGGTGCCGCCGGAATTGCAGCGCTCATGAAAGCAGACAACCGGCCGGAAAACCCCCTCGTTATTCTTTCCGAAGGCGGGCTGGACTGAACCGGGATTAAAGATGAACCCTCAGGTGCCGTCTTCCCCGTCCATCCGCCTGAGCTCGGATTTAAGCACCTTGCCATAGGCACTTTTGGGCAGGGAGTCGCAATGAACATAGGCTTTCGGCCGTTTGAAACGTGCGATATTTTCAAGGCAGAGCTTGTCCAGATCTTCCGCAGACGCATCCCCGACAATATAGGCGACAACCACTTCGCCCCAGTCCGGATCAGGCCTGCCGATAACCGAAACTTCCCTGACATCCTGATGGAGAAGAAGAACCTCCTCAACCTCGCGCGGATAGATGTTTGCGCCGCCGGAAATGATCAGATCCTTCGATCTGTCCAGCAAGGTCAGGCACCCGTCTTCATCAATCCGGCCGATATCACCTGTATAAAGCCAGCCCTCGCGGATCGCCCCGGCGGTGGCTTCCGGCTGCTGCCAGTATCCTGCCATCACCGTCTCGCCTTTCACCACCACCTCGCCTGACTGGCCATCAGGCACCGGCACGCCGTGTTGATCCACCACGCGGACCTCAATCATGGGAAAAGCCATCCCTACTGAGGCAAGCCTGCGAGACCACCCCTCAGCCTTCCGGTCGGCAATAACCTCGCGAGGCAGGCAGGTGATGGTCATCGGGCTTTCCCCCTGGCCATAGATCTGGGCAAGCCGCGGGCCAAGGCGGTCAAGGGCGGCGATCGCGTCTTCTCTGTACATCGGCGCACCGCCATAGATAATCAGCTTGAGCCTCTCAAGCCTCTCCCCGTCAAGATTGATATCCGCCCGCACAAGACGGGAGACCATCGTGGGGGCGGCAAACATGGACACGCCGTTCCAGTGGTCCAGCAGTTTCGCGATCTCTTCGGGATCAAAACCCCGGCTTTCCGGAATGACCTGGCAGGCGCCCTTGAGGACATGCGGGAGAATATAGAGACCTGAGCCATGACTCATGGGAGCGGCGTGAAGGAGACTGTCCCCCGGGGATATACAGGAGACCGTGCTGAGATATTGCAGGCTCATGGCGCTGAGATTGTGGTGAGTGAGCATCGCACCTTTGGGTCGGCCGGTCGTCCCGGAGGTGAAAAAAAGCCAGGCCAGATCATCGGGTGACACCTCTTTAATCGGAGCGGCGTCTTTTTTCATGGAGTGATATTCATCACTGCCGAACACAATACATCTTATATCTGTCCCGGTTTTATTCCTGATACTGCCGATCGCCTGTCTTGCATCCTGTTCTGTCTCCGGGCTTGCCAGCACTATCCGGATGCCCGCTGTTTCGAGAATATAGGCAAGTTCGCCCGGGTGGAGTTTGGCGTTGATGGGCACAGCCGCCATGCCGGCCCACCAGGCGGCATATAATGTTTCCACATAATCGGGATCATTCGCGGCGAAAATGCCGATCCGGTCCCCTTTCCGGGCCCCGAGGCCGGTGAGTCCCGTTGCCATCCGTGCCGCGCCATCAGCCAGTTCGGCATAGTTATGCACAACCTTTGCGCCAATCGCGGTTGCTGCCAGTTCAGGCTGGGATTGCGCCGTTTGGAAGAGCCATTCCGCTTGGTTCATTCTCTGGTTCCATTACTACGTATTGATCTGGCCGTGGCCTGTTATGCCACGAGCTAGAGAGATGAGGTCAGATGACCGCCATCCACAGGTATGACAGCCCCGGTCATATAGGCGCCGTGATCTGATGCCAGCAACAACAGAAGGGCATCCAATTCATGGGCCTGCCCTGTTCTCCGCATCGGAATTCGTTTAATCAGGGCCTGGCCGGTGTCACTTCGCAGAAACTCACGGTTAAGCTCGGTTTCAAAATATCCCGGCGCGATGGCATTGACACGGATACCATAACGGGCCAGTTCCAGCGCCTGCACCTTTGTGAGATGCGCGACCGCCGCCTTGCTCGCGGCATAGGCCGCCGCCCCTCCCATGGCCCTGAGACCGGCAACAGAGGCAATATTGATGATGCTGCCCCCCAGACCCGCCTCGACCAGCCGCCGGCTGACCGCCTGGGCAAGTTCAAAGACCGCCATCTGGTTGGTGGCAAAAACAGCTTCGGTATGCGGACGTTCCGCCTTGAGGAATCCTGTCGCATCGGTAATGCCCGCATTATTGACAAGGACTGAGACAGGTTGGCCGGTTTCGGCGGCAAGCGCATCTATCCCCGCCGCAACCGATCCCGCGTCGGTTACATCCATTTCAACAGGTATCATCTTTCCGCCGGAATCACCTGCCATTGCCTCAAGCCGGTCACGTCGCCGCGCGGCAATACCCACCCGCGCACCGGCACCCGCAAGGGTCCGGGCAAAATGTTGTCCCAGCCCTGATGACGCTCCCGTCACAAGCGCAAGTTTACCTTCAAGATTAAAAGAGGGAATTTCGGACATGGGTTTTTCCTCTTGGGCAAAACAGGATTCTGCCTCATCCTCGCGCGGGTTTCAACATTACCCTATGCGTCATAGCGCGTATTGCCGCGCCGCGCCGGGTCAACCTTCAGCTCCATGATAAGAGGCTGATGGGCACGTTGCGAGCACCCTTCCCTCGGGCAGAGATGACAGTTGATACCGATCTTTGCAAAAGTTCGTTTATCCCCGAGGGCAAGAGGCTGGGCATAGGCGATTTTCTCCGCGTGCTCGATGCTGCAGCCAAGCGATATGACCAGCCGTCTGTCTTGTGTTTCATGGCTGAATGCGGGCCGCTCAGTTGTCCGGCTTAAGGTGAAAAATCTCTCTCCATCGGGCAGTTCAACAAATTGCGGGATAATCACACCCGGCATCCGGAATGCGGTATGCATGTTCCAGACCGGGCAGGATCCGCCGTATTGGGCAATCTGAAACGATGTGGCATTAAACCTCTTGGTCACGTTACCGGCCTTGTCCACACGGAGGAAGAAAAAGGGTATCCCCCTTTCTCCCTCTTTCTGCAGGGTGGTGAGCCGGTGGCAGACCTGCTCCACCGACACCCCGAACCGTGCGGCCAGCCGGTCGATATCATAGGCCGTGGCTTCGGCAAGAGACAGGAAAGCCTGATACGGCATCAGCACCGCGGCGGCAAAATAGTTAGCAAGCTCTACCCGGCACCGGTTTATCACCTGGGGGCGCCGGTCCTGCAGTCGGGATGTTATATCCTCAAGGAGTTTTTCCTCCTCGATAAAACATAAGAGATGGGCCAGCTGAAATGTCCGGTTGATGCTGTCAAATGCCTCGGAAAGCGAGATGGTCTTTGCGGCGCTGTCATAGATGCGGAAAACCTCATCCATGTCTTCCACCGGCAGGATCCGGACGGTTATGCCATGCCTTTTCAAAAGCCGGTCACGCATGAAGGCGTATCTCGCCTCCACCTCCTGCGGCATGTCGTCAACAAGTCGCCCGGCGGCGTTCTCAATCGATGGAAAGTAATTGAGATTATCGCGGAAAAAATCATGAATGACCGCCTCCGAAGACATCGACACAAGATCCGACGGCATACCTTCACTGCCGCGCCGCATCATGGTCTCCACCATCTGGCGATAATCCGCATAGAGTTTGATGAAATTCGAAGCAAGATTGGGTGCGCTCTCAACTGCCGCCTGAAGTTCGCGCGCATCAAGATGGTTTTCTTCAAAAATCGGATCACCAAGGGCGGATCTCAGATCTCCGAGCATCCTGTCCTCCCCCTCGCTGAGGATATCCTGCCAGTCCACCCCATAATGTTCCAGCAGGCCAATAAGGACACGGACCGATAGACTCCGCTGATTATGCTCAATCAGATTGATATACGCGGCGCTGACCCCGAGACGGTCAGCCATTTCAGCCTGGGTGTGGCCATGCTCACGCCGCAGGAGGCGAAGTCGGGGGCCGACAAATGTTTTCATAATAAAGGCCTGATCGCTTGGATTACCATTTATTAACAAGTTAACTAAAATCTGTTTTGTTTTGTCAACACAAAACACATTTACACTTTTTTAGGTGCATCCAGAAATGAGTGGCCTAGTGTTGTTCCTGAGGACATTTCCAACTTGAAACCCTGAGGAGAGAACAATGACCGGTTATCAATGCCTGGCTATTCCCGGCCCCACCAACATGCCCTTCAAGATCCGGCAGGCGATGGATGTGCCGCTTGAAGATCACCGGGCACCTGATTTCCCGGATTTCACCATGCCGATTTTTGCCGATCTCAAGAAAATCTTCCGCACCGAAACCGGCCAGGTGTTCATTTTCCCCGGTTCAGGCACCGGCGGCTGGGAATCGGCGATCGCCAATACCCTCAGCGCTGGCGATACGGTTCTGGCATCCGTGTTCGGGCAGTTTTCCCATCTCTGGGTGGATATGTGCCAGCGGTTTGGCCTCAACGTCAATGCCATTGAGGTCGAATGGGGTTGCGGTGTTCCGCTGGATGCGTATCGTAAAGCTCTTGAGGAAGATAAAACCCATGCCATCCGGGCTGTTCTTGTCTGCCATAACGAAACCGCCACCGGCGTGACGAGCAATATCGCCGCTGTCCGCAAAATCCTTGATGAGCTGAACCATCCGGCCCTGCTTTTTGTCGATGGGGTAAGTTCGGTGGGCAGCCTTGAATTCCGTATGGAAGAATGGGGCGTCGATGTCGCCGTCAGCGGATCGCAGAAAGGTTTCATGATGCCCACCGGGCTTGCCATTGTCGGGGTCAGCCAGAAAGCGCTGGGTCACCGCAAGACATCCAATATTCCGGTCTGCTACTTTGATTTCAGTGACATGATCAAAACCAACGCGGACGGGTATTTCCCTTATACGCCGGCAGCAACGCTCCTGCATGGTCTTAGGGCGTCGATCGACATGCTCCTCGCCGAAGGTCTTGATGCCATTCATCAGCGCCATTATCGCCTTGCCGAAGGTGTGCGTCAGGCCGTCGCCGCCTGGGGGCTGAACACCTGCGCCAGGGCACCGGAATGGTATTCGGATACGGTTACCGCTGTGGTGGTTGATGAGGCCAGCGACGCCAATGACGTGATCCGCCGGGCGTATTACGATTACAAACTTTCCCTCGGTGCCGGGCTCAGCATTCTGAACGGCAGGGTTTTCCGCATCGGTCATCTTGGCTGGCTCAACGAAACGATGGTGCTTCAGGCGCTTGGCGGGGTTGAGCTTGCCATGTGCGACAGCGGCATCGCGTTTGAACCCGGATCAGGTGTCGGAGCGGCGGTTCGGTATTACTCGGACAGCCGAGAAGAACATCGCGCCGCAGCCGAATAGAAATTCGTTCCCCAAGCCTGCCCCGCCATGTCTCTCCCTGGCGGGGCTTTTTTGTCTGTGATTTTTGGTTTCGCGGTCACTGGTCCCGGTTGAGGATCATGACCTGTCCGTCATCCGGCCTGATCTCAACCAGGTCGCCTGTCCGGATGAGCCGGGTGACATCACCCTCGTCGAACCGGTCGCACATCGTCAGATTGGCCAGCGCCGCACCCTGGGCAAGGATCGTGTTGGCGGAATTGAACAGGATGGCTTTCGGGGCGATGCCGCGGGAGACCATTTCATAGAGCATCCAGGCCGTTGCCACCCCGCCTTTGGCGGTATTCAGCACCAGCACCTTGTCGCGATAGCTTTGCCCCGCAAGTTTGTGTTCTGGGCGAGAAAACACCCCCCTGATCCGGTCAAGATCATAGCGGGCGGAAAAATTGTCCTCCGCCACCAGCGCCTCACCGGTAACAACAGGTCCGATCCCGATATGACAGGCAATCCGGATAGGCATCACACCACCTCCCCTTTTTCAGCAGAGGCGATGCAGTCTTCCATCGACGCCAGCGCCGGCAGGTATCCGTAGCCGCCAAGAATATTGACGATCTTGGCCGAATTGCTGAGCAATCTCTTCCAGCCGTTTGCCTCACCGATCTCCCGGGCATATTGCTGGTAAAAACAGGTCCCCACCAGCACACGCGCGCCAAATGCCTCGATATCCCTGACAAAACCCATCCGGCTGGCATCGGCATAAACACTGGCCGCGGTGCAGACGATGACATCACAGCTCCCGGCGCGACGTCGCCCCCGGCAGATCCCGGCAAGCGACTGCATCTCAACGAGACTGAGCTGGGGGGCGGCAAAGACCACCACATCAACCGCCTCTCCCCTTGCGCCGAAGGGAGCTCTCAGCGCCGCCAGATCTTCAGCGGTGATGAGCTCTGTTGTGAGTTTTTCGCCGCCCACATCTTCGATCCGGCCACATTCCGGCGTAATCCCCACAAGATGGAATAGCGGGGTTGACCCATAGCTCGCCATGGCCGCGCCCATATGCTTGATTTCATCGGAAGTGGGGGAGGTTTCTATGCCTTCAATCACCGGAACTTCCCAGTAACTCCCCGCCATCCGGCCGATGGTTGCACCGAGCACCCCCCATTCGTCGAGCCCGGAAGGTTGTGCCTGCACCCGGAAACGTCGTGTCGCCCGGCGATGCGCATCGAGATGAAGCCCGTATCGCGGGGTACGCCCGGTCAGGCCCGCGGCCAGCGCAGAAGGTCCGCCCTCGAAATTTGACCTCGCCCCGCAGACCGAATTCGAATAGATCACCACACCGGTATCACCATAGGCCACGTGATCGCCGAAAACCGGCGGCATGATCGTCTGGTAGTTGATGCAGGTATCGGTCATGATGATACCCATTTCCCGGCAGGCATGGATAAACCGACGCTCCAGATCAGCCATCTCTTCGGTCTGGCCGATGGGCTCATAACAGTTGAGGTCAACTCCCCTCGGGTCGGTGATCATTGGAATGGTGACACGTGCGCCGCTCCGGGCCAGATCTTCGGCAAACGCCACCCCGGCTTCACCAAGGGATTCCGGATCGGCCATCATATGCGCCTGTGAGACATCAACGAGGTCGGAGGCATCAAACATCCGGCCCACGGCAAGCTGATGGCTGAGCGCCCATTTCAGGGCCGGCCCCATTTCCCCTGCCAGCATCGCCTGATCCCGGTCGCTGAGCTGCATTCCTTCCTCCCCCTTTGTCACTTGCCAGCATAGGCAAAAACATCGCAACCTTTCAAGGGGTGCTTCCCAGCGCGGCCTTATGATGCGTATACTGGCCGGGAAGACATTGCTTTACGGCATCACCCCTTAGCCTGAAAGGAACCCATCATGAGTAAAGGATATCTTGTCGTCACGTACCGCGCCGCCCCGGACCCGGACCGGGTGGCTGTCTACGCGCCCCTTGCGAAGGCAGCCATCGAAGGCGCCGGAGGCCGCTTCATCCTGAGGGGAGCACCGGTCCGGACATTTGAGAACGGACTTGCCGAACGCACGATCGTTGCGGAATTTGACAGCACCGACGCCGCCATCGCCGCCTATGAAAGCGACGCCTATCAGGAAGCGGTCGCCGCACTCGGCGAATGTGACCGTGATTTCCGTGTTGTTGAAGGTGTCTGAAGAAAGAAAAAGATGACCGATTATTCTAGCCAGCATTGCGAAGCCTGCCGCGCCGATGCGCCGCTGGCCTCACCCGAAGCGACCGAAGCCTTCCTTGACACCCATCCGGACTGGTCCCTTCTTAAACAGGATGGTATTGACCGGCTGGTCCGGACCTACACGTTTCGGGATTTTGCCGGAGCCCTTGCCTTTACCAATGAGATCGGCGCGATTGCCGAAGCCGAAGGCCATCACCCGGCATTGCTGGTGGAATGGGGCCAGGTGCGCGTGGAATGGTGGTCCCACAAGATCCGCGGCCTGCATGAAAATGATTTCATCATGGCCGCGAAATGTGATGCCGTCCACTCCCGCGGCGGGTGAACCCCGTCACCGGAGCCGTTATGCCGCAAGGTCAACCGACCTTATCCCGAAGCTGTTTTCCCTAACCTGAGGCCGATTCAAGCAAGCTTACTGTCAGCAACACGTCATCCGTCAGGGATCCCGCGCCCCCGTCCGCAACCTCCACCTGAAGAACAAATAAACTCGTACCTGCTCCGCCATATTGGCTGCTTGCGGTTTCGCTTGTCGGATTTTCCTTCCAGGAAATCTGAAGGTCGCCGTTTTGCTGTTCATCAAAATCAAACAGCGCGTTATCGGCAAAAGCGCTGTCCTGTGACCAGGTCAGGCTGTCCCCGTCCGGGTCTGTTGCGGAAAGCGTGAACATCACCGTGTCCTTATCTTCGTCACCATAATAAAATGTAACGCCTCTTTCGCTGGTATCACTCACAATCTCTTCAAAATCGGTGACGGTAATCTCCGGGGCTTCATTGGTGCCGGTTACGGTTATGGAAAAGGGGTGTTCCAGTATTGTTGTACCGATCGTGGCCACAACCTTTACATTGAATATATTGTCGCCGTTCGCATCACGGGGGTCATCGGCATCCGGGGTAGCCCCGTCTTTCCAGACCAATTCGAAATTCGCGCTGTTCCCCGTACGCTCGATGCTGAAAAACCCCGCATCCGCCCCGTCAAGGGTGAGGACAACACCCGAAGGCGCGCCCTGTTCATCATCATCATAGATGGTCATATCGGCAATGGACTTTCCAGAATTCTCCACCTTGACCATAATGACCGAATCCGCCGTCAGGGTTGGCGCTTCATTCACATCGGTCACGGCCAACGTGACTTTTTGCTGATCTTCAAGACTGCCGGAGGTGGCTTTTACGGTAAAACTGTAACTGTCCTTGGTCTCATAATCGGGGGTGGTTACGGTCTTGAATGTCACCTCGCCGGTGCTGCTGTCGATCTTAAAAAGGCTGTCATCATCCGCCCCTGAAAGCGACCAGACAATCGGCGTGACATCAAATGTCCCGGTGGCGGTGTAGAGTGTCGTGAAACTCCCCACCACGGCATTCTCCGGCCGTGCCGCCGCCGTCGCGCCGGAGGTGATTTCCGGCGGGAAATCATTAGCATCCGTGACGCTGAGCGTGAACGTTTCGCTGAGCGCTGTGTTCGTGGTGGCCGTCACCGTCACCGCATGGCTGGTGTCTGTTTCAAAATCCAGCGTAACGCCTGCCTTGAGCCAGAGCTCGTCACCATTCCTGATCTCAAACAGGGACGTGTCATCAACGGTGGCCGAATTTGTCCCCAGCGCGTCGTCGGTAAAGGTGATATCGGCAAGTTTCCGCGCCGATGTTACCCCTTCTGGCACGCTCGCCGTGCTCACCGAAAGAGACATCGCCGTCGGCGCTTCATCCAGGTCGGTCACGGAAATGACAACATCGGCCGTGCCCGAAATCTCTCTTCCGTCGTCGGCGACAACACGTGCCACCACCTTAAGGCTCGATGACGCCGCCCCACCTTCCGCATCAAGGCCGGAACCGATATAGGAAATGGCACCGGTATCGGGGTTGATCGCATACCCCCCCGTGGCGGCAACCTGATTGCCGTTATCGTCTTCAAGGAAATACCGGACGGGATGGCCATCAGGGGAGGTGGCAGATACATGATCAATCAACGCCGCCTCTTCTGTGCCATCGATATTTTCATCCAGCGCGAAATCATATGATGCGGCGGAGAAAACCGGCGGGCGAAGTTCCGCTATCACCGGGTCAGGTGGCGTGGGATCGGGTGTTACCGGCGTGGAGGACGCGCCGGAAGATGAGTTCTGGCCGAGACTGGCAAGGAGCATAAGCCACCCTGTCAGATAAAGGATGCCACCACCCTGATCATCATCATCCTGCGCGGGTGCGATGTCGTTTTCGGGCGTGCCGCTGATCTCTGGTTTGATCTCATCATGACAGCTTGCCAGCGCGATGGCGAGGAGAGGCGTGGCCGCTCCGATCCCCCATTCAGGACGGGCCCGGTGCGGATGGTTCCATTGAGAGTAGCTGGATTGGGAATAATCCCGGTGATGGCGCCCCATCACCGGCGCCCTGCCGAAGGAGACGGGCCATGAGGTTCCCCCTTCTTCCTTCTTCCTTCTTCCTTCTTCCTTCTTCCTTCTTCCTTCTTCCTTCT
>CAZOLR010000038.1:0-16562 GCA_964580905.1 uncultured Hyphomicrobiales bacterium | reverse complement strand
TTGCCGCGCCATTCAAGGCATCCGCAACTTAAAAACAACAGAGCTTCATCATGACAACTCCAACAGACCGATCCCCGCAATACAACGCCTATAAGAAATACCGTCCCTATGAAAAGGTTGGCCTGACCAAACGTTCATGGCCCGAAAAAACCATCACCGAAGCACCTGTCTGGTGCAGTGTTGATCTTCGCGATGGCAATCAGGCCCTGATAGAACCCATGGACAGCGCCCGCAAGATGGCTATGTTCAACCTTCTGGTGGAAATGGGATTTAAGGAAATCGAGGTTGGTTTTCCTGCCGCTTCCGAAACGGATTTCAACTTCTGCCGTGAGCTCATCGAAGGCGGTCATATCCCTGATGACGTGAGCATTCAGGTTCTTACCCAGGCGCGTGAACATCTTGTGGACGCCACTTTTGAGGCGATCAGAGGGTCAAAGAACGCGATCCTTCACATCTATAATTCGACCTCGGCCCTGCAACGCCGGGTGGTGTTTCGTGAAGACCGGGCCGGCGTAAAGCAGATCGCCGTTGATGGCGCCAAAATGGTGGCTGATCGCATCAGCCGTCTTGACGGGACAAGACTACAGCTCCAGTACTCGCCGGAGTCCTTCACCGGAACCGAACTGGATTACGCGCTTGAAGTCTGTGAAGCCGTGATGGATGTATGGCAGCCTACCCCGGATAACAGAACAATCATCAACCTGCCTGCAACCGTTGAAATGTCCACACCGAACATCTATGCCGATCAGATTGAGTGGATGTCAGGGCAATTTTCCCGCCGGGACTGCCTGATCCTTTCGCTGCATCCGCATAATGACCGCGGCACGGGCGTTGCGGCAACTGAACTTGGCCTGATGGCCGGGGGTGACCGTGTCGAAGGTACGTTGTTTGGCAATGGTGAACGCACCGGAAATGTCGATATCGTAACCCTCGGGCTCAACATGATGACCCAGGGCGTCAACCCACGGCTGGATTTTTCCAACATCAATCATCTGATTGAAACCGCTGAATACTGCAACCAGCTCCCTGTTCATGAACGTCACCCCTATGCCGGATCATTGGTTCACACGGCTTTTTCCGGAAGCCACCAGGACGCGATCCGCAAAGGAATGGACGCGATAGCCAAATCAAACGAGTCGTTTTGGGAAGTCCCTTATCTGCCGGTTGATCCGGGTGATATCGGCCGGACTTTTGAGGCAATCATCCGGGTGAACTCGCAATCCGGAAAGGGCGGCGTTGCCTATCTCCTTGAGGTGGACCACCATATCCGCCTTCCTCGCGGTGCGGAAATCGAACTCAGCAAAGCCGTACAGAAAGTTGCCGATACCAGCGGCAAGGAAATCACCAGCAAGGATATTTTTGAGATTTTCAGCAAAGAATATCTTGAGCCGGATACACCGTTCAAACTCATTGGCTTTGAAAGTCAGAAAGTTGGACGTGGTGGTGACGTGGAAATGGTAACCGCCACCATCCGACATAACGATGAAGACGTCACCTTCACCTCTCAGGGTAATGGCCCGATTTCTGCTTTTGTGAAGGGCATGCGGGAAAACTTTGGCCTCAAGTTCCGTCTGGCGGATTTCGGCCAGAACACACGCAGTGCCACTTCAAAGGCAGAAGCGGCGGCTTATGTTGAGCTTCATGTTCCCGATGAGAATGGCAAAAGCGTGTTTGGTGCGGGTATCGACACATCCATCACCAAAGCTCCGATCAAGGCGGTTATTTCAGCAATCAACCGCATGTCTTCCTGAAAATATACCGGGGCAGTTCAGCGGGGGAACCCTCAGGATCTGAGGCTCCCTCCGCAATGCTTGGCCACCGCCGCGATAATGGCGCTTGAGGTGGTCTCGATCTCTTCTTCGGTCAGGGTTGCCTTTGTCGGTTGCAGGGTGACCTGCACAGCTACTGATTTCTGGCCATCAGGAATGCCCTTGCCCTGATAAACATCAAAGACGGCAGCTTCCGAAACAAGCGGTTTGCCTGCCCCTTTCATGGCACGAAGAAGCTGCTCTGCGCTGATCCCCTGATCAAGGACAAATGCAAAATCACGCTGAACAGCCTGATAGGGAGAAAGAGAAGCAAGCGGCCGGGCCGGACCCTTTGATTTTGGCAGCATCACATCTTCAAGAATGATGTCAAACCCTGCCGCCGGGTTCCTGATATCGTAGTCATCAAGGACAGAAGGATGAAGCGCACCAAAAGTCGCCAGCACTTTCCGTCCCTGACAGAGTGATCCGGACTGACCGGGATGATACCATTCCGGTGCTTCAGCAACGGTCTGCAGGCTGGATGTATTGACCCCGAGGGCGGCAAGAACAGCAAGAGCATCCGCCTTGGCATCAATCCAGTCTACCGGACGGGCCGACCCTGTCCATTCACGTGGCGACGTCATACCAACGCGGATACCGGTGGCATGGGTGCGCTGATCATCAGGACCGTCACCCGGAAAGACTGGCCCGACCTCAAAAACCGCGGCATCGGCTTCACCGCGGGCCGTATTACGCGCTATGGCGGACAGTAAATTGGGGGCAATCGACGGACGCATGACCGCAAGATCGGTGCTGATCGGGTTGACAAGCGTCAGGGCATCTCCACCACCACCGAATTTATCAGCTGTCCTCGCGTCAAGAAAAGAGAAGGTGACCGCTTCCATCATGCCGCGCCCGGCCAGAAGACGCCGGATGGTATGAGGCCGTTTCTGGGCGCTGTTCACCGCCGGCTGACCAACAACCGAAAGCCGCGGAAGCGGCACTTCAGGAATGGCGTCAAAACCCTGAATACGAATGATTTCTTCCACAAGATCAGCTTCGCCGACGATATCGCCACGCCATGGAGGCGGAGATACCTGCCATGTATCTGCTGTTTTATCACTGACCTCAAAACCTAAATCTTTGAGGATGGCGGACTGCTTTTCCGCTTCAACAATAACACCTGTCAGGGCTTCGGTCCGGGAAGGTCTGAACGATATCTGACGTTGCCAGTCTGCGCCGGGGCCAGCCAGTTCAACAGGGCTCGCGGCACCGCCACAGATATCTGTCACCAGAGCGGAAACATAATCCATCGCCCAATCCGGCGAGGTGACGTCGAGCCCACGTTCAAACCGGTAGCGAGCATCGGAATGAATATTCAGTTTGCGGCCAGTGGTGGCGACGCTGATCGGATCAAACACCGCCATCTCAAGAAACATGTTTGTTGTTGTCTCAGAAACACCTGTGCGCTGGCCACCCATGATCCCGGCGAG
The DNA here is from genome assembly GCA_964580905.1 of uncultured Hyphomicrobiales bacterium. GTDB lineage: Bacteria > Pseudomonadota > Alphaproteobacteria > Puniceispirillales > UBA1172. The sequence goes on along the minus strand of CAZOLR010000038.1, from coordinate 13,321 downwards.
ATCGTCCGCCCCGTCTTCATCGCCGATAACGAGCATGGTGTCATCAAGGCTGTAGGTTTTCTCATTCAGCGCGTCTACCTCTTCACCGTCACGGCCAAGGCGTATCGTCAGCGTGTTGCCCCTGATCTTATCCACATCATAGGCATGAAGAGGCCGACCCAGATCAATCATCACGTAATTGGTGATATCAACAAGGGCTGAAATAGGACGCTGGCCCACGGCATTAAGCCGCTGCTGCATCCACTGAGGGGCGTCGCCATTGCGAACACCGGCAAAAGTCCGCCCGGCAACACGCGGCGCAAGATGCGCCTGATCGGCGGGCAGATCGATATTCCAGGATATCAGGCTGGGCGCCGTCGCCTCGACCGCCACTTCCTTAAGAGGCTTGAGCCGGCCAAGCCCGGCGGCGGCAAGATCACGGGCTATACCGCGTACACCAAGGCAATCCGCACGGTTCGGCGTGATGGCAATCTCAATAACCGGGTCGTCAAGCCCGGCATAAGACGCAAAAGACGTACCAACCGGCGCATCAGCGGCAAGCTCGATTATGCCGTCATGTTCATCAGACAGCATCATTTCCCGCTCAGAGCACATCATGCCGCTGGATTTGACGCCGCGGATTTCCGCTTCGGTCAGGGTAAGATCAATACCCGGAACATAGGACCCAACCGGTGCAAAAACGCCGACAAGGCCTTCTCTTGCATTCGGAGCGCCGCATACCACTTCGACCGTACCCGCGCCGGTATCGACGGTGCAGCATTTGAGGCTGTCGGCGTTCGGGTGCTTTTCGGCCTTGGTTATTCTGGCGATGGTAAAGGATGCCAGCGCCTCACCTTTGTCTTCGACACTTTCCACCTCAAGCCCGAGCATGGGGAGCGCGTCAAGAACCGCATTCATGTCATGCCGGGTATCAAGATGATCTTTCAGCCAGTTCCAGGTGAATTTCATCTACGCCTCCAGCCCGAGATGGATCGAAGGGGGATCAAAAGGCAGAAAACCGTAATGACGCATCCAGCGCAGATCGCTGTCGTAAAACGGCCTCAAGTCAGGGATGCCGTATTTGAGCATGGCGATCCGCTCAAGGCCCATACCAAAGGCAAATCCCTGATATTCATTAGGATCGATACCGCAATTTTCCAGCACGCGCGGGTTAACCATCCCGCTTCCCAGTATTTCAAGCCAGTCGTCGCCAGCGCCGATCTTGAGCCCACCACCTTCACGTGTGCACCCGATATCGACTTCGGCAGACGGTTCAGTGAACGGGAAATAAGATGGCCGGAAACGTACCGGCAGATCATCAACACCAAAGAACGCCCGGCAAAAATCAATCAGGCAGCCCTTAAGATGTCCCATATGGATATCCTTGCCGATCACCAGACCTTCGCACTGGTGAAACATGGGCGAATGGGTGGCATCATGGTCGGAACGATAGGTACGCCCGGGCGCAATAATCCGGATGGGCGGCCTGATGGTTTCCATGGTGCGTATCTGTACCGGTGACGTATGGGTACGCAACACTTTCCGACGTCCCTCATCATCCGGCGTCAGATAGAATGTATCGTGCTCCTGCCGGGCCGGATGTTCGGGGGGGATATTAAGCGCCGTGAAATTATAATAGTCACTTTCAATATCCGGGCCTTCCGCCACGGTGAAACCCATTTCGGCAAAAATTGCCGTGATTTCCTCAAGGGTTCGGGAAAGCGGGTGGATACGTCCTTCTGCTTCAAACCTCGGTGCCAGACTGACATCAACCTTTTCCGTTGCGAGACGCTGGTTGAGCGCATCACGCGCCAGATCAGCTTTACGCGCATCAATGGCTTCGCTCACTTCAGATTTGATGGCATTCAGGGCCTGACCTGCCTCACGGCGTGCATCAGGTTCAAGCTGACCCAGCTCTTTCATGGCAAGGGACAGACTTCCCTTCTTGCCGAGAGCCTGAACGCGGATACCCTCAAGCTCATCAAGGCTCTGAGCAGCCCTGATTGAGCTGAGCGTTTCATCTTTAAGTGCGGACGGGTCCGGCAAAGCCATGGCTCGGCGCCCCTACTTGGCGGCGCTGCGGGCCTGATCAACGATATTGGCGAAGACCTGTGGTTCACGAACAGCGAGATCAGCCAGCACCTTGCGATCCATCTCAATCCCGGCAGTTTTCACGCCATTCATGAACTGGGAATAGGTCATGCCATGAAGACGCACGGCCGCGTTGATACGCTGAATCCACAGGGCGCGCATTTCCCGCTTGCGGACACGGCGGTCGCGATACGCGTATTGACGTGCTTTATCCACCGCCTGCTTGGCGACGCGATAGACGTTTTTACGGCGACCATAATAACCTTTGGCGGCCTTGATGACTTTATCGTGACGGGCTTTAGCCGTCGTTCCGGAAGTAACTCGTGCCATTAGAGATCTCCTTTAGGCGTAGGGCAGGAAGCGCTTGACGATACGGGCATCGGCATCACAAAGGATCATGGTGCCACGGGCCTGTCGCTTCATTTTCTGGCTACGACGACGGAGATTGTGCTGAAGGAACGCGGAACTGCCGCGAACCTTTCCGGAAGCGGTCAGACGAAAACGTTTTTTCGCCCCGCTTTTGGTTTTCATTTTGGGCATTTCATCCTCATTATTCAAAGGGTTATCGGCAAAGCCGGGATATCCGGTCAGGCAGCCCTTTTTAGCCTGATCGCGGAACGATGGCGTTTTATAACGTCAAGCCCCCGGTGATGCAAGGGAAATTCCTTCCTTCTTTATCATCAGGGGGGCAATGATTAGGGCAGGATCAGTGTCAGGCCGGGGCAAGCACCATGACCATCTGCCTGCCTTCCATTTTTGGCATGGCTTCGACCTTGGTCAGCTCTTCCATTTCCTCACGCACCCGGTTCAGCACCTGGGCACCCAACTCCTGATGGGCCATTTCCCGCCCGCGAAACCGCAAGGTAACCTTCACCTTGTCGCCAGCATCGATGAATTTGCGGACATTGCGCATCTTCACCTGATAATCATGTTCGTCGATATTGGGGCGGAGTTTGATTTCCTTGACGTCAATGACCTTTTGCCGCTTTTTGGCTTCATTGGCACGCTTTTGCGCCTCATACTTGAATTTACCGTAATCAAGGATCTTGCATACCGGCGGATCAACATTGGGCTGGACCTCTACCAGATCAAGGCCAACGAGATCAGCACGACGCATCGCTTCGTCAACCGAGATGATACCCAACTGTTCACCATTTTCATCTATGCAACGTACCTGGGTGGCAGTGATGGCACCGTTAACACGGGGACCTGACTTTGCCGGTGGGGCCTTGACGCCTATAGGTGGTCGGACTATGGAAGTTTCTCCTGTTTTGCTGTTTCAGTTATACGTTATTCAGCCGCTTCACGCCTGATATCGGGCGGCAGAATTTCATCACCTAGTGTATTCAGGGCATCCGAAAGGGCAAGAGTTTCTTGTTGTGCTGAACCAAGGCGGCGAAGCGCAATGGTCCGGCTTTCTTCTTCCCGGCCCCCTACCGCGATAATGAAGGGGACCTTCATCACGGAATGCTCACGCACCTTGTAGCTGATTTTCTCATTCCTCAGATCTGTTTCAACGCGGAAACCTGCCTTTTTAAACGCATCGGCCACGTCTTCGGCATAAGCGTTTGCGCTTTCGGTGATGGGAGCAACCACGCATTGCACCGGCGCAAGCCAGGCAGGCATGCGACCTGAATACTGTTCGATCAGGATCCCGATCCAGCGTTCAAGCGAGCCGAGAATGGCACGATGAAGCATAACAGGGCGCTTGCGTTCACCACTCTCGGTCACGTATTCGGCGCCAAGACGGTCCGGCAGGACAAAATCCACCTGCAGGGTGCCGCATTGCCAGTCACGGCCAATGGCATCACGGAGAACAAATTCCAGTTTAGGCCCGTAGAAGGCACCTTCCCCGGGGTTTGGTGTTGTCTTGAGGCCGGCGGCGTCTGTCGCGGCCTGCAATGCAGCCTCAGCCCGGTCCCATGTTGCATCATCACCGGCGCGAACTTCCGGACGGTCGGAGAATTTCACCCGCACATCGTCAAAGCCGAAATCACGGTAAACGTCCAGCAAGAGATTGCAGAAGGAGACAGATTCAGCATTGATCTGGTCTTCGGTGCAGAAAATATGGGCGTCATCCTGGGTAAATGCCCGCACACGCATAATACCATGCAGGGCGCCTGACGGCTCATTACGATGGCAGGAGCCGAATTCGGCCATCCGTTTTGGCAGATCCCGATATGACGTAATTCCCTGACGATAGATCTGGACGTGACCGGGGCAATTCATGGGCTTGAGCGCCAGGGTGCGGTCATCTTCCGAGGTTGCGGTGAACATGTTCTGGCCGAACTTGTCCCAGTGCCCCGATGCCTCCCAGAGACTACGGTCAACCAGTTGCGGGGTCTTGACCTCATCATACCCGGCCGCACTCAGGCGCCGGCGCATATAGTTTTCAATCTCCCGGTAAAGGGTCCAGCCTTTCGCATGCCAGAAGACTGATCCCGCCGCCTCTTCCTGCATATGAAACAGATCAAGTCCCCGGCCAAGTTTGCGATGATCACGCTTTTCAGCCTCTTCCAGCATGGTGAGATAGGCGCTCAGCTCTTTTTCGGAGCCGAAAGCCGTGCCGTAAATGCGTTGCAGCATCGGACGTGAGGAATCGCCGCGCCAATACGCCCCGGCAACCTTCATCAGTTTGAACGCATGGCCAAGCCTGCCGGTGGAGAGGAGATGCGGGCCTCGGCAGAGATCAATGAAGTTCCCCTGCCGGTAGAAGGTCACCACCTCATCTTCGGGGATGGCATCAACAAGCTCGACTTTGAAAGGCTCGTTATTCTTCCGGTAAAACTCAATGGCTTCGTTTCGGGAAAACACTTCTCGCGTGATCGCCTCATCGCGATCAACGATCTCATGCATACGGGCTTCGATGGCCGCAAGATCATCCTCGGAGAAGGGTGTTTCCCTGTGGAAATCATAATAGAACCCGTTTTCGATGGCCGGACCAATCGTGACTTGTGTTTCCGGATAGAGTTCCTGCACGGCTTCCGCCATCACATGGGCACAATCGTGACGCAAAAGGGCCAGCGCATCATCATCCTTAAGGGTGACAATGGAAAGTTCGGTATCCGCATCAAGTTCCAGACTGAGGTCGATCATCTTGCCGTCAGCACGTGCAGCCAGTGCCGCCTTGGCAAGGCCGGGCCCGATATCGGCGGCAACCCGAGCAGGTGTAACCGGGCTATCGTATGTTTTCTGTGAGCCATCCGGCAGGGTTATGACAGGCATGAGGTATCTTTATCTTTGCTATAGTTTGTAAGTAATCCCAGCAGGCAAGGGTTTACCGCATTTCCCTGTCTGACTGCAAGATCTATGCGCAAACAAAGCAAATTCATTATTTTCTGAGAAGTTTTCTGTAGATATCGATCGTGTCCGCGCACATTTTGCTGATGGAAAACTGTTCTTCCACCCGCAACCGTGCCGCTTTACCCAAGGCGCGTCTTTCGCGAACCTTGAGGTTCAGCGCCTGACGGAGACAATCGGCAAGAGAGGAGACATCGCCCGGGTGAGCAAGCCAGCCTGTTTCCCCATGTTTTACGGTTTCCGATGCGCCGCCATGATCAAATGCCACCACAGGACGCCCCATAGCCGCCGCCTCCACCGCGACGCGGCCAAAAGGTTCCGGCGTAACTGACGGCATGGCAACCACATCCGCCAGCATGAGGGTTGCCGGCATATCATCCTGCGAGGGGCAGAGACGTACTTTCTCTCTCAACCCTTCTTTTTCTGTCAACTGGACGAGCTGAGCCTGAAAGGCGGGCGATCCATCCGCCGCCCCGACCAGCAAAACGATAAACCTGACATCACCCATCATCGCGCAAGCTTTGATCAGCATTTCCGCGCCCTTCCATCCGGTGGGACGTGCGGGGAGCATGATAACAGGTGTGCCGTCCGGCACATTCAGTACGGATGCGGCTTTCACCACCCGCTGGGATGAAACGCTGGCGGCCGAAAACATTTTAAGATCAACACCACGATGGATGACCGAAAGGCGCGGCTCAACCGCCGGAAACTGGGAAACAGCGAGATCCCTGATATATCGGGATATGGCGATGACGTGATCGGATTTGGTCATGATGCTGTTATAGAAGCGCTTCATCCTTGAGGCAGAGACAAACCTGCCATGAAGCGTTGTCACCACCGGTAATCCGAGAGATCTGGCCGCCGGAATGCTGATCCAGGCGGGGGCCCTTGACCGGATATGAACAAGATCAGCGCCGGTTTCTTTCAGCACTTTTCTGACCTGCCCACGTCGCCACGCCCATTTGAGCGGGTTTTTCGTATCCACCCCAAGATCGATATGCTCACCCCCGACACGGTTGAGGTTCGCCGCCAACAGGCCTCCTGAGCTGATAACAACAGCACGGCCACCTGCCTCGACAACAGCACGGGCCATTTCTATGGTTCCGCGCTCAACACCACCACGGTTAAGGGCTGGCAGTATCTGGACGATGACCTTGCCTTTTAACGTTTGCGGTGAGTTTTTGCGGGTGGTTTTTTTCGGTATTGATTTCAAAGGTTATTGCCAAAAATCCGGGACTTGCCCTAAGATTCAATCCGGCCCCATTTGTGTCAGAGGAGTTTTCAGCCTTTTGTATACGCTATTCCTGCCCACAGGCAAAGACGGAAACAACGGATCATGACAAAAGAAACGCAAACAGTGGAATTTCTCCGGACCGATCATGGAAACAGGATTGCCTGGACAGGCAGGGAAATTGCCGGTGCCCCGACCATCGTGTTCTTTGCCGGCCACGGGTCTGACATGGACGGAACCAAGGCTGTGGCTGTTGACGCCTGGGCGCGGGACAATGGGTTCGGGATTTTAAGATTTGACTATTCCGGCCATGGCCAGTCATCGGGGGAATTTCTTGATGGCACTATCAGCGCATGGAAGGCGGATTGCCTTGCTGTTGTTGACCATCTTACGACAGGTCCGCTTATTCTGATCGGCTCATCGCTGGGCGGCTGGCTCATGACCCTTGTCGCAAGGGAGAGACCATCGCGAATAGTTGGCATTATCGGCATCGCCGCCGCCCCTGATTTCACCGATGAGCTGATCTGGGACGCCCTCACCCCTGAGCAACAGGCCGAAATGAAAACAACCGGCCGCATCGCGCTACCCAACCCCTATGCGCCGGAAGATGTCATCTACACCTATCAGCTGATCGAGGACGGGCGGATGAATTTCGTTCTTGAAGGATCCATCCCTGTTAACGGGCCGGTGCGACTGATACACGGGATGAAAGACGAGGAAGTTCCCCACACATCATCGGAAAAGCTGGCCGGGGTATTCGTCAGCCCGGATATTGAAGTGATACTTGATCAGAATGCTGGCCACCGTTTTTCCGAACCTGACCAGATCGAGCTTATTCTGTCCTGCCTTGATGAAATCTCGCGCCGCACGACCTGATGGGCGGGCATCTTCAGAAATCAAGATCCGCGTAATGTTCAGGTGGCGTCAACCCGGTGACACTGTCGGCCAGAAGAGGACGGAAAGACGGCCTTGATTTGATGCGTGAATACCATGTCTTGGCCTCAGGCCAGTCCTGCCAGAAAATATCGCCGAGGAAATCAAGCACCGACAACGACGCCGCGGCATGGAGATCCGCCAGAGACAGTTTGTTTCCGGCCAGCCATTTCCGCCGTTCGGCGAGAAAGTTGAGATATTCCATGTGAGATGCAAGGTTCCCCATCGCAGTGCGGATGATTTGGCTTGACGGAACACCATCACCTGTCACGCGGCGGAAATGCTTTTCCTTCAGCACAGGGCCGACCACCTCACGTTCGAACTTTCCGTGAAACCAGTCCACCAGACGGCGGGCTTCGGCGCGGGCGGCAGGTGTGCCGGGCAAAAGTGAGCCTTCCGGGCTGATATCTTCGAAATACTCGCAGATCGGCCAGACACCGCTCAACACCGTGCCGTCATCCTCCACCAGCACCGGCACGGTTCCGGCGGGATTCACAGCCAGAAAAGCACTCTGCGCATCCCAGGGAAGCTCCAGTTTCTGGAGAGCATCAAGTTTACGTTCCGCCAGCATCAGCCGACAGAAACGTGATCCGGAAGAAAGCCAGTAATGGTGAAGAACACGCATGTGTAAACCAGTTAAGTATTAAGACTTTTCAATCAAGATGGTGCCACCCCGGGGCGTATCGCCCAGGGCCGTGGCGGCATTTCAGAAAGACTATCCCCCGAAACAGAGATCAGATGCAAGCGTTCTTCTTCAATCGGCGCCGGTAAATCCACATCATCCGCAGTGAGTTTTGAAAAGCCGAGTTTCGGGTAGTAATCCCGCTCACCGGAAACAAAGCACCAGTGCCACGGGCCTTGTTCTGCCAGCACGAGACTCTCCCTTACCAGTTGCCTGCCGATGCCCTGCCCCCTCAGTTCAGGGTCTACAGCAAGCGGGCCCAACAGTACGGACGGAAACCCCGCAATAGTCACGGGCCAGTACCTGATGGATCCCAGAAGATGGCCCGGTTTTGACGTTTCTTCAGCCACCAGGCACAATTCCGCCAGTCTGGGACCTGGCCGCAGAGCCCAGATATTACGGCTGGAATGACCGGGACCGAAACCAAGTCCGAGCAAGCGTTCAATTTCAGCCTGATCGGACGGCTTCTCAAGGCGCAGATGATACATCGGATCTGTTTCAGGCCGTTACTTTACCTGTTGTTTCCCCCGTCAACGGATGCGGCAAGGTGTTGACGATTTCCGTCGGCACCACGTGCCAGAACTTTGGCAGGTTTTTGTCCCAGCCGTCAAGAATGCGGCTCGCAATGGCCGATCCGGTGTAGCGAAAGTGCTGTTCCAGATGAGATTTGAGCACATCTCCCCAATAGGGTGATGTTATACGTGCAAGCTCAAGCGTTTCAGGATTTACCTTGCCCTCAAAGCTCCCGTCTTCATCAAAGACAAACGCCATCCCTCCGGTCATGCCGGCGCCGAAATTGCTGCCAACAGCACCGAGGATCACCACCGTTCCCCCGGTCATGTATTCACACCCGTTTGAGCCGCAACCTTCCACGACAGCTGTAGCCCCGGAATTCCGGACAGCCATACGTTCCCCCGCCTGACCGGCGGCATAGAGCGCACCGGAAGTCGCGCCATAAAGAACCGTGTTGCCGATAATCGTATTTTCATGGGCAACGAGATGGGATGCCGCCATTTTCCGCAAGGTGATGAGCCCACCGGAAAGACCCTTGCCGACATAGTCATTGGCATCACCAAGAACTTCCAGCTTCAGCCCCTGAACAGCGAAAGCCCCGAGCGACTGACCGGCGGAACCACGAAGCCTGACGGTAATCGTCTCTTCCTTAAGGCCGGTCATGCCGAACCGCCGCGTAATATGCGAGGAAAGACGTGTGCCAATCGCCCGCTGGGTATTGGCCACGTTATACGAGAGTTGCATTCGCTGGCCGCGTTCAAGCGCATCGCGGGCATCCCTGACCATCAGCGCATCCAGCGTATCCGGGACTTCGTTCCGGCCTTCCATTAATGGTTGCGGCTCAGCGCTGGAATCCGCCCGCACAAGTATGGGATTGAGATCAAGGTCATCAAGCGCCGCATTCCCGCGGCTGACCTGGGTGAGCATATCGGTCCGGCCGATGATCTCCTCAAGGCTGGTGACACCTAGATCAGCCAGTATTTCCCGCACCTCTTCGGCAAGATGGGTGAAGAGCTGAACCACCTTTTCAGGTGTGCCGGTGAACTTTGCCCGCAGATCTTCGCGCTGGGTACAGACACCAACCGGGCAGGTGTTGGAATGGCACTGACGGACCATGATGCATCCCATGGCGATCAGCGAAGCCGTCCCTATCCCGTATTCATCCGCGCCGAGCATCGCCGCCATGACGATATCACGTCCTGTCTTCAGGCCGCCATCGGTGCGGAGCACCACCTTGTCACGCAAATCGTTCATGGTGAGGACCTGATGAACTTCGGAAAGGCCCATTTCCCACGGAAGCCCGGCATGTTTGATCGAAGACTGCGGGCTTGCGCCGGTACCGCCGCCATGACCTGAAATCAGGATCGTATCCGCCTTGGCCTTGGCAACCCCCGCGGCAATGGTGCCGATACCGGTGGACGCCACCAGTTTGACACAGACACGCGCATCAGGGTTGATCTGCTTGAGATCATAAATGAGTTGGGCGAGATCCTCGATCGAATAGATATCGTGATGCGGCGGCGGTGAGATCAGGGTCACTCCGGGGGTGGAATGTCTTAGCCTTGCAATCAGGCTGTCCACCTTGATACCGGGAAGCTGGCCGCCTTCCCCGGGCTTGGCGCCCTGGGCAATCTTGATTTCAATTTCCTGGCAGTTGTTCAGATATTCAGCGGTTACGCCGAACCGGCCTGAAGCGATCTGCTTGATGGCGCTCGACGGATTATCACCATTTTCGCGCAACACAAATCTTGCCGGATCCTCCCCACCTTCACCGCTGTCTGATTTCGCGCCGATACGGTTCATCGCAATGGAAAGTGTTTCATGACTTTCCGGGCTAAGCGCACCGAGGGAAATACCGGGGGATACCAGTTTCTTCCGGATTTCGGTGATGCTCTGAACTTTTTCCAGAGCGATGCTTTCATTTGCATTGGTGAAATCAAGCAGGTCACGCAGATTGACCGGACCGGATTTGTAGACCTTGGATGTATAGGACTTCCAGCTGTCGTAGCTCCCTGTATCGCAGGCATGCTGCATGGAATGAATGACTTCGGCGTCAAAGGCATGCGCCTCACCTGATTTCCGCAACCGGAAGAACCCGCCCACCGGCAACATGACCGATGCCTCAGCCCAGGCGCTTTCATGGAGGGTTTTGAGCTGGGATTCGATGCCGTGCAACCCGATGCCGGATATGCGTGATGTCATCGGCGGGAAATATCTGGCCACGAGCGAACGTGACAGCCCGAGGGATTCAAAGTTATAGCCGCCACGATAAGAGGACAGGACAGAAATGCCCATCTTGGACATGATCTTGAGCAGACCGTTTTCAATCGCCGTTTTGTAATTATGAATGGTGTCATCCACGTCAAGACCGGGGAGAAGCCCACGTGCGTGGCGGTCACGAATGGATTCTTCGGCAACCCACGGGTTTACCGTGGTCGCACCAACCCCCATCAGGACAGCAAAATGATGCACATCCAGACACTCACCTGACGATACATTGATCGAGGTAAATGTCCTCAACTGCCGGCGCACGAGATGGGCATGTACGGCACCTACAGCAAGGATTGAGGGTATTGCCATGCGGTTCTCGTTGACATTGCGATCCATCAGCATCAGATGTTCGGCACCGCCCCTTACGGCTTCCTCTGCCTCGCGTTCGATGCGATTGAGTGACGCCTCAAGCCCCTCCTCTGCATCACCAGGGATGAACGTGGCATCAATACGGGACGCCTTATCGCCAAGCCAGGTGGCAAGTGCTGTGAATTCACTGCTGTTCAGCACAGGCGAATTGAGCAGGAGGTGGTCACATTGTTCTGGTGTCTCATCAAGGATGTTGCCGAGATTTCCGAGCCGTGTCCGCAACGTCATGACGTGGCGTTCCCTTAAACTGTCAATCGGCGGATTTGTGACCTGCGAGAAATTCTGCCGGAAGAAATGGTGCAGCCCGCGGTATTTGTTTGAAAGAACCGCAAGCGGGGTATCATCGCCCATGGATCCGGTGGCTTCCTTGCCGCCTTCCGCCATCGGCTGAAGCAGCAGCTCCATGTCTTCAAGCGTCCAGCCAGCCGAATACTGACGCCGACGCAACATATCCTGATCAAGACCTGACGCTGATGTCGCCCCTGTCTCGCTGAGCAGATCATCCATGATGCGGGACCTGCCGAGCCATTTGCCCCAGTCCCGCCTTGCCATCAGTTGCGCTTTCAGTTCCGCGTCGTGATAGATCTTGCCTTCTTTCATGTTGACGCCGATGATCTGGCCCGGACCCAGTTTGCTTTTTTCGATAATGCCCGCCTCATCAAGGCTGACCATGCCTGTCTCTGACCCGGCCAGCAGAAGACCGCCGTCCGTAATCGTCACCCGCATCGGGCGCAGGCCATTACGGTCAACCGAAGCAATGACCCAGTCACCGGAAACAGCGGCAAGAGCCGCGGGGCCATCCCATGGCTCCATCACCGCATTGCAATAGCCGTAGAGATTTTTCAGCTCCTGCGAGGCGTTCTCAAGCACGGCTTCGGGCACCATCATGGTTTTGACCATGGGCAGATCACGTCCGGCCTGAAGCAGAAGTTCAAACACGCCATCAAGGGCGGAACTGTCTGATGCGCCGCCTTCAATCACCGGCTTCAGATGCTGGATGTCCTCCCCGAAAAGAGGGGATTCCATCCTGTCTTCATGGCACAGCATCCAGTTCTGGTTGCCGCGAAGGGTGTTGATCTCCCCGTTATGGGCCAGCACACGGAAAGGCTGGGCCAGTTTCCATGTCGGGAAGGTGTTGGTCGAATAACGCTGGTGATAAAGGGCAAACCGGGACACAAACCGTTCATCCAGAAGGTCCGGATAAAAGGCCGTCACCTGTTCGGCCAGGAACATGCCCTTGTAGATGATCGACTGGCTCGAGAAGGAGCATAAATAGAATTCCATGATCCGCTGGGCATGGACCGCGTTTTCGATCTTGCGGCGGATAATATAGAGCTCACGTTCCGCGGCCGCAGCATCTTCTGCATCCGGCATGGAAAACATGATCTGCTCGATTTCAGGACGTGTCGCGTTGGCTTTCTCACCTATGATGGAAATATCAACAGGCACCTGCCGCCAGCCATAAACCCGGTAACCTGCGCGGAGAATTTCTTCTTCGACGATGCAGCGGCATCTTTCCTGCGCCGCCATATCGGTACGCGGCAGAAAGACCATCCCGACAGCCAGCCGCCCGTCATCAACGCTGTGACCGGTGCGGGCGATGTGTTCGCGGAAGAAATCAAGAGGAATTTCAAGATGGATACCTGCGCCATCCCCTGTCTTGCCGTCGGCATCAACGGCACCGCGATGCCAGATGGCCTGCAGTGCCTCAATCCCCTTTTCGACAACTTCACGTCTCGGCTGTCCGTCAATGGCCACGACCAGCCCGACCCCGCAGGCGTCATGCTCCATCTCCGGTGACCAGACGCCGGCATCCATGAGCCGTTGTTCCATTTGCTTGCGGTGCTTAAGCCACTGCACTCCGGCAAGAGAGGTATGGGCGTTCATTTCTGATTTCATCATCTTCCGTCTCCTCAGGACGCAATCTTGTCGGCACCGCTGGCCTTGTGTTT
>CAZOLR010000037.1:0-16956 GCA_964580905.1 uncultured Hyphomicrobiales bacterium | reverse complement strand
TACCGATCGTCGCCTTGGTAGGCCATTACCCCACCAACAAGCTAATCGGACGCGGGCCACTCATTCTGCGGCGGACCTTTCCCCCGAAGGGCGTATACGGTATTAGCGTTCGTTTCCAAACGTTATTCCGTACAGAATGGTATGTTCCCACGCGTTACTCACCCGTGCGCCACTAGATCCGAAGATCTCGTTCGACTTGCATGTGTTAAGCATGCCGCCAGCGTTCGTTCTGAGCCAGGATCAAACTCTTAGGTTTGACTTGATCGCCGAAGCGATCTGCCCACCCAAAAAAATCCATGACTATTTAATAGTTAACGTGGAATTCTCGGGATGGTATGTTTTTCATACCGGACGACATACAGAACGCATGCCGCCGCCCGCGAATTCCTTCCGAATATTTACCTTTTCAAAAAGCGAGCCGGGTTTGAAACCACCCGGCGTGAGTGCGGGTTATAGACACACTCGCACCCCCTGTCAAACCAAAAAATTCATTATTTTTGGTTTTTTTTCAGGGACCCCTAATTCCGGCATCAAAGATGCAGTTTTCAGCAGAGTTCCTGAGAGAGTGAGACGGAGATATTGACTATTTCCGTCGTGAGAATCATTATATATCAATGTGCTTTAATAAATCCAGTTTAATCTGTATGTACTGGACATTAATTCACCACCCGGAGGCCAGCGACTTGGCGCAGAAAACTCATCCCGAAGGTAAGCTACGGAAAAGTCTGGCTTTTACAACAAAGCTCCGGCGAAGACTTGTTGTGTGCTCCGCCGGCGTGCTGGCAGGACTGGCCATGCATTCATCTGTTCTGGCAAGCACGCTGAATGATACCATCATTGACGAGCCCCGAATCAACCTTACCAGCCTTGATACCAGCATTGTTGCGCCGACCCATCGGCCAGACCCGATTTTCCTGCTGCCGCAAGCCCCGGAAGAAATGGTTCTGCCCGAATCACGTCCGGACCGCCGGTCTCTTTTCCGGACCACAGATTTAGATATGGTGGACACAGTCGCCCGGCTGACGGACACGCTTCTCAAAAAGGGTGACGTCATTGAGCTCAAGCTCAAATCAGGTGAGGGCCTTGCCCAGCTCCTGAAGCGTGGCGGCTTTACCGCAACCGATGCGCAGAACGCCATAGTGATGATACGACATCATCAATCCCTGCGTTCACTACCGATCGGGTATCGGGTGGAAATCCTGCCGCCATCGGAAAAAAGCAAAGGGGCCTTGCGGGTGCTCCTTGATGATGATTTTGACCTTACCCTCGCCCTCACTGAAGACGGCACCTGGGCAAGCGAGATAACCACCCGCCCTGTTCGGACCATCACCACCTATGTTTCCGGCAAGATTGACAGCTCGCTTTACAAGGCCGGTATGGATGCCGGCATGACCGAGGCGGTGTTCAACACCTTCGTTCAGGTGCTGGGGTTCACTGTTGACTTCCAGCGTGAGATCCGGAAAGGCGACCGGTTCGAGGCCCTGTTCGAAACCAAACAGGATATGATCACCGGCAAAACCAAGCCCGGCGCCACCCTGCATTTCCTTTCCATGACATTATCAAACCAGCAGATTGATTTCTTCCGGCATGTGCACCAGGACGGCACGGAAGGTTTTTATGACGAAGGTGGCAATTCCGCATCCCGGACCCTGATGCGAACCCCGATAAACGGCGCACGCCTGGCCTCAGGCTATGGCAAACGACGCCACCCCGTCCTCGGCTATTCCAAAATGCATCGCGGGGCTGATTTTGCCGCCCCTTCCGGCACGCCGATCATGGCCGCGGGCAGCGGCGTCATCGAATACGCCGGCTGGAACGGGAGCTATGGGAAATATGTCAGGATCCGGCATAACAGCACCTATAAGACAGCCTATGCGCATTTATCCCGGATTTCGAAAGGCATGTCACCGGGGACCCGTGTCAGCCAGGGGCAGATTATCGGCCGTGTCGGTTCAACCGGAAGATCCACCGGACCTCACCTGCATTACGAAATCATCGTCAGCGGACGTAAAGTCAATCCGATGACGGTACGCCTGCCGGCGGGCAAAAGCATGCCTGAAAATGAACGGGAGCCGTTCCGCAAAACCCTCGCCAGTATCGGGGAAGAACTGATCAGCCGGGGCGTGACCCGCTTTGCCAGCGATTAGAAAGCCGGGTTTTATTGAATTTCCGAAGGTTCAGGGCCGGTCTATGTGGCCGATTCAGCCTCATCAGACTCATCGCCGGTCACGTCTTCCCTGGCTGAAGCACGTCGGCGGGAGGGTGATTTTTTCGCAGGCTCAGCCATTTCTTCTTCAGCCTCACCATTAGCGGCATCCACACCGTTTCCGGATTTGCCCTCAGGCTGATCTTCAGACTGGTCTGCTGACTGATCTGCTGACCGGGCGTCATGCTGTGAGCCCGACTGGGCGTGACCATTGGCATGACCGTTCATCTCACCACCATCCTTGCGCCGGTCTTCGGAAGACGCGACGATGGCGCTGTGGATCCGGAAGTAATGGTCAGCATATTGATAATACGCTTCGGCGGAAATCCGCTCACCCGCCGCGGACGCATCATTGCCCAGCGAGACATATTTTTCATGCAACTGCAGAGCGTTGCCGCGAAGCCGGACGTCTGGTCCGTTCGAATCAAGTGTTGTGTTGCGATTAATCTGGCCGTGTCCATTGCGGCGGCCCCGCCCACGCTGGCGGTTGTTCTTTCCGGGTTGTCTCATGTGAATAGCAGCAACTGTTGTTGTTGAAAGTCATAACCGGAACGTTGCCTTCAGGCACGGTATTTAAACGTTCTGGGAAAGAGGCATCATCAATGCCGTTGTGTGAACTTAGCAATACCCATGGGTATTTCAAGCATTAATTTGCAAAAAGACCAATTTATGAAAAAATAAAATCCGTCATAGGTCCTGAAATATCACCGGCAGGCCAGTTCCAGACAGCGGATAATACCCCCCAGATCTCTCTTATGACCAACAAGATCAAGTCCGGCATCCCCTGCAAGCCCTGCCACCATATCCTCCTGTCCCTGCCCGATTTCAACAAAGGCACGGCCGTCTTTTTCCAGCCGGCGGGCAATGGCGGGCAGAAGTCTGCGCCAGGCCTCACAGCCGTCTTCACCGCCATCAAGGGCAAGACCCGGATCATGGAGACGCACTTCCGCCATCAGCCCGGCGAGATCACCTTTGGGGATATAGGGCGGATTGGCCAGTATGAGGTAGAATTTCCCTGTCAGGGCCGTATCCCAGTCGCTGACCAGAAAACCCGCCCGCCCGCCAAGCTTGAGCGCATCGGCATTGGCCCCGGCCTGAAGGACAGCGTCAGGGGCAAGGTCAACGCCGGTGCCGTGCGCATCAGGGATATTGTTGAGAACGGAAAGAAGAAGACATCCGCTGCCGGTGCCGAAATCAAGGACTTCCGGGGACGGGACAGGATGAGACTTAAACCATTCCAGTGCCCGGTCGACGACGCATTCGCTGTCGGGCCTCGGGTCAAGGGTTGCCGGGTTCAGCCCGAATTTCAGCGAATAAAATTCCCGCCATCCCCGCATTCTTGAGACAGGCTCCCCGGCACGCCGTCGGCGGATAAATCCGTCAAGCCTGTCCCTTGCCGATGGCGGCAGGGTGATGGTTTCATGGGGCAGGACAGCATTTTCACGTCCCAGCGCAAGCGCCAGCAACACGCGCGCATCACGCACCGGGCTGTCCATTATCTCATCTCCCGCGCCAGCGGCCAACTGTGCCGAAATTCCGGCCAGCACTGCCGAGGCTTGTATCGGGATGCCTTCCGCCTCAGGGCTGGCTTCAGCTGGCGTTGTCATCGGCGGCCTGGGCGAGTTTCGCGGCCCTGTCTTCGGTATTGAGCGCATCCACAAGCTCATCCAGCGCTTCACCGGCGATGATACGTTCGAGCTTGTATAAGGTCAGGTTGATCCGGTGATCGGTGACGCGTCCTTGCGGAAAATTATAGGTCCGGATGCGTTCGGACCGGTCACCTGAACCCACCTGCCCCTTGCGGGAGGCGGCGCGTTCGGCGTCCTGACGGGCCCGTTCCGCATCATAGATCCGGGCGCGAAGGATTTTCATCGCCTTGGCGCGGTTCTTGTGCTGGGATTTTTCATCCTGCTGGCTGACGACGATCCCCGTGGGAAGGTGGGTGATCCGGACAGCTGAATCGGTGGTGTTGACCGACTGCCCACCGGGGCCGGAGGCGCGGAACACATCCACCCGCAGATCCGCCTCGTTAATTTCAATATCGACCTCCTCGACCTCAGGCAGTACGGCCACGGTTGCCGCTGAAGTATGGATCCTGCCGCCACCTTCGGTTTCCGGCACGCGCTGAACCCGGTGCACGCCGGATTCGAATTTCAGGCGCGCAAACACTTCCGCACCTGAAATATTGGCGGTGGCTTCTTTATATCCGCCAATGCCGATCTCTGAGATTTCCATCACCTCGAACTTCCAGCCCTGCCGGGCGGCGTAGCGTTGATACATGCCGAAAAGATCAGCCGCAAAAAGCGCAGCCTCATCCCCGCCGGTGCCCGCCCGGACTTCAAGAATGGCGTTGCGGCTGTCGTCCTTGTCTTTGGGCAGGAGCAGCAGCTGAAGTGTGTTTTCCTCATCGGGAAGGGCGGCGCTGATCTCATCGATCTCTTCTTCAGCCATGGCGATGATATCGGCATCCCCCCCGGCTTCGGCAATCATCTGCCGGGCAGAGGCCAGATCCGCCTGCAGGCGGCGCACTTTCTGTGCCTGATCTGCCACAGGCCGCAGTTCCGCAAGCTCCATGGAGAGTTTTGTCAGCATCTCAGACGAGATATCACCCGAAGACAGCGCCTCTTCAATAGAGGCCCGTCTGGCGAGAACTTTTTCAAGATTATCCGCAAGGCTCATGATCTTATTCCCTGCCCATGCGGGATGCGATCAGCTCAATGACGCGGGCCACCGGCACCTCTTCCTGGCTGCCATCGGTCATATCACGAAGGATGACCATGCCCCGTTCCAATTCCTCGGATCCCTGAATGACAACACATGTCGCGTTGAGTTTGTCGGCACGTTTCATCTGTTTGCCCAGATTGCCGCTATACGGCATTTCAGCGCGAACCCCCCGCCGGCGCAGGTTTGCCGCAAGCCCGGCCAGAGATGACACCGATCCGTCACCAAGAGCGATCAGCACCACCGGTTCCGGCAAACTCACCGCGGTATCGGCCAGAAGGGCCAGACGCTCCACCCCGGCCGCCCAGCCAACCCCGGCCACGGCCGGCCCGCCAAGGGTCTCCGACAGGCCGTCATATCTGCCGCCACCAAGAACGGTGCCTTGCGCGCCAAGCGCATCGGTGATGAATTCAAACGCCGTATGGCAGTAGTAGTCCAGCCCCCGGACAAGCCGCGGGTCTTCGATACAGGAAACCCCGGCCTCATCAAGACAGGCGCGAACCCGGACTGCATGCTCTTTTGAAGCGGCGTTGAGATAGGCTGACATCTCCGGCGCACCGGCAAGAAGCGCACGATCACCTTCATCCTTGCTGTCGAGAATGCGCAAAGGGTTCAGCTCAAGCCGCCTGACACTGTCTTCGGAAAGTTTGCTCTTGTGCCCTTCAAGATATTTCACCAGCGCCAGGCGATAATCCTGCCGTGATTCCGCATCACCAAGACTATTGAGGTGCAGGGTGCAATGTTCAAGCACCCCGAGCCTGTCCAGCATCAGGGCCCCAAGCTCAATCACTTCGGCATCGGCCAGCGGCTCTCTTGGCCCGAGAAGCTCAACCCCCACCTGATGAAACTGCCGCATCCGCCCTTTCTGGGGACGTTCATAACGGAACATCGGTCCGGCATAGAAAAACTTCTGCGGCAGGGTCTGGGTCAGCCCGGCGCTGATCAGGGCCCGCACCACCCCGGCTGTGCCTTCCGGTCTCAAGGTAAGCCCTTCACCGCCACGATCCGTAAAGGAATAGGTTTCCTTGGTGACCACGTCGCTCGACTCCCCGAGAGGCCGTGCAAAAACATCGGTAAATTCAAAGATCGGGGTCGCCATTTCCGCAAACCCGAATAACGCCGACGTGCTCTTTGCCGTATCGATAACATGGCGATGGCGGGCCATCTCTTCGGGCATCAGGTCAGCGGTACCGCGAGGGGATTGGTATTTCACGATGCGTGATCCTTTCTTCTGGGGCCTGTTGCTGCCTTATTTCGTCAGGATGCGTTTTCAAGGCGCGCCGCCTTTATAGCGGCGGCACGTTCCTCGACAAGTTCAACAACATGTTCGACAATATCACCATTCTGCAGGCGATGATCCGCCATGCCGGAAAGATAAATCTGATGGGTATCCCTGCCACCGCCGGTCAGCCCGATATCCGTCTCACGTGCTTCACCCGGGCCATTGACCACACAGCCGATAATGGAAACCGTGATCGGCTCATCGATATGTTCCAGCCGTTCTTCTATGATGCGGACCGTGTCGATGACATCGAACTGCTGGCGGGCGCAGGACGGACAGGAAATCACCGTCACCCCGCGATGGCGAAGCCCCAGCGATTTCAGCATTTCAAATCCGACCCGGACTTCTTCGGCCGGATCAGCCGAAAGCGAAACACGGATAGTGTCGCCAATCCCGGCCCAGAGCAGATTGCCGAGGCCGATAGAAGATTTCACGGTTCCGGCACGCAGACCGCCTGCTTCGGTAATCCCGATATGCAGCGGGCAGTCGATGGCTTCGGCGAGACCATAATAGGCGGCAACAGCAAGAAACACATCCGATGCCTTCACCGAGATCTTGAATTCGTGAAAGTCATTATCCTGCAGGATACGCGCATGATTGAGGGCAGATTCCACCAGTGCTTCGGGGCAGGGTTCACCATATTTTTCCAGAAGATCACGCTCAAGAGATCCGGCATTCACGCCGATCCTCATCGAACAGCCGTGATCCCGCGCCGCAGTGATGACCTCTTTCACCCGGCTGGATGAGCCGATATTACCCGGATTGATCCTGAGGCAGGCCGCGCCGGCTTCCGCGGCCTCAATGGCACGCCGGTAATGGAAATGAATATCGGCGACAACAGGTACAGGGCTCTCCTTCGTGATGGTCCTGAGCGCGGCGGTACTTTCCTCATCAGGGCAGGATACACGGACGATATCGGCACCGGCCCGGGCAGATGCGTTGATCTGTTCGAGCGTTGCCTTAACATCACCGGTCGGGGTGTTGGTCATCGTCTGCACCGATATCGGCGCGCCGCCACCAACAGGAACCGGCCCGACCATAATCTGACGGGATGGACGACGTTCAATATGACGATAGGGACGCACGGTCATGCTTGGCTCCGGTTACACGTTGCGTGATACATCAAATCATGTGACCAGGTCAACGACAGCGCAAACCCGAAAAGGGTGCTTTCAAGGTGATTATCCACCTAAAGGCGGTTTTTGATGAGCGACTTGTCGAGGGGAAGTTCCTGAAGGGTTTCCCCCCACGCACCAAGGAGGAATGTTTCATCCTGGCCCAGCATAATTTCAAGCCCGCCGGCATTGCCTGTGGTGAGGTAAAGATCATCACCCCCGGGGATTGTATAGCTTTCATCTTTTTTCATCAGCCAGGCGGACACCCTGCTGCCATCGGCGCGGGTGATTTCAACCCAGCTCGTGGCAACGGCACGGATGGTCATTTCCTGATCCGGCACTCTGCCCACCGCCATGGCCTGGGTTGCTGTCGTGGAAACAGCGGCCGTGTCTGCGGGCTCGGTTGCCCCGGGCGATAACAGCTTTTCGTCATCACTTGCCGGGGGCGTTTCGCCTGCTCCGGCCATCTCCGTTGTCAGGTTTGTGCCAGCCGGATTGGTGACGCCTTGGATATCTGTGTTTTGAGCTGTGCCCGTCCCGGCGGTCATGGTGTTTTCAGGGGCAGGCTCCCCGACACCGGCCACGGTCGGTTGTGCCGAAATCACGGAGGGCGATGATACCTGCCCTGTATTTTCTTCGAGTTCGGTAATATCCGTGGCCGAAAGCAACGCTTCTGTCTCTTCCGGGGTTGTATTAGCGAGCTGAATTTCAGATTGAGGTGCAGACGGGCTGATATTGGCAATATACCAACCCGAATAGGCAAGCAAACACACCACAAGCGCCCCCGCCGCAACAAAGCCAGCATTGGTATTGGGCCGGGCTTTGTCCTGAACGAAGGCGTAATCGGGCTTCATCTCATTCTCGGAAAGGCTGTCGCGCAACATGCGGCAGAGTGTACTGCCATCGGCGCCAACCAGATTTGCGTAACTGCGCACATACCCGATGACATAGGTGATCGATGGCAACAGCGAAAGATTACCCTGTTCAATCGCGGTGATATGCTCAGGCAGAATACGCAGACGCTCAGCTATATCTGAGTGCCTGAGCCCACGCTGGCGCCGAGCTTCAGCAAGCTCCGCACCCACAATGGCGAGAATATGTTCGCTCGTTGGTGATGTAGCTTTATCTTCCATCTCAAAGCCATCGCTTAGCTACAGAAAAACATTAACAATTACTGAATAAGGTAAAAAGAATCAGGATGGCAAATCAATTTTTTATGATCATCAACATATGCGCAAACTGAAGAATACACATACAATATGTTGATAAATCAACCCTGTTGAGGTTGCTCAACTGCACGGGATAACGCGGTGTTTTGCGAAATGTTCAGCCGTCAAGCCCGAATGCCGTGTGCAGGCTTCGCACCGCAAGTTCGGTATATTCCCGGCCGATCAGCACGCTTATCTTGATCTCGGAAGTGGAGATTACTTCGATATTGATCCCCTTTTCCGCCAGGGTCGAGAACATTGTCTTGGCGATGCCGGGCTGGCTCCGCATGGCCATGCCGACAACCGAAACCTTGCAGACATCTTCCGCCGTCAGAATAGCCTCACAGCGGATCTCTTCCTGGATGGATTTAAGCACCTTTTCCGCCCGCGGCAGATCGGAGCCGCTGACCGAAAACGTGATATCGGTCTGGCCCGGAGCGCTGGCGGCTGTCTGCACAATCATGTCAACATTGATATTGTGATCTGCAAGCGCGCTGAACACGGTTGCGGCCACACCCGGCTTGTCTTCGATCCCGGCCAGGGTGACCTTGGCTTCATCGGCGCTGTAGGCTATGCCGCTGACTGAATTCTTTTCCATGATTTCATCCTCGTTGACAACAAGTGTTCCGGGCAGATCTTCAAAACTTGACAGAACCTGAAGCTTAACGCCATGCCGCATCGCCATGGCCACAGAGCGGGTCTGCAGAACCTTGGCGCCGCCCGATGCCATTTCAAGCATTTCTTCAAAAGTGATGCGGTCCAGTTTGCAGGCTTTGGGGACGATACGTGGGTCGGTTGTATATACCCCGTCCACATCAGTGTAGATATCGCACCGGTCTGCCGCAATCGCCGCCGCCAGTGCCACCGCCGAAGTGTCGGAGCCGCCCCGGCCCAGCGTGGTGATCCTGTTATCAGAGGCCAGCCCCTGAAATCCGGCCACAACCGCAACCTGACCCTTATCAAGCCTGGCGTTAAGATTTTCGGTATCGATGGATTCGATACGGGCGCCTCCATGAACATCATCGGTGTGAAGGGCGATCTGCCAGCCAAGCCAGGACCGGGCATCCACCCCGAGATTCTGAAGCGCAATAGCAAGTAGCCCCACGGTCACCTGCTCACCGGAGGAGACGACCACGTCGTATTCCCTGGCATCATGAAGTGAGCCGGCCTCACGTGTCCATTCCACAAGCTGGTTGGTGGTGCCGGACATGGCTGAAACCACGACAGCAACCTGATCACCTGCATCGACGGCGGCTTTGACTTTCCGGGCAACGGCTTTTATCCGCTCAATCGAGCCTACAGACGTGCCACCAAATTTCATCACTATTCTGGCCATGGGTTTTCCAGATGGTCTCCTCAAGCTTGGGATGACATAAGGTCGTGCCATCTGATAGACTGAAAACAGGCCATTCGGCAAGAGAGGATTTTTCATGCAACCCGAAATTGACGCCAAATCAGCACCCGGCGACGCGGCATCTGACAAAACAGTCGACGCAGGAGAGATCCGTCATTTCGATCATCTTTCGGGAAAGTGGTGGGACCGCCGCGGGCCATTCGGTGCCCTGCATCGCATGACACCTGCCCGCGTCATGTATATCCGTCAGCACGCCCAGCGACTGCTGGGACAGGAGAGATCATCGGGGCTGAAGGGGCTCAGCATTCTTGATATCGGATGTGGCGGCGGAATTCTGGCCGAACCTCTTTGCCGGCTTGGCGCCAGGGTCACCGGCATTGATGCCAGCGCCGAGGCTATCAAGGCCGCCCGGGATCATGCCGGCACCGCAGGGCTGGATATCAGTTATGCCGCCATGACCGCAGAAGAGCTGGCCGCCGGGATGAAAAGAAAGCGTCGCCGCTTTGATATCGTTATCGCATCCGAAGTTATCGAACATGTGGCCGATCGGCCGCAGTTTCTCAAAACCATGGCAGATTTTGCCCATGGCAATGATGCGAGCATGGCTGTGCTGACCACCATCAACCGTTCGCTGATGGGTGTTGCGCTGGCAAAATATGCCGCGGAATACCTCTTACATCTGGCGCCCAAAGGCACCCATGATCCGCATAAATTCGTTCGTCCGGAGGAGCTGAGAGAAGAAGCCGCCCGTGCCGGAATTGATCTGGACGACATTACCGGGATACGGCCGACTGTTTTTGGTGATTTTGCCCTGAGCGGCCCGCCCGCCGTCAATTACGCGGCTTCAGGCCTGATCCGCAGATAAGGTATCACTGCTCTTTCGGCAACCAGGGTATCCGGGCAACGGCGATACCTTCATCGGCAAGATCTTCGGCTTCCTGCTGGCTTGTCTGGCCATAAATGCCGCGGGGGTCAGCCTCCCCGTAATGGATTTTGCGCGCTTCTTCGGCAAAAGCGTTGCCGACGTAATCGCACTCGCTTTCCACCCTGTTCTGCAACTTCCGGAGTTCCGCCAGGATTTCGGCGCCGGCCTGTTGCTGCTCCGGTGTCATTGCGGGCGGAAAATTAGCTGTTTTCGCAGGCAGAGAGGTCGGCACCGGTTTGCTGTTGGATTTGGCAGCCACATTCGGGGTCATCAACGCTTTGGTGATGTCCGTTGCGCTGCATACCGGACAGGAGACAAGACCACGTTCACGCTGGCTGTCGTAGTCACCTGACGAGCCGAACCATCCTTCAAACTCGTGCCCTTGCGGGCATTTGAGATTAAAACTGATCATAACCGAGATATAAGAACACCGTGACGTTTATGCAAGATCCTGACGTAATGGCCGGATCTGCCCCCGGGAAGAGGGTTATATCTTACCGTGGCAATGCTTGTATTTAAGCCCGGAGCCGCACGGGCAGGGGGCATTACGAGGCGTTTTCCGTGTATTATCCGGCTCCATCACCGGCTGTCCTGCCGGTCCTGCGGCCGCGTTATCCGGACCTGTCCCATTGCCTGAGGCGGATGCCGTGTCCTGTTGCGCCGGTTCAGGGGGACGGAGCTCGACATGCGCCATCACCGATGTTGTCGTCTGCCGCAAATTGGCCAACATGGATTCAAAAAGAATAAACGCCTCACGCTTATACTCATTAAGAGGGTCCTTCTGGGCATAAGACCTGAGGCCGACGGCCTGTTTCATATGATCAAGGGCCAGAAGATGATCTTTCCAGTTCTGGTCCAGCACCTGCAGGAGGAGTGATTTTTCCGCCATCCGCATGATATCCGGGCCGAAAGAGACCGCCTTTTCCGCCATCCGGGTATCGGCAAGACGGATAAGACGTTCGGTGATTGCCTCCGGATCCATACCGTCTTCACGGCACCAGTCAGCGGCAGGGATATCAAGTCCGAAATACCGGAATGCCCCTTCTTTCAGCATATCCGCATCCCACTGATCAGGATAGGTGCCTTCAGGCATGGCCTCGCTGACAAGACCTGCCGCCACATCATGCCGCATGTCCGTAACGGTATCGGCAACAGACTCGGCCCGCATGATATCCTTGCGCTGTTCAAAAATCACGCTGCGCTGGTCGTTCATCACGTCATCGTATTTGAGCAACTGTTTGCGGATCTCAAAGTTTCTGGCTTCGACCTTGGACTGGGCTTTTTCGATGGCCTTGTTGATCCAGGGATGGATAATCGCCTCATCTTCCTTGAGGCCGAGTTTCTGGAGCATCCCGTCAAGGCGCTCCGAGCCGAAAATCCGCATCAGGTCATCTTCGAGCGAAAGAAAGAACTTGGAGGCGCCCGGGTCACCCTGACGGCCGGAACGCCCGCGCAACTGGTTGTCGATGCGGCGGGATTCATGACGTTCCGTGCCGATAACATAGAGCCCGCCCGCGGCGAGAGCCTTTTCCTTGTCAGCGCTGACTTCAGCGGTGATTTTCTTCCGGCTGGCCTCGGTGTTGCCATCTTCGGCAAGGCGTTTCTCAAGATTGCCACCGAGCTGAATATCTGTTCCGCGGCCTGCCATATTGGTGGCGATGGTAACGGCACCGGGCATACCGGCATCGGCGATGATCATCGCCTCCTGTTCATGGAAACGGGCATTCAGCACCTGATGGTCGATCTTTTCCTTTTTCAGGGCCGCCGACAGCATCTCTGATTTCTCGATGGTGACCGTACCCACCAGCACCGGCTGGCCCCGGTCACGGCACGCCCTGATCTGGGCGATGACCGCACGGTCACGCTCAACCGAGGTGCGGTAGACTTCATCATCGGCATCTTCCCGGGCCACCGGTTTATTGGTGGGGACAGCCACCACATCAAGACCATAAATTTCGGAAAATTCACCCGCTTCGGTCATGGCCGTGCCGGTCATGCCCGCCAGTTTAGGATACATCCGGAAGAGATTCTGGAAAGTGATCGAAGCCAGTGTCTGGTTTTCAGGCTGTATCTCAAGCCCTTCCTTGGCTTCGAGTGCCTGATGCTGGCCGTCGCTGAAACGGCGGCCTTCCATGGCACGGCCGGTGAATTCGTCGATGATCACCACTTTCCCCGAACGCACCATGTAATGGGTGTCCCGCTGGAACAGTTTATGCGCCTTCAGCGCAACATTGACGTGATGCAGAAGCGAGATGTTGTTGGCATCAAAAAGCGTGCCTTCCTGAATGAGACCATGTTCCGTCAAGATCTGTTCGGCATGCTCGGTGCCCTTTTCCGTCAGGGTCACGCTGCGTTGCTTTTCGTCAAGATCGTAATCTTCCGGTGTAAGCAGGGGAACGATCTTATCCACTTCCTGATAGAAGGTGGAAGATTGCTCACTCGGCCCGGAAATCACCAGCGGGGTCCGGGCTTCATCGATCAGGATGCTGTCGACTTCATCAATAATGGCGAAATGAGGATCACGCTGCACCATATCCTCAAGACGGAACTTCATGTTGTCGCGAAGATAATCAAACCCGAGCTCGTTATTGGTTGCATAGGTGATATCGGCGCTATAGGCGGCACGTCTTTGATCATCATCCAGATCATTGGTGATGCACCCGACCGTAAGGCCGAGAAATTCATAGATCTGCCCCATCCAGGCCGAATCCCGCTGGGCCAGATAATCGTTCACGGTGACCACATGGACACCCTTGCCTTCAAGGGCATTGAGATAGGCGGCAAGGGTGGAGACAAGGGTCTTTCCCTCACCGGTCTTCATTTCGGTGATTCGCCCCTGATGGAGCACGATCCCGCCCATCATCTGGACATCGAAATGGCGCTGGCCGATGGTCCGGCGCGCCGCCTCCCTTACCGTGGCGAAAACCTCTGGCAGAAGATCATCAAGAGACGTGCCTTCAGCGACCTTCTTGCGGAATTCATCTGTCTTTGCCCGGAGAGCCTTGTCATCGAGCGCCTTAACTGTGTCTTCGAAGCCGGCAATGGCATCGATCATCGGGGTAAATTTCTTGATCTCCCGGGTATTGGAATCCCCGAACAAGGATCTGGTGAGAGCGGAAAACATTGAAACCCCTTATTACAGGTGAAGACGAGGATATATCTGTCCTCAATGAATTGGCCGAAGTGGAAACTATTGTCAATAAATCTCCGCTCTCAGCCATGTGTTGCAGGCGATACTTATACATGATAGCGATAGGTCATATTTTCAATACGCTGAGTTTTTCAACACCCGAAGAGAGATGCAACGCATCGAAAGGATCTTTTAATGGCCAGACCTGTTTTTTCCTCCAACCCCTTCCGGCTAGCCGGGCTGATGACGGGGGCCGTGATGATGCTGGCCTCTTTTCCGGCCCTGACACAGGACACACAGGACACACCACCTGTTGTGGTGACGATCAACGGGGAGAGCTTTACCCTTAACCTGCTTGGCAATCTGGCAAGCCAGCTGCCGGATGATGTCCGCCGCCAGCCGCTGGATACCCTTTTTGAAAGCCTGATCGACGATATTATCGACACGCGGCTTGCGGCTGATGCCGCCCGGGCCAGCGGTGTTGCCGACAATCCGGCTATCCGGGAAATTGCAGAACGTGCACGTGACCGCATTCTTGCTGAAGTCTGGCTCAATCAGGAAATCAACGCCCGCATCACCGATGACATGCTGGAACAGAGTTACAATGATCTGGTTGCGGATACCGAAAGCCGGACGGAAATCCGGGCAAGACATATTCTGGTCGACACTAAAGAAGATGCCCTTGCGGCAATCAGCCGGCTGGATGAGGGAGAGGATTTTGCCGCACTGGCGGTGGAACTTTCCACCGGGCCAAGCGGGCCAAATGGCGGCGAGCTCGGGTATTTCGGTCGCGGCGCCATGGTGCCGAGTTTTGAGGTGGCAAGCTTCGGTCTTGCCAGGGACAGTTACACCAAAGAACCTGTCCAGACACAGTTTGGCTGGCATGTCATCAAGGTTGAAGATCGCCGCGTTGCTCCGGCGCCATCTTTTGAGGAGGCACAGGATCAGTTGCGGAACACTATTTCCGTCAAACTGGCGGGGGTTATACTCGCCGAACTTCGTGGTAAAGCCGAGATAACCCGAAAAAGTTACGAAGAAATGCGTGCCATTCAGCAGGCGCAATAATTCACCTCCGGAGACACCTGTCGATATGAAACCCTCACCTCTTGCTCCGCCTCATCTGCCCGCCCTTCATCCTGTCGAAGGCATCCGCCTTGCCACCGGCCGGTCCGGTATCAAATACAAGGACCGAGATGATGTCATGCTCATGGTGGCTGACCAGCCGGTTGCCGCCGCCGGAACCCTGACACGCTCACGCACATGTTCCGCCGCGGTCGACTGGTGCCGCTCGCAACTTGCGGGTGGCAAGGCCCGGGCAATCCTGGTCAATGCCGGCAATGCCAATGCCTTTACCGGCAGGTTGGGTGAAGACTCCGTGCATCGATGCGCCGCCGCCACCGCCGGGGCGGTGGGATGCACGGAAAGTGAGGTCCTGCTGGCGTCCACCGGCGTAATCGGTGAGCCGATGGCCGATGAGAAGATCACCTCGCTGTTGCCGCATATGATGGAGAATCTTTCACCTTCAGGCTGGGCAGAGGCCGCCGGAGCCATCCGGACCACCGATACTTTTGCCAAAGCCGCCAGCCGGCAGGTCACGATTGGCGGGGCAACGGTCACCATCACAGGCATTGCCAAAGGTTCGGGAATGATTGCACCGGACATGGCCACCATGCTGGCCTTCCTGGCTACCGACGCTGATATATCCGCGCCGCTACTTCAGGACATCCTGCGTGAGGCAACCGACGCCAGCTTTAATGCCATCACCGTGGACAGCGATACGTCCACAAGTGACACCATTCTGATCCTGGCCAGCGGCAAGGCCAGCATGCAGACAATCCGTCGTCGCGACAGCGTTGAAGCCCAAATCTTTATGGACACCCTCAAGGATCTGATGGTGGATCTGGCCTGCCAGGTTGTCCGGGATGGCGAAGGGGCAAGCAAATTCATCACCATCAACGTAACCGGCGCCGAAGATACCCGCGCCGCCCGCAGGATAGGGCTGGCCATCGCCAATTCACCGCTCGTCAAGACCGCCATCGCCGGTGAAGACGCAAATTGGGGCCGGATCGTCATGGCCGTGGGCAAATCTGGTGAGAAAGCGGACCGTGACCGCCTCACCATTGCCATGGGCGGGGTAACCATCGCTAAAGACGGCCAGCGCGTGGACGGGTATAACGAAACCCCCGTGGCAGAGCACATGAAAGGGGATGCCATCATCATCGATGTTGATGTCGGCGTCGGCACCGGCCTGTCCACGGTTTGGACCTGTGATCTGACCCATGGCTATATTTCGATAAATGCCGACTACCGGAGCTGACATGAAACCGATGGTGCTGGTCTCTGCGGTAGCGCTTATCGACGCCGACGGACGTGTGCTCTTGTCCCAACGGCCGGAGGGAAAACCCATGGCCGGGCTTTGGGAATTTCCCGGGGGAAAGGTTGAAGACGGGGAGACCCCCGAAGACGCGTTGATACGGGAGATCGACGAGGAACTGGGGATCAACACCAAAAGCAGTTGCCTTGCACCGCTGAGTTTTGCAAGCCACGCTTACGATGATTTTCATCTTCTGATGATGCTCTATGTCTGTCGCCGCTGGCAGGGCACGCCGGCACCGCGGGAAAACAACCCGCTTGCCTGGGTCAGGCCGCAACGGCTCAACGACTACCCGATGCCCCCCGCCGACCGGCCGCTGGTGGCAATGCTTCAGGATCTGCTCTGAAAGCGGAAAGATCTAGCTTTCGTCATCAGCCGCATCGCTGGTAAGGATATCGGCAAGGCGGTGGGTTGCACTGCCGGGCTTGAGCGGCCGCGGCTGGCTTGCGTCAGGCGCCCATCCCGTCAGGGTGATAATCTCAAACGATGCCGGAATACGCTGATCTGCCCCGGCAAACCGGCCGGCATAAAGCTCCGCCATGCGGGCGATGACCGCCGGCGGGGTAAACCGACGCCTCCGGGCCACAAGCGCGTTCTGCTCACCCATGCCGCGAAGATCACGAAGAAGATCGAAAGGCGTT
>CAZOLR010000036.1:0-18304 GCA_964580905.1 uncultured Hyphomicrobiales bacterium | reverse complement strand
GAAGGAATCGGCGCCTCAGTTCGCCGCAAAGAAGACAAGAAATTTCTGACCGGCAAAGGTCGGTACACGGATGATATCAGCCGTCCGGGCCAGTTGCATGCTTATTTCATCCGTTCGGACGTGGCGCATGCCAATATCAAGTCCATAGATACAAGCGCCGCCGCCAAGGCGGAAGGTGTCGTTGCGATCTATACCGGTGATGATGTTGCCGCGGACGGGATCGGCGGGCCGATATGCGGCTGGGTTGTGCCCAACCGGGACGGCTCTTCCACCCATGAGCCGCCGCATCCTATTCTCGCGCAGGGAAAGGTGCGTTATGTCGGTGATCACGTGGTGGCAATCGTTGCCGAAACACTTGAGCAGGCCAAGTCAGCCGCTGAACTGGTGAATATCACCTATCAGGAACTGGCGCCGGTGGTGGATCTGGCTTCGGCATCCTCGGGCGCGGAAATCCATGAAGGCATGGCCGAGAACCGGTATTTTGACTGGGAGCTCGGGGACGAAGCCGGAACCGAAGACGCGCTTAAATCAGCGGCCCGTGTTGTCAAACTAACGGTCCGGAACAACCGGCTTATCCCCAATGCCATGGAGCCTCGTGCCGCGGTGGCGGAATATGATGACATTTCGGAAACCTACACGCTCTACACCACGTCACAGAACCCGCACCTGACACGGTTGGTTATCGGGGCCTTCATGCTTAATATCCCGGAGTCCAAGCTTCATGTGGTGGCACCGGATGTCGGCGGTGGTTTCGGCTCAAAAATCTATGTCTATCCTGAAGAGGCTGTCTGCACCTGGGTATGCAAAAAGCTTGGCCGCCCCGTGAAATGGACCGCTGACCGGACACAAGCGTTCCTTTCGGATGCCCATGGCCGTGATCATATCAATCATGTTCAGCTTGCCCTTGATGCAAACAACAGGATTACCGGGCTAAGGGTTGATACCCTGGCCAATCTCGGCGGATATCTCTCTGCCTTTGCGGTGGTCACGCCGACCTATCTGCACGGCACCCTGCTTTCCGGCTGTTACGACATTCCGGTGATCTACACCAACGTCAAGGGAATGGCGACCACCACTGCCCCTGTTGATGCCTATCGCGGGGCGGGCCGTCCGGAAGCCACCTATCTTCTGGAAAGGACAATGGACGCCGCGGCGAATGAAATCGGGATGGATCCGGCTGAATTCCGCCGTCTCAATTTCATCCCCAAGGATGCGTTCCCGTACCAGACAGCGGTGGCGCTTCAATACGACACCGGTGATTATGAAGCGCCGCTGGACCGGGCACTTGAAATGATTGATTACAAGAATTTCGAATCCCGCCGTGCGGAAGCCGCCAAGCGTGGAAAATATCGCGGTATTGGTCTTTCAAGCTATATCGAAGCCTGCGGTATCGCTCCTTCTGCGGTCGTGGGTGCCCTGGGCGGACGTGTCGGTCTTTACGAATCCGCGGTTGTAAGGGTTGATCCGACGGGGACGGTGAATGTCTTCACCGGAACCCACAGCCATGGCCAGGGGCATGTCACCACTTTTGCCCAGATTGTAGCCGAGAAGCTCGGTGTGCCGATCGGTAATGTGGAAATTATCCATGGTGATACGGATCGGATACCATTTGGTATGGGATCCTACGGCTCACGTTCGCTTGCGGTTGGTGGCGCGGCCATCAGCAAAGCGCTTGATAAGGTGATTGAAAAAGGCAAGATCATTGCGGCCCATCTGATGGAGGCTTCGGAAGCTGACATGGAATTCAAGGATGGAAAGTTCACCGTTGCCGGCACCGATAATGAGAAAAGCTTCGGCGAAATTGCCCTTGCCGCCTATGTGCCGCACAACTACCCCATGGACCGGCTGGAACCGGGGCTTGAGGAAACGGCGTTCTATGATCCGCTCAACTTCACCTATCCTGCAGGCACGCATGTAGCCGAGGTTGAGATTGATCCGGCCACAGGTGTTGTGGACGTAGTGGATTGGGCCTGCTGTGATGATTTCGGCAACCTTGTCAACCCGATGATCGTCGAAGGTCAGGTTCATGGCGGCATTGCCCAGGGTATCGGACAGGCTCTGCTTGAAGATGCCCATTACGATGAACATGGCCAGTTGCTCACGGCATCCTACATGGATTACTGCATGCCGCGCGCGGATAACCTGCCTTCCTTCAAGGTGGATTATACCGTCACGCCCTGCACCCATAACGACCTTGGTGTGAAGGGATGCGGGGAAGCCGGTGCGATTGCATCACCTCCGGCACTGATCAATGCGGTCATCAATGCTCTCTCACCTCTTGGCGTCACGGACATGTCCATGCCGGCAACCCCTGAAAAGGTGTGGCGGGCGATCAGCGACGCTCAGGCCAGCGCCGCCGAATAAAGGAGAAGATCATGTATGCAACCAACTATAAAAAAGCATCCAGCGTAGCCGATGCGGCCAAAGCCATCGCCGGGGCGGATGAAGGCAAATTACTGGCCGGTGGGATGACGCTTCTGCCAACACTCAAGCAGCGACTGGCTTCCAGCGATTGTCTGGTTGATCTGGCTGATTGCGGGATAAATGGTATTTCCGATGAAGGTTCCGCCCTTCGTATCGGTGCCATGACCCGTCATGTTGAGGTGGAAACATCGGATCTTGTGGCCAAAGCCATCCCGGCACTGGCACAACTCGCAGGCGGGATTGGCGACAGGCAGGTCAGAAACAGGGGCACTATTGGCGGTTCTGTTGCCAATAATGACCCGGCCGCCTGCTATCCGTCGGCGGTGCTTGCCCTCGGCGGAACGGTCCATACCTCAAAGCGTGATGTTGCGGCGGAAGATTTCTTTGTCGATATGTTTGAGACAGCCCTGGACGATGATGAAATCATTGAAGCGGTATCCCTGCCAAAGCCGGAAGCGGCCGCCTACGTGAAATTCCCCAATCCGGCATCCCGTTATGCCATGGTTGGTGTTTTTGTGGCCAGGTTCGCCGATGGTGTCCGGGTTGCCGTGACAGGTGCCGGGCAGAACGGCGTCTTCCGCCATAAGGGACTGGAAGACGCACTTTCTTCCAATTTCAGCCCCGATGCGGTGGACGGGGTCAGTATCTCAGGTGATGAGCTGATGACCGATATTCACGCTTCAGCGGATTACCGGGCGCATCTGATTGCTGAGATGACACGTCGGGCTGTTTCAGCCTGCTGAATGTAAGGCATTGCCGAAATGTAACAGGAAAGCCAGTCTCAGGCTGGCTTTCTTTGTTTGAATTGATGGAGTCCAGCCATGGAAATGAATGAAAGCCACGATCTGCCTGTCCCGATTGACGATGTATGGGCGGCACTGAATGATGTGGATGTGCTCAAAAACGCTATTCCGGGATGCCAGGAATTAACCCAGGAGAGCGAGACGGAACTGGCCGCGGTGGTCAAACTGAAAATCGGTCCTGTTTCCGCAACATTCAAGGGCAATGTCGAGTTGAGTGAAATGAACCCGCCTCACAGCTATGTTATTTCCGGCAGTGGAAATGGCGGGGTGGCCGGAGGCGCGACCGGGTCTGCTTCGGTTCAGCTCATGTCTATTGATGACGGGAATGGCACACGACTTTCCTATGAAGTCAGCGCCAGCGTCAATGGCAAGATAGCCCAGCTTGGCTCACGCCTCATCGACAGTACGGCGAAAAAGCTGGCGACCAAATTTTTTGACAACTTCATCGCCGAACTCACACCTGAGCCCTGACCGTGATGCGTTGAACCCGCATCATTGACGTTATCTCCTGCCCTGCCGAAGGGGAGGTGTCTTTCGTCACGTCAGCCTTCTGGTGCCGCCGAAGTATCGTGGTGCCGATGCCGGGAACAAAGATCAGTTGACACGCGAGAGCCTATGCCAGAATGATGGGATGAAGGCTTTCCTTTTTGGGGATTGGAGCATGCATGTCGGTTGTCTCGCTCAGATCTAATCTTTTCGGAGCTCTGGCCGCAACGGGGGCGATGGCATTTTTTTCCGTCACCGATGTGACGATCAAATTCCTGAGTGGTGATTACCCGCTGCATGAAATTGTTCTTTTCAGATCTTTTATCGGCTTTCTGACCATACTGATCTTTTTCCTGCCTTTTGTCGGCGGCTTCAGTGTTTTCCGTACCAAACGTCTGGGGATGCATCTTTTCCGGGGGATGTGTGTGGTACTGGCCAATCTTTTCTTTTTTCTAGGCCTTGCTGTGTTGCCCCTTGCCGAAGCCGTAGCGATTTTTTTCATCAGCCCGCTGCTGATCACGGTTCTGTCGATTATTTTCCTTGGTGAACGGGTTGGGCCGAGACGCTGGCTTGCAATTTTTGCCGGACTGATCGGCGTGATGATGATCGTGCGCCCCGGCACGGAAAGCTTTCAGATTGCCTCTGTACTCCCCATGCTGGCAGCATTCTGCTACGCGATGCTCAGTATCCTCACCCGTCATATCGGAGGCACGGAATCCGCGGTGACGATGACGCTTTATATTCAGATCAGTTTTGTCCTCGTGTCGGTGCTTATGGGTCTGTTTCTTGGCGGAGGGCAGATGGACAGTGATCTGCACCCGTCGCTATCGTTTCTCTTACGTGAATGGCATCTGCCGCAAGCCTGGGAATACTGGCTTTTTCTGGCCATAGGTGTCAGCAACGCCATTGCCGGATTTTTAATATCCTTTGCCTACCGCCATGGTGAGGCAACCTTTGTCGCGCCTTTCGAATATGTCGCGATGCCGATTTCCATCCTCTGGGGGGTGGTGGTTTTCGGTGAGCATCCGGACATGATAGGTTTTGCCGGTATAGCCCTCATTATGGCTTCAGGGCTTTTTATGGTTTACCGCGATATCCAGACAAGTCAGCAGAAAATAGCCAAAAGGCCAAGGTTTCGTCGCTAGGGTCTCGAAAGTTCGGCTTCGAGCAACGCATAGAGCGGATTGTCCTTGTCGAGTTTGGCCTGAAGTTTTCCCCAGAACATCCGTAAATCCTCACGATTGCCGAGGCCGCGGGCATGAAGCCCGCTGAAGAAGAGAACACCGGGATCGTCAGGGGTGATTTCACGGGCACGCGCCAGCATCGGGACAAGAATGGCTGGCATGACTTCCGGCAATTCTTCGGGGGGCAGAAGCAATTCGGCAAACCGGATAAGAAGAGCTGCATCTTCCGCGGTCCCCGTCATGTTGTTGAGGAACATCAGAAGCGCCCTGTCACGCCGGTCCTGATCACCAAAAACGATCAGCGAGCGGATCAGCATGATCCAGCCTTCTGTATCTGTTGTCGTTCCGTCTTCTGTGAGGCGATTTTCAAGCCCGGTGATCATCTCCGCGATCTGCCCGGGCCCGGGCGGGGGAGCAGGCAGATAATTCTCAGCATTAACGCCAATTCGGCCGGCGGCATCACGGATCACCGAGACAACGGCAGGGTATAATTCTGTTCCTTCGAGATCAGCCGCAAGCCCCGACCAGAGTGCAAGAGCAGCGGTATCGTCTCCAGACTGGCTGAGATAAAGGCCCTTCAGATATCGCCCGCGCCAATCCTCCGGGGCCTCCATCAGGGCTTCATCGATCCAGATCATGGCCTTGGTTGTTACAATACCGCCAGCCTCGCGGGTGAGTGCCTCACCAATCATGCTTTTGACCAGCGGATTGCCCGTGCGCTCCAGAATGGATCTGAGTGTCTGAATTTCTGTATCGGAATCTCCCGCGGCGGCGGCGGCATCAGCGAGAAGGAAAAGTGTTTCGATATTATCCGGATCAGCTTCTGCCATCTCTTTGGCCCGGGCAAGCGCGTGCTGTTTTTCCATGGCAGCGCTGTCGATTTTCTTCTGTGTTGCCGCAAGTTCATCCAGCCGGGAGCTCAGCGGTAAATCCCCCATCCCAAGTCGTCCGTTTGTCATGTAGAGCCCGACGCTCAACACCATGGCCAGGAGCAACACACCACCACCAAGACGATGCCGCAACCGTTGCTCGCCCCTGAACAGATCACGCCCGAGCAGGCCCGCGCTGACCAGCAATAGCAGGGCCATTGTAATCAGGCTTGTAAGGAGTGCTGTATCCGCCATCATGACATCTCGTTTTCATCACCGGTAACCGGGCCCGGCCGCCCCCTGCGGGCGAGGGCAAGGCCGAGAATACCAACCGCCAGCAAGGCAAAGGGTGCAACCCAGAGAGCTATGGTCGTGCTGTTAAGAGGCGGGCTCAGGAGAACATAATCACCATATCTGTCCTGAAGGAAAAGTTTGATTTCGCCATCGGTGCGGCCTTCCTCGATTTCCCGGCGGATAAGCCGGCGCAGATCCTGCGCAAAAGGTGAGTCGCTGTCATCGATGGACTGGTTCTGGCAGACAAGACATCTGAGCTCGGCGGAAAGACCGCGCGCGCGTTCTTCAAGCTCCGGGTTATCAAGTCGTTCCTCGGGGGTAAGTGCTCCGGCAACAGGGACAAGCGCAACAGATATCAGCAACAAAGCGGCAATAAAGGCAGGGCAGAATTTTATCATCCTTCGGTTGCCTTTCTGATGGCCTTGCCCAGAGCGCCGGTGAGATCGTCAGCGAATACAGGTCCTTGTTGATGATGCAAGACGATACCGTTGCTGTCGATGATAAAGGTTTCGGGCAGGCCATGGACGCCAAGTCTGATACTGGTGCTGCCGTCTTCGTCAATGCCGATCATCGTATAGGGATTGCCGAACTGGTCAAGAAATGCCGCCGCATCAGCGGCATCATCACGGTAGTTGATGCCCACGACCGGAATATCTTCGGCCATGACGTCGATGGAGGCGGCTTCAAGTTTGCACGGGCCACACCAGGAGGCAAAAACATTCACCGCATAGGCTTTTCCCTGCCATTCCTCAAGGTCAATGGTTCCGCTTGCGCCCATCGCCGGAAGTGAGACGGCAGGCATCTTTTTGCCGGTCATGGAAAACCCGATGGACTGCACACTACGGGTCCCGTCAAGAGAGGCATTGAGCATCACATAGGCCAGCCCGGCTATTGCGGCAAAGAGCACAAGGGGCACAATAAGGATCAGTCTTTTCATTGTTTCGCCTCGTCCTCAAGGGGAGGTGGCCTGTTGATGGCAAAGATCCCGCCCAGCGCCATCAGCGCCGCCCCGAACCAGATCCAGGAGACAAGAGGTTTGTCGTAAAGTCGCAACGTATATCCGCGCTCGGCATCGCCATCCCCCAGCACGGCATAGGCATCGCCGTCAATACGGGGACGGATCGCCGCTTCGGTGGTGGTGGTGCCGGCAACGGGGTAGAAGCGGATTTCGCTTACCATTGTGTCGATAATTTTCCCTTCATCGCTGAGCAGGCTAAGCACCGCGGCGGTCGATGTATAATTCGGTCCGGTCACGGGCTTTACATCCTCAAGGCGGTAGATCTTCGATCCTGCCCTGAGCACATCACCCGGAAACACACGTTCGATGGTCTCGCTCTGGAAAAAGCTTGACCCGGCGGCCCCGAGAATGAAGACGGCAACACCCAGATGAGCGATATTCACCCCCCAGCGGGATATCGGCATCCCGCCAAGCCGCCGAAGGATATCAGTTTGTCCTGCCCTCAGACCTCCGGCGGTGACAGCAATATCCGTCACCACACCCCCGATCAGCCAGATCGCAAGCCCGATGGTAGCAATCGCGGTGACGTTATGAGGCTCAAGGAGAAGTATTGAAAGCCCGATCCCTGCAACAACAAGCAAAAGCGGCGGCATCAACCGCCTCAGAAGAAGGCGGCTGTCTGCCCTCTGCCAGGCCATCAACGGGCCTGTTGCCATGAATATCACCATCAGTCCCATCAGCGGGGCGAAGGTGGCATTATAAAACGGCGGGCCGACGGAAATGCGCGCGCCGTTCCAGGCCTCAAGCCCCAGGGGATAAAGGGTGCCGATGAGCACGGTCGCCGTTGCCACAACCAGAAGGAGATTATTGGCCACAAGCGCGGTCTCACGACTCAGAAGGGCTGATGTATCGCGCGAAGCCAGACGATCTCCACGCAGTGCAAACAGGAGAAGTGGTCCGCCAATGCTCGCCATCAGCATCACCAGTATAACCATTCCGCGCGCAGGATCAGTCGCGAAGGCATGAACCGATGTCAGAAGCCCGGAACGGACGATGAAGGTTCCGAGCAGGCTGAGCGCAAATCCGAGGATAGCCAGAAGAACAGTCCATGTTTTGAACGTGTTTCTTTTTTCAACCACGATCACGGAATGAATCAGCGCCGTCGCGATCAGCCAGGGCAGAAGGGAAGCATTTTCCACCGGATCCCAGAACCACCATCCGCCCCATCCAAGCTCGTAATACGCCCACCAGGAGCCAAGCGCGATACCAAGCGTGAGGGCTGACCAGGCAATGAGAATAAATGGCCGTGCCTGACGTGCCCAGTCTTTGTCGGCCCTGCCTTCAATAAGGGCCGCAATCGCGAAACTGAAGGCAACGGAAAGTCCGACATAGCCGAGATAAAGCATGGGCGGGTGAAAAGCGAGGCCCGGGTCCTGCAGAAGAGGGTTAAGGCCGTTGCCGTCAAGTGGTGCAGGTTCAAGACGGAGAAACGGGTTTGACGTCATCAGCATGAAGAGGAGAAAGGTGAAGGCTATCATGCCCTGTATGGAAACGACACGCGCCTGACGTTTGATCTCAATCCTGCGGGAGATGGCGACCATAGACGAAAAGATGGCAAGGATAAGCACCCAGAGAAGAAGCGATCCTTCATGGTTTCCCCAGACACCGGCAATTTTATACAGAACAGGTTTCAGGGAATGCGAATGGCTGGCCACCAGTTTGACCGAAAAATCAGACCGCAGGAATGCCGCGGTCAGTAAACCAAAGGACATCAGGATCTGGCCCAGCAGCACCAGCGCGGCCATGCGTCCCGTTTTCATCAGCCGGGTATCATCAAGAGTGGCGCCGAGCATGGGGATACTGGCCATAAGAAAGGCTGTGCCGGCGCTCAACGCCAGGGTAAAATGCCCGATTTCAGCCAGGCCATTCAATTGCCGGCTCCTTCGCCTTGCCAGACGCCTTGTTCTTTGAGCGTTTCGGCAACTTCCTTGGGCATATAGGTTTCATCATGCTTGGCGAGCACGGTGTCAGCCATAAAGTTCTGCCCGTTGAAAACTCCCTCAGCAATGATGCCCTGTCCTTCCCGGAAGAGATCAGGCAGGACACCACGATACATGATGGTCACGTCGTTCTTGCCGTCGCTCACGTCAAATCTTGCGTCAATCCCGTCAATATCAACGGATCCTTCAACCACGAGCCCGCCAACCCTGATCCGGCGATCATCAAGGGGTTTGCTTTTAAGATCAGTCGGGCCGTAGAAATAGACAACGGTATCCTCCAGCGCGACGAGCACGAGAGATGCCGCCAGTGCCAGAACAGCCCCCACGGCAGTTATTCCTAATCCACGCCTCATTTTAGGGGAAAGATCAGCCATTTTCTGCCCTGTTTTCTGTTGTTATGCGGGAGGAGGTCATCTCGTCCAGTCTGGCGGAAGACCGGCGGTAACGCTGAACACTGGCAAGGGTGATGCCGCCCAGAATGAGTGTGCCAATGATCCAGGCAGGCCAGATATAGGCGGCGTAACCTCCCATGAAGATGAAATCACGCATCAGATCCGGTCCCCTGACGATGGGTTATGGCTTCCATCCGTCTTTCGTTCAGCAAGGTACGCATCCGCAGGATGGTTATGGCAACAAACCAGCTCAGCATAGCCAGTGCCATGAGGAAAAGCGGGGTGAGCATGCTCGGGTCAACAGACGGACCGCCCATTCGAATAATGCTCGCGCCCTGATGAAGCGTGTTCCACCAGTCAACGGAGAACTTGATAATCGGCAGGTTGATCACCCCGACAAGCAGGAGGATTGCCCCGGCCTTGCTGCCACGCTCTTTGCGGTTAAAGCCATCCGCAAGGGCGATATAGCCTATGTAGAGAAAGAAAAGGATCAGCATGGAGGTCAGCCGCGCATCCCAGACCCACCAGGTCCCCCACATTGGGCGTCCCCAGAACGATCCCGTGATCAGCGTGATCAGGGCAAAGCCTGCTCCGGGCAGGGCCATGGCTCTTGAGCCGATATCTGCCAGGGGATGCTTCCACACAAGAAAGAAAAATGCCGCCACCGCCATCATCAGATATCCCGTGAGCGCCATCCATGCGGCTGGAACATGGATATACATGATCCGGACAGTTTCGCCCTGCTGATAATCTGCCGGGGAGGAGAGGAAAGCGGTATAAAGCCCGGCGCAGACGGATAGGGCAAAAACACCCCAGGCCACGGGCTGGATGATGCCAGCCAGTTTCAGAAACCGGGTCGGGTTTGCAAGATAATCAAACATAAACCTGTTTTATCAGCATCACCGTTTTTTCGATATGCGTATTTTTATCGCGGGGGGGCTTTGCCTTAGTCCTGGGAGATATTCCCCTGAGGAGAAAGGTCAGACCCGTGATGCCGCCTCAACCATGGCTTTCAGCTTGGCTTCAGCAATTTCAGCTGGCAACAGACCAAGCCCGCAGTCAGGCGCAGCCACCAGCCTGTCCCGGTCGATATGCTCGAGCGCAGCTTTGAGCCGGTTTTCAATTTCATCCACGGTTTCAATCCGGCTTCGTGCCACCGCAACGGTGCCGAAAATGATGGTTTTTTGTGTGAAAAGATCAAGCAGGCTGAGATCATTGCAGCAATGCGCGTCTTCGATGGAAAGCTGGTCAAATCCGGCATCATCAACGGCGCGGGCAAGCCTTGCGTAACTTTCGGGATCGGCTTTCTTGTATTCCTCATCGTCGAGGTGATCAGGATAGCCGCAACACATATGAACAATGCGCGTAACCCCTTCTGGTACGCCATGAAAACACCGTTCCAGCCCTTCAAGGCCGAAATCGAGTGCATCGTCCACCTGGCGGGCAAAAAGAGGCTCATCAACCTGGATATAGGTGCAACCCGCCTCCACAAGGGCCAGTATTTCCCGATTAACGGTTTCAGCGAGATCCCGGTTTAATGCGGGCCGGTCGTCATAGAAACAATCTGCGTTGGTATCCATGATGGTGAGCGGCCCCGGAAGGGTGAATTTCAGCGGCACCGGGCTGACGGCCTGCGCTGCTTTGAAATCATGCGGGGAATAGAGGGTGCCATCATGCCTGACCTTGCCCCGGATGGCGGGAAGATCTGTCTCATAGGCTCCATCGCGCAGAACACGATGTTCAAGATTCCTGAAATCAAAACCTTCTATATGACGGCAGTGATAATGGATGTAATTCTCCCGCCGGACTTCACCATCGGTGGGAATGGTCACACCGGCATTAACCTGGATGGCGATCACATCCTTTGCGGCACGGACAAAAAGGGCTTCATCCGCATCGGTCAGGTTTTCCATGGCTTCGGTATAGTCGAGGGTTGTTTTGGGCGCGTTCATGCCGCCTTCGGTGCGGGCGGCGTCAAACCAGTCCCGTACAGGAAGGTAGTCAGGTTTGGGAAAAGACCCGATGGTTGTGGTTTCTATCGGTTTTCTGGCCATGATAACCCTCCCCGCGCCAGTTTATTATTTTTCAGAATATAACATAAACAGCAATTCGCGCGTGAATAGTTTTGCATCAATCCGGAAGATCAAAGCAGAGTTGCTGGCTACAGGATGGAGAGAATTTTTTCAGGTGGACGTCCGATTACTGCTTTTTCACCTTTGCATATAATCGGGCGTTCTATGACTTTCGGATGCCGGACCATGAGGGAGATAAGCTGGTCTTCCGAAATTTCGCCTGAAGGCGCGATGTGGGATGTGTATTCATCTTCGCCTTTACGCAGAATATCTTCAGCCTTAAGCCCGAGTTTTTTCAGTAACGAACGCAGCTCCGTTTCTGTGGGCGGGGCCTGCAGATAGAGCACAATTTCAGGTTCGATACCCTTGCCGGAGAGAATCGCAAGCGCCTGGCGTGATTTGCTGCACCGGGGATTATGGTAGATCGTTACCTGATCCATTGTCTTTTTTGTCTCATCAGTAATGAGTCACGTCAGAGGATAACGGACGAGTTAACCTGCCTGAAGTGCGGGATAAACCATTCGGTCAGTTGGGTGAAAATTCGCCTTCAAGCCGGTATGTCTGGCTTCTTGGCCCGCCGACACGTGACAACAGGTTGATCTTTTCCAGAGACTTAATGGACTTGTAGAACTGTGACTTTGAGATCACGTCATCACCATGGGAAGACCCTTCAAAAAGATCTTCGTAAGATGCCTTGAACACCTCTTCACCTTCACCCGAAAGCTTCCAGAGCATCAACAGCACCTCCCGGTCAGAATTTGTCAGGTTTGAAAGCCCGACATCTTCGGCGGCGTGGTTGGCCATTTTAAGAAGGCCAAGAAACAAACGTAGGCTACTCATATTTTTTCCCTAAAATAAATGCATTCATCAGTGGTCGAAATATAAATATAAATAACACAAATATTACAACAGATCCAATCATATCCCCGATAATCATCATAAACTGGAAATAGTTTGTATCAAAAGCGTAAAGAATTTGATGGCTGAGGCCGTTAATGAACGATGCCATGAGCGATACCGAAAAAAACAGCCAGAGCACGTTTATGTTCATCAGCTCACCATCAACCGGCGCACTCGAAAGGGGGCGTTTAAGCGAGGCGTTAATCATCAGGATGGGAATGATGGTGGATGCGGCGCCAATGAAAGCCCCGGCGACTGTTGTTAGGGATAGGCCTAATCCCAGAAGACCAAAAAGGAGTTGGGCCAGAAAAATGTATATAAAAGCGGCTGGTCCTAGGATCAGCGCGTAAAGAACTTTCAGCCCATGGGGAATGAAAACATAGCTTACACTGGAAACGTATGGATCGGACCGAAGCGCCAGTTCAGTCGGATAGACAACGTAGATCTGTAAAAAATATGCGGCAAAAATAAAAAGGAGATATGTAAAAAATGTTTGTTTTTTCATGATTAAATCCAATCCCCTTAATTATCTGTTTATAATAACTTTGTTGAAACCTGTTTGCAAACGCAAGGCAGGCCGGAGGATCGAAATTGCCAGTGCCCGGAGATGTTATGAGCAGTTTAATTTTACCGCCCCTGGTCTTGCTCAAATCCAGTCCAAGAATATCAGGAGCATTATCATGGGCGCTTGCCCTGGCAATTCTGTATTTAAGCCTGACGCCTCTTTCTGATCTCCCGGAGGTGGCTGGAGGGGATAAAACCCATCATCTCATCGCGTATGCCGCGCTGGCTTTTCCGAATGCGCTGGCACGGCCGCAGAAGATCGTTTTCTTTGCGGTGATCTATGCCTGTTTTGGCGGAGGTATAGAACTGATACAGCCTTTTGCGAACAGATACGCATCCTGGCTTGATTTTGCGGCCAATCTGGGCGGGATTTTCATCGGCTCGTATGGCGGAATTCTTGCCGGCAGATATCTCAACCGAAAAGTTTCTGACGATAAGCATCCCGGCGTATCATAGCATCACTGAATTTCATCAACTGGCAGGGGATCTCAGGAGAAGATAAAACCCCATACCAGACGAACACCCAGAATAAACAGGGCGGTATGGGCGAGGTGATAAAACACACGGTCATTGATACGTTGATTGAGCCATTTGCCAAGAACCACCCCCACCGGGATAACGGGTATCAGCAGGGCGGAAAGAAGGATGGTGGCCGGAGTAAACAGCCCCAGATCCATGAAAAACGGAAGTTTGGCCACGTTGATTGTCAGGAAATACCATGCGCTTGTACCCACGACCAGATAGCGATGCAGTCTCATGGGGAGGAGAAATACCTGCATCGGAATACCGCCGGTCAGGGAAATGAAGGAAGAGAAGCCGGAAAGGCTGCACCATATTCCGGCGCGGGGAACAAGACGGCTTCGCATCACGCGCTTTTCCTTCAGCGGCTGGGCTGTTGAGGCAGGATATTTCCATCTTGCCCAGTATCTCCCGCCTGTGATCAGCGCCACCAGCCCGATCAACATCTTGAGCATTGCATCATCAATAAAGCTGATAAGGAAATAGCCGAGGATCTGGCCGATAATGGCAAACAGCACCATCCAGAAAAGAAGCCGCCAGTAGCAATAGCCACGCCAGATCCAGATCGTCCATATGTCTGTCAGAAGATAAAGGGGGAGCAGGATGGCAAGCGTCTCCCTTGGCGGCAACACCAACAGCATCAGTGGTGCACAGAGCGAGGCTATTGCCCCGCCAAAACCGGATTTGGCAATGGCCATCAGCAAAACCGAGCCAACAGACACCCCCCAGAACATTAACGCGGAAGCTTCTACAAAAGGAGGTGGCGTGAGATATGTGAGGAGGTGATTGCCAGTCATGGCCGGATATGCTCAAGCGAAGATAATTAAAACAAGAAAGCCCTGATGGATAACGGTCAGATACAAATTATGTTTCATCCTTCAGGATATGAAGGATAAAGTATAGCAGAATAATGCGCGGATGCCTCAAAACTTGCATAAACCGGGGGGATGGCTCTATGCCCCGCTTGACCAAATGCCTGAATACAGGCGTAATGAACGACTGATTTAACCCTTGCGGTGAATATTCTTAATGACCGGAACAAAAACACATCTGACAAGCACTCATTGGGGAAGTTATCATGCGGTGACAGAGGCCGGTCACCTTAAAGACATGATCCCTTTTGACCGGGACG
This sequence comes from uncultured Hyphomicrobiales bacterium, assembly GCA_964580905.1. Taxonomy (GTDB): domain Bacteria; phylum Pseudomonadota; class Alphaproteobacteria; order Puniceispirillales; family UBA1172. Next base: position 3,707 of record CAZOLR010000036.1, on the reverse strand, counting down.
GAGACCCTTCTCCCATCGGAAAGGGTATTATTGACGTCATTGACGACCCGTTACGCATCACAAGACCAATGGTCCGGCGCGGCTGGCTTGAAGGCAGGGGCGGCAAAAGAACCGGCCGCCGTGGCGAGGATTCATTTGTTTCGCTCGGCTGGGATGAGGCGATTGCCCTTGCCGGTGATGAGTTGCAACGAATTATCAGCCAGCACGGAAATTCAGCCATATATGCCGGCTCCTACGGTTGGGCCAGCGCAGGAAGATTCCATCATGCGCAAAGCCAGATCCATCGCTTCCTCAATACCATCGGAGGATATACCCGCTCGGTAAACACCTATAGTTTTGCCGCAGCTGAGATCATATTTCCTCACGTACTCGGGGATTTCCGCTCCTTTGTCTATAAGCAGACAAGCTGGGCTTCTATTATCGAGCATTGCGATCTCTTTGTCGCTTTTGGTGGCATACCCCTCAAAAATGCCCAGATCGGTCAGGGCGGTATCGGAGAGCACCGGCAGAAACAGTGGATGCTCAAAGCCCGTGAGAGCGGGGTTGAATTCATCAATGTCTCTCCGATGAAAAGCGATATCCTTGCCGATGTCTCAGCAGACTGGCTGGCGGTGCGACCTAACAGCGACACTGCCCTGATGCTCGCACTTTGCCATGTTCTCATTGAGGAAAATCTCCATGACCGGAGCTTTCTTGATCAGTACACCGCCGGGTTTGATAAGGTCGAGGCCTATATCATGGGAAGAGCCGACGGGGTGAAGAAAACCCCCGAATGGGCCGCTGGGATCTGCGATATTTCCGCCGATGCCATCCGCCATCTTGCCCGTCGGATGGCCGTGGGCCGGACCATGATTTCCATGAGCTGGTCTCTCTCACGGCAGGCACATGGCGAGCAGCCTCTCTGGGCTGGGGTGACGCTGGCCGCCCTGCTTGGCCAGATTGGTCTTCCCGGCGGCGGCTTCGGCTTTGGTTATGCTGCCGTGCAGACGGTTGGCAATGGTGTCAGTGACTACAGCATGACAGCCCTTCCTCAGGGCAGGAACAAGGTGGACGGCTTTATTCCGGTTGCCCGCATCACGGATATGCTGCTCAGCCCGGGCGAGAGCTTTCAATTCAACGGGCAGGACCTGACCTATCCTGATATCCGGCTGATCTACTGGGCTGGCGGCAATCCTTTCCATCATCATCAGGACCTGAACAGGCTCAAAGAAGCCTGGCAAAAGCCGGATACGGTTATTGTGCATGAATGGTGCTGGAATGCCCTTGCCAAACATGCGGATATTATCCTGCCCTGCACCACCAGCCTTGAGCGGCAGGATATCGCCATGTCTCCGCGGGATAATTACGTGATATCCATGGAGAAAGCCATCGATCCTGTCGGCGAAAGTGCCGATGATTATGAAATTCTTGCCCGGCTGAGCCGTCACCTCGGGGTTGAGGGGGATTTTACCGAAGGCCGTACGAGTGAGGAATGGCAACAATATCTCTATGAGACAAGCCGGGAGAAAATGCAGGATGAGGGGTATGATCTTCCCGGCTATGAAGAGCTGCGCCAAAAAGGCTGGTTCCAGATCGAAACCCGCGTGAACCAGACCATCCTTTTTGAAGACTTTCGGAAAGATCCGGAAAAATTTCCCCTTAAAACACCAAGCGGCAGGATTGAACTTTATTCACCCACAATAGCCGGTTTCGGTTACGCGGATTGCCCGCCCCATGCCAGCTGGCTGGAGCCTCCGGAATGGATCGGGGGTAAAACCCGGGCCCATCCTTTGCATCTGATCTGCAACCAGCCCAAAACCAAACTCCACTCACAACTGGATCATGGCAGTATCAGCCGTAAGGGAAAAATCAACGGGCATGAAATGATGGTCATTCATCCGCTTGATGCGTCTGCCCGCGGCATTGAGGACGGAGATATCGTGCGGGTCTATAATGACAGGGGAGCTTGTCTTTGTGGCGCATCTGTTTCTGAGGTTATGAAGCCCGGGGTGATCCTCATTCCCACAGGGGCCTGGTTTGACCCCGGAAATGGTGGCGGCAATATAGCAGAAATCAGCTGCAAGCATGGCAACCCCAATGTGCTTACCCCTGACAGGGGAACATCCCGGCTGGGGCAGGGGCCGGCCGCCCATTCCTGCCTTGTTGAGGTTGAGCGCTGGGCGGGAGGCAAGGTCGATATTTCCGCATTCGAGCCGCCCGTGATCATCTCCCCGCCGAAATCGAAATAATGTAAAGGATGATCTGCTTACATCATGGGGATGATGCATGCGTGTTGAAGTCTTGAATTCTTATTACGGGATATTTCTTAGAGGAGTGTAATTATGTCACGATATGTGATTGATCTGCCGGAGCAACCTTTTCTGCCTGTCGAGGGAAGCGATGCTGTCTTTCCCATAAGGCGGATATACTGCATCGGCCGTAATTACGCGGCGCATACCATAGAAATGGGAGGGGATCCGGACAGGGAAGATCCTTTTTTCTTTCAGAAAAATGCCCAGAACGCCGATATTTCAGGTGAGTTTCCCTACCCGCCCGAGTCAAGCGATGTGCACCATGAGGTTGAAATGGTGGTGGCACTCAAGAGCGGTGCTGCCAATATCAGGGTCGATGATGCGCTGGAACATGTCTATGGTTATGGTCTGGGGATTGACATGACCCGGCGTGATCTGCAGAGCGTTGCCAAAGAACAGCGCCGGCCATGGGAGCCTGGCAAGGCGTTTGAACGATCAGCTCCGATGAGCGGGATCATCCCGGCCTCCCGCATCGGGCATCCGGACAGGGGGCGGATTTCCTTAAGCATCAATGGTGATCTCCGCCAGGAAGGTGATCTGGGACAGATGATATGGAAAGTGCCGGAAATGATTTCATATCTGTCGCGGTTTTATGATATTGCCGCCGGGGATATCATCATGTCGGGCACGCCGTCAGGTGTCGGCCCGGTATCGAGGGGAGACGACATCAAAGCGGATCTTGAAGGGGTCACAAGCCTCACCGTGAAGGTCATATGATTTTTAGCGGGGCTGTCTTATTTCCCTTCAGGGCATCGGTTGCCCTGGCAGGCGCGTTCAGATCTGGTGTTGATCAGCCCAGCGTCCCGTCCATAACGTAGCGCAGGATTCGGGCTATCTCATCAGGTGTTTCAACCACCGCAAGCGCGGCCGCATCAACTTCCTTGAGGGCATGCTGGTGATCTGCCCCGTGCATGATTATAAGTGATTTGCCAAGGGCAGAGGCGTATCCGGCATCGAAGGCGGCGTTCCATTGCTTGTATTTATCGCCAAATCGCACGATCACGATATCCGCATCAGCTATGCCTTTGCGGGTGCGAATGGCATTGAGTTTCGCGCCTTTATGGTCATGCCAGAATTTATCTGCCTCCTGGCCCAGTATCTCAACGCCGCAGTCATCACTTGCGGCATGGTCGGTCACCGGCGATGAAAAAGAGATATCCATTCCCTTGCAACGTGAAATAATCTGCTCACGCCAATCGGTATGAATTTCACCGGAAAGATATATTTTAAGTGCCATTTTCTGTCTCATTTCAATCTGGGAACAACATGTCGCTGACTTTTACTTCTTCAGGATGCCGTGATTATCACCGCCACCGCAACAGATTAATTTCACCTGGGTTAGATCAATGCTGAACACGCACGGGCATTGGCGGTGATGGTATCAAAGTCACCGGCCGCCAGCATCTCTTTTGGTGC
>CAZOLR010000035.1:0-19958 GCA_964580905.1 uncultured Hyphomicrobiales bacterium | reverse complement strand
TGCCATGGCGCTGGGCGTTGGATTTGGTCACCACCGTCAGGAGTTTGCGCGGACGGGACTGGGCCAGACGGAAAGCATAACGCATGATACGCGTGACACCAGCCCGGGTGAACACCGCGACTTCGGTGCCGACTTCTTCCGGGTAGCCGCGATGCACCCGGCCGCCACATCCGGCGTATTCACCTTCGGAATTCTCCCGCACGATCACCCAGTCGAGATCCCCCGGACCCACATCCCTCAGGGGTGAGGTGATGCCGGGGATGATCTTGGTTGGCCGGACATTGGCGTATTGGTCGAACCCCTGGCAGATCGGCAGTCTCAGCCCCCAGAGGGTGATGTGATCCGGCACATCAGGCGCGCCAACCGCACCAAAATAGATGGCGTCAAAATCCTTGATCTGATCCAGCCCGTCGTCAGGCATCATCTGGCCATGCCGGCGATAATATTCTGATCCCCAGTCAAACCGGGTTACGGCAAATTCAAGGGAATCGATGCGGCTGGCAAGGGCATCCAGCACCTCAAGTCCGGCATTGATCACTTCAGGTCCTATGCCATCCGCCGGGATGGCAGCAATCGTATAAGTTGTCATGTAATTTTACTCAGCAGAAGATATTACTGATCTTACTTATCACAGCCATAGGCGTTCTGCATAGCACCCAGCACAAGTAATGTTGCGGCAAAATCAAGATCAGCCTCCGGACGTTCCAGCCATTCCAGGGTGGTTTCGCGAAGCTGATCGGGCTGAATGCCGTCGGGCAGGCAGAGCTGTTTTTTCTGCCCTTGCGTCTTCACCGCGATAAGATCCATCGTGGTGAAGGCATCAACGGCACCGGTGATATAGACAATACAGATCGCGTCATCGGAAGGGCTCTGCGAGAGGCAATACAGCCTGAGCTGCTCGCCATTGATGAAATCTGCCCGGGCCGGAAAAGCAAAGACACCGAAAAGACACAGAAATCCGGTGATTATTTTAAGACTTGGGAAAAACTTGGAACGATCACGCCCTGTCATTGGATGAAACATCAGGTGTTCTCCTTTCTGGTCAGCGGGTCTCAAGAATGATCTTTGGCGGAGCGGTGCCATTATGCACATCGTTGAATGCGCCCGCGCCGTCATCCAGCGGCCTGACCTCAGCCCAGTTCGTCCCGCTGACGATGCCCCTGGCCAAAAGGTCAAGCGCGGCGGCAAAATCGACCTCCTGATAACAATAGGTGCCGCGGAAACGGATTTCCTGCAAGGTTAGTTTGCGTGTATCAAGCCCGCCATCGTTATCCTGAAGCCCGATATGGACTATCGTGCCCCCCGGCCGTGCCAGATCCGATGACGCCGCCCGCGTCATCGATGAGCCAACCGCATCATAGATGATATCAATACTGCTGCTGGCCGGAGCCCCCTCTCTCGGATCGTAGGTGGAGGCGAGAGAGAGATCTTCAAGCAGTTGCCTCCGGTGGGGGCTGGTTTCAGCGATACGGATATTTTCAAACCCTTCATGCCTGAAGACAAACGCCGCCAGAAGGCCGATCGCGCCGCCACCAAGAATGACAATTTCGGCATCCGGATCGTACGCGGCCCCTTCAAGGGCCAGGCGCACGCCATGGACCGAGCAGGCGAGAGGTTCGGCCAGCGCGGCCTCCCTGAAGCTGAGGTGATCGGGAAGCGGCGTGAGGTTTCGTTCGGCTATCACGACCTTTTCAGCAAACGCCCCCGGCACACGCATGCCGATCAGCTCACGTTGCGGGCAGAGATGCTCACGCCCGCCAAGGCAGGACGGGCAATGGCCGCAGGTCATCAGCGGATTGATGGCCACACGTTTTCCCCTGAGATGGCCGTCTTCCACGACGCCCACCGCTTCATGACCGAGCACAAGCGGCGGCACCCGCCGCTCATCATGACCGTGCCAGGCGTGCATATCGGAGCCGCAGAGCCCGCAAAAAGCAAGATCAACCACAACCTGACCTGCTTCGGGCCGGGGCAGGGTCACATCCTGAATTTCAGCCTGCTGAACGCCGGTATAGACGAGTGCTTTCACCATCTGCCTCAATTAAAGTTTTCCCCGGGAAAATATTTCCGCAGGCGCACATCTGCGGCCCGCGCATGACCTTCCATGCCTTCAAGCCGGGAGATGCGTGCCGCAGCCTGCCCGACATCACGGTTGGCTTCCCTTGTCATCCGCTGGGTGGTCACCACCTTGATGAATTTATGCACCGAAAGCCCACCGGTGTAATGGGCCGCTCCCTTGGTGGGCAGAATATGATTGGTGCCGGAACATTTATCACCATAGGTGACGGTGGTCTCCTCGCCGATGAAAAGTGAGCCGTAGTTCTTCAGCCTGTCGGTGTACCAGTCGTTCTTGCTGGTGTGCACCTCAAGATGCTCGGCGGCGTATTCGTCGGAGATCGTGGCGGCCTCCTCATCGGTATCGCAGAGAATAACCTCGCCATAATCCCGCCATGCGGCGGTGGCGGCGTTGCGGGCGATTTCAGGCAGGGCAGTGATATGCCTTTCCATCTGCTCCATGACGTCATCAGCCAGTTGGCGGGAGGTGGTGATAAGCCAGGCCGGTGAATCCGGGCCGTGTTCCGCCTGGGAGACCAGATCTTCGGCGACAACGGCGGGATCAGCGCTGTCATCGGCGATAACCGCGATTTCGGTAGGGCCGGCAAACATGTCAATCCCGACCTGGCCATAAAGCATGCGCTTGGCCTCAGCCACAAATCTGTTGCCGGGGCCGACAAGGATACGGGCAGGTTTACCGGTGAAAAGACCAAAGGCCATGGCCGCTATCCCCTGAACGCCGCCCAGGGACAGGATCGTATCGGCACCACAGAGATCCATGGCGTAGAGAATGGCAGGGTTGGGCCCGTCATTCCCCCTTGGTGCGGTGCAGGCAACGACGTTTTCAACGCCGGCCACACGGGCGGTTGCAATGGACATGATCGCGGAAGCCACATGGGCGTAACGTCCGCCGGGGACATAGCATCCCGCGGTTTCAATCGGGATCAGTTTCTGCCCTGCCCACAGCCCGGGCGACAGTTCAACCTCAAAGTCCTGTATGGATTTTTTCTGGGCTTCGGCAAAAGTCGTCACCCGGTCATAGGCGAACCGGATATCGTCTTTGAGTTGTTGGGACACTTGGTCTGCGGCGGCCTCAATCACCTCTCTTGATACAATCGCCTCACCTGTATAGCCGTCAAGTTCACGGCCATATTTCAGCGCGGCATCTTCACCCCCGGCTTCGATCCCGGCCATCATTTCGGCAACGATCCGGCGGGTTTCATCGGTCCCCGTCTGGGGGGTCATCTGTGCTTTCTTAAGATAGGTAACAGCCATGATTTCTCACATACTCCAATACTGATGAGATTTATTTTCCGTAGATATATTCGGGAAGCCAGAGAGCGATTTCCGGAAAGATGAAGATCATGATCAGGCCGATCACCTGAATGACCATGAACTGCATCATACCGAGATAAATGTCCTTCAGATCCCATTCCGGCACCACGCCTTTGAGAAAATAGGCGGAGAGCGCCACCGGCGGGCTGAGCCATGCCGTCTGCAGATTGACCGCAACGAGAATGCCGAACCAGACAAGATTTACGTCAAGCTTGATCAGGACCGGGATCAGAATCGGGACAATGATCAGCACAATCGGCACCCATTCAAGGGGCCAGCCGAGAAGGAAGATCAGCGCCATGATGATAAGCAGGATCCAGGTGACTGAGATATCCCAGGACAGGAGGAATTCGGTCAGCAGCAGTGGCGTTCCCAGTCGCGAGAATACCGCACCAAAGAAATTCGATGCGGCAACAAGGAAGAGAATCAGCACGGTGATTTCCAGCGTCTTGATGAGCGCATCATAGAACATCTGTGCCGACAGTTTGCGGTACGCGATGGTCAGGAGAAGCGCGCCGAACGCCCCGCAACCTGCCCCTTCGGTCGGGGTGGCCCAGCCGAAGAGGATTGATCCCAGCGCAAAGGCAACGAGTGCGGATGGCGGCACCAGTCCCATGAAAAACTCGTACCAGAGATCAGAAAAGAAGAAACCGGCCGGCCTGTTGTCGCGCATCCAGCGGGACGCAAAGAACATGATCCCCATCCAGAACAGCGGTATCACCAGCGAGGAAAACGGGAAATACCCGGCAAGCGAGCCGGAAAACGACATCACGATCAGGGTGAAGAAAGTGACGATGGATCCGATCACAAGGATCGCTTCAAGCCAGTAGTAATTTGAGGTCACGGGCTGATCTTCTTCGGGCAGGATCGGGCCCAGCGACGGATTGAGCCAGCACCGGATCAGCGCGTAGGCCGCATACATGCCCGCCAGCATGATACCCGGGATGATGGCGGCGGCAAAGAGATCGGTCACGGGGATCTGCAGCACCGGGCCCATCACGACAAGCATGATCGAAGGCGGAATCAGGATGCCGAGCGTGCCGCCAGCGGTGATGGTCCCGGCCGCCAGACGAACGTCATAGCCTGAACGGTTCATCGTCTTGGCCGCCATGATGCCAAGAATGGTCACCGAGGCACCGACGATCCCGGTGGCGGCGGCAAAGATGGTGGAGACAAAAAGGACAGCAAGATAAAGTGCCCCGCGGGTCCGTGACAGCATCAGCTGAACAGAGGTGAAAAGCCGTTCCATCAGCCCCGCCTGTTCCATCATGATACCCATGAAGACAAACAGAGGCACCGCAGCGAGGGTCTGTTCCAGCATGACATTGTTGAATTGCAGGGTCTGGAGATAGAACACCATCTTGCCGCCAAATCCCCAGGCACCGAAGACGAAGGCAAGGAAGATCAGGGTGAAGGAAATCGGGAAGCCGACAAAGATGGCCAGCAACATCACCGCGATCATAATGACCCCGATCATGGGGGGCGAGATACCGCCGAGACCTTTTATGCCGCCATCAACGCCTTCGCCGAATATCATCTCAAAATTGAAGAATTCAGGCAGCAGGCTGTTGCAGAAGATCATACCCAGAATGACAACATAAAGAGGAAGAAGACGGCGTACCCATCGCCGGACAGAGCTTTCACCAAGCTGGTGATAGGCCCTCAGAAATTCGGCCACGCCCTGTAACAAGAGCAGGAAGGCGCCAACCGGCATGGCGGTCCGGGCCGGGGCAAGCGGTGCCATCAGCGCCGTGTCCATGGATCTTTCCCATGTCACCCATGCCTTGAGGGTATATTCGGCCGAGACCCAGAAGAAAAACAGCATTGCCGGGAAATAGAACAACAGATAAAGCGCCCCGTCGACCAGCGCCTGGGTGCGCGGAGACCAGTTGCGAAACAGGAAATCGGCGCGGATATGAACACCGCGCATCAGCGCGTAACCAGCCCCCATCATGAACATGGCACCGGAAAACATCCGGCTGGTGTCATAGGCCCAGTCGGTGGGGGCAACAAAGACCTTCCGTGCCACAACCTCGTAGATCATCGCAACGATCACCGGCACCAGCATGAAACAGGTGAGACGCCCGACCCAGTTGTTGAGAATGTCGATATTGCCGACAATCAGGCGCATCAAGGGATGCATATCTTCGGGTGTGTCGCCGACCTTGCCGCTTCGACGCTCGGCTATGAGCTCATCGGCTATTTCGAGCTGGTCGATTTCTGGTTCCTTTGACATCTGTCATCCCCATGTTTCTTAGTCGGTTATCATCTTCTGAAAAGTAATTAAGATAAAGGTGAACCGCGGCGGGCCGCGGTTCACGTATATATGTTTTACTTCAGGCTGTTGGCATAGGCCATGCCAAGCTGAGCGTTGGAGCTCTGCGCACCTGACCAGAACGGAACCGCGATACGTGCGAAATCCTTCTGTGATTGCCACACTTCGGCAAAGAACTCGTTTTCAGCGGAGTTCTTTTCAAGCAGGGCATTCGCGGCATTCATATAGGCCGGGAAGTAATCGGCCGGTGTATCCTGCAGAATGACGCCATGCTTGGTGGTCAGCTCATGAAGAGCCTTGCCGTTGTCGTAGATACGAGCAGACATGCCTTTGATCAGCGACGCGTTGGCGGCCACTTCGAAAGCTTTCTTCTGGTGGTCCGTCAGCGAGTTGTAGACGTCTTTATTCAGGTACATGTCGGCGTTAACAACAACCTGGTGCAGCCCCTGTAGGTAATAGTGCTTGAGCACCTTGTGGAAGCCGAAATCCATATCAGGCTTCGGGCAGCACCATTCCGCCGCGTCGATAGTGCCTTTTTCAAGGGCTGGCAGAATATCACCGCCACCCATGGCAACCGATGCAACACCGATATCCTTATAGGTCTGACCCGGCAGGCCAGGAGGAGTCCGGAAACGATATTTGCGGAAATCTTCCATGGAATTGATCGGCTCTTTGAACCAGCCAAGGGCCTCAGGGCCAACAGGCTGCAACATGAAGCCCTTGACGTTCATGCCCATTTCATCCCAGAGGCGTTCATACAGTTCCTTACCGCCGCCGAAATGAAACCAGGACACGAAGGCAATGTTATCGATACCAACACCGGCGCCGGCAACAGGTGAGCCGAACAGCATCGCCGCCGGATGCTTGCCGGACCAGTAATGGGTCCAGGCGAAGCCGCCATCAACAAGACCGGCATCAACGGCATCAAGGGTTTCCTTCACGCCGACAACGGCGCCTGCAGGCAGAACTTCGAAGGTGACTTCGCCGCCGGTGAGGGCAGTGACATCATCCATGAAGTCGCGAAGCATCTTTACTTCGGTGGTCTGTGTGCCGATCACCGCCTGAACACGGATATGCACTTCTTTGGCCTGCGCTACAACCGGTACAGCGAGCATGGCCAGACCAGCTATGGCTGAAGCTCCGGCGCGGAGCAGTTTATTAAGGTTTGACATGAGTATCCTCCCTGTCATTTGCTTGTGCCTTCTCGGGTTGTTGAACGGTGATCAGGCCGGCGAAGGCTTCCAGCCTGATATTATGATTTCCGCTCTTCTCTATCGGGGATCCTGCCAGCCTTACACAGCCTTGCCGGATCAGCCCAATTCCATATGTTCCCTTTGGGTCCCAATTCTCCTTACGCCATGTATTCCCATGGTCTCAATTCCGCGAGCCCGTCATAGATCATTGCTCCTGCAAGATAGATCAGGAAGAACAGGCCCAGATACGAAAGCCACCTGAACCGCACCATGACGCGCATGATCATGGATGCGAAAAAAGCCATGAAGGTGATTGCCAGTGCCAGCCCGAAGACAAGCAGGGTCGTGTTGTCCCGGGCAATGGCGGCAACCGCCACGATATTGTCGATCGACATGGACACATCGGCAATCAGAATGGTGATCAGCGCCCGGCCGATTGTGTTGGGCTTATCGCCCGCATCAGGCCCGTCCGATACTGTCCCGGCACCTGAATTGAATTCCTTGAGGTCCTGATAGAAACGCCAGCACACCCAGGCCAGCAACCCGCCGCCGATAAGCAGTATACCTTTGATGCCAAGCAGGAATGATGCGATGACGGCAAAGAAGATCCGCAACCCTGCCGCCATGGCCATGCCGAAGACGATGGCGCGCCGACGCAATTCAGGGCTGAGACCTGCTGCCGCCATGCCGATCACCAGCGCGTTATCACCCGAAAGGATGATATCGGCGAAAATGATCTGGGCGATGCGGGTTATCGTCGGCAGATCGAACGCCAGCCCTTCAAGGGTGAGCCCTGTCATCCTGCGTCCTCCAGCACCATGGCGGAAAGTTTGTCGCCGATCATCATGGTCGGGGCGTTGGTGTTGCCTGAGGTGATGGTCGGCATGATCGACGCATCGGCAACCCTCAACCCGGTGACACCACGCACCCGGAGCCGCTCATCCACCACGGCCGTATCGTCCCGGCCCATCTTGCAGGTGCCGGTGGGGTGATAGATGGTGGTTGCGGTGTTGCGGGCCCAGTCAAGAAGCGCGGCGTCATCATCCGACGCCACCCCGGGGCCCGGGGCATGCTCTGCGGTGATAAGGGGGCGAACCGGATCAAGCCCGGAAATCCGGCGGGCGATCTTTATTCCCTCAACAAGGATGTCGCAATCGGTCTTGGTGGAAAGATAATTGGGGTGAATGGCGGGATAGTCTTCGGGCCGGCCGGATTTAAGGGCGATGTGACCGGTGCTTTCAGGTCGCAACTGGGTGACCGATGCCGTGAAGGCCGAGAAGGGATGTGCGCCTTCCCCCGGGCTGTCGGCACTGAAGGGCTGAATGTGGAACTGAATGTCCGGGGTCGGTTTTTCGGGATGGGTTTTCACAAAAGCCGCACCAAGGCTGGCGGCCATCGTCATCGGGCCGGACCGTGTCAGGGCAAATTGCGCCGCAATACCCATCTTCTGGAAAATGTTCCTGGTTTCGGTATTGATCGTGCTGGCCGAGCATTTGAACACGGGCCGCGCCTGCAGGTGGTCCTGAAGATTGCGCCCGACACCCGGCACATCCCGGATAACCGGAATGCCATGTTGTTTCAGCATCTCCCCCGGGCCGATGCCGGAAAGCATGAGGATCTGCGGTGAGCCGATGGCCCCCGCACAAAGAATGATCTCCCTTCGGGCCGTTATCTCAACCCTGTCATTCCCGCGCCGGATGGTGACGCCGGTCGCGCGATGGCCGTCAACGTGAATCCGTTCTGTCAGGGCATGGGTGAACACCTCAAGATTGGGGCGGTTACGCGCAGGTTTGAGAAAAGCGGCCGCGCTGCTGCAACGCAGGCCATTCTTCATGGTCATCTGGAAATTGCTGACCCCTTCCTGCTCGCCGCCATTATAATCATCGGTCCAGGAATGGCCGCCATGGACCGCCGCCTCAAGCCAGGCATCAACGATGCTGCGCCTGAGCTTGTTTTCACTGACGTGCAGAGGGCCGCTTCCGCCCCGGTAGTCGGTTTCGCCGCCTTCCCATGTCTCCAGCTGTTTGAAATGGGGCAGAACGTCATCCCAACCCCAGCCGGTATTGCCAAGCTGACGCCAGTGATCAAAATCCTGCGGCTGGCCGCGCACGTATAAAAGCCCGTTGATGGAACTGCTGCCGCCAAGCACCTTGCCGCGTGGCCAGTTGAGTGACCTGCCGTTGAGCCCGGGATCCGGTTCGGTCTTATAGCACCAGTCGGTGGCGGGATTGCCCATGGTCTTGAAATATCCCACGGGTATATGAATCCAGGGCGAGTTGTCTGGCCCGCCAGCCTCAATCAGGCCGACCTTGTGTTCAGGATTGGCTGAAAGCCTGTTGGCAATCACGCATCCTGCGGATCCTGCGCCTATCACAAGAAAGTCAAATTCCACCCTGATCACCAAAAAAAGTTAAAAAATGAGACTTATAGTCTCTTTTTATGTATATTAAATACACGATGCCTGATTCGGGACAGCTTTCAAGTAAAAAACGACCCAGGCCGAAAAGGATAATGATGATCGGGGATCTGACGGATGAGCCAGGAGACGACACCACCAAATTTGCGGATATTGCGAATCCTTGAGACGATTGCCGCGGCGGACACACCACTGACCCCGACAGAGATCAACGCGCGTCTTGGCTGGCCAAAGCAGAGTTTGCACCGGCTTTGCAACACCCTGATCGACGAAGGCTATATCGACAAGCGCAATAAGCGCCTTTTCCCGCGCCAGCGTCTTTTTGATCTTTTCAATAATCTGTCGCGTCACAGTGCCATGCATGCGGCCCGGCATCAGATCCTGCTCGAAGTCGCCCGTGAGGTTGGTGAGACGATCAATTTTGTCCGGCCTGAAACAAAAGGGATGTTTTATGCTGACCGTATTGAAACCAACTGGGCGTTCCGGGTTCAGTTGCCTGTCGGCACCCATGTCCCTTTTCATTGCACCGCCAGCGGCAAGACCTATCTTGCCCACCTGCCGTCGGCAAAACGACGGGTGATGCTGGAAAGTCTCGATCTGCGTGCCTTTACATCACACACCCACAGCACCAGGGCCTCGCTTGAACGGGAGCTGGAGGAAATCTCAACCCTTGGCTATGCCCTTGACCGGGAGGAATTCTACGATGCCATGGTCGCGATTGCTGTGCCTGTCCGTGACGCGCGTCGGCGGTTCCATGCCGCGCTTGCCGTTCACGGCCCGAAGCCGCGGTTTTCTCTTGATGATGCCATGGCATGCCGTGACCTGCTGGCCAGGGCGGCGGCAAGGATCAGCCATACAATTGAAATCTGAATAAAGCGGATCAGGGCCCACCTCAGGGAACAAGAAAGGTGAGCGCTCCCCATCTTGATACCCAGACAGCACCATCGGCCGCGTCCGCATCAGCCCGGGCAAGATCGACATGATCCAGAAGATAGATATGCCCCGGCACAGGCTCAATTTCGATCTGGCCATCGGGGTCGGTGACCAGAAATGCCTTGTGGACGGGGGCATCGGGAATGCCGGATTTCCGGCGCATCAGCGTTACCCTGGCGTTGGCGCGCGCCACGCCATCCACTTCAAGACCAAAGATGAGCGAGCCGCCCTGCCAGCTATAGGGATCTTTCCTTGCAATGAATTCAACGTCCAAACCCAGCCTGCGGCCGTTCCATGAAGACGTGGCTTCGGCCCCGCTTCCCACCCGGATGAGGCTTTTGACATGCCGGGTATAGCGCTCAACAAATGAGGACAAGGGAAGGTTTCCGGCGCGATGCTGATCTTCCGCCTGCCCGTACCCCTTTTCCCGGGCAAAGGCGGTGAATTTATCAAAATGATTATATTTTACGTGCTGCGGTGTCGTCTCATAAACGAGATAATGCAGACCGTTTTCTTGCGGTACCACGCGTCCCGCGGGGCGATCCCCCATCCGTCCGCTGACCGGAATGGTGCCGGACGGGGTGATCAGCTCAAACCTGCGGAAAGATGCTGGCATGTAGATCTGCTGGCCACCCTTCATTTCGGTGCCAAGCAGGACCGAAACCTTGATTTCCTGATCGGGGCTGATTTGCCAGTTCAGCGGTTCAAGCCAGAGTTCGTGGGCCGCCGCTTCGAAGAGGCACCAGAATGAAAAAAGAACGGTAAGGACACCACGATGTTTCATGCGGACAAATTAGCCGAATTATGCTACGCCGCCAAGATCCCGCTGAGTATACTCAAAAACAAAGGGAAGCTCGTTCATGAAATTCCGCCATCTCGCCACAATCCTGCTGCTTTCCCTCGGATTGGTGTTTTCGTTCAACGTCCGGGCCCATGAAATTCAGCCCGCTGTCGCTGATATTGCTGTTGGTGATGACGGGGTTGTGCTTGAGGTCAGATTAAATAGCGAGGTGCTGCTCGCAGGCATTGATGCAAGCCTTGTGAGCGATACCAATCTCACCCCGGAAACCGAAACCTATGACCACCTCCGTTCACTTGATGCTGCGACGCTTGCCCTTGAGATTCGCGCCAACGAAACGGCACTACTGGACTCATTTCAGGTGCAGAATGGGAATATCCCCGTAATCTTGAAACTCGATGAAGTGACGGTATTGCCACAACCGGATCTGTCTCTTCCCAGGCTGACACGTATCCGCCTTGCCGGCCCGATGCCAGGGGGGCGGGGCGGTGTCACCTTTCAGGCGAAACCCGAATTGGGCCCTGTTGTGTTAAGGCAGGTGCCGGGAAACGCTACGGGGGATGATAGTGATACCGGCGCCGGCGAGGCGATGCTGTATACGGCCTATCTCCTGCCGGGGGATATAAGCGCGGAAATAATCAAAACAGATGCGTCGGGGGCTGATAAGCCGAATGTCCCGGCGCTTGCCATGTTCGGAAATTATATCCGTATCGGTATTGTGCATATTATTCCGAAAGGGCTTGATCATATTGCCTTTATCGCCGGATTGTTTTTCTTCTCACCGCGCTGGCGCCCCCTGATCGCGCAGGTGACGGTCTTCACCCTTGCCCACAGCATCACTCTGGCCCTCGCCAGTTTTGGAATGGTTCGGGTGCCTGCGGCGATAGTCGAGCCGCTGATTGCGTTATCGATTGCCTGGATCGCGGTTGAAAACATCATCCGCCCCCGGATCACGGGGCCTGGATCATCTCCCTTACCGTTGGGTCAGATGAGGCTGGGCATATTTCGCCTCAGCGTTATTTTCGGTTTTGGTCTTCTGCACGGGCTTGGTTTTGCCTTTGTGCTGGCGGAAACCGGGTTCAGCGGCGGCGGCCTTGTGCTCAAGATGCTGGCCTTCAATATCGGGGTTGAGCTCGGGCAGTTCATCGTGCTCGCGCCGCTGGTGCTGGCCGCGTTATGGCTCGCCCGCTATCCCTGGTATCAGTCGCGGCTGGCGTCACCGGCCTCAGCCCTGATTGCGGCAGTAGGCCTGATCTGGTTTGCCGAGCGAATCACAGCGGGATAGACGCGGCACCAAGCGATGCCAGCACGATAAGCCCCACCACCAGAAGCGGGCGCATCACCCCGAAAGACAGGAGCAGAAACCCGCCCATTCCGATGGCGATATCAACAGGGCCCCTGATCCCGGTCATCATGATAGGGTTGATCAAGACGGCAAGAAGCAGGCCGACCACGGCGGCGTTGATCCCGTCAAGGGCCCGCCTCGCCATGGCATGTTCCCGCAAATATTGCCAGAATGGCATGACGCCGAGCAGCATCAGGAAACTGGCACAGAAAATGGCGATCAGGGCCAGCGCAGCCCCGCCGAGACCGACCGGGCCGATACCCGTCATCATGCCGAGATAGGCCGCCACCGTGAACAGCGGGCCGGGGATGGCCTGGGCGGCGCCGTATCCGGCCAGAAATTCGGCATCCGTAACCCAGCCGGGATCAACCACCGCGGCCTGAAGCAGGGGCAGAACCACATGCCCGCCACCGAAGACAAGCGCACCGGCCCGGTAAAACCCGTCCGCGAGAGCCAGCAGGGGATGCGGCATCACCACCGAAAGGAGTGGCAGGGCCAGCAGAAGGCCAAAGGCAAGACCGACGAAGACAAGGCTTTTCAGCCCCGGGGGCCGGGAGGTGGTCACCTGTTCCTGGCCTAAGGTGCTACGCGGGAGGATCACGGCCCCGGTCACGGCCCCGGCCACAATCACGACAAGCTGAAGCAAGGGCGACGGCAGGATCAGCAAGACGGCCATGGCGGCCAGAGCTATCAACTGGCGAGGCCTGTCCGGCGCAAGCGAGCGCCCCATCATCAGCACCGCATGGGCCACCACGCTCACCGCAACAAGTTTGAGCCCCGACAGAAGCGCGGGCGGGAACACATCACCATATTCGACAAGACCAAAGGCAAAGAGAACCATCAGCACCGCCGATGGCAACGTGAACCCAAGCCATGCCGCAAATCCGCCGCGGTATCCGGCCTTGATCAGTCCGATGGCAAAGCCAACCTGGGATGAGGACGGGCCCGGCAGAAACTGGCACAGCGCGACAAGATCACCAAAGGTGCGGGCATCAAGCCATTTTTTCCGGTCAACCAGCAGCGCACGGAAATACCCGAGATGGGCCACCGGACCACCAAAGGAGGTGCAGCCAAGATACAGAAAGACACGGAAAACGGACCAGGAGCTCACGGGGGGATGGTCCGTAGAACCCGACAGCATGTCTTCGGCTGGAACAGTGGGCATGGGGCAATCCTGAAATCAGAAACACAAGGCCGGTGCAAAATCACCTGACCTTATAGTGGTGTAGCAATATAGTGTTGCAGCAATGTGTTGCCTGCCGTTGAACGTATCATGCTGGCGATTATCCGGTGCGGTGTTCACGGCGCTGTTTTTTCAATATCCAGCACGAGATGGACATAATCCATGGCATGGCCGTCCGGATCTGCCGCAACCTCATCTTCATAGGCTTTATAGAACGCATCGACAATTTCCATCGCCTCCTGCCGGGGGCGCTGATCAAGGGCGGTGGTGAAAACGGTTTCAGACCAGCTGCGCATCGTCGGTATCAGCGAGACCGCATATTCCCGTGCCGACATCCTGCCTTCGGATGCATCAAAAGCCTGCCGGTAAGGGCATGGGGTCATCATGCTTTTTGACGACCTGACCTGCAGGCCGGCCTTGCTGACGGCACTTGCCGGATCGTCAAATGGTGCGAGGAATTCATCCATGGTGCGGTAGTGCTGGCTGAAGGTTGCGCGGCGATATTCTTCTGCGGTTATCGTGCCGTTGTCGTAAAGGGCTTTCCAGTGCTTGTGGAATGTGTTGAACATATGCACTCCGCCGGTATTGCCAAGGAAATGGCCATTTTCATCAATGCCGAAGTTAAAGCAGATAAAGCGCCCGCCGGGGATGAGTTCGGCGGCCCTTGCCAGCAGGATAGATTCCCAGTCCCGCGCCGCCTGGGCGCGAAAGGCATCTTTTTCCGTCTCACTTGCCCCCACCATGTGAACGTGATCTTCAATCTCGCAGGGTTTGGTGGACACGTAATGCATGGCGGTGGCGGAGAAACCGAGATTGAGGCTTTCATCGGCCATCAGCTGCTGGTGAAACCCGGTGCCGCATCCATGCACGAAGACACCATCAAGATTGGTCTGATACGCTTCGGCGGCATCCCCCGTGAAACCCTGCATCATACGGAAAAGCGTTGAAAAATCGTTTGAGGCAAGATCGGTATAGAGCATTTCAACCTGACGCGTATCACCTGATGCGCGAAGACCGGTGAGCAGGTCTGACCACATGCCGCGGCTGGTTCCGCCATCGGCGGCCCCGAAATCCGCCAGTTTCAGCCGGGGGGTGTGAGGTGTCGAGGCGAGAGCATCGCGCACCATCGGCAGGGCGATGTTGATGACATTGCGGGCGCCTGCCGTACGCTGGGAATAATACCCGTCGCCGACCATGGAAAGTACCGCCGCCGGATTAAGCCCTGTCTTTGCTTCATTCATCTCTGCTCTCCGCTGAAAACCCTGAATATGGAGGCAGTATGCTGGAAAACGGGCTAAAAGGTCAATTCCGGGCTTGTGGAAAGCGTGACGCCTGCTTCTGTCATGGCGGCGGTCATGGATGCAAGCGAGCCATCCAGATCAATGGCGCGGCAGGCATCGGTCAGCACCGTGCATTCAAGCCCCAGTCTTAACGCGTCAAGGGCGGAATAGGCGACACAATAATCCGTGGCAAGACCGGCCATGACCACCTTTGTGAACCCGCGTTCGGTGAGATAGCCGCCAAGCCCGGTCGGGGTCTTGCGGTCGTTTTCGAAAAAGGCGGAGTAGCTGTCAATTTCGTGCCGGAACCCTTTGCGGATAACAAGTTCAGCCCGGGTCCAGTCAAGATCAGGATGGAATTCTGCGCCGTGTGTCCCCTGAATACAGTGATCAGGCCAGAGTGTCTGGGCGCCGTACGGGGCTGCAATGGTTGCAAACGCGTCCATGCCCTCATGCTGGCTGGCAAAACTGGAATGGCCCTGAGGATGCCAGTCCTGGGTGAGGATGGTGTGCTCTGCCTGTGTGATCAGCCGGTTGATGGGCGTAACAACCTGATCCCCATCGGCAACGGCCAGGGCACCGCCGGGGCAGAAATCATTCTGAACGTCAATGACGATCAGCGCTGTCATGGTCATGGTGATCTCCTTTTGGTCTGGTCTTACGGGTTGTTAAACCCTGTTTTTTTCTATCATATTGCCGATTGCTGTTCCAGCGGCTAGGCTCTCGTGGAGGAGATGTGTGATGCTGATTGATTGCCTGCAATACTGCAACTGGTCTGAGACCATTTTTCGCCAATGGCGAGAGGGCGGGGTGGATGCGGTCCATGTCACCATCGCCTATCATGAGATGTTCCGTGAAGTGGTTACAAATATCGAGATCTGGAACAGGCATTTTGAAAATCATCCCGACCTGATCGTGCAGGCCTTCACCGCCGAGGATATTGAACAGGCGAAAACCGAAGGCAGGACTGCGGTCATTTTCGGGGCACAGAACCCGTCCCCGATGGAAGATGATATCGGGCTTGTGGAGGTGCTGCACCGGCTCGGGCTCCGTTTCATGCAGCTGACCTATAACAACCAGTCGCTGCTGGCGACGGGATGTTACGAAGACGACGATACCGGCCTTACGCGCATGGGACGTGAAGTGGTGGCCGAAATGAACCGTGTCGGCATGGTCGTCGATATGTCGCATTCCGCCGAACGGTCCACCCTTGAGGCGATAGAGGCGTCTTCACGGCCGATTGTCATCAGTCATGCCAACCCGGAACGGTTTCATCCCGCCCGGCGCAACAAATCCGATACCGTGCTGAAGGCCCTTGCCGAAAGTGGCGGCATGCTCGGGTTTTCGCTTTACCCGCATCATCTCAGAAATGGCAGCCAGTGCAGTCTGGATGATTTCTGCGCGATGATTGCAGATACGGCGGAGCTCATGGGGGCGGACAAGATCGGGTTCGGCTCCGACCTTTGCCAGGATCAGCCGGACAGCGTGGTGGAATGGATGCGTGTCGGCCGTTGGACGAAAGCCATGGACTACGGGGAAGGTTCTGCCAGCAATCCCGGGTTTCCGCCTATGCCGTCGTGGTTTCAGGATAACCGTGACTGGAACAATATCCTTGAAGGTCTTGCAAAAACCGGCTTTTCATCCGAAGATATTGCCGGAATTTCAGGTGCCAACTGGCTTGAATTCTACCGCCGCTCTTTTGGCCCCGGGACAACATCATCCTGAAAGACGGGGTGTTAACGGTTTGACTTTGGTGAGATGGTGAGTTGCGATGGCACTCAAGGTAAAAGGCAGTTCAGAAAATTCGGTTTCCATGCGTCCTGCATCTGACGTGATGCGGCTTGAGCGTATGGGATCGTTTCACCCGATGCGCCTGTCTTTCTCGCGGCAATTGCTGCGGCGGATGTCGGCGGAAGGCTGGGTGGTGGACGTGCCGCGATGGGAGATGGACGAAAACGGATATGGTCAGGCCCTGATACGGGTCACCACGCCTCACCATGTCTACTCGCTGGCGGCGTTCAGCCATGCCCTTGCCGACGATGAGCGGAGCGACCGCGTCATTGCCGAGAGGTGGGATGCGACCTTCACCCTTGTCGACGGAGAACCTGACGACGCCGAAATGCGGCGCATGGCCGAAACCGTCTCACGTCAGGAGGCCGGTCGCCAGAACACCGACCAGCTCACCCTGAGCCGGGCTAACAAATCGGTTCGCATGTTTGACCATGTGGTGGGCCGGCTTGCCGAAGGCAGGCAGCCGGATGCGGAAATGGTGAACAGCATCGGTTATGTCATGCGCACAACCGCGGTTTACGGCAATGGAAAATTCGGTATCAGTGATCGTGACCGGTTGCAGCACAAGGCTTCCCTGCCGGGCCCGTTTCAGGTGGAAATGCTGACAGTCTATCTGATACGTCATTTCTCGCTGGAGCTGATGGATCATCTGGCGCGTCACCGGGGCGGGGAAAACGCTGTTCCCCTTGACCGGGATCTGGCCAGACATTTCGGTATAGGCAATGCCACCGGGCTTGGTATGGCGCCGTTTCTTGTCAATCATCAGGTGCTGTTGCATTGCTGGATGGCCGCACGTGAGGCCGCCCTTGCCCGGGTGCTCTCCCAGCCGCATCTTTCCCACGGCAAGGCAGATGAGATCAGGACATATCTGGCCCGGGCGTGTCTCTACGTGGCGCAGTGGCGTGTCGATGATGCTGTTCAGTCGGAACGCATCACTGTTCTGGAAAAGGATCTGGCCGGTATTTCCGGCTGGCTCGATGATCCGTCCTGGGCGGAGGGAGATTTCCCCCTCAACGCATTGTTTCAACGTGTCGGCGAAACCTGCTCGGTGGAAGCGCAGGAGATCATGGTCTCTGTCCTGCTTGAGCCTTTCGGGGAGCTGATCGATGCGCTCGGGGAGGAAATGGGCGCCGAGGAGCATGCCAGCGTTCCGGTCACCGCAACGGTTGCCGAAGCCAGAGACGCCGTCCTGACACATTATCGCTGGGCCCTTGATCTTGATCTCAGTGACCGCAAGGCGGATGAGCTTTTCTGGTATGTTTCCGAAGCCAAGCTTGAGCCCCGTCTTGGTCACCGCCACGAGGAGGATGGCGCGGAACGTGAAATGCCTTTCGATATTCCGCATCAGATCCAGCGGCTTCTGCCTGATCTGCAAGAGGCCGGAGATGGCGATACCCTTGCCGGTTTCATGATGCGGTATCCGCAGCACCGGGGTATTCTCCGCCGGGTGATGCAGACCGCACGCAGCCCCTATGGGGAGATCAGGGATAATCTGGTGGCCGCAACCACCCGGCCCATCGATATGCTCCGCTGCAAGCTGAGCTTCTTCGGGGCATCGAAGTTTGATCCGAAATCTGATCTGTGGACACGGATTTCGCTCTTTCAGGGCGCACCTCTTGCGGATGAACTTGACGATGCCAGCGCCGATGACTGGCTTCTTTCCACCATCAACATCTCGTGATGAGATGATCAGCCTGTCTCGAAACGAGATCCGTGCGGAATGCGAGAAAGCCCTGCGTGGCACGGGCCTGCCATGGGGAATAGCCCGTGACGGCGGCATGATGGCCTCCTGGCTCGGGGGGATGGGCCTGCCATTCCTTGGCGGTATCAATCGCGCTGTTGAAACCATTGCTCAGGATCAGGGGAGCGGCCGTGATCCCGTTTCTGTTGTTTCAGTCCCGCTGGTTGCCCCGGCCTTCGGGCTGGTCATGGCGGAACAGGTTGCCGCCACCGGAACCAGTTGGACAGGCCGGGTGCTCGCGCCGAGATTTCTTTTGGCAGGGGCCGCGATACTGGCACAGGAGCAGGGCGTAAGGCTTGCGATGTTGTCCGGCGGAAAACTGAAGGTCATCGCAGATGCCGGTCAGGTCGCCGCCGAGGCCGATGGCTGGCAGGACGGGGAGTATACGCTTGAATGTCTTAACGAGGGAAAGGATCTGCCGCAGGGCGCACGCCATCACCTGACCTTGCTGGCGGCATTTCCGGATAAGCCTGCGTTAGTGCCTGAAGCCTGCTGGCAACGTCTTGGTACATATGCAAAAGAAACCTATGTGCCTGAGACAGAAGAGAAAAGGGCCCGCGGCGCCGGGGCCGGTAATATCGACAATTCCTGATATTGCGGTGATGCCAACCCCGGGATTGCACAGGTTTCGCCGATATCCGGCGTGTCAGGCACCAGCCCTGTCTTCGGGCGCAAGGTCAAGGCTGAACAGCTTTCCCCCTGCCGGCGATGGAGCCATGCATCCGGCCAGACGCAGGGCCATCCACGCTGTCACCTGATTGCTGGAAATCACCGGCCGGCCCAGACGATCTTCAAGTTCCGGGATAACAGAAACCGCCGGCAGGGCGGTGCAGGAAAGAAACACCGCTTCGGCCTCATCATGGCAGGCGTGTTCCGCCGCCTTTATCAGGGTATCCCTGTCGACGCGTGCGATATCACGGTCATGGTCGAGGCCAAGGCAGTGATGGCTGAGAACCGTTACGCCCTGGCTGGCAAAATAAGAGGCCAGTTGCTGGCTCGATGCCGCCGGATAGGGGGTGAGCAGGCTGATGCGTCCGGCCCCCAGCGCGCGCATCGCGGCTATGCCGGCACGGGCGGGATTGGTGGTGGCGGCCCCGGGCTTGCCCCTGTCAAGGGCCGCGCTCACGCCGGCATCACCGATGGTGGCAGATGCCGCGGTACAGCCATAACAGAGCGCATCCAGATCTTCGCCGGGCAGGATCAGCGCCGCCGCAGCCTCGATATCAGGCTCCATCCGGCGCAGATTCTCCGGCGTCACCGGATTGATGAATTCCACCCTGCTGACATAGAGCCCGACTTCATCATGGGGAAGCAGGCGGGCGAAATCGACTTCGATCATATGATCGGTCGACAGGGCAACAAGCCCGATTCGATACTTGCGGGGAAGTTCGCCCAGTGTGATCTGATCACGGATATTTATCGGGTCCGGTGCGAAATCAGCCATTATGTGCCCTTTCACGAAATAGTTACTCATCTGAAACCAATCGCTCTTGGCAGTCAATCGGAATTAAGTTAATGTTTGGCCTGTTCATAAATTCGGCTGGGAGAGAGTGGCAGTGCCACCGCCGAAGGAGCAACCGCCCCGGAAACTCTCAGGCAAAGCGTACTAGTC
>CAZOLR010000034.1:0-21491 GCA_964580905.1 uncultured Hyphomicrobiales bacterium | reverse complement strand
AAAATCCTGTGCCTGTGCCGGTATGACCAGCAGCATCAGTGCGAATATGCCTGCGATTAAGGGCGTTCTGCCTTTCCCCATGATCCCCTCCTCTTCTGTCACCATTAACGTGCAGGAGGAGAAGTCTATCAGGGTTGGGTTAACAAACCCTTAAGGGGTGGCAACAACCCGTTTGGAGGATACCAGCGACCTGTTTGGGGGCAGGGTGTCAGCCCGCGGTGAATTCCGCTTCCGCGGTCATAGCCTGCTGGCCCTGATGGTTGCGCGCCTCAAGCCGGGTGAAATCTTCATTGGCGCAGAGCCCCACCCGGCGGCCAACATAGAGCGCCTGGGTGCCGCGGAAACGAAACCGGCTGAGCTGGCGCCGGGGCCTGTCTTCCATCCGGCCGGCGCCGCCGCTGATCAGTGCATCGCCTGCGGCTTCGGTGAGGCCGCCGGTCGCCATCAGCGCCAGATTCATCGCCGTGAACGGGCCATGGGTGATGATATCAGGGTAGCCTTCCACCTGCCGGCAATGGTCCGCGTCGTAATGGATCCGGTGGGTGTTCCAGGTCAGGGAGGAAAAGCGGAACAGCTGGCCGTGATCCGGCCGCCAGGCACCCTTTTCGCTGAGCGTCTCATCCCCTTTGAGCGGCAGGCTGTCCGGGGCTTCGCCGCCACCCTTAACACTTCCCTTTTCACGGTAGACGATGGTCCGGGTTTCCAGCACTCTGCCGCCGGAGCCGGTGATCTCACGCTCAACGGTGACAAAGATAAGGGGGCCGGTGCTACCGTCTTTGCGGGTGATGCCGGTGATGGTGGAGGTGCGGCGGATCATCTCCCCGACGGTGATCCCGCCTTCAAAGCGCATGTCCCCTGCGGCCCACATCCGGCGGTGGAACGGGCCTTCGGTGGTCACATCCGGGATGAAACGTCCCAGAATCTCATGCCCGTCGGGGGAAAGACGTGTCGCGTCGGTGGGATTATTGGTAAAGAAAAGATGAAACAGCGGCGGCAGGGGCGCGCCGTCCCGGGCAAGGTGGCGGATGCCTTCTTCACCAAGGCCGAACATCGCCGCGGCCTGCGCCATGCGCACCGGGTCAATGCTGTCTTCTGAGGTTTCCGTGCGGCCGATAGCGTCATCAAACATGTTCATCTCCTTTTTTCCGCTGGCCTTTTACCTGCAGTCGCGGTAGGTATCCGGCCAGCACCAGCCCGTTTGAGCCCCGTTTTGAGGATAAAGCATGAACCCGAACCTGCGCAACATTGCCATTATCGCCCATGTCGACCATGGCAAGACCACGCTGATTGACAGCATCATGAAACAGTCGGGCATGTTCCGCGAAGGGCAGGCCGTGGCCGAACGGCTCATGGATACCGGCGACCTTGAAAAGGAACGCGGCATCACCATCCTTGCCAAGCCGACCTCGATTCAGTGGGGGGAGATACGGATCAACATCATCGACACCCCGGGGCATGCCGATTTTGGCGGTGAAGTCGAACGGGTGCTTCACATGGCCGATGGCGTGATCCTGCTGACCGATGCGGCGGAAGGGCCGATGCCGCAGACAAAATTCGTTCTCGGCAAGGCGCTGGCCCAGGGGCTCCGCCCGATTGTCATCATCAACAAAATCGACCGCAGCGACGCCCGCCCTGATGAGGTGGTGAATGAGGTGTTTGATCTCTTCGTTGCCCTTGATGCCAGCGAAGATCAGCTGGATTTCCCCATTCTCTACGCGTCGGGCCGTGACGGCTGGTGCGTCGATGATCTCAGCAAGCCGCGGGAGAACCTGCATCCCCTGCTTGACCTGATCATCAGGCATGTGCCGTCGCCGGGCCTGCCCGAAGACAAGCCTTTTGCCATGCTGGCCACCTTGCTGGACCGTGACCCGTTTCTTGGCCGCTGCCTGACGGGCCGGATTGTCCAGGGCAGGGCAAACGTGAATGATGTCGTCAAGGCGTTGGATCTCAATGGCAAGGTGGTCGAACAAGGCCGCCTGACCAAACTGCTGCGCTTTGAGGGCACGGAACGCGTGCCGGTGAAAGAAGTGGCCGCCGGTGATATCGTCTGTGTCGCCGGGCTGGCCAAAGCATCGGTATCAGATACGCTTGGTGCGCCGGGGCTGGATGCGCCGGTAGCTTCGACACCGATCGACCCCCCGACAATGGCGGTGACAATCACCGTCAATGACAGCCCCTATGCCGGACGTGAAGGCACCAAGGTCACCTCAACCATGATAAGGGAGCGTCTTCTTGCCGAGGCAGAGACCAATGTCGCCATCACCTTCCGTGAAAGCGCGGGCAAGGATGCATTTGAGATCGGGGGCCGGGGCGAATTGCAGCTCGGGGTGCTGATCGAAACCATGCGGCGTGAAGGCTTTGAGATGACGGTTTCCCGCCCGCGGGTGCTGCTGAGGGAAGAGAACGGGCAGAAGATGGAGCCGATTGAAGAAGTCATCATCGATGTTGACGAGGGTTATGCCTCATCGGTGATCGACAGCCTCAACCGCCGCAAGGGTGAAATGGTGGATATGCGGACGGCCGGCGCGGGAAAGACACGTCTCATCTTTCATGCGCCCTCGCGTGGGCTGATCGGATATCAGTCCCGTTTCCTGACCGAAACCCGCGGCACCGGTGTGCTGAACAGGCTGTTTCATGACTACTCCCCGTGGAGAGGGGATATTCCCGGACGCCGAAACGGGGCGTTGATTTCCAATGATCAGGGTGAGGCTGTGGCCTATGCGCTGTTTAACCTGCAGGACCGCGGGGTCATGTTCATCCATCCCCAGGAACCTGTGTATATGGGGATGATCGTCGGGGAGCACAGCCGCGATAATGACCTTGAGGTCAATGTGCTGAAAGGCAAGAAACTCACCAATGTCAGGGCATCGGGAAGCGATGAGGCGGTGGTGCTGACGCCGCCGAGGCGCATGTCTCTGGAGGAGATGATGGCCTATATCAATGAAGATGAAGTTCTTGAGGTGACGCCGAAGAATCTGCGGCTCAGGAAAATTTATCTTTTCGCCCATGAACGTAAAAAGCACGCAAGGGCCGCATCCTGATCTAGCCCTGAAACGTGACCAGCCGGTCAGGCAGGCTTGAAATGGCTTCGGTATCCGCGTTGGCGAAGGCAAAACGTAAATAGGCTTCCTGCCCCTGCCCGAAAAACCCGCCCGGAATGGTCAGCACGCCTGTCCGGGCGACAAGATTTTCCGCCACCGAAATGCTGTCAGATGATGCGGGATGCCGAACATACCCGAAATAGGCGCCAAGCGAGGCAATCTCCCAGCCATCGAGATTTTCAAAGACCTGCCTGAATACATCTGCCCGGGCGGCAATCATCCGGCTGTTTTCTTCTCTCCAGCCGGTGAGCGCCTCTATCATCGGGGCGATGGCCCGTTGTGCTGCCCGGGGAGCACAGATCTGGATATTATCCATCACCTTGGCCATTTCGGCGATAGTGCCGGTGCCGGCGGTCACGGCGCCGAGGCGATGGCCCGGAATGCAATAGGCTTTTGAAAAACTGTAGAGCAGGATGAGGTGATCCCGCCAGTCGCCTTTATACCTGCCCGTGTCAAGCAGGTGATGCGGCGTGGCGCCGCCGGGCAGGAAGTCCCGATAGGTTTCATCAAGGATAAGCCATATGCCGCTGTTTTCACATATCTCACGGATGGCCTCGAGCACCTCCGCCGGGTAGATGGCGCCGGTAGGGTTGTTGGGGCTGACCAGGGCAAGCGCACGTGTTCTTTCGGTAATGGCTGTGCGGATATCTTCCGGATCAGGGATGAAGCCCCGGGATGGATCGGCGTCGATATAGCTTGTCTTTATTCCCATCATCTTGAGGGTGGCTTCATGGTTGAAATAGCTGGGACGCATCATCAGCACCTCATCCCCCGGGCTGGCGACGGTCAGGGCGGCGGTGATAAACGCCTGATTGCATCCGGAGGTGATTAATGTCTCCCCGGCTACAATCCGTGTTCCGTGGCGGAGGCTCATGTGGTCGGCATAGGCCTCACGCAGCTCATCCTCACCTTCGATGGGGCCATAGCCCAGCGATGCCGGATCCGCGGCATATCTGGTCAGTCTTTCCAAAAGGTCAGGATGCGGCGGGTATCCGGGTACCGCCTGTGACATATCGATCAGCGGGCCAAGTCCGCCGGAATACTGTTCGATCCAGTTCTGAACAACGGCGACGGGCGGCGCGGTAAGGGCACGTATGGCAGGATTGAACATCAGCACTCCATATCAACAACACATATCAATCATATATCGCATCGCGGGATTTTGCGATGCCCCTTGTCATGTGGCCAGGATCAGGATCGGGGCTGACCGGTGCCTTCGTACATCGCTTCGTTCTGCGAGGTGAGGATGCGATGATGCAATTCCACCGCCCCGGGGCTGAGATCATCTTCCGGCGGGTTTATCAGCTCAAAATACCCGTATCTGTCCTTCCCCCGGACAAGCATGGCAAAATCCTTTTCGGCCACCTGCTGGCGGACATGGGGGGCGATGAACTGCACCGCCAGACCAATGCGGCGTCTCTTTGACCGGTTGGGCGGTGATGCGTGCAACAGCTTGCCGTGATGAAACGAAGCCTGACCCGGCGCAAGCTCAACATGGAGGATTTTACCGGTATCGATCTCAATATCCGCTTCCTGCCCGCGGGTGAGGATGTTTGTCTCGCTGAAGGTGTCCCGATGATCCAGCATCTCGCCGTGATGGGATCCCGGCAGGAACTGCATGCAGCCGTTATCCTGACCGACGTCATTAAGGGCGATCCAGGCGCTGACCTGGCCATTGGTATCGCTCAGCCCCCAGTATTTCATATCCTGATGCCAGCTGACATAGCTTTGTGTCTCCGGCTCCTTGATGAAGAAGGTGGATCCCCAGATAAGGATATCCGGCCCGAGTATCGATTCCGCCACATCCAGAAGCCGGGGATTGCGCACCATTTCATTGGCAAACCGGAACAGGACATGCGGGTAATTCAACTGGCTTTTATTGCCGACATTGATTGAGGACAGGCGCTTTTCCAGCCGTTCCAGCTCACGCCGGTGGGCGGTGATTTCCTCTGTGGTGAAAACATCGACAGGCATGAGAAATCCATCTTCAAGGAATTTTTCACGCAAGGACGGGGAAACGTGGGGGGTGATGCTGTCGGGCATGATGGCCTCCTGCTTCAGATCTTGTTTACGCTAGGTAAATTTTGCCTGCCGGGCAATCGGAATCTTGCCCCTTGCGGTGGTGCTGCGGCCCTTCGGTTCAGGGGTGCGATTGTGGCTTGGCGTCGGCACAGAAGAAGCGCATAGTCGGGTTTTAAAAATATCAGTTGATTGGCGCATCATGATTTTTGATCCGATCTCACGGTTTTTAAACCAGCTTCCCCCTTCGGGCCGTGGCGCGGTGTTGCTGGTGACAGGCATTTCCGTTTTCGGCTTTACTGATAATCTTACCCTCGGGGTTTCCGATATGGTCGGGGTGGGCCAGTTTCATTTCAGCCGGTCGATGATTGCGGTTGTGTTCGTGTTTGTCATGGGACGTCTGTTCCGGCTTTCGGTCATGCCCGGGAACCTGAAGGCGGTGGCGGTGCGGACACTCTTTATCATGATGTCGATGCTGCTCTATTTCAGCGTTCTGCCCATGATGCCGATTGCCGAAGCCGGTGCTGGGTTGTTCACCTCACCGATCTTTGTGCTGCTGTTTTCCATTCTTTTCTTTCGGGAGCGGGTGGGCTGGCGCCGTATTCTGGCGGTCGCCGCCGGTAGTGCAGGTGTGCTTCTGGTGCTCAAGCCGGGTGCCGAAGGGTTCAGCATCTATCATCTCCTGCCTGTTCTGGCCGGGGCAAGTTACGCCATTGGTTCGATCTGCACCTGGAGATATTGCCGGGATGAAAGCCCTCTTGCCCTGCTGATGTGTTTCCTTATCGCCATCGGCGGGGCGGGATGGCTTTATACAAGCCTTCTGACAGCTTTCCCCGCCGGGCAGGCGTTGCTTACCGAAGCGCCTTTTCTGTTCCGGGGCTGGCAGGAGGTGGATATGCGATTTTGGGTCTGGATGGTGTTCATCGCTCTTGGCGCCTCGGTGGCGCTGTCAATGATGACACGGGCCTACCAGCTGACCCAGACATCCTACGCCACGATCTATGAATATGCCTATCTCTTGTCGGCGGGTTTCTTCAGCTGGATCTTCTGGGGAATTGTGCCAGGCATGATGAGCTTTTTCGGCATTGCCCTGATCATCATCGCCGGGGTGGTGATCACCATCGCCCAGATGGATAAAGGGGCTCAGATGGAGCCGGGCAATTGACGCTGAATAAGTTAATAAAGTCTTAAAGGTTGGGCGGCCGGCATCATGAGTGCCGGCCGCGCGCAACAGGTTGGAATGACGCCGCGTCCTCAGGCAGGGATGATATTGTGTTCCGGGCCGAAGGGAAAACCGGTGATGTTCGTCGCACCTGTTTCGGTGACCACCAGAATATCATGTTCGCGATATCCGCCAGCCCCGGGCATGCCTTCGGGGATCGTGATCATCGGTTCCATGGAGACGACCATGCCGGGTTCAAGCACGGTGTCGATATCCTCACGAAGTTCAAGCCCGGCTTCGCGGCCGTAATAGTGGCTGAGAACACCGAAGGAATGGCCATAACCGAAACTGCGATATTCAAGATAGCCGAGCTCGGCAAAAAGTGCGTTGAGCTGGGCTGTTATCTCAGCACAGGAGATGCCGGGACGAATGAGAGACAGGCCTTTCTCGTGAACTTCAACATTGGCCTTCCAGCAGGCCAGGCTGGCCGCGTCAGGTTCACCCAGAAAAAGGGTGCGTTCAAGTGCCGTATAATAGCCGCTGATCATGGGAAAAGTGTTGAGCGACAGAATATCCCCGTCCTCAAGTTGCCGGCATGTCACCGGATTATGTGCGCCATCGGTGTTAAGTCCCGATTGGAACCACACCCATGTATCGCGCAATTCGCTGTCCGGGAAACGTTCAGCAATGGCGAGTTCCATGGCATCACGTCCGGCCATGGCAACATCAATCTCTCGCACCCCCGGCCGGATGGCATCGCGCACCGCCGCACCGCCGATGTCCGCGACAGCCGCCCCGGCGGTGATCAGCTCAATTTCTTCGGCTGATTTGATCATCCGGCTTGCCATCGTGTCGCCGGCTATATCGACAAGATCAGGCTTGCCAAGCGTTTCAATCAAGGCCTCGCGCGTGGCAAGGGTCAGGTGATCCCCTTCAATGCCAAGGCGGCGGGCACCGGGAATAAGGCTGGAAATCGCGTGAAAATAATTTCCGCGTTGCCAGTCCGTATAGATGATGTTGTCGCCATGACAGCGCCGCCAGGGCTGGCCCGCATCGATGGCGGCTGAAACCGTGGTGACCTTATCCGCTGTGACAACCGCCGCGTAAGGGCGGCCGAACGAGCAATAAAGAAAGCCGGTATAATACGCGATATTGTGCATGGAGGTCAGCACGGCGGCATCGCAGTCACGTTTTGCAAGAATGCCACGAAGACCGGCCAGCCGGCGTTCGTATTCCGAGGCGCTGAACGGCAAAGGGGCTTTGTTACCATTTTCAAGGTGCATGATCTGGGGACGTTGCATCGTCTTGTCCTTTCCTGAAGCCCGGGCCTCCATCGAAAAAACAAGCGCCCGGGGAAATTCATCCGGGCGTGCAGGATGCGTTACATAGTGCTGTAACTGGCTGTTCCGTAAATCTTACCGAAAAGCCATTGATCGACGCCATCGATCATTTTTTTGCTTTATCATAATTAGGCCCCTGACGAAAGTATTTGTGAAGCCGGAGGAGTGAATTTTGACGGAAACCGGAGTGATGCAAAATTTGCATCATATTGCAGAAAATATAGCAGTATATGTTTTCATATTTCCGGGGTATTCAAATATCGTTCTCGCCTCAACGTAAGGGAAAGGCCGCGCCCCAAAGACGGCCACCAAACCCATCATCACGGAGCCATTGGCTATGGATCTCTTATATATTTCCGGGGTTCTGTTCCCGGCCATTCCCCTTGCCATGGTGGCGATCGGCGCGCGGTATACGGCTGTTGCCGGGCTGATCAGGTCCCTTCATATGCAGATCACGGGGGCTACCACGGCCTCAGGGCCTGCGGAGGTCTTGGCGGCGGAACTGAAATCGCTCCGGCTCAGGATTGAGCTGGTCAAATACAGCCAGTTCTTTGCCGCCGTATCTTTTGTGCTTAATCTCGTATCGGTGCTGTTATTTGCCCATGGCGCCGAAGATAAAGGATTGCTCAGCTATTCCGGATCAGCCGCCACCCTGACATTGGCCATGCTGCTTTTCATGGCGGAGATTTTCTTTTCCACCCGTGCGCTCAACCTGCATATCAGCGGGATGAAAGCCCATGGCTGAGGCCTCTGGTCTTTCCATCAGGTATCTTTCATAAGATTTCGTCGCCTCCTTATCTGCTCTACTCTCAGTTTAAGCCTTGAGGTTTTGTCGCGATATTTTGTGCTACGCGCGGCAACAGAAACAGAACCGAAACTGAAAGAGGGAGGGAATGAAATGGAGCCGCAACATCTGGTAGCGCAGAATCTGGTGAACTGGTTTGAGATTTATGTCGATGACATCGACCGGGCTCAGGCCTTTTATGAAGGCCTTCTCGGAATAACATTATCGCCGTCGCCCATGTCGGGGCCAGAGATGGATATGCGCATGTTTCCGGCCGAAATGGGGGCGCCCGGCGCGACGGGTGCACTTATCCGCCATCCGATGAGGCAACCGTCCGGCCAGGGCAGTCTGGTGTATTTTTCCGTTGAAGATTGTGGCCAGACAACCAATTGGGCAACGGGGCAGGGTGCCCTCGTTTTTGTTGAAAAGCAGTCGATAGGCGAATATGGCTTTATTGCCATTATCGGCGACAGCGAGGGCAATTCCATCGGCCTTCATTCCTGGGCCTGAAATTGCCGCATCCGAAATTCCCGGGCCCGAAATTCCCGCACTTTGGGATTGATGCATTCTCATGTAGATTGCGTAACCTGATGGCAGTTCAGAAGTGTAAGGATCAGGGGTTAAAGGGGCCGAAAGGATGATGCAGTTTTCAGCAAATCTGGGGCTTTTGTGGCGGGAGCTTGATCTGCCGGAGGCTATACGTGCCGCGGCGGGTGCCGGTTTTGATGCCGTCGAATGCCACTGGCCCTACGCCACGCCGGCACGAGAGGTTAAAGCTGCGCTCACCGATACGGGTCTTGCCATGATCGGGATCAATACATCCCCCGGCAATCGTGAGGCGGGGGAATTCGGCCTTGCCGCGCTCCCGGGACGTGAGACTGAAGCACGTGCTGCGATTGAAGAGGCGCTGGGCTATGCCGGGGAGATCGGTGCCAGGGCTGTTCACGTCATGGCAGGTTGTGCCACCGGCAAAGGGGCAGAAGAGACCTTTATTGAAAACCTGTCCTATGCGGCGCCGCTCGCGGCACAAGCGGGGATAATGGTGCTGATAGAGCCGCTCAACCCCCGGGATGTGCCGGGATATTTTCTCGACGGGATAGCGCGGGCAGAACATATTATCACCACGCTGTCAGCGCCTAATCTGAAACTGATGTTTGACTGCTATCACCTTGCCCTGATCGAAGGCGAGATTGAACCATTGCTGGAAAAATACTGGCACCATATCGGCCATATTCAGTTTGCCGGCGTGCCGGATCGGGGGCATCCGGATAAGGGGGATGTTGATTATCCGGCCTTGTTCCGCTTGCTGGAAGGGATGGGGTATCAGTCGCCCCTGGGCGCGGAATATAACCCTGATGGCGGCGATACCGGCAACAGCCTCGGCTGGCTCACCTCATACCGGAGCCGTTTCTAGCGCAGGCGGGGAAACGCCATTTCAGGTTTGTAATCAGCAAAACTGTCGAGATGCTGGCGGTTGCACTGTTGCTGAAGTTCGCTGTCCGGCCGGACCGCGGTGATGCAGGGAAAGCGGGTGCGGTACCCTGCGGTCCGGGCATTATCTTCCATGGCGATGGCAACAAGACCGGCGACGTTGCCGCCCTGTTTTTCAATCAGGCGGATGGCCCCGTCCATGGTGCCGCCTGTTTCGATCCACTGATCGACCAGAAGAACGCGGGTTCCTTCGGCAAAGGCAGGTTTGCGGATTTCCATATCCTGTGTCCGGCCGGAATAGTTTGAAAAGGTGACGCTGTCGGTATCAACGCATAATTTGCCTGCCTTGCGGATGGGCAGAAACCCGACGCCAAGGCGTGTGGCCAGCGCCGAGCCAAGGACAAACCCCATCGCGTCAAGGCCGCCGACAACATCACATTCGATGCCGCTGAGGTCTTTGCATAAATCATCAAGAAGGTCATGAAATGCCTCGCCATTGATATAGATCGAGGTCGGGTCAAGCCAGGCAAATTTCTCCCCCTTGGTATTGGGCGACATGATGCTGAGATACCAGCGATCTTGTTTTTCCCCGTCTTTTTGAGACCTGTTGCCTTGTGTCATATCTGATCCTCCATCTTCTGGCAGCGATTAATCAGCTGCCGCAGTTTTGCCGGATCAATAGTGTAGAAATCGTTTTCAATATTGATGCCGGTTGCAACCATAAAGCAATCCACCATGCTGTAATCATCGGCGTTTTGCGGGGTGATGCCGGATGCAAGCGCGATCGGTGTATCCGGCAGAGCCGAACGAAAAGTTGCGATCTTGCTGATCTCAGCGGCATTGCCCGTCGCAATCCCTGAAGTGGTGACCACATCCATATAGCCGCCGGCGATACGGGCGGATACATCATAATCCTCCGGATTGACCGGACGCTGTTTCTTAAACGCGGTGCCGCCGAAATACAGCCCCTGCCAGCCGCAGTCACGACGGGTTCTTGCAATGGCTTCGGCTTCGGTCTGTTCGGCTGTTCTTTCATCGATGCGGGCATCATCACCCCAATAGGCATCGATCCTCACCCCTTCCTTTTCAAGGGCGGCGAGAACAGGGAAAGCATCAAGGCCGGTGACCGCGAGAAAGTTTACCCCGATCCAGTAATCCGGATAACGGGAACGAATCGAACGGATGACAGGCAGGAATGTCTGAACATCAAAATCGTGATTGATCAGAAAACAGCCGTGGATACCGGCCCCGATCAGCTTGTCGATATTTGCCGACGTCTGTTCTTCATCGATGACATGAATTACAGGCAGGATGACCGGCCCTTTGGTGCCAAATAAATGATGGAATTCAGACCTGTTCATCTTTTACCGCTATCGCCATGGTGGTTCAAAATTCGTCGGCGGATTGTGGCGCTCGCAGTCGCTTTCCATGACCTTAAGGACCCCGAAAACGCCGTTTTCATCTTAACCCTGCCGTAAATACTTTTGCAAATTTACTGAATTTAGTGAAACATTAACACTTAGAAATGAAAAGACAGGAGGATTTCAGGCATGAAAAGTAAACATTCGATCTTGACGCGTACACCATCGCGCCGGCAGGTGCTGGCCTATGGTGGCGCAACCGCGCTTTCCACCCCGTTTATCTCACGCGCTTGGGCCGCGCCGGTTGAGATCAACATGCTGGCCTGGTACGGCCATGGTGAGCCGGATATCGTCAGCGAATTCGAAGCGGCAAACAACGTCAAGTTCAAGCCGAAATATTACGCTGGCGGTGACAATATGCTTGGCCTGATCGCCCAGTCGCCTCCCGGTACCTATGATGTGATCCTGTCGGACGGTGAGTTTGTGCAGCAGCTCAACGCCGCCGGATATATCGAAGAGCTCAACGCCGCCGATTATCCTTTTGATGATATGCTCTATAAGGATTTCACGCAGTTCCCAGGGCATTGGAAAGACGGCAAGCTGTATTCGATGATGGTACGTTTCGGCCATCTCGGGGTGTCTTATAACAAGAACGCCATCACCGCCGAAGAAGCCATGAGCTACTCCTGTTTCTGGAAGCCTGAAGTCAAGGGCAAGGTCGGTCATTTTGACTGGCACCTGCCCAGCCTCGGCATGATGAGCCTTTATAACGGCAACGGTGCCGGGCTGTGGGATCTTTCCGACAGCCAGTGGGAAAAAGTTCAGGATACGACGCTTTCCCTCCGGCCGCAGGTTGGCGGGTATTTTGATTACGGCGGCACCTTCAACTCGCTGAAGAATGGTGAAATGCTGGCCATGTGCGGCATCGGTGACTGGATCACCGGTGTGCTGGAAAAGGATGGGGCGCCGGTTGGCTCGGTGGTCCCGAAAGAAGGCGGGATACAGTGGACGGAATCCTACTGCATCGGCAAGGATTCCGAGAAAGCTGATATCGTCAGGAAGTTCATCCAGTATATGCTGTCCCCAGAAGGTCAGGTGAAATCAGCGCAGATGGCGGCTTATCCCGGTTTTGCCATCACCAAATCAGGTCGCGCCAAACTGATCGAGGTTGACCGTAAGGAAGCTGAACGGACAGGCCAGATCGACGGCATGTCCAATGATCCGATCACTCTGGTCAAGGAAGGGCGCATCCATTACCGGAATATTCCGGTTCAGCAGAGCCTCGAAGACTGGAACGATTTCTGGTCAGAATACAAAAACGCGTAAATCAAACGCTGACCGCATCACAGGACAGGGCGTGTTCCCTGTCCTGTTCTCGCGGCACAAATCTGTAATCCGGGGTAGGGGAATATGCCCGTCTCAGGCAAATCTATGACACAAGGAAGACCGGAGACTGAAACTCCGGGGCGTTTCGTGCGTCTTGATGTGTTTAAATACAGCCTGCGTCTTCCCATCATCATCTGGCAGGCCCTTTTTTTCATCGCGCCATTGATGTTCATGGTGGCGATGTCGTTCTTCATCGTCCGCAACTACCGCATGACCGAAGCCTTCGTGATGAAGAACTGGCTCAAGATGATGGGCCGGGATTATTTCTGGGACAGTTACGTGCTGACCTTCGGGCTTGCGACGCTGGCGACGGTGGTGGTCATGACCGTTGCCTTTCCGGCGGCCTATACCCTTGCTTTCCGTGTGTCGGAGACCACAAGGCGATGGGCGGTCTTTCTGTTGATCATCCCGTTTTTCACCAGCTATCTTGTGCGGATATTCTCCTGGTATGTCATCCTTGCCGAAAGCGGCGTGATCAACGCCATGCTGGGTTTTATCGGGCTTGGCCCCTTTGTCATGCTGAACACCAAATTCGGCACCATCATCGGGTATATGACACTGACCCTGCCGCTGGTCATCATTCTGCAGACATTCTCGCTTGCCAATATCGACCGGTCTCTTGTTGAGGCGGCGCATAATCTGGGCTGCCGGCCGTGGCGCACCATCTATCGTGTTATCCTGCCGCTGGCCAGGACAGGCCTGATCATTGCGGCGGTGTTCTGTTTCATTCTGTCTTTTGGTGATTTCGTCAGCCCGTATTATCTGGGCGGCTCAAAACCCCCGACCCTGCCCATCCTTATTGTGGATACGGTCAAATCCGGCCAGCAATGGCCCCGGGCGGCAGTTGTCGCTGTCGTCATGATGGTGACGTTGTTCATTGTCGCCTTTGGCGGGATTGCGGCGGCGTACCGGCGGAGGGTTTCATGAAAGGGGATCGTCTGCTGCGCGGGTTTCTTTATGGTTATCTCGGGCTTGTTTTCATTTTTATCTTTGCCCCGATTGTGTTCAGCATCATTTTTTCGTTCAACTCGGATCGTTTCCCGACCATCCCGCTCGGCAGTTTCACGCTCAGATGGTATGAGACGATCTGGCAGGATCCTGATGTCTGGGAGGCGGCGAGAACTAGTCTTATCGTCTCGCTTTCGGTCGCTTTTATGGCAACCTTTCTCGGCTTTACAACCGCGTATACGGATTACCGCTACCGGTTCAAGCTCAAACCGCTCTATCTGGCGCTGATCCTCCTGCCGCCGACGATCCCGCTGATTATCATGGCGCTGGCGATGCTGGCCTGGTTTGCCAAGATCGGCCTTTCCGGGAAGGTGCTGTCGATCATCATTGCCCATACGGTCCTGACAGCCCCTTTCGCCATGGCGATCATCCGCCTCCGGCTCAGCCAGATGGATGCAAGTCTTGAGGCGGCGGCATGGAATCTAGGGGCAGATCAGTGGCGTGCATTGAGGAGGGTGATCATTCCTTTCTGCCGTCCGGCCATAATTTCCTCTTTCTGTCTGACCGCGGCGGTATCTTTTGATGAATTTGCCATCGCCTGGTTTATTTCAGGGCTGAACAAGACTATTCCGGTCATTATCCTTGAAATCGTCACCGGCAATATCGACCCGCAGGTCAACGCCATCGGAAGTTTTGTCTTCCTGACCTCCATGACACTGGTCATCATTGCCCAGGTGGTGCTGATGACAAGGCAAAAGAAAGAAAAGGGAAATCATGGCTGAAGCACTGGTAGAATTTGATAATGTTGTCAAAAGATTTGGTGATTTCACCGCGGTGGAAACCATGAATTTCAACATCAACGAGGGGGAGTTCATTGCCATTATGGGGCCGTCGGGCTGCGGCAAGACAACTACCTTAAGGATGCTGGCAGGACTGGAGGAGCCTTCAGAAGGTGAGATCAGGTTGCAGGGGCAGGTCATGAACACGGTCCCGCCCCATGAACGCGATACCCCGATGGTCTGGCAGTCGCTTGCCCTGTTCCCGTTTCTGAACGCGCGCGAGAATGTTGAGTTCGGCCTCCAGATGCGGGGTGTGGATGCCGCCACCCGGCGCCGGAA
The DNA here is from genome assembly GCA_964580905.1 of uncultured Hyphomicrobiales bacterium. Classification (GTDB taxonomy): domain Bacteria; phylum Pseudomonadota; class Alphaproteobacteria; order Puniceispirillales; family UBA1172. The sequence goes on along the minus strand of CAZOLR010000034.1, from coordinate 6,841 downwards.
GGCCCTCGAATGGCTGGACCGGCTGGAAATCGGGGAATTTGCCGAACGTGATATCAGCAGTCTTTCCGGTGGGCAGAAGCAACGTGTGGCGCTGGCCCGCTCGCTGGTGACCGAGCCGAAAATCCTGCTTCTGGATGAACCGCTTTCGGCGCTGGATGCCAACCTTGTCATTCGCATGCAGTCGATGCTGACCCGGCTTCAGCGGGAGCTGGGGATCACTTTTGTCTATGTCACCCATTCCCAGTCGGAAGCCTTTGCGATGGCCGACAGGGTGGTGATCATGTCGAGGGGGCATATCGCCCAGATCGGCACGCCCAAGGATATCTATCGTGCCCCCGCCAACAGGTTTGTTGCCGAATTTGTCGGCCGCAACAACATCATCAGCGGCAAGGTCACATCCGGCAAAGGCAAAACGGTAACCCTGGAAGGCAGTCTCGGGGTCTTTACTGTTGATCTCGGCGACAACCCGAAACCGGCGGTTGGTGATGCCGGGAGTTTTGTCATCGCGGCTGATCTCGTTCATCTTTCCGTGGCCAGACCGAAAGCCGCGAATACGATCGAATGCTCGCTGATTTCCGAAGAATTCATCGGCTCGGTGGTCACGCTTTTCCTTGAAGCGCCGGATGGTAGCGAATTCAAGGTGCAGATACAGGAACGTGAACTTGCGGATATGGATCTCAAGCATATGGGAAAGGTCTATGTCAGCTGGGCATCGGGACGTGCGCATTATATCGGTGCCGGATAAAGAAAAAAGGGAGGTATGAATGATCCGCAATCCTGTTCCCTGGCCCAACGGCGCCCGCTGTGCCTGCGTGATATCCTTTGATATGGATGCCGACAGTCTTATCCATATTGCCCGGCCTGAAGATTCCCATGACCGGCTTTACCCCATCAGCATGGGGCGTTACGGGCCGACAGTTGCGGTGCCGCGCATACTGGAAACTTACCGCCGGCTTGGTATCAGGCAGTCCTTCTTTCTTCCCGGCTGGTGCATCGAAACCTACCCCGAGGCGGTGGAGGCCATTTTGGAAGGCGGACATGAAATCGGCCATCACGGTTATCTGCACGAAGATCCTATCGATGCGCCGGAACAGCGCCACTGGTTTGAAAAAGCACTTGCGGCGCATCAAAAATACTGTGGCGGAGCCCCGGCCGGATATCGGGCCCCGGTATATAATATCAATCAGGAGGTCGTGGACCTGCTGATCGAGCATGGCTTCCGCTACGATTCCTCCATGATGGCGGATGATATTCCCTATCGGCTGGAAACAAGCGCCGGCGGGCTGTGGGAGATGCCGGTCCATTGGGGAACGGATGACTGGCCGCCTTTCGCGCATTATGCTGAAATCGGCTATATGATGCCGGTCAAAGGCCCGTCCTCAGGTCTTGCCGGTTTCTGGGAGGAATTTGATGCCGCCTATGAAGCCGGAGGGTTTTTCATGCTCATCGTCCATCCCTTCCTTACCGGCAGGCTGGCGCGCTGGAAAAAGGTTGAAGCCTGGCTCGAAGAGACACTTGCAACAAAGGATGTCTGGTTTGCGCGGCTTGACCAGATCGCTGATCATCTCGATCAGCTTGTGGCCAGGGGCGATTATGTCCCGCGGCGGGAAAATCTTCCCTATTACACTTCACCCATAGTAACGTCCTGAAGCCGGAGGGGAATTTCATGCTAAACGAAACCGACAAGCAGATGCTGAAAATCGCCTATGATGAGGCAAAAAAAGGGTTCGATGAGGGCGGATGCCCGATCGGCTCGGTGCTGGCGCGTGATAATAAGGAAGTCTCCCGCGGCCATAACCAGCGGGTCCAGCAGGGTGATCCGATTGCCCATGGGGAAATGGATGCCCTGCGCAAAGCGGGACGGCAGAAAACCTATCGCGACACGGTACTTTACACAACGCTCAGCCCCTGCATGATGTGCAGTGGCACGATTGTCCAGTTCGGTATTCCCCGGGTGGTCATCGGGGAGAACCGGACTTTTGGCGGCAATGAAGATTTTCTCCGCCAGCATGGGGTTGAAGTGATTATTGCCGATGATCCTGATTGCATCGCCCTGATGGAAAGGTTTATCCATGAAAGGCCTGAACTCTGGGCCGAAGATATCGCGGAGGACTGAAGGTTGAGCGTATCCGTTTATGATCCGGCCTTCTCCGAGGGGAGCAACGCCAGCCTGTCGAGTGCCGTATCACCTGACGGCACGCCTGAAATCGGTGCCCGGTATCGTATTCCGCCGCGATGCGGTGTTGCGGTACGTCTTGCGGCCGGGCAGGTATTGGAGGTGGAAAACACCCACGGAACGCAGGTCTGTGATTTCTGGGCATACCTTGCGGCGGATATGGGCCAGTTTCTTTCCATGTCGCATTGCCGGACCTGGCTTCAATCGGTTTTCCCGAAAACCGGCGACACGCTTGTCACCAACCGACGCCAGCCCTTGTTTGAAATAGAAAGCGATACCTCACCGGGTGTTCATGACACGGTCATGTCCTGTTGTGACTGGCCGCGCTACCAGCTCCTTGGCTGTACCGAATATCATGACAACTGCGCGGATAATCTGCGCATGGCTCTCGGTGCCATCGGCCTTGCGCCGCCGCTCATCCCTGATCCGTTCAATCTGTGGATGAATATTCCCATCACGCCCGAAGGCCGGACATCTTTTGAGCCGACGGTATCATCCCCTGAAGACATCATCGGGCTGAGAGCACTGGAAGATTGTATTGCCGTCATGTCCGCCTGCCCACAGGACAAGAACCCGATCAACGGCCGTGATGCGGTGCCGACAGAGCTGCATTTCACGGTAAAGGCGTAGGGCAGAAGTGAAACAGCCAGCCGCCACCAGCAAATCTGAAAGCAGGATAAGGACGGAGAGACAGGCCCGCATCCTCAAGGCGGCGGAAACGGTTTTTGCCCGCCGGGGGTTTAACGGCGCGCGGCTGATGGAAATCGCCGCTGAAGCCGGCCTGCCAAAGGCCAACCTTCTCTATTACTTCCGCAGCAAGGAAGATATCTACCGCGCCGTCTGCCAGGATATTCTCGAAACCTGGCTTGGTGCGCTCGGGGATATTTCGGCCGCGGACAAACCCGATGATGCTTTGCGAAAATATATCGAAGCAAAGATGGATCTGTCGCTCAAGCGCCCCAATGCCTCAAGGGTCTTTGCCATGGAAATCATTTCCGGTGCGCCGGTCATCGGTGATTATCTTGCCCGTGACCTGAAGGATTGGGTCGACAAACAGGCCGGGGTCTTCAGGATCTGGCAGGAACGCGGAGAAATGGCAGAAGTCTCCCCCCCGCATGTGCTCTTCCTGATCTGGGCCGCCACCCAGACCTACGCGGATTTCAGCACCCAGATCACGGCTGTTCTGGGTTGCGAGAAGATCAGCAGAAATGAATATAAAAAAGCGGTTGATACCGTCACCGGGGTCGTTCTGCGTGGCCTCGGGACACGATGAGCAATATTCCGTCAGGGAAAAATAAAAGTTGACCAAATGGTCAGGTTAAATTTAGGCTATATCTGTTCGAGGGGAAAAAGCGGGGAATGATCTGATCAGAGCCTGTTTTTTCTGCCGGAACAGGGAAATCAGCCACCGGACAAGAGGTGATCAGATGTCAACGCCCCGCCATATCGTCCTGACCTCCCATTCAAGGCCCGGGTCGAATTATTTCTCGCCAATCCACTGGGGCGCGGAAGATGCGCGAAACCGCGGGCCGGTCATCGGCAGTGTATCCAACCCCATGCATCGCAACGTGATCGGTACACATTCGGGCAGTTATTCGGTCTACCGCGCGGTATCCGTGGCCGCAGGACGGCTTGATCCGTCGCATGTGCCGGACCTTACCAACACCTCCCCGGTGACAAAAATCGGCCCGCACCCCCAGTGGTCTGATCCGGAAAAGATCGTTTCCTTTGACCCATGGGGGCATGTTGTCGCCGATGAATTCAAGGAACAGATCAGCGAAGGGCTTGATATCCGCCCGACCATTGCCATCACCCAGGCACGGCTGAAACTGATGGAGTTGCGGGATGCCATTGAACGGGGGCGACTGAAGCCGGATGGCAGGGTTCTGCTCAATAACGGTGATGTGAATGTCACCAAAATCGCCATTGATCCGGTCTGGTATATTCCGGGTCTTGCCCGGCGTTTCGGGGTGGATGAGCATGCGTTCCGCCGCGTGATCTTTGAGCAGATGGGCGGTATGTACCCTGAACTGGTGACAAGATCAGATCTTGAGGTTTTTCTGCCGCCGATCGGGGGTATCACGGCCTATATTTTCGGTGATCCGGACACCTTGCATGATCCCGCAATACCGCTCGCCTGCCGGGTCCATGACGAATGCAACGGCTCTGATGTGTTCGGCTCCGATATCTGCACCTGCCGCCCTTACCTTACCCACGGGATTGAGATCTGCGTCGAGATGGCCCAGAAGGGGGGCAACGGGCTGGTGGTCTATAACAGAAAGGAAGGCCGCGCGCTTGGTGAGGTGACGAAGTTTCTTGTCTATAACGCACGCAAACGTCAGGAGGGTGGCGATTCCGCCGCCAAGTATTTTGAACGGACCGAATGCGTCGCAGGTGTTCAGGATGCCCGTTTTCAGGAACTGATGCCGGATATTTTCCACTGGCTCGGGGTCACGCGGATCGATCGTTTCGCGTCCATGAGTGATATGAAACACGATGCCCTTGTCAGCCAGGGGGTTGAGATCGGTGAACGTCTGGATATTCCGGATGAGCTGATCCCTGAAGATGCGCATGTTGAAATGGAAGCCAAGAAAGCGGCAGGATATTTCACCAGCCAGACCCCGAGGGAAGGGGCTGATCTCGATGAGGTCAAGGGCAGGATAATCGACGAATGAGCCTCAATGACGAAGACGCCGTTCTGGCCCTTCTTTCGCCTGAAGCGGTGCGGCAGCGATGCCATGAAGTCCTTGCGGCGGCTGAAGCGGATGAGCTGGACCATTTTCAGTTTCACCCTGATAATCTGGGTGCCGCAACCGAACTTGTGCTCGATGAAATACGGGTAAATTATCCCGATGGCAAAGTGCCCTTCCACAGCCGCTGGCGTCATTTTGAATTTGGCACGCGTGATCTCTGGGCTGAACTCGCCTCCGGACTTCCGGACGTGTCTTCTGCTGAAATGGCCCGCCGCCGGATTGATCTTGCGGTGGTCTCTGTGCTGCTTGATGCCGGGGCAGGTGCCGGCTGGACCTATAAAGACGCTGTGACCGGGCTTGTTTACGGCCGGTCCGAAGGGTTGGCGCTGGCGAGTATCCGGCTGGTTCAAAGCGGGCTTCTCAGCCGGTATGGAAGGGAAGATCCGGTCCGGGTTGATGCTGTGGCCCTTGAAAGCCTTACGCCGCATCAGCTGGCTGAAACCTTTCAGGTCAGCACAGACAACCCTCTTGTCGGGCTTAACGCGCGCACGGAATTGCTCAACCGTCTCGGGGCGGCACTTGCGCTGGCGCCCCGGATTTTCAGCCGGAACGGGGAATTCCGCCCGGGTCACCTCTATGATTATCTGGCCGGGTTTCAGCAAGACGGCGGGCTTAAGGCACGTGAAATCCTGGTCGCGCTGTTGCAGGGGCTGGGCACGATCTGGCCTGAAGGTGAACGGATGGGTGATATTCTCCTCGGTGATGTCGGCCACCACAGAATAATTGTCCGGCAGGATATCACGAACGGTATCCTCCCCTTTCACAAACTCTCGCAATGGATGGCCTATTCCTTGATTGAACCGCTTGAGGAGGCCGGGATCAGGGTAACGGAACTCGACACGCTGACGGGGCTTGCGGAATATCGCAATGGCGGGCTCTTCATGGATACGAATGTGCTCACTCTTCGCAATGATGAAGCCGCCGCCATCTCGCATCACCCCAAAACACCGCTGGTGGTGGAATGGCGCGGGCTGACCGTGGCCCTGCTTGACAAAATTGCGGCGGAGGTTCGTAAACAAACCGGTGATGACGCCGAAAGCCTGCCGCTGGCCAGTGTTCTTCAGGGCGGCACCTGGACGGCAGGGCGACGGATCGCAAGGCAGCTCCGCGCCGATGGTGGCCCGCCCCTCAGCCTTGACAGCAGCGGCACGATTTTTTGACCAATCCCACGAAGTCCAGAAGCATAAGGAGGACACCCAGATGACCGAACATAACGCCACTATCGTCCATCACCCGTTGATACAGCACAAGCTTTCCATCATGCGTGATGTGGAAACGCCGACGGCCAAATTCCGACAGCTTCTGCGTGAGATCAGCCTGCTGCTGGCCTATGAAGTCTGCCGTGATCTGGAAGTCGAGGAGGTCGATATCCAGACTCCTCTTGAAGTGGCAAGACTGCCCAAGCTTGAAGGCAAGAAACTGTGCTTTATTTCCATTCTGCGGGCGGGCAACGGGTTGCTTGACGGTATGCTTGATCTGGTGCCTTCGGCGCGTGTCGGGCATGTCGGGCTTTACCGGGACCCGAAGACGCTGGTGCCGGTGGAATATTATCTCAAACTTCCTGAAAGCCTTGATGAACGTGTTTCCATCGTGGTGGACCCGATGCTGGCGACAGGCAATTCAGCCGCCGCCGGGGTGCAGCGGATCAAGGATGCGGGCGCCAGGCGGATCAAGTTTGTTTGTCTTCTTGCCGCGCCGGAAGGTATCGCGGCGTTTTCGGAAGAGCATCCGGATGTGCCGATTTATACCGCCGCGATCGACCGTGAGCTCAACGATCACGGCTATATCCTGCCCGGCCTCGGCGATGCCGGCGACCGGATGTACGGGACTAAATAGAAGGGTTGGGGGGAGTGAAAAGATTGGCGCACCCGAGAGGTGGGCTGGTTCACTTTGTATGCACCACAGACCAATC
>CAZOLR010000033.1:0-21890 GCA_964580905.1 uncultured Hyphomicrobiales bacterium | reverse complement strand
CAATCATGCGGGTGAAAACATCGAGACGGCCGGTTGAGCTTTTCGGGTTGGCAAAGGCAGAGAGCCCGGCCGGCAGATCAAGGCTTTCTTCAAGCCGGGCAATATAGACACATCCCTTTTCCAGCACCGCGCCGGCGGAAAGATCGATTTCATGCATGGCCATGGCCTCAAGTTTTGCCGCTACCGACACACCTTCGCCGGGCAAGAAAGATGCCTTTATCCTCCAGGCTTTTGCCCCAAGCCTGAGATCGATGGACGCAGGCTGGATCTGTCCGGCCATAACCGGTTGTCCCGGCCGGATGATCCCCGCCGCGACCGCTTCTTCAAGTTGGGGGGCGGCCAGAATACCCGAAGGAAAGGTTTGTGTTGTTCTTGGCATGGTCATGCTTTCAGTTTGTAACCGGTTGCCAGCATGCGCCAGCATATTCCACCCAGAATGATCGTAACCACCAGCAAAATCAACGCTCCTGATAGGGGCGGGAACGAAGCCTGCCCGATGATACCGTAACGGAAGCCGTCGATCATATGAAAGACAGGGTTGGCGGCGGCAATACCATCAAACGGGGCGGGCAGCTGATCAACCGAATAAAAGGTGCCGGAAAGGAACACCATCGGCTGAACAACAAAATTTGTGACCGCCGCAAGGCTGTCGAATTTCTCCGCCCAGATACCTGCCATCACCCCGGCAAGCGACATCACCGCCGAACCGAGAAAGAGAAAGATAAAAGCTGTCAGCGGATGCACGGGCCAGCCGGATGATCCGAGCATCCACAGGGCAAGCGCGGTAGCCGCCCCGACGATAACACCCCGGGTAATGCCTGCCGCGGTCATGGCAATCAGAATTTCCATCGCACCAAGCGGCGGCATCAGAAGATCAACGATATTTCCCTGAACCTTGGCAACAACTATCGAGGAAGAGGTGTTGGCAAAGGCGTTCTGCAATGCCGCCATCATGATAAGACCGGGGCCGAGAAATTCCACGTAAGGCACAGCGGCGCTACTGTTGATCCGGTCCCCTACGGCCACGGCAAACACCACCATGAAGAGTATCGCCGTGGTCATGGGAGCGCCCACGGTCTGGATGAAAATCTTCATGAACCGCATGACCTCACGCCGGTAAAGCATGAAAAGGCCGATGGTATTTATGCGGCCGATCTCAACAGGGCGCTGGTAGAGCGATATATTCTTATCCGAATCACTATGCATGTGCCGCAACATAGGGCCTAAGCGCGAGGCTTGCAACCTCGCCGATCACCGTCGATTATGCTAGCATCCCGGAATGAGATATTCCGATGAAAAACTCCGCCACCGGCTGACCAGTAAAGCTGTTCATTATCTGGGCCGTTATGCCTCCACCACCAGCAGACTGAAAGACGTGCTGGCACGTTTTGCCGAGCGAAAACTGACCGGGGCTGAGCCGGATGACATCAGCAAGGCTATTGATGACGTGATCAGGGACTGTATCGGTAAAGGATATGTCAATGATCAGCTCTACGCCGAGCAGAAAGCCGTCTCGCTCCGCCGGCAGGGACGATCACGCCGCAGGATCGAAAAAACCCTGGCAAGTAAGGGGCTTGACCAGCACGTTATCAAAGCGGTCTTTGCTGATCATGAAAACGCGGATGATGTGGCGAACGAATGGCAGGCGGCGCTGATCCATGCCCGCCGCCGCCGGTTAGGACCCTATGCGTCCGAAAGAGACAGGCAGACTGACCCGGAAAAGCTTCGCCAGCGTCATCTGGCAAGCTTTGCCCGGGCCGGTTTCAGCCTTTCTCTTGCAAAGGAAATCCTGGCGCTTGATCATCCCGAAGATGCCGAAGACCTGCTGGAGGAAAAGACGCTCACCTGATCATGGCAGCAGGAATGCTTGCTAAGGGCATTGCGGGAATTGTCACGACAGGTGTAAACTTGCCATATAAAGGTCAGCACGACAGGTAAACTGTGCTGATGCAGAATTGAGGGGAGAACCATGTCCGAAGAAATTACTTTTCCACCAAGCGATGAACTTGCCCGGCATGCGCATGCGGATAACGAGCTCTATCAGAAGCTTTATCATGACTCGATCAACAACAACGAAGCCTTCTGGGCCGAGCATGGCAAGAGAATTGACTGGATCAGGCCGTATTCAAAGATCGAAAATGTCTCCTATGATGCCAGCAATCTGAGCATCCGCTGGTTTGAGGACGGCACGCTGAACGCCGCCGCCAACTGTCTTGACCGCCATCTGGAAAGCCGCGGTGATCAGACCGCCATTATCTTCGAAGGTGATGAGCCCACGGACAGCCGCCATATCACCTATCGCGAACTTCATGAAGAGGTTTCAAAATTCGCCAATGTGCTCAAAACCCGTGGTGTCGGCAAGGGAGACAGGGTAACCATCTACATGCCGATGATACCGGAAGCCGCCGTGGCCATGCTGGCCTGCGCCCGGATCGGGGCCATTCACTCCGTGGTCTTCGGGGGGTTCTCGCCCGATGCACTGGCCGGCCGCATCATCGACTGCGACAGCTCAACCATCATCACCGCCGATGAAGGCGTTCGCGGCGGCAAGACGATCCCGCTCAAGGCCAATACCGATGCTGCTCTTGAAAACTGCCCGATGTGCACAACCTGCATCGTGGTCCGCCGCACCGGTGGCGATATCAATTGGGTCAGTGGCCGCGACTTCTGGTACCACGAAGACATGGCCGGAGCATCACCTGACTGCCCGCCGGAAGAAATGGACGCGGAGGATCCGCTGTTCATCCTCTATACGTCAGGTTCCACGGGCAAGCCGAAAGGTGTCATGCACACCACCGGCGGCTATATGGTCTATGCTTCGATGACCCATCAGTATGTCTTCGATTATCACGATGGCGATATTTACTGGTGCACCGCCGATGTCGGCTGGGTGACAGGGCATTCCTATATCCTTTACGGACCTCTGGCGAATGGTGCCGTCACGCTGATGTTTGAGGGCGTGCCCACCTATCCTGATTCAAGCCGGTTCTGGCAGGTGGTGGAAAAGCACAAAGTCAATATTTTCTATACCGCGCCGACGGCAATCCGCGCCCTGATGCGTGAAGGTAACGCTCCTGTTGAGAAAACAGACCGGTCGTCCTTGCGTCTTCTCGGATCAGTCGGGGAGCCGATCAATCCCGAAGCCTGGATGTGGTATCACAAAGTCGTTGGCGAAGAACGCTGCCCGATCGTTGACACCTGGTGGCAGACGGAAACCGGCGGCATCATGATCACGCCTCTGCCCGGGGCCACCACCACAAAACCCGGATCAGCAACGCGTCCTTTCTTCGGCATCCAGCCTGTTCTGGTCGATGGTGAAAATAACGTGATTGAAGGTCCTGCCGACGGCAATCTGTGTATCAACCGGTCCTGGCCCGGCCAGATGCGTACGGTCTATGGTGACCATCAGCGCTTTGTTGAAACATATTTCACCATGTTCCCGGGCCGGTATTTCACCGGCGACGGATGCCGCCGGGATGAAGACGGATATTACTGGATCACCGGCCGTGTGGACGACGTTATCAATGTATCCGGTCACCGCATGGGAACAGCCGAGGTTGAATCCGCGCTGGTGGCGCATCCCAAAGTTGCCGAAGCCGCTGTTGTCGGCTATCCGCATGATATCAAGGGCCAGGGGATTTATGCGTATGTCACGCTGGTGGCCGGTGAAGAGCCCGGTGATGATCTGCATGCCGAACTCAGGCAATGGGTCCGGAAAGAAATCGGCCCGATTGCCACACCTGATCTGTTGCAATGGGCACCAGGCCTGCCCAAGACACGATCCGGAAAGATCATGCGGCGGATATTGCGCAAGGTGGCAGCGGATGATTTTGCCGAACTTGGCGATACCTCAACCCTGGCTGATCCGGCGGTGGTGGATGATCTCATCGCCAATCGCCAGAACCGGGGATAAGATCAACGCCGGAGACACAGCCTGACTGAATGGTCATGGGCTGAATGGTACCGGGGCAAATTGGTCCCGGGGAAAAATGGTCCCGGGGAAAAATGGTCAGGGTGCCTCCGGCACAATGCCGAGCTCAATCGCCCGGCATACCGCGTGGGTACGGTTGCGGGCACCAAGTTTGCCGCGCAGACTCTTGAGGTGATGTTTCACCGTCACTTCCGACAGGCCGTGAATGCGCGCTATCTCTTTGTTTGATTTACCTGCCAGCAGACCGGCAAGCATGTCCTGCTCTCGTCCGGTCAGCCAGTTATTGGGAAGAAAGCTGTTTTCCCCGTGATGGGTTGAAACCTCGGCAGGCAGAAAAATCTCCCCCTCCGCCATCAGTGATATGGCACTGAAAAACGCCTTGATACCGATATTCTTGGGCACATATCCCGACGCCCCGGCCTCGAGAACAAGGCGCATCTCAGACTGGCTGGTCGGTGCGCCCATGATGGCAACCGGAATATTCCGCTGGGTGGCGTCAAGTATGCGGGTCAGACCACTAAGCCCCTTCATATCCGCAAGACCGGTATCGAGCAAAATCAGATCCGGCAACATGCCGCGATGGAGCATGTCTACCGTTTCCATAACACGGGTCGACGGAATAATCGTCATATCGGTATTGATGTGACCGGCCTGCTCGATAATCAGGTCGCGTGAAAAAATATTCGCATAAGTCAGTATGACTTTCATGTATCTCTCCCTATAGAATCGCGCATGGGAGAACACACAGCCCAAAGACAAACTACGCTTCGATTTTTTAACATTGAGTATTATTATACTCAAAACCCCTCATCGGAAATTGACCTTAAGGATAGGTGCCAGGCTGATATACGGGCATCAAAAAGCACACCCTTCTAATGGCGGAAACCCAATGAAAACTTTACCCCTTTGTTCTGTTCAACCGGGTCGCGTGATCTGCTTTTGTACCATTCCATATCAATCCGGACAGGGTAACCCTGAACAAAAGCATAGGTTGTTGCCAGCGTCAGTGAGACCAGTTTGCGGTCATGACCGGCATGCAGCCAGGGCCTGATGTGATCGTAGGACTTTCGGTCATGCCGCAGCTCAACACGCAGCGGAAGTTGGCCTGTCCTGAACGGGCCAAGATGGAGCGCAATCCCTTTATGGTGACCCGAACTCCATCTCGGATGTGCTGTATCCTGTCCGCTGGCAAATGACAGCCTGTATGCCGGTTCAGCCAGCCTCAGGGATCCGGCTTTTCCCTGATAGGAAAGGCCAAGGTCAAATCCCTGATAGCGGGCGGAAAAACCGGTGGTGTGCATCCCTTTGAATTTCCGGCCTGTCGCTCCGGCAAGAAGAGAAAAGGTGCGATTTATTCTGATGGCAGAAGATACGCGGAGGACCTGGCGCCGGGACCACTGGTTACCTGCTATGGGGCCGAGCGAATCCCTATCATGCCGCACCGCAGCCGAGGCGGAAAGAATATGCCCGCCCGCCCGTAAGAGATACGATGCCGCCGCGTGATGGGCCTGTCCATGATATTCCCGGCGGCTTGTCAGCCGTGCGGTGCTGCCGATCCGGAAAGTCAGCCCCCCCTGTTTAAGAGGATGCTGCCATTCCAGATATGGCATAATCTCCGCCCAGAAACCTTCATGGGCAGGGGTGCCGATCGTAAAACCCGGGGCAACACTGCCCCCCTCATGAATAAGCTGAAGACGATCAAGGGAAGTGCCCACCTGTGATCCGGGCTCTGGTATCACCACCCTTTCCGGGACAGACCCGCCGAGGTTGGTGTCATACCCGAGCCGTGTTTCCGTAGAAAGGCGCCAGGATAATCTGGCCCGGCAGTCAGCGAGAAAGCGGGCACTTTCCCGGCTGATCCAGTCCGCCGACGGGCCTGAAGCCGCGTGAAGTTTGCGAAACAACGGCGCCGCCCGCAAGCAGGACCCGTTCAGCCAGAAACTGATGGCGGTTTCAAAATCGAGCCGCCGGTCTCCGGCAAGACCACGTGACCGTGCGTCCTCCGCCAATTCCATGGCGGCAGGAAAATCACCAAGCCTGCGCCATAATATCAGGGCCTTGATGACATCATCAGAGTTGCGAAGTATTTCATCCCTTCTCAAGGTAAGGTACCGGCGGATCGCCGCTCCGTCCTCACTTTCAAGGAGCATGTCAAGTGTAACGGCCGGTGCTGGCGACAAAACCTGCTCAGCCCGAAGAACGGGAAGATGAACATTCACCAGAACAACCACGAAAATAAGCAGAAGAACGAAACGGCACCGCATCCCACCTTGATGGCACAGTCATGGTTAAGGAATAGTTAACGGATCGAAAATACCTTATCCGGACAAGCCCCCGGCTCAGAAATCCATATCGAGGGAGAGACGTATTTCACCATCTTCCGCGCCGGGCAGATGATCGCGATTCCGGAACAGAGTGATATCTGCCCTCAGCTCCAGCCCGGTAATGCCGGCAAGAGGCATATCCACCCCTGCTGTCAGCCTTCTTTCCCGGACCTGATGAGAAAGGTCAAGCTCAACCGGATGAAAGGCTTTGTATCCTCCCTCTGCCGGTGACGGGGCCATGATCTTCAGATGCCCCCGGCTGAGGGCTGGAGGCTGGATGAAATCAAGACGCCATCTTTTCAATTCAGGAGTAGCATGCGACAGCCCGATGGTCATGGCGTCATACCAGATCTCACCCCCACGGATGAGGCTGGATGCCTCTCCCTCAAGAATGGTGTATCCGGTCAGGATTTCTGCTGTCATGGAGACGGCGCCCAGATCTTTGCTGCCGCCCACCGTCATCCAGCCCGATCGATGGCCACCCAGTTTCAACGCCCCGTATCCCTGCCCGTCAAGCCAGTTTACGCTCTGGTCAAGACCAAGACCGATCCATTTTTCATCTTCCCCCTGCCATTCGTTGAGAAGATGGACCACCTGACGCTCGTTGCCCAGCCCGACAAGATAGCGTGTTGTCACTTCGGCCGAGGTGAACGTGTATCCTGCCCAGTGATCGAGCGGTGTCGCCGGAATATCAAGCATGCGACTGTCTTCCCGGGACTGCCCGGGCACATGACCTGCCCCCGCCATCAGGAAACTCTGCCCTTCGGCAAATTTCTGCACCTCGGTAACCGTAGCATTACGGGGGCGACCTGGCGCTCTTTCGGCCCTTGCCGCCAACGCCCCTAACGGAAGGCCGAATACGGCGCCGTCAAAATCATCGATCACTACCGCAGTTATGCCATCCAGCCGGTCGATTACCGGCATGGTGATCATCGAAGGGAGAAGCAGCCCGCTCTTGTCCAGATCTCCTTGCTCACCATTGCCAAGCGAAATGGCCGAAGGCGAAATCGGCTGCATCGCCTGATCCACCTGAATGAGTCCATGGCCGAAAACGTCACGCATCGCCGCCACCCCGCAACTGCTGACCGTGCATCCGGCCGCGGTGGTCAGCCCGTCATATGTTGCCGTCGCTTTCAGTCGTGCCGCCGCCATCCGCGGCGTCAGACCCGGGATCTGTTCCACCAGAAGACCGATGGCAGCTGAAACCACCGGGGCCGCCATCGACGTGCCGGACTTTCTGATATATCCCCCCTCATGGCTGGCGCCGAGAATGCCGTCTGCCTGCTGATTATCTCCCCCGCCCGGCGCTGTCAGACACCAGGCCGCGGCAACACCGCATCGGTTGGTGTAGGAAGGCTCCACTCCTTGTGTATCCACCGCAACCACCGCCAGCCAGTTAGGCTCAAGCTCAGGCAGATGATAGGGAAGGCCGCTGCGAACTGAAACCTGACTGTCACTGCCATTGCCCGCGGCCCAGACCATGACCGGCCCGGTTTCCGACGCAATCTGGCGGTAAGCCGTGATTTCATCACGTAGCAAATCTTCTATTCGGGATTTGGCCAGATCATTGATCTCGTAATAGGACGACCAGGAATGATTGACCACCGGCAGATCACGAGACAGTGCATCACCCAGAAGGCCGGGCACCATGACATTACCGCTCCTGCCTTCAAAAGTCCCGGTACGGCCAAGTATCCTGTAGGAAACAATCCGGCTTGACGGCGCCACCCCCTGAATGCCGGCACCATCACTGCCTGCAGCAACCAGACTGGCCACATGTGTCCCATGGCCATTTTCATCGAGCAGACCCTGTTCCGAACCATGCCAGTCACCACCGCCCAGCACCCGGCCACTGAATTCCTCATGCCCGGAGGCAACGCCGCTATCCGCAACGCCGATGGTGACAGACCGGCCCGTTGCGCCATTGAGAAAAACCTGATTAGCCCCGACCTGAAAAAGCCCGGGGCTGTTTTGTTGTTCAACCCTGTTGATGGATCCTGTTTCTGTCGGGGGCCGGGTGATTTCAGGCCGCGGTTGTGATCCGCCACCACCGCCGCCACCACAACCTGCCAGCACACAGCTTATTAAAATTGACTTATATAATTTAAAATTCAGCCATCTACCTCTGCTCATTTCCGTCACTCCTGACTGAGAAGAGGGTATTAGTTAACGAAAGGTTAACGTAAGGGAACTATCCCGAAGGAGAAGTGATACGGGATGGTGGGGTAATTCATGACCTTTAAGGGCAGGTCAGAAGAGCACAATCCAAAGAACAACAGCGGCCGTCAGAAGTGCCAGCATCACCTCAAAGAAATATCGGCTCCGCTCCGATGGTAACAGGCCTATCAGCCGGGCCCCGGCGTAACACCAGAGGACGTGAAAAATCAGCTGAGCTGCCATGAAGGTGCCGGCAATGGATGCAAATCTCAGCCACGGGTCATCAAAGACCGGCCCGTAACCGGACCAGGAAATGGTCAGCATGGCCCAGGCTTTCGGATTGAGCGGATGAACCATCAACCCCTTGCTGAAACCGGGCTGTGCATGGACGGTGCTCATATCCCTTGAGGCACGGATCATGGAAAAACTCAGCCAGACCATGAAAATCGCTGAAATATAGGTCAGCGCATCAAACAGCCATGGGGTGGACCGCAGCGTATCGTAGAGACCGAGCGCAATAACCGCATTGAGAAAAAATTTCCCCGCAATCATCCCGGAAATGAACCGCAGGGATGCACGCAGGCCGAATCGGGCGCCGGCACTTATCAGCACCATATTGGCGGGCCCCGGGGACCCCACCATCAACGCAGCAAACAGAAACAGTGACCAGAACATCATGGGAAAACTAGATAAGCAGCGCTGAACATAACACCACCAGAACCGCACCAATCCACGCGCCCAGAGGCGGAACAAGCCGTGTCTTTGCCCAGACAAAAGGAAGCATCATCAGAGGGGCGGTTGATGACAGGATAGACACCATGCCGACCGGGCCTGTTTCCAGGGCCTTGAGCAGGAGAGCCATGCCAAATGCCATGCCGAAAAACCCGTTGCCGAGGATATGCGGGATAAGATCACGGTCCGGCAGGATTTTATCCGGACCTTTTCCGCGCCCGCGCTCCACCGGCAGGATGAGCCAGAAGATCAACATGGCCACCGTGACTCGCCAGAGCCCTGCCGTGGCCGGATCAAGGCCGCTTTCCATCACCGGCCGCATCAGCAGCACACCAATCGCCTGCCCCAATGCGGCCAGAAGCCCGAAGACAATGCCGAGCCATAATGGCGGCGTCAGATCTTCCCAGACATGGATGAGATCCCGTCGTTTGCCATAGATCACCGCCAGAACAATCCCGCCAAAACCAAGTGAAATGGCCAGCAGCATCCGGGGGGTCAATGCCTCACCAAGAAAAAGCCAGCTGAGAAATGCCGCTATCGGTGCGTTGGCCGCAAAAAGAATACCCGTGCGCCTCGGGCCCATTCGCCGCATGGTCTGGAAGAGAAAATAGTCACCGCCTGCGGCGCCAATCAACCCGCTGAGCACAATCAGCAACATGTCGCTCTGGGCAACCTTGAAACCAGTGCCTGTAACAAGAACATAGACAAGAAGCATCAGGAAACTTGTCAGCATCCGGAGCCGGTTGAAATGCATGGACCCGAGTCGTTTTGCCGGCAGATGGCCAAAAACACCGGCCAGACACCAGCTCAACGCTGCTCCGAGGGCAAGTAATGACGCAATCGTCATCAGTTAGTCACACCGGAGAGTATCAAGCGCCCTGCATAAATCCGCGATAAGATCATCGGCATGCTCAAGCCCGACGGAAAGTCGGATCAGACCGTCGCCTATACCCATGGCCAGCCGGTCTTCTTCCGCCACACTCGAATGCGTGGTCGTTGCCGGGTGACAGGCCAGGGATTTGGCATCACCCAGATTGTTGGAGATATCGATCAGCTCGAGCGCATCCAGCACCTGCCAGGCTGACTTTTTCCCGCCCTTCAGATTAAAAGAGACAATCGTGCCGCCGTGACTCATCTGCCGGCGGGCAAGTTCATATTGCGGATGCGAAGGATGATAGGGATACCTTAGCCAGTCCACCTCAGGATGATCGGCGAGGGCTTCAGCAACCAGAGACGCATTGGCGGCCATACGATCCACCCTGAGCGACAGTGTTTCCAGTGACTTCAGCACCACCCAGGCGTTAAAGGCACTGATGGCAGGGCCCGTCTGGCGATAAAATTTGAGCAAATCCCCGCGGATCATCTCTTCCGATCCGAGAAGCGCGCCACCAAGAACTCTTCCGTGCCCGTCGTGATGCTTGGTAATGGAATACATCACCATATCCGCGCCGAGTTCGAGCGGCTTCTGCCCTGTCTGTGTGCCGAAGACGTTATCAACCACCACCAGTGCCCCGGCACGATGCGCAAGTTCCGCAACCGCTCGGATATCCACAAGATCAAGCATCGGGTTTGAAGGGCTTTCAAGAAAAACCATCCGGGCCGGACGGCTGAGCGCTTCTTCCCATTCTTCAAGACTGGTGCCATCAACAAACTGACGTTCGATCCCCCAGCGCGGAAGAATCTCATCTATGACGGAATAACAGGCCCCGAAAAGAGCCCGGCTGGCAACGATACGATCTCCCTGGCTGAGCATCGATGCAACGCCGCTGAACATTGCCGCCATTCCCGTGCCCATGGCAAGACAGGCCTCCGCCCCTTCCATAAGCGCGAGCCTTTCCTGAAGCATGGTCGCTGTCGGGTTGCCGAAACGGGAATAAAGAAACCGGTCAATATCACCTTCGAAGGCAAGCGCGGCTTCTTCGGCACTTGGATACACAAAGCCCGAATTCAGGAACATGGCCTCCGCCGTTTCCATATGTCCGGTGCGGTTGAGGCCACCACGCACGCTTAACGTGTCCTTATGCCAAGTCTTTTTTGTCATAATTTTCCGGTAAAACAGATTAAAGGTCGTAATTACGGCCTTGGCGCGTGCTTGGCAAGAATTCTTTGCAAAGTCCGGCGGTGAAGTTTGAGCCGTCTGGCTGTTTCTGAGACGTTGCGGCCACATTGTTCGTATACACGCTGAATATGCTCCCAGCGGACACGATCCGCCGACATCGGGTCTTCCGGGGGAGGAGGCATCTCATCCCCCTGTTGCAGTAATGTTGCCGCGATAAGATCCGGATCAGCAGGTTTGGGCAGATAATCAACGGCCCCGGCTTTGACCGCCGCTACCGCGGTTGCGATATTGCCGAACCCTGTCAGCATGACAACACGGCACTCCGGATGCCTTTCCTGAATAAGCGGGACAATTTCAAGCCCGTTGCCATCCTCGAGCTTCATATCCAGCACCGCGTGGGTCAGCGCCTGCTCATTGATGATTTTCACGGCGTCAGTGACACCATCGGCATCAAAGACCGTAAAGCCGCGACGTTCCATCACCCGAGAGAGCCGTCCGCGAAGTGGCGCGTCATCGTCGACAATCAGAAGTCTCCGCGTCTCGGTTGTCATTCGTAATCCCTTTCCTCAATGCTACCCACTATATATGCGTTTTTCGCGCCAAGGCAAATTTCCCTCTTTAAGCGCCCTGTTTATCCGCCCTCTTTACCCGGATGCGGCCATATCCACATCGATCCCCTTGCGGGGGAAGTCCAGCACCACCCGTGCCCCACCTTCCTTCCTGTTCATCAGCCGGATCCGGCCTTCGATATGCTCCACCATCGTAGTGGCGATGAAAATACCCAGGCCCATATGCCCGCCTGAACCGCCCCTGCTGCTGATATAGGGATCGCCAAGCCGGGAGAGCACCGAGGATTGAAACCCCGGGCCGTCATCGTCAATTAAAAGACGAAACCGGCTGTCATCCCAGGACAGGGTGATCACAACAGCATGACGGGCAAACTGAACGGCATTATCAATCAGGGTTTCAAGTGAATGGAGGATTTCAGGCCGCCGGGTTACTCTGGGTTCACGATCATGTTCAGATGCGTTGACAACGACCCTGATCATCTGGTGGGAATCTTCAAATCTTTCATCAACCAATCCCCGGACAAGGGCTGATATGGTCATCGGATCCCAGCTTTCCTGCCCGAGATTGATGGCATCCTGATTGAGTTCAGCGAGAATCTGGCGGCAACGTTCGGTTTCCTGTTTGAGCAGCTGGATGTCTTCTCTGAACGTTTCCGGATCAACAGGTTTTTCCGGATCCTGCCCGAGATCATGCGCGATCAGGGTAATGGTGTTAAGAGGTGAGCCGAGTTTGTGTGCCGCCGCGGTGGCAAGCGAGCCCAGAGACACCATCTGCTGTTCACGTTCAAGCGTTAATCTCGCCTCGGCAAGCCCCCGTGCCAGCCGCCGCGCCTGGCTTGCCACCATACCCGCATAAACCGCGATAAAAACGGTTGTCAGCACCAGCGCTGCCCACAAGCCCGTCATATAGAGAACCGGCAGGTTCAGCTCATCCGACAGCCATGGGAGAGGCTGATGATATACCGCCAAAGCACTCGCCAATCCGCCCACAAGCAACACCAATGCCGCTGTCTCGCGTGGCGACAGGATTGTTGCCGAAACCGTGATCGGCGCAAGAAACATGATGGCAAAAGGATTGGCCAGGCCGCCCGTCAGATAAATCAGAACCGCCAGCTGTACCGTATCAAATCCAAGCAGGGTAAAAACCCACCTGCCGCTGATCTGCCCTCCCTGATACGTGGTCAGCGTCTGCCACAGGCCGACTATCGCTGAGAGCGCAATAACGACAAGACATGGCACCAGCGGTAACGGAAACCCGAGCCCGAAATGGACAATCAGAATCGCACTGATCTGCCCGGTCAGGGCAATCCACCTCACATTTGCCAGCATGCTGGTGGTAATTGCCGTGGTCATGCCCGTGGTGTGAAAAGCCTGCTCCGGCATTTATCAACCCTCAGGGTAAGCGCATTCAGATATCAAGATTGGCCACTTTGAGCGCATTGTCCTGAATGAACTGCCTGCGTTCTTCCACCGCTTCCCCCATCAGCGTTGAGAAGGCATCTTCGGCATCTTCCTCATGGTCGATCTGAACCTGAAGAAGAGTCCGCTGATTGGGATCAAGCGTGGTTTCCCATAATTGCTCGGGATTCATCTCACCCAGACCTTTATACCGCGAGACCTGCGCACCTTTGCGGCCGGCCTGGAATACCGTTTCAACCAGATCAACAGGTCCGCCAACGCTGACATCACCACCCTGAACTTTCAGAACAGGCGGGCGGGCAAAATAATCCTGCAGCATGGGTGCCATCTCATCGAGGCGCCGTGCTTCTTCGGTTCCGAGAAGCCGCTGTGAGAGCAGGTACTGTTCCTTTACGCCGCGTAAGGTCCGGCTGATTTCCATGACCCTGCCGCCGGGCATTGAGGCATCTTCAACGAGTTTGCCTTCCCAGCCCCGTTCCAGCGGATCGCTCAACCCTTCAAGCCGGCGTGCCAGATAGGTTGCGGCCTCGGCATTGGTGATCGCCTCCGGCGTCAGCAGGCCTGCAATCGAAGCCTGTTCCACCACCATGCTGCTGCCCACCGTCCGGGCGAGCGAGGAAATACAGCGGCCGGCGGCAGCCGATGTGCTCACCAGTTGCGAGAGATCCTCGCCGGTGATCTGGCTGCCATCCGCCTGAATGAGAACCGCATCCTTGAGGCCAGCATCCTGAAGATACTGGTCAAGGTTGCGCTGATCCTTGAGATAGACCTCAGAACTGCCTCTTTTGGCACGGAATAAAGGCGGCTGGGCAATGTAGAGATACCCCCGCTCAATCAGCGGCTTCATATGACGGAAGAAAAAGGTCAGCAGCAGTGTCCGGATATGACTGCCATCAACATCAGCATCCGTCATGATGATAATCCGGTGATATCTGGCCTTATCCGGATTCATATCCGCGTTGCCGACACCGGCACCAATGGCCGTGATCAGGGTGCCGAGTTCCGCCGAAGACAACATCTTGTCCACCCGGGCACGTTCGACATTGAGGATCTTCCCGCGCAGAGGCAGGATGGCCTGATTGGCCCGGTCACGTCCCTGTTTGGCGGAACCGCCCGCGGAGTCACCCTCAACGAGGAAAAGTTCTGATTTTGCCGGATCCTTTTCCTGACAATCGGCAAGTTTACCGGGCAGGCTGGCAATATCCATCACGCCCTTACGACGTGTCAGCTCCCTTGCCTTGCGTGCCGCTTCACGTGCGGCCGCCGCCTCATAGGCTTTCGAGACGATTTTTCGTGCTTCAGCCGGATGCTCTTCAAGCCATTGCGACAGGGCATCCGCCACCACCGCATCGACAATCGGCCGGACTTCGGATGAAACCAGCTTGTCCTTGGTCTGGGATGAAAACTTGGGGTCGGGAACCTTCACCGATATGATCGCCGTCAGGCCTTCCCGGGCATCATCACCAGAGAGCTGGATCTTTTCCTTCTTGGCGATCCCGCTTTCCTGCGCGTACGCATTGATCACCCTGGTCATCGCCGCCCTGAACCCGGCAAGATGTGTTCCGCCGTCACGCTGGGGAATATTATTGGTAAAACAGAGCGTCGTTTCGTGATAGCTGTCGGTCCATTCCATCGCCAGCTCGACACCGACGTCATCCTTTTCGATCGAGTTTGCGATCGTCTCATGCAGGGCTGTCCGTGACCGGTCAAGCCAGCTGACGAACTCCCTCAGACCACCTTCGTAATGAAACCGGCTGACTTTCTGTTCCGCCTGGCGATCATCGGTGAGCTGAATATTGACGCCGCTATTAAGGAAAGCCAGCTCACGCAACCGGTGTTCCAGTGTCCCGAAATCGAAATCAATATTGGAAAAGGTGTCCGTTGACGGCATGAAGGTGATTTCGGTACCGGTTTTGTCGCCACATGGCTCCACCACCTTAAGCGGGCCGTCCGACTCCCCGTGGTCAAAATGAATGACATGTTTCTGGCCACCGCGGTAAATCACCAGATCAAGGCGCGACGACAGCGCGTTCACCACCGATACGCCGACGCCGTGCAGGCCCCCCGAAACCTTATAGGAATTATTATCGAACTTGCCCCCGGCATGGAGCTGGGTCATGATCACTTCGGCGGCTGACACCCCTTCTTCGGGATGAATATCGGTGGGTATCCCGCGGCCGTTATCCGTCACCGTCACCGAACCGTTCCCGTTGAGTATCACCTCAACCAGATCACAATGCCCGGCAAGGGCCTCATCGATCGCGTTATCGACCACCTCATAGATCATGTGATGCAACCCGGAGCCGTCATCGGTATCGCCGATATACATGCCCGGGCGTTTGCGCACCGCATCAAGGCCGCGAAGCACCTTGATGGAATCCGCGTCATACTGATCGGCATCTGTCCTGTCAACAGAGGTGTCTTGTTCATCGTTGCTCATGATACGCTCCTCATATCCGGGGCGGGCGGGCGGATCACCCCGCCAGCATCCAGGAAAACAAACTGCGCCGTTGACGACATCGGCTGAAAAAGGTTCTCGTCTGTCCCGCTGAACCAGACCTGACCTGCCAATTCCGCGGTCAGGTCATAGAGCGCGGACCGTCTTTCAGCATCAAGATGAGAGGCGATATCATCAAGAAGCAGCAAAGGTGGCCGCTGAAGTCGCCTCGCCTGAAGCCGGGCATGCGCCAGAATAACCGAGATCACCAGCGCTTTCTGCTCACCGGTGGACGAAAGCTCCGCGGTCTGGCCGGTGCCGGAATGCGTCACCGTCAGCAGACTTCCCGACGGGCCCGGCAAACCGCGCTCTCCGTTACACCTTGCGGCGGAAGCCTCACGCCGGATCATGTCTTCAACATCAACAGCCGGCATGTCTTCAAGCCAGGTTTCAGCCATCCCCTCTAGTTTCAGCCGCGCCGAAGGAAACGAAGGCAGAGGTTCGGCCGCTTCCCTGTCCAGCGCCGCCACCAGCGCCTGACGTGCGGCGATGATAGCAACGCCGGCTTCCGCCATCTGCGCCTCAAGCGCATCAAACCAGTGATTGTCTCCGGCCCCTTCATCCAGCAGGCGTCCGCGCTGTCGTGATGCTTTTTCATATCGTTGCAGGCGACCGGCATGGGCCGGGTCAAAAGCGATCACCAGCCGGTCAAGAAAGCGACGCCGTTCCGATGGCGCCGCACCCAGGACAGCATCCATATCAGGCGTAAGCCATGAGACGGCAAAACGTTCGGCCAGAGCCATCTGCGAGGCATATTCGCCATCTATGCGGACCACCCTTCGCGGACTGTCTCCTTCCGCCCCGGGGGGCACGCCGGTCCCGGCGGCAAGAGGTCCGTCCGGGGTTTCAACACGGGCCGCAACAGACCATGCCGCCGATTGATCCTGCGCCTCGCATCCGGCACTGCGCCTCGGCAGTTGCATTGTTTTGGCGCGCCGAAGTCCGCGCCCGGGCGACAGCAGGGATATAGCCTCAAGAAGATTGGTCTTGCCCGCTCCGTTCGGACCGATGAGCACCACCGATCCCTGATCAAGACTTAGCGAGAGCTGCCCATAAGACCGGAAGGACGTGAGGTGAATATCACGCAACCAGACCGATGGGGTCAGCTCAGCCGATACAAAAGGAACAGAGTTCGTGGACGGATTGACCATCTCCCCTCGTCAGACCCGCATCGGCATCAGAACAAAGAGATTGGCGTCATCCCCGGGTGACCGTATCAAGGTTGGCGCCGACGCATCAGACAGGGCGAATTCCATGACCTCGCCCTCAACCTGGTTGGCGATATCCATAAGATAACGGGCATTGAACCCGATTTCGATCTCTCCGCCTTCATACTGCACTTCAAGGGTTTCGGTCGCGCTGGCGGCATCCGGGCTTGATGCGGAAAGCACCAGCACCGATGCGCTGATCGCAAGCTTCACCGAGCGGGATTTTTCCGCTGAAATTGTCGAGACCCGATCCACCGCCTCCTTGAAGGCGCCAACCGGGACCTGCATGATATTTGCGTTCTCTGTCGGAATGACCCGCTGGTAATCAGGGAAAGTTCCGTCAATCAGCTTGGTGCTGAGCTGAATACTGCCAAAACTGAGCCGGGCCCGTGTATCGGTAAGCCCGATACGGACATCGCCCTCAAATTCGTCGATCAGTTTACTCATCTCACCCACGGCCTTGCGGGGAACAATCACCGAAGGCATGGTTTCAGCCCCGGCCGGAAGGTCCATCTGGGACCGCGCCAGCCGGTGCCCGTCGGTGGAGACGGCACGCAGCACATGCCCGTCGGCATGATGCAGATAGATCCCGTTCAGGTAATAGCGGGTTTCTTCGGTTGAAACAGCAAATCGCGTGTTTTCGATCAGGGCCTTGAGCTCCGCTGCGGCCAGCACAAACTCCGTCGACATGGCCTGATCCGAAATGGCCGGGAAATCTTCGACCGGCAATGTCGGCAGGGCAAAGCTGGAGCGTCCGGCGCTGATAGTGATCTGTGATGCGCCGGAGACCGTGATCTCAATCTCTGACCCATCGGGCAGTTTGCGGACAATATCATAGAGGAGCTGGGCCGGGGTGGTGACAACGCCGGGTTCAGTAACCGCGGCCGCCACCGTTTCCACGATATCCATATCCATGTCGGTCGCTGTCAGCATCAACTGGCTGTTTTCCGCCCGCAACACAACATTCGACAAAACAGGAATGGTGTTGCGACGCTCAACGACGCTCTGGACATGGCCAAGAGGTTTCAGGAGTGCCGTACGGTCGATGGTAAGCTTCATGGTTTCCTCATTGCTGTGCGGTGATAAAGGGAGAAACGGGTTTCCCGGGCACATGATCAATATACTAAATATAGCATATTTTGCACCTGAATAACCAGAATATTGTGTAATTTAGAGGGGAATTAATCCCTCATCAACCTGCGTTCAGAAGCGATTTGAGCATCGCCATATCTTCGGCCAGAACAGGGTCCTCGGCTAGCATCTTTTCCACCTTGCCCACCGCGTGCATCACCGTCGTGTGGTCCCTGCCACCAAATTGATGGCCGATTTCAGGATATGAACTGGTGGTCAGGGTTTTGGAGAGGTACATGGCCACCTGGCGAGGCTGAACAATATTTCTGGACCGACGTTTGGAATGCATTTCATCAAGCCTGATATTGTAATGTCGGGCGACTTCGCGCTGGATTTCACCAACCGAAACCTGCCGGTTGCTGGCCCTCAGGACATCGGCAAGAACTTCATGCACCGTGTCGATGGTGATAGGTGCGTTGATCAGCATGCCATAGGCGGCAAGACGATTGATCGCGCCTTCCAGTTCTCTCACGTTCGAGGTGATCTTATGGGCCAGGAATTCGATAACCTTGTCCGGAAGATCAAGGCCTTCAAGTTCAGCCTTGGCCTGAATGATCCCCATTCTGAGCTCAAAGGTCGTCGGATGGATATCCGCAACCATGCCCCAGTTGAGCCGGGAGCGCAGACGTTCCTCCATACCTGAAAGATCGGTCGGGGATTTATCGGCTGAGATGATGATCTGCTTGTTCTGATCGATCAGCGCGTTGAAGGTATGGAAAAATTCTTCCTGGGTTGAATCCTTGCCGCCGATAAACTGCACGTCATCGACCATGAGTACATCAACCGAACGAAACTCTTCCTTGAACTGCATCGTGTTCTTGTGACGCAGTGCCTTGATGAACCGGTGCATGAAGACTTCAGCGGAAAGATAGACAACCCGGCGCCGTGAGAACCGTTTCTTGATCTCCCAGGCAATAGCATGCATCAGATGGGTCTTGCCAAGACCAACACCACCATGGATGAAGAAGGGATTGAAAACCGGGCTCTCGCTTTCCGCCGTCCGCATGGCCGCCGCATAAGCGAGCTGATTGGATTTGCCGACGATGAAATTTTCAAACGTCATGCGTGGATCAAGCCGGCCACCAAATTCATCATACCCGTCCAGAGGAGCCGATATCTCAACCCGTGCCGGCTGGTCCGATGCCCTCTTGGGAGATTCCGGCAATGACGCGGCCCCCCGGCTCAAAACGATGTCAACATGATCGACGTCTGGCCATTCCAGTTTGAAATTCGCCCGCAGACGATCCGCGAACTGGCTTGATACCCGGGTCCGGACAAGTTTGGTTTCCGCACCAAGAACAACCCGGTTTTCCGTCTTTTCTAGGAACTTGAGATTGCGGATCCAGGATTTCCAGACCGTATCGCCAAGATTTTTTTTCATCCGTTGCTGCACCCGCCCCCAGGCATCCTCTATGGCAGCTGTGGTCAGATTTTCTGATTCTGTGCTGTTTTGATGGGTTTGTGCGGGAGAATTGATTGAATCTGAGTCTTTCAATGCCACCTCCCTGGCCGGATTAAAAACAATCATTCCCTCTTATGCGGAGATGAGATCACCGCGCCGAGGCGAGAAACAAAAATGAACAGCCCTTTACAGGCTACGCGTGAGGGTTACCGGATCTGAGGTCTTTTATGCCTGACCTCTCCGGTTCAAGGGCCGTTAGCGTTACCATGATATTTCACTGACCTCGTGCCATAATTCAAGATCGAAATGCTGCCTTTGGCCATTTTTATCGTGTCAAGAGTGAATCCCGGAAAAAGAAATTCTTAACTGTCTATTTTTACACTATAAATTAAATTTCTTTTCGGGACAGTATTCGGCGCGACACCACTCCAGATGTCTTTCCCCGGTCCTGTTTATCCATGCCAATTATGTCGCTATTCTGAAAAACAAAACAATTTCAGTATGTGAATCGCTCTCGTTCGCCCGACACTAAAAGACAGCCCTGCAAGGCACCCCTGAAACGGGTGCTGTCGATTCGCATAAAAAAACACCCGCATAACCTGCGGGTGCTTCCTGTCAGATAAAAAATCTGGCTTCTAGGCGGTAAGAGCTTTGATACGTGCCGACAGACGTGACAGTTTACGCGCGACCGTGTTCTTATGCATGATACCGCGAGAGACACCGCGATGCATTTCAGGCTGGGCTTCTTTGAGAGCGGCACGAGCCTCCTCGGCGTTACCAGAGCTGATAGCGGCTTCGACTTTTTTGACAAAAGTCCGGATGCGGCTACGCCTGTTGCTGTTGATAAGGCTGAACGCTTCGTTGCGGCGGATGCGCTTTTTTGCAGACTTATGATTTGCCATCGGGCGGACTCATCTTTTGTTTATAAACGGATAAGACAGCCAAAGGGCTGTCCGACGGGTGGGTTATGCCCCATTCATGGGTCTTGTGTCAAGACCTTTGGACAAGGGGCCATTATTCCGGTTGCAACATGATTTTCCAGAGATTGCCTCCGGCGGTGCTCACCTCTTCCACCTTCAGCCTTTCGCTCTCACGTGACCAGGATAATGCGCCGACCGAATTCCATCCCAGCGGTGCCAGCGCCTCATCGTAATAGGCTTTGATTGTCTGGCTCGTGGCTGTTCCGCTCAGATAGATCATGACAATGCGGCCGTTCGGGCTTTCAAAGGCAAAGCCCAGGCCAGGTTCGACCTTCAGCGCCGGGATGATGGGAAGATCACCTACCCATTTTGTCTGGGGAAGATCTTCGGCCAGCGTCTGCCCCTGAACTAAGATCAGAAAAAAAAGACTGATAGTTGCACGTAATGTTTTCATGCTCAGATCTTACTCTAGCGTTGACAGGAAGGGCAATAAAAACTGGCACGTCCCGCCTGCCGGATCATGCGCACCTGACCTCCGCAACGTCGGCAGGTCTCGCCATCTCTGCCGTATACGTCAAGCCGTTGGACAAAATACCCGATCTCACCGCCCGGCTGGACATGATCCCGCAGCGACGTGCCGCCATCGGCGATCGCATCCTTCAGCACATCGACGATTGCATGGGCCAGCCTGCCTGCCCGCTCGGGACCGATATTTCTGGCCTGACGTCGCGGCGATATTCCTGCCCGGAAGAGAGCCTCGCTCGCATAGATATTTCCTATTCCGGCAATTATCCGCTGATCGAGAAGGGCGGCCTTGATGGAGGTTTTCTTCGCCGCCATCGCCTCATGCACAAAGGGACCGTTCATGGCATTTCCCAATGGCTCAATCCCCATAGTTTTCAGGAGCGGGTGATGGATCTCGTCTCCTTTTCGGCAGAGAGCGATCCCGCCAAAACGTCGCGGATCATTCAGCACCACATGATGCCCGCTCTTGCCCTTTGTTCCGTCCCTTGTCATCAGCACCAGATGATCATGCGGCTTCTCGCCCTCTGCTCTTTTGTCTTCCTCCCTGTTCAGCGCCGTGATTCGAACTGATCCCGACATGCCGAGATGGATCAGCATGGTCAGCGAAGGTCTTTCCGTCACCTCAAGGTCCATCAGCACATATTTGCCGCGACGCCTGATACCGGTAATCACAGCCCCGCTGATCTGCTCACCGAGGTTTTCGGGAATCGGCCATCGCATGGTCTTGCCCGAATTCCATACCGATACTATTTTCTCACCGGTTGTTGTATCCCGGAGTGCCTGGCATACGGTTTCAACTTCAGGTAATTCCGGCATGATGCTTTCCCCTTTCCTCCGCCCCTGATATAAGACCTCTATGAGCGAAAAATCCAGACCTGTTATTTCCACTGATGATGCCATCGATTTCGGGGATGAGATGATCCCCCGAAGCGAGAAGGCCGGCCGTGTCAAGGCTGTCTTCGACAGCGTGGCGTCGTCGTATGATATCATGAACGATGTCATGAGCCTTGGTATCC
>CAZOLR010000032.1:0-23563 GCA_964580905.1 uncultured Hyphomicrobiales bacterium | reverse complement strand
CCATCTTCGCGATCTTTGAAGATCACACCCAGAAACTCACCATCAAGGGTAACCTCGGCCGAATCTTCGGAGATATCATCGGCCCGGGGCCTTAGTGCAATCCCCGTATTTCCCAGCTTGCCGCGCAAAAATGTCTGGATTTTCAGGGCTTCCTGACTGTTCATGATTTGTGTCCTTTCGTTATCGTATCAGGCCATTGTCGCATCAGGTGCTGACCAATCTGGGCAGGCCAGAAAGGTAGTCGAGTATATCCTGAAGTCTGGCGCCGGACTTCAGAATTTTATTTCTGTCCCTGAGGCTGAAAAGCCAGCGATCCTTGCCTTTCAGCCGTTTCTTTTCAATCGTGTAGAGCGGCATTTCATGGCTGGAGCGATAAATGGAAAAAAAGGCCTGGCCTTCAAGGTGATCAAGTGAGTAGTCGCGCCACTCACCCTGTGCCACACGCATCGCATATACGCCAAGAATACGTGTAAGCTCCGGGCGTGAAAAATACCCTGGACGTGATCTCTTTGAAGGGCCGGAATGCCTGAATGTTTGAAATTCGGTACCGTTAATTATACGCATAATCAGGTTTGCAACAATTCCTGCTGGTTATTCATTCATTTACTTAGTATGTTGCATGGCGATGACTATATACGTCAAGATGCGATATGAATTTCTGATGCAAGAATAGAGAAAATCGGTATGAACGACTTTATTCACGAGATAAACCAGGAGTTGCGTGAGGAACGTAACCGTGCGCTCTGGCAACGTTATGGAAAATATGTGATTGCAATGGCGGTTGCGATTGTTGTCATGGTGGCCGGACGGCAAGCCTATGTCAGCTATGTCGAAAATGCCCAGATGCGAGCCGCGGACAGTTTTCAGGTTGCTCTTACTGCTGATGGTATGGCTGAACTTGAAAAAATTGCGCAAGATGGCGAAGGCTATCCCATGCTGGCGCGGTTTCACGTCGCCGGCAAACTGGCCGCAGCGGATGATCCGGCGGCAGAAAATTCCTATCTTGAAATTGCAAGAGACACAAGTGTTGCCCTTATCTATCGTGATGCGGCGATGATCCTTTCGGTCATGAATGCAGCACCATCGACAGATACCGCGACAAAGCAATCACGGTTGAAGCCGATCGCCGAGGGAAGCGGAACCTGGCGGATGCTTGCCGCCGAAATGCTGATCGGGTTGGCACTTGACGACGGTAATCTGGCTGAGGCTCGTGAACTCATCAACGAGTTGCAGAAGGAAACCGGGTTGACCGCAGATATGAACCAGCGTCTGCAGATCATAGCCCAGGCACTGGAGGAGTAGCATGTGGCACCACCCCGCTATTCTGACGCGGAAACTTTGCCTGATGCTTGTTGTGGGCCTTACTCTTTCTGCCTGTTCGGAAAAAGAGGTCATTCTTCCCGGTGAACGAATTGCCATTACCTCCGCAGGTCCGGGCTATCTGTTGGAGCCGGATGCGTCGGCGGCTTCAGAAGGCGCACTTGCCGGAGAGGCACAAGAAAACAGCCGTTTTGAAACGCCAGGATTTTCAGATAATCACGCGGGAGGAAATTTTGCTGCCGATCTTCCTCTTACTGCCGCTTACCATATTGATGTGGGTATAGATGCTGACATAGGGACAGAACTGGCACAACCTGTGGCCGGTGACGGGCGGATTTTCACCATTATGCCTCTGGGCGATCTCCGGGCCACATCCATAAGCGACGGCAAGCCGGTCTGGCGGATGGATATTGATACATCCAGCGACAAAACACAGGTCAGTATATCGGGTGGGCTTGGGCTCGAAGGTGACGTTCTTTACGCGCATGCGGGCAAGGAGTACCTTTTTGCTCTCAACGCCGCAACCGGTGAAGAGATTTGGTCGACCAAATTTGATGATTTTCTTGTCGGCGGGCCAACCATATCCTCGGGCGTCGTGATCGTGACTGATGTGAGTGGCAGAGTCATCGCAGTATCATCTGAAGATGGCCAGCAGATCTGGAGTCGGATCGGCAGTCGTGGTGATACGCGTGTCAACGGATCATCCTTTCCCGCGATTATGGAGAATGAAGTCATCATCGGAGGGGCCGAGGGTGAGCTCATATCACTTAGCCTTGATCAGGGACAAATAAACTGGGGTGAATTTCTTTCCCCATCGAATTTCCTGACTGCGCTGGATACATTTTCCGATATAACCGCTCATCCTGTTCATGATGGTGGGTTGGTTGTTGTTATCACCCAGTCTGGCCTGATGGTTGCCTTCAACGCACGAAGCGGCCGAGTGGTCTGGGAGCATGAGTTGCGGGGCATCACCATGCCATGGCTGGCCGGTCAAAGCATTTTTGTATCTACGGTCAATGGCCAGCTTTATGCCCTGCGACGGGTGGATGGAGCACTCCGCTGGAAAACTGACCTGCCCGGATCCTTTGATATTAATGAGCCCATTTCAGAAGATGCGCATATCTATGCGTCGCCGATTGTTGTGTCCGGTAAGGTTCTTGTGCCCGGTACGACCGGTCAGCTACATGTGTTTGATGCAGACACAGGAGAAGCTGAAGAGTCGCTGTCAACGCGCGGCCCTGTCACCACCGCACCCATAGTTGTTGACGGAACGGTTTTTACGCTCAACCGTGATGGTGGGCTGACGGCGTTTCGCTAAGAAGACGGGCAAAACCATGTATTCCATTGCCATTGTCGGCCGTCCCAATGTTGGTAAATCCACCTTGTTCAACCGGCTTGCAGGGCGAAAGCAGGCGATTGTGGATGACAGACCCGGGGTTACGCGGGATCGGCGAGAAGCTATGGGAAGCCTTGCCGGTCTTTCCTTCGGGCTTGTTGACACAGCCGGGCTTGAAGAATCCACGCGCGGCAGTCTTGAAGACCGCATGCGCAAGCAGACGGAAAAGGCCATTGAACTTGCGGACCTGACCCTGCTTGTTTTTGATGCAAGAGAAGGCATCACCCCGGCGGATAAATTCTTTGCCAATGAAATCCGCAAGGCCGGGGCCGATGTGCTGTTGGTTGCCAATAAATGTGAAGGCAAAGCCGGCCTTTCTGGTATAGCTGAAGCCTGGTCCCTTGGTTTTGGCGAAGCCATACCTGTATCAGCTGCCCATGGCGAAGGAATGGGTGATCTCTACGACGCACTCGTCGATATGGCAAAACAACAGGACAGACTCGCTGATCTGACGGGGGATGCCTACAACGATGCGGATGTTGATGACGATGACGTGCTCGAAGATGCCCCGGATGGTGAGGACGTCTGGACCGACAAAGGTGCAGAAAGGCCCATGCGGATTGCGGTGATCGGCCGCCCGAATATGGGAAAATCAACACTTATCAACCGCCTTGTCGGCGAAGACAGGTTACTTACCGGCCCTGAAGCAGGAATTACAAGGGATGCCATTGAAATCCCTTTTTCGATTGATGGCCGGGAGGTTATTCTGATCGATACGGCAGGTATGCGCCGTAAATCCCGGATTGATGAATATCTTGAAAAGCAGATGGTCGATGATGCGTTGCGGGCCATTCGGTTCTCCCATGTCTGTATTCTTGCGATTGATGCACGTGAGCCGCTGAATAAACAGGATCTGGCTATTGCCAGACTTGTCGCCGAAGAAGGGCGCGCCATGGTTATCGCGGCGAACATGTGGGATGATGTTCAAAACCGAAGCGAGGTGTTGGAAGAGCTGCGATACCGCCTTGATCAGTCTCTTGGTCAGGTTAGGGGCGTGCCGCTTGTGCCGATCTCAGCGCTGCACGGACAGCGGATCTCCAATCTGATTAAAGAGGCTTTTGGGATCTATCAGCGCTGGAACATGCGCCTGTCCACCTCACGGGTTAATCGCTGGCTGGAAGGCATGCTTGAAGCGCACCCGCCGCCGCTGGTTCAGGGCAGGCGACTTCGTATCCGATACGCCACCCAGGTCAAGACAAGGCCACCCAGTTTTGCGCTGTTTGTCAGCAGGCCTGCTGATTTTCCGGATCATTACATGCGCTATCTTGCGGCGGGGCTGAGGCAGGATTTCGGGATGGAAGGTGTGCCGATCCGTCTGATGATGCGTAAAGGCAACAACCCCTACGCCTGAAAAGGAGCCCAGTTGCTTCAGGACCCTGTTAATTGGGAAGCCCGGAGAACTTCTCCGTGGTACGGGCAGTCTTCTGCTGCCAGTGTAACAAAAGCCGGGCTGATATCCTCAGGTTGCGGCATGGAGGCAAGATCAGCCCCAGGATAGGCTGATGCAAACATTCTGGTCGCCACACCACCCGGATTGAGGATATTGACCTTAAGCTGGGTGGAGGAAACTTCAGCAGCCCAGCATTTGCCAAGTGCTTCGAGTCCGGCCTTGCTGGCGGCATAGGCAGACCAGTAAGGATAGCTTCCCCCGTCGGCAGCGCTTGAGGTCATCAGTATGGCGCGTCCCGCAGGAGAAAGGCGCAGCAATGGATCAAAGACACGTATCATCCGCCAGATCGCGGAAAGATTGATATCCATCACTTCGTCCCAGGTTTCTTCATCCATATGGGAGACAGGGGTGAGCACGCCCAAAACCCCTGCATTTGCCACCATGATATCAAGTTTGCCCCAGCGTTCATGAATGGCGCCGGCAAGTTTGGCCATCGCCGGACGGTCAGCCAGATCCATGGGCACCAGTGTTGCCTTTCCACCAAGGGCTGAGATATCGTCGTCAAGCTCTTCGAGCCCGCCAATGGTACGGGCAGTAGCGATGATTTCTACCCCGGCTTTGGCAAGGGCAAGGGCCGCGGCATATCCGATGCCTCTTGATGCGCCCGTCACCAGGGCGACGCGTGATGCTGAATCTGTCATGAGGTTTCTATAACCGCTGATTTACCGGAAGTAACTGTCTGTGGCTTTATCGGATATTCACCTGAAAAGCAGGCATCACAGAATTCTGGTGATTGGGCGTTGCGACCTGATGTAATCCCGAGAGAACGATAAAGCCCATCCATGCTGATAAAGGCGACACTATCTGCCCCGATTTCCTTTGCGATGGATGCAGCATCCATCTTGGCGGCGATTAATTTGTCCCGATCAGGGGTGTCAACACCATAGAAGCAGGGATGCGTTGTCGGAGGACTGGCTATGCGCATATGAACCTCGCGTGCTCCGGCGTTGCGCATCATGGCGACAATCTTCATTGATGTGGTGCCGCGGACAATGGAATCGTCCACCAGAATGACCGATTTACCATTAACTGTCGCCATATTGGCATTATGTTTCAGTTTGACGCCGGTCTGCCGGCCTGTATCCGTCGGCTGGATGAAGGTACGCCCGACATAGTGATTCCGGATAATCCCCAATTCAAAGGGAAGACCGGCTTCTTCGGCAAATCCGAGGGCCGCGGGCACGCCGGAATCCGGTACCGGAACAACAATATCGGCTTTGACCATCGCTTCCCGGGCAAGTTCCCGGCCGATGTTTTTCCTGGCTTCATAAACACCGCGACCTTCAACCTGACTATCGGGACGTGCAAAATAGATATATTCGAAAACACAGAAGCGGGACTGGACCCTGGCAAAAGGTTTGAGTGATGTCAGGCCATCATCATTGATCAGCACCATTTCCCCGGGCTCAAGATCACGGATATAGCTTGCCCCGATGATATCAAGGGCACATGTTTCCGAGGCCAGAACAAAGGCTTCGCCTATCTTGCCAAGAACGAGCGGCCGGACACCGTGCGGATCTCGGACGCCAATCAATCCGTCAGGGCAAAGGGCAACGAGGGACCATGCCCCTTCCAGCTGTTTCAATGTATCGACAATCCGCTGGCTTGGCGTGTTCTGATGTGATCTTGCCACAAGATGCACGATAACTTCGGTATCGGTGGTGGACTGCATCAGGCTGCCTGTTTCAACCAGCGACTGTCGTAACCTGTCGGCATTGGTGAGATTCCCGTTATGGGCAAGAGAAAACCCGCCAAAGGCGAGTTCTGAGATAAAAGGCTGGATATTACGGATTTCAGGCTTGCCGGTGGTGGAATACCGGTTGTGGCCAATGGCAGCGTGGCCTTTAAGCTTGTCGAGATGACCGGCATTCGCATCAAAATTCTCTCCGACATGACCAATACCACGATGGGCAAAATACTCACGGCCATTGGTGCTGACAATCCCGGTGGCTTCCTGGCCACGATGCTGAAGGGCGTGCAGACCGAGCGCGGTCAGGACCGATGCCTCAGGTGTTCCGTAAATGCCGAAGACGGCGCATTCTTCCTGAAACCTGTCCGGCAGGGTGGAAATCGAAGAGGTTTCGTCTGTCATGTATATTCTCGCTTTACTGGGATATGCCGGGGATAACGGATTGCTCATCGGGAAGTAAATCTTCTGTGGCAGATTTTGCGGCTTCGCCGATTTCGCCGGATGCTTCGGATGCCTCTTCGCTTACCGTGCCAATAACTTTGTTGCGAAGCGCATCGATGTCCTGTTCCGGGATAGTTTCTTCCATGGCCTGACGAATATCTTCCGGAGCGATACCGGACATCATGGAGGCGACAATGCGTGTTGGCACGATAGAGGTGGAATTCAGTACCGCTTCAGGTAACGCGGCTTCATTTCGCGTAACAAGCAGTGCTGTCATATATATAACCGCAACGATCACTACCCCACGCAGAATACCGAAAATGAACCCAAGTGGCCGGTCAAGTCCGCCGAAAGCTATTTTCTTGAGCCCGGGTGAAATGATATTTGCCAGTAAAAACCAGATAAAGACCAGGGCTATGAAAGGGGCAACAAACCCGACAATTTCCGCGACACTCTCATTTCCGATAGAATCTTTGATCAGATCAGTTGTGAGCGGCTGAAGGAACCGGGCGCCAACGATGGCGACAATCCAGCCAGTAAGCCCCATAATCTCGCGGGTTGCCCCTCTGAAAGTGGCCAGCACCCCTGACAGAAATAGTGTTATTACTACGATGATATCAACAGCGTTAATTGCGAATTGGTCTAACATGAAAACGGCTGCTCCTGCCCGGTGTGCTCAAGCGGATTTAGTATATCCTCTGTCAATCAATTCCGCCAAGGGTTTCCATCAGTTCTGACAGACTTGAAACAAGATTGGTCATCATGCCAGCCTTATCAATGGGTTTTCCTTTCATATCAGGCATGATTGCACGCTCAAAGCCCAGTTTGGCGGCTTCTTTCAGCCGTTGCTCCGGATGTGCCACCCGGCGCACTTCAGCGGCAAGCCCGACTTCACCGAATACAACGGTATTCTTGTTGCAGGGACGTCCTGTCACCGAAGATATGAGGGCCGCCGCGACCGCAAGATCTGCTGCTGGCTCCATGATGCGTACACCGCCCGCCACATTCAGAAAAATATCCCGGCCTGAAAGCGGCAGTCCTAGCCTTGCTTCGAGTACAGCTGCCAGCATTGAAAGGCGTCCGGTGTCCCATCCCACCACATTGCGTCTGGGATTAGCCATGGATGACGGGGCAACCAGTGCCTGAATTTCAACCAGTACCGGCCGTGTTCCTTCGATACCGGCAAAAACAACCGCACCGGAAACATCTTCGCGTCTATCGGAAAGAAAAAGCTCCGACGGGTTGGCAACTTCGGTGAGACCGGCACCTGACATTTCAAATACGCCAATCTCATCCGTCGGGCCGAACCTGTTTTTCATTCCCCTGAGGATGCGGAAATGATGGCTACGGTCACCTTCAAAATGGAGAACGGTATCCACCATATGTTCAAGCACTTTCGGGCCCGCGATTGCCCCGTCTTTCGTAACATGCCCGACGATCAGCACCGCGGTGCGCTGACGTTTGGCGCTCCGGATCAGCTCATGGGCGCTGGCGCGGACCTGGCTGACTGTTCCGGGGCCCGATTCCACTGTTGGCAGATGCATGGTCTGGATGGAATCGATGATGGCAAGTGCGGTATCAGGCGCGGCGGCAAGCGAGGCGGCGATATTGGCCGCATCCGTTGTGGTGGCAATGCCAACCAGATCTTCTGAAGTGTTTGCAACACCCAGACGTTGCGCCCGCATCCGGATCTGATCGGCGGATTCCTCACCAGAAAAATACGCCGCCCGATTCCCGCTTTCTGCCATCCTGCAAACGGTTTGCAGCAGAAGAGTGGATTTTCCGATACCAGGGTCGCCGCCGATCAGGGTTGCTGAACCTGGCACCAATCCGCCGCCGAGAACACGGTCAAATTCAGGAATGCCAGTGGAAATCCGTTCAAGGGGAGGGGCGCTGCTGCGCAGACTTTCCATCGCAACCTTCTGACCCCTGGCACGGCCGGCTGGCCCCGGTGCCTTTTCCTCGATTTCTTCAGCAAGGCTGTTCCAGGCGTCGCAGTCTTCACATTTCCCTGTCCATTTTGGATGAACCGCGCCACATTGCTGGCAGATATATTGGCGCCGGGCACGTGCCATCAGCCGCGCTCCGCCTGCTGTGTCAGCGGACCATCGGGGCGGCCGTGGACGAACTGGTCAAGGATCGGGTTGCCGCTTTTGTCGATATCCCTGATCTGCCCATGCCAGGTTATTTTGCCATCGTGTATCATGGCAACTTCATCAGCAATGGCACGCACCGAAGTCATGTCATGGCTGATGGTGATGGCGGTTGCACCCAGACGGTCAACAGCCTCACGTATCAGCCGGTTGATAACCCCGGATGTGATAGGATCAAGGCCGCTTGTCGGCTCATCAAAAAGCAGGATCTGCGGGCGGTCTGCAATCGCTCGTGCCAGGGCTACGCGTTTCTGCATCCCGCCTGAAATTTCAGCCGGGTAAAGATCCAGTACACGGTCTTCAAGGTTAACTTCAGCCAGTGTCCGGCGCGCCACATCTCTTGCCTCTTTGATGCTGATATTTTTACCCTGCCGATACCGGAAAACGACATTTTCCCATACAGGCAGGCTGTCAAAAAGCGCACCACCCTGAAAAAGCATGCCGAATTTCTGCAAGATTTTCTCTCGCGTTGTCCGGCTTGCGCCAACTGTTTCCAGTCCGTCAACCTTGATGGACCCGCTGTCAGGTTCAATCAGCCCCAGCAGGTTTTTCAGCAACACGGATTTTCCTGTGCCTGATGCCCCGATCACTGCAACAGATTTTCCTTTCGGAATACGGATGTCCAGATCTTTCAGAACAACTTTGGGGCCAAATGCCTTGTTGAGTTTGCGGATGATAATCTGATCTTCAGCCATGACTACCTCACAAAGACCAGTCCGGTGATGAAGAAATCCGCCACCAGAATGAGTATGGCGGAATATACCACCGCATTGGTGGTGGCGCGGCCGACGCCTTCAGCTCCACGGCCGGAATAATAGCCATGAAAACAGCCCATGATAGACAGAATGAACCCGAATACCGCCGCCTTGATAAGGCCGAGGATAACGTCAAAAGGCTCAAGGTATTCGAGCGTACTGTCCAGATAGCTGGCCGGGCTGAAACCAAGCTGATAGATAGCCACGACATAGCCCCCGAATACCCCGATGATATCGCCAATCAGCACAAGGAAGGGCAGGCAGAGTGTTGCCGCAATAACCCTCGGAGCAATCAGGTACTGCATGGGCCGTGTTGCCAGTGTATCCAGTGCATCGATCTGGTCGGTGACCCGCATGGTTCCGATTTCGGCGGCCATGGATGCCCCGATCCGGCCGGCCACCATGAGCCCTGCCAGAACCGGGCCAAGCTCCCTTGTGACGATCAGTACCACCACGGTGGCAACCGATGCTTCTCCTTCCGCTGAAAACCGTTCCGTTCCGGTGTAGCTTTGCAGGGCAATGACCATGCCTGAAAAAAGCGTGGTCAGTCCCACTACGGGGAGGGAAAAATAGCCGATATCAATCGCCTGCCGGATGAGCTGGCGCCCATACCATGGCGGCCGGAAAATCCAGAAAACGGCGCTGGCGGTAAACATGGCCAGTTTGCCGAATTGCGCGAGCAGATCAAGGGCGGCCTGGCCTGGAATTCGGAGGATGTTCATCAGTCCCGGATATCCAAATCATCGATAATGTTGCCAGCATACTGTCGCTTTGCCCTGAGGCCAAGTGTTGTCAGCACATCATAGCCGATCGTATCGCTGTCACGGGCCATGTCGTCGGCCGTATACCCATCATGTATGAGGTCAACCCAGTCCCCGGGGGTGAGGTGATCTGATGGCCAGTTGGTGATGTCGATAATGGTGGTGTCCATGGAAACCCGGCCGATAACAGGGGCGGTCAGGCCGTCCTTGTGGACGATGCCCTTGTTGCTGAGCTGGCGACGGACGCCATCAGCATAGCCGCCGGCAATAGTGGCGAGACGTGATGACCTGCTCAAGGTGGCGGTGGCATTATAACCGATATGATCTCCGGGTTTGGCATCGCGTATCTGAAGAACGCGGGCGTGTAGGCTGAGCGCGGGTTTAAGATAGGGTGCGAGCTGAGGAACAGGGGGGAGGCCATAAATGCCGATGCCCGGACGTGTCATCTGATAATGATATTTCTCACCCAGCGCGATACCTCCGGTGGCGGCAAGACTTGCAGGTATAGGGGGGAAAAGGCGGCGGGCCTGATCAAAAGCCTCGCGTTGCGCCGTGCTCTGCATTGAGGCCGGATCATCCGCGCTGGCAAGGTGAGAGAAGATCAGCCGCCAGTCGCCGGCGCTGATATCATCTGATGTGGCTAACGTCGTCAGGTTATCAGGTCCTGCACCGAGGCGGTTCATGCCGGTGTCTATCTGAATCATGGCAGGAATTGGTTGCCCTTGTTTCTTGGCTGTTTCGGCGAGTATTGCCAACTGCCCTGTTGTTGAAACAGAGGGAAGAATATTATGCTCCAGCACCGCTTCTATATCGTCACGGTCAAGTCCGTCGAAATACCCGATCACTGCAGTGCTGAGAATTGATCTCAGGTGTACCGCTTCATCAATGCTTGCGGTAAAGAAAGTCCGGCATCCGGCCTTATACAGGGCCTGACCCACCATGTGGACACCATGACCATAGGCATCGGCCTTAATTACAGCTGATGCTTGCGCCGTTCCTGAAAGTTGATCAAGAGCCCGCCAGTTGGTCACCAGCCGGTCCAGATCAATTCTGGCAATCAGGCGTGCTGAGCCATTCATAACTGCTACTAAAACCCTTCTGGCAGATGATCTTCGGCGATGCTGTCAACAAACTTTGTCTGTTCGGCGATAAAGTTCGGCATAATGACACCGGTCGGGCCATGTCGCTGTTTGGCGATAATGATTTCTGCACGTCCCTGCGCCTTTTCAAGGCGTTCCTTCCATCGCTCATATCGGGTGTTGAAGACTTCATCGCTGTCGGTGTCGCGTCGATCCGGTTCGCTCTTGGAAAGATAATACTCTTCACGATACACGAACATGACAACATCGGCGTCCTGTTCAATGGATCCCGATTCCCTCAGGTCAGAGAGATTTGGTCTCTTGTCCTCACGTTGCTCTACGGCGCGGGACAACTGCGAAAGGGCAACAACCGGCACATTGAGCTCTTTGGCAATCGATTTCAGCATCCGTGATATGGACGATATTTCCTGCACCCGATTCTCGACCCGCTGACCAAGAGGCGCGGAGAGCAGCTGAAGATAATCCACAACAATAAGACCGAGGTCATTGGTCCGTTTCAATCGGCGTGCCCGGCTGGCCAGCTGTGAGATGGACAGGGCAGGGGTGTCGTCGATAAAAATCGGCGCGGTTTCGATCTCCCCTGCTGCGTGAACCAGATCACGGAACTGATTGGCTGTAAGATCACCCCGGCGGATGCT
This sequence comes from uncultured Hyphomicrobiales bacterium, assembly GCA_964580905.1. GTDB lineage: Bacteria > Pseudomonadota > Alphaproteobacteria > Puniceispirillales > UBA1172. The sequence continues at coordinate 11,859 of CAZOLR010000032.1, read as the reverse complement.
TTCTGATGGGATACCGGAACGTTCTGAAAGAATACGGTTGGCCAGCTGCTCAGAAGACATTTCAAGAGAGAAGAACGCCACATGTTGTGGGGTTTCTCCTGTCAGGGTGGTGGTGGCGGCATGAAACGCTATATTCGTTGCAAGTGCTGTTTTCCCCATGCCGGGGCGTCCGGCAAGAATGATCAGGTCAGATCGCTGAAGGCCGCCAAGAAGCCGGTTGAGATCCCTGAGCCCTGTGCCGACACCCGATAATCCTCCACTGCTTTTTGAAGCGGCGTCGGCCATCTGAATGGCCTGAGTAAGCGACTGGCTGAAGGCGCGCAACCCTCCTTGCGCCTGATCCTGTTCCGCAAGCGTGAAAAGTCTTTGCTCTGCTTCTTCGATCTGGGTTTCGGCTGTCATCTCAAGATTAGCGGTGCGTGCTTTCATCACCACGTCTTCAGACAGACGGATCAATTCGCGTCTCAGAAAGCATTGTCTGATCTCTTCTGCGTATTGCGGGGCCTCGGACAGGAAGAGCACGTTTTCCGAAAGTTGTATCAGGTAGGTTTCGATATCCGTTCCTTCAAATGCAGGATCACCGACAAAATAACTTTTCAGCGTAATGGCATTGGCGAGCTGGCCACGGCTGGTCAGGCTCTTTATGGCGGCATAAATCCGGCCATGAACCGGATCATGGAAATTGTCTTCCCTGAGCCCGTCGTTGATTTCCTCGATGATCGAGTTATCGGTGATAAGTGCCCCAAGAAGGCCCTGTTCAGCCTCCAGGTTATGTGGCATGACCCGTGCGATCTGATCTTTCTGCGGAAAATTGGCAATATTGTCTTCGCCGCCTTGACCAGCAGACACAGCAGATGATGGTGGTTGGTTATCGCTCATGACGTCAGCATATCAAAAATAATCCCGCCCAGGAACAGACCAGGGCGGGATGGGACTTGTGAATAACGGGGATATCGGGGGTAACCCGAAATCCATAGTGTAAGTCTTGTTATTCTGAAGCGGTTTCTTCTCCGGCCGTATCACCCGCGACTTCATCAGCGGGTGCGTCTTGCGCTTCGTCGGATCCGGTCGTTTCGTCTTCAAGCTCCTGAGCAGCCACGCGTTCTGCTGCAAGACGGGCGGCTTCGGCGGCTTCCTCACGTTCACGTTCGGCAATGTCGCTGATAATCGCCCGTCCCAGACGCTGCTGTTCAGCGGCTTCATCGGCACTGCGGGCAATATTGACCGTAACCTCGACAGACACTTCGGGATGAAGGGCAACCCGTACAGGAAAGAGACCAAGTGTCTTGATGGCGGTGTTGAGATCAATCTGATTCTTTGCAATCGTGAACCCGGCTTCGGTAACCAGATCAGCGATATCACGGCTGCTGGCAGAACCATAAAGCTGACCCATTTCAGATGCCGCACGGATAAGGCTGACACTCAGCCCTTCCATTTTTTTGGCCATTTCTTCAGCTTCACCTTTGCGGGCGAGGTTGTCAGCCTCGAGTTGCGCCCGTTCGTTTTCAAAACGCTTTTTGTTTTCTTCGGTCGCACGAAGAGCTTTGCCCTTGGGCAGAAGGAAGTTGCGGGCGTAACCAGGCTTTACGGTGACAAGATCACCCATCTGGCCAAGATTTTCCACGCGCTCAAGCAGGATAAGTTCCATGATATCTCTCCTTAGCTCACAACATATGGCATGAGAGCCAGATGCCGCGCACGCTTGATGGCGGTCGTCAGTTCACGTTGTTTTTTGGCTGAAACAGCGGAAATACGACTGGGAACAATTTTCCCGCGCTCGGTGGTGAAACGCTGAAGCAGTTTAACGTCTTTATAGTCAATTTTCGGGGCGTTGGGACCTGAGAACGGGCAGGATTTACGACGCCGGCCCTGAGGGCGGCGAACGGAAGCACGTTTGATTTCAAGCTGAGCCATAATCTTATTCTCCTTCCACATCTTTGTCGTCGTGAGACGGGCGGTCTGACTTTGACTGCATCATGATCGACGGTTCATCATCGACTTCATCAATCTTGATGGTCAGAATCCGAAGAATATCTTCATTAAGACCCATTTTGCGGTCATATTCATCCATCGTGGCGGAGTCAGCTTCGATGTTGAACATCACGTAATGCCCTTTCCGGTTTTTCTTGATCCGGTAGGCAAGGCTTTTCAGGCCCCAATATTCTTTTTTGAGAATTTTGCCGCCGCCTTCGGTGATGATGCCGGCAAATTCGTCACACAGGGCATCAACCTGGCCGGTTGAAATGTCCTGGCGCGCAATAAACACGCTTTCATACAGACGCATAGTGGTTTCCCCTTCTGGCTGATACGGTGGTTTTCCACCAAACCGGCAGCATATGCGTTAGGCTACCGGCAAGAGGTTGATATAATGTGCTGAACGCACAGATTGAGGCGCTTTATACATGACCTGCATGAGAATGCAAGTGTAACAATTAAAGATGAACATGTCAGTTCAGGGCTTGCGGAGGTAATGTTCAAAGCGGTATACACACGAATACAAGATTATTTTCAAAAATGTCCCTGAATATTCCACATCGCTACGAGGATGCCATGCTCAAAGGTCTTATCTCACCTGTATTAACGCCTTTTAACGACGATTTGACGATCGCCACTGACCTTTACACTGCTATGGCCAAAAGACTGCTGAGCGAAGGGGGATGCGCAGGTCTTGCCCCGTTCGGCACAACCGGTGAAGCCCTGTCGGTGGGAATTGATGAACGTATGGCCGCATTAGATGCCCTGATCAAAGCAGGTGTGGACCCAAAAGTTATGATCCCGGGAACCGGGCTGACCAATCTGGTTGATACGGCAAAACTGACGCGCCACGCTGTCGATCATGGATGCCTTGGTGCAATGATCCTGCCTGCTTTTTACTTTAAGGGTGTCAGCGATGATGGCCTTTTCAGTTATTACAGCCGACTTATCGAAATGGTTAATCATCCTGATCTTCGGATCTATCTTTACCATATCCCGCAAGTGTCTGGCGTTGGTTTGTCAATCGATCTGGTCCGCCGGCTTCACTCCACCTTTCCTGATGTGGTTGTAGGCATCAAGGATTCGTCGGGGGACTGGGAAAACACCAAAGCACTGCTCGATATCAAAGGCCTAATTACCTATCCGGGAGCTGAGCTGCCGGTTATCGAAGCTGTTGAAGCCGGAGCGCCGGGTTGTATTTCAGCTACGGCCAATCTCAACGGCCAGCGCATTGCTGAGGTGATTGATCTCTGCCATCAAGGAGAATGGGATAAGGCGAGAGAGAAGCATCAGTTGGTCAGAGGCATTCGTCTCCTGTTCCAGGATTATGCGCCTATTCCGGCGCAGAAAGCCCTTCTCGCAAGAGCATTGGGTGAGCCGCGATGGAACAACCTGCGTCCTCCTCTGATGGCAATGCCGGAGGACAAGGTGATCGCCCTTGAAACAGCGCTTAAGAACGAATTTGGATTTTCGATCTGATCCCATCATAAATGCTTTTTTGAGTTAACAGGGTTCTGGTATTGAAATCAGGCGTGAAAATTTGTCCCATCCCGCGTTTTCATCTTGATCTATTATGTCCAGGATGGAATAAGGTATACCAATAATCATACCGGGGGGTACATCAGGGGGAATTATGGAAGCCTATCTTCAGGAATATCTTCCGATTGCTGTATTTCTGGCCATTGCATTGACGCTGGCGTCAGCCTTCGTCATTGGTTCCGTGCTGGTGGGTGCCCAACGTCCTGATCCTGAAAAGCTGAGCGCTTATGAGTGCGGTTTTGAGGCATTTGATGACTCCCGCAGCCGCTTTGATATCCGGTTTTATCTGGTGGCTATTCTGTTTATCATTTTTGATCTGGAAGTTGCATTTCTCTTCCCCTGGGCCGTATCTCTCAGCGAGACAGGCGCCTTTGGTTTCTGGTCTATGATGGTGTTTCTCATCGTCCTGACTATTGGTTTTGTTTACGAGTGGAAAAAGGGAGCCCTGGACTGGGATTAATGCAATGGGATTGATCACGTCGCCAAATTCAAATCCTATTCCGCCGGGTGCCGGTCAGGATGCCATTCTTGCCGCCGTGGGTGATGAAATTGCCAACAGGGGTTTTGTTATTGCCCAGGCTGACAAGCTCTTTAACTGGGCGCGATCAGGCTCGCTATGGCCAATGACTTTTGGTCTTGCCTGCTGTGCTGTTGAAATGATGCATTCCGCCGCCAGCCGATACGATATGGATCGTTTCGGCATGCTGTTCCGTCCAAGTCCGCGTCAATCAGATGTTATGATCGTCGCTGGCACACTCACCAATAAAATGGCCCCCGCCCTGCGCAAGGTTTATGACCAGATGGCTGAACCACGCTGGGTGCTGTCTATGGGGTCATGTGCCAATGGTGGCGGGTATTACCATTATTCCTATGCGGTTGTGCGGGGATGTGATCGCATTGTTCCGGTTGATGTTTATGTGCCGGGCTGTCCACCTACCGCTGAAGCACTGATCTATGGATTGCTTCAACTGCAAAAGAAAATTCGCCGTACGGCAACGATAGCACGCTGATCTCAAAGGTATCGATGATGTCAAAATCCTCTACGGATGTTGCTCTTGCAAAGCGAAATGAGGCTCTGGAAAACCTTCAGCTTCAGGTTGAATCTATTCTGGCCGGCCGCGCTCTTTCAGCCCGCGTGTTCAGGGGTGAGCTGGCTTTCACCGTGGCTGTTGAGGATATTCCCGGGATATTGCTGAAGCTGCGTGATGAAAGCGGGGGAAGCTTCAGCCAGCTGTCAGAGCTTACGGCAGTTGACTATCCATCAAGGCCAAAAAGGTTTGAGCTTGTCTATCAATTGCTGAGTGTTCGGCTCAATCAGCGTCTTCGTCTGCTTGCACCTATCGCTGATGGCGAAATTGCTCCTTCGGTAAGCCATATCTTCTCGTCGGCCATTTGGTCTGAGCGTGAAATCTGGGACATGTTCGGTATCTTTTTCAGCGGCCATGGCGATCTTCGCCGCTTGCTCACCGATTATGGTTTCGAAGGTCATCCCCTGAGGAAGGATTTTCCGCTTACCGGGACAGTGGAAACCCGTTACGACGACAGCGAGAAAAGAGTTGTTTATGAGCCGGTGAGCCTGACGCAAGAGTTCCGGGATTTCGATTTTATGAGCCCCTGGGAAGGAATGCAGACTGCCATGCGCCAGGATGATCCTGTTGCTGGTCCGGGCAAGGCCGAAGGGGAGGAGTAGGATATGGCTGAAGCACAGATCAAACCCCTTACAATGAATTTCGGCCCGCAGCACCCCGCCGCCCATGGAGTGCTTCGCCTTGTCCTTGAAATGGACGGGGAGGTGATTGAACGGGCTGACCCTCATATCGGATTGTTGCACCGCGGCACCGAAAAGTTGATCGAACATAAGACATATCTGCAGGCATTGCCTTATTTTGACCGGCTGGATTATGTCTCGCCGATGAATCAGGAGCACGCGTTTGCCCTGGCCGTGGAAAAACTGATGCAGATCGATGTTCCCCGAAGGGCACAGTTCATCCGGGTGATGTATTGTGAAATTGGCCGCATCCTGAACCATCTGCTGAACCTTACCACCTTTGCCATTGATGTCGGGGCGATGACACCGCTGTTGTGGGGGTTTGAAGAACGCGAAGAGTTGATGGGTTTCTATGAACGCGCATCCGGGGCGCGGCTTCATGCGGCGTATTTCCGGCCTGGCGGTGTGCATCAGGATCTGCCTGAAGGACTTACGGATGATATCCTCAACTGGGTTGAGCGTTTCCCTTCCTTTATCGATGATATGGAAACACTTCTTACCGACAACAGGATTTTCAAGCAGCGCACGGTAGATATCGGTGTTGTGACGCTCGACGAAGCGCTGGATCTCGGTTTTTCAGGCCCTTGTATCCGGGCATCAGGTCTGCCATGGGATTTGCGTAAAACTCAGCCTTATGATGTCTATGAGGAAATGGATTTCGATATCCCGACCGGGAAGACAGGGGATTGTTACGCAAGGTATCTTGTTCGTATTGAGGAGATGCGTCAGTCGTTGCGGATTATCCGCCAGGCGATTGAGAATATGCCGGCAGGTCCGGTTCTGGCTGAAGATCATAAGGTTACGCCTCCCCGCCGTGATGAGATGAAGACCTCCATGGAAGCGCTCATCCATCATTTCAAACTCTACACCGAAGGATTTCACGTACCGGCCGGGGAAACATACACCGCGGTTGAAGCCCCCAAAGGTGAATTCGGTGTCTATATTGTATCGGATGGAACGAACAAACCCTACCGCTGTAAAATCAGGGCGCCTGGATTTGCTTTTATGTCCTCAATGGATCAGTTGTCGCGTGGTCACATGCTGGCAGACAGCGTTGCCATTCTCGGATCACTCGATGTTGTTTTTGGAGAGATCGACCGATGAGCATATCCAGCCGTATCGCCGAAGATCAGCCGGACGCCTTTGCCTTCACGTCAGAAAACAAAGCCCGGATAAAATCGATTCTTGCCAAATATCCGAAAGACCGGAAAGCCAGTGCGGTTCTCCCTCTGCTTGATCTGGCTCAGCGCCAGCATGATAACTGGGTACCGATGAAAGCGATTGAAGAGATCGCAAAGATACTCGATATGGCGGAAATCCGTGTTCTTGAAGTCGCAACCTTCTACACCATGTTCAACCTCCGCCCGGTGGGCAGGTATTTCATTCAGGCATGCGGAACAACACCCTGCTGGTTGCGCGGCAGCGATGATGTGATGCGTTGCATCAAAGATAAGGTCGGGATCAGCAATGGCGAAACAAGCGCCGACGGTAAATTTACCCTGCTTGAAGTGGAATGCCTTGGGGCATGTGTCAATGCGCCGATGGTCCAGATCAACGATGATTATTATGAAGACCTTGACTACGAAGGCATGGCAACACTCCTAGATAAGCTAAAAGATGACGATGTTCCGCCTGCTGGCTCCATCAAGGGACGTCAAGGCTCGCAACCCGAACCGGGGCCAACGTCGTTGTCATCAGTGACGCCATTCCCCGGCAAAACAAAAAAAGCGGCAAAATCTGCCCGTAAAGGAGGCTGAAATGCTGGCGGATGAAAACCGGATTTTCACCAATATTTACGGCTGGGAGTCAGCTGGTCTTGCCGCGGCCAAAAAACGTGGGGACTGGAGCCGTACCGCTCAACTGATGAAGAAGGGTCCGGAAGCACTGATCGAAATCGTCAAGGCTTCAGGATTGCGCGGACGTGGCGGCGCCGGTTTCCCCACCGGATTGAAATGGTCGTTCATGCCCAAGGAAGTGAAGGAACGGCCACATTATCTTGTGGTCAATGCCGATGAGAGTGAGCCCGGAACCTGCAAGGACCGTGATATTATTCGTCATGAGCCGCATAAACTGATTGAAGGTTGCCTGCTTGCCGGCTTTTCCATGCGGGCCAATGCGGCGTATATCTATATCCGTGGCGAGTTCGTAAACGAAGCAAAAGCGTTGCAGACAGCCATTGATGAAGCCTACGATGCCGGACTGCTTGGCAAGAATGCTGCCAAATCAGGATGGGATTTCGACCTCTATCTTCATCGTGGCGCTGGTGCGTATATCTGCGGCGAAGAAACCGCGTTGATCGAATCTCTTGAAGGCAAGAAGGGGCAACCTCGCCTTAAACCGCCATTTCCTGCGGGTGTTGGCCTTTACGGATGCCCGACGACGGTAAACAACGTGGAAACTATCGCCGTGGTTCCGACTATTATCAGGCGCGGGGCGGACTGGTTTTCAGGCCTGGGCCGTGAAAATAATACCGGCAGCAAGCTGTTCTGCATTTCGGGGCATGTCAATAACCCCTGCAATGTTGAAGAAGAGATGGGTATTCCGCTCAAGGAGCTGATTGAAAAGCATGCAGGCGGTGTTCGTGGCGGTTGGGATAATCTTCTGGCCATCATCCCGGGCGGATCTTCCACCCCGCTGATGCCGAAATCCGTATGCGATGACATGCTGATGGATTTTGACAGTCTGCGGGCGGCAGGCACCGGGCTTGGCACTGCCGGCATTATCGTGATGGATAAATCCACTGACATTATTCAGGCCATTGCCCGGATATCCTATTTCTACAAACATGAATCCTGTGGCCAGTGCACGCCTTGCCGTGAAGGAACAGGGTGGATGTATCGTATGATGGACAGGCTGGTCCGGGGTGAGGCCGAGGTCAGTGAAATCGATGTTCTTGAAAATGTTACCCGGCAAGTTGAAGGTCATACAATATGCGCCTTGGGTGACGCGGCCGCCTGGCCTATTCAGGGATTGATCAAGCATTTCCGTGGTGAAATTGAAAATCGTATCGCCGCGCGGAAATCTGCCGCGGTGGCGGAGTAGGGGGCAAGGATGATCACGGTCACGGTTGATGGCGTAGAAGTCCAGGTTGAAGACGGCTCAACAGTGCTTCAGGCTTGTGAAGCCGCTGGTAAGGAAGTGCCGCGTTTCTGTTATCATGAACGCCTGTCCATTGCCGGAAACTGCCGGATGTGTCTGGTGGAGATGGAACGTGCGCCAAAGCCTGTTGCCTCCTGTGCCATGCCAGCCGGCGACGGTATGGTCATCAAGACCGACAGCGAAATGGTGCGGAAGGCACGTGAAGGTGTGATGGAATTCATGCTGATAAACCATCCGCTGGACTGCCCGATTTGTGATCAGGGCGGGGAGTGTGACCTGCAGGATCAGGCTATGGGCTATGGTGGTGACACAAGCCGTTATCTTGAGCCCAAAAGGGCTGTTGAAAACAAGCATATGGGGCCTTTGATCTCGACCATCATGACCCGCTGCATTCACTGCACTAGATGCGTCAGGTTTTCCACTGAAGTGGCCGGGGTTAATGATCTGGGCGCTATCGGGCGTGGTGAGGGAATGGAAATCACCACCTATCTTGAAAAGTCGCTGGCATCTGAGTTGTCTGGAAATGTGGTGGATCTTTGCCCGGTTGGCGCGCTGACCAACAGACCGTATGCGTTCAACGCCCGTCCGTGGGAATTGAGCCATACGGAAACAGTCGATGCCATGGATGCGGTCGGAAGCTCAATCCGTATCGATACCCGCGGTAATCAGGTGATGCGAGTCCTTCCGAGGGTCAACGATGATATCAACGAAGAATGGATTTCCGATAAAACACGGCATGCCCATGACGGCCTTCTTCGCCAAAGACTAGACCGTCCATTCATGCGCGGGGCCAACGGCCGGTTGGCTGAGGCCAGCTGGCAGGACGTATTTGCCAAGATCAAGACAAGGGTCAAGAAAGCCAAACCCGGGGCGATAGCCGCGCTTGTGGGAGATCAGTGCGATACGGAATCCATGTACGCGCTTAAGGTGTTGATGCAAAAACTTGGCAGCCCGAATATAGATTGCCGGCCCGCAGGTTCTGTGCTCGATGCGTCGAACAGGTCATCCTATATCTTCAATTCAGGTTTCAACGGGTTGGAAGAGACCGATTTTGTCCTGCTGGTGGGAACCAATCCGAGGCATGAGGCCGCCGTTATCAACGCGAGGCTTCGCCGGAGGTGGTTGCATGACGGCCTTCAGGTTGCCCGCCTCGGCGCTCCGGTTGATCTGACCTATCCGGTCACGGAACTCGGCGATGATGCGCGGGTTCTCAGTGATCTGGCGGCAGGCAAAGGGGCTGTTTTCAACAAGATGAAGAAAGCCGGAAAACCCATGATCATCATCGGTCAGGGGGCATTGGCACGCGCCGACAGCAAAGCTGTTCTGGGTGCTTTGACCAAGCTTGCCAAAGCCGTTGGTGTGGTGGATGGAGGCTGGAACGGGTTTAACATCCTGCAAACAGCGGCCGCCCGTGCAGGTGCCCTTGATATTGGCTTCGTTTCGGGAAAAACGGGTTTGGACACGAAGTCGATCCTCAAGGCGGCCAGGTCAGGTGATCTTGATGTTCTCTACCTCCTTGGTGCCGATGAGCATGATTTTGCCGGCATTTCACCGGATACTTTCGTGATCTATCAGGGAAGCCATGGTGATGCCGGTGCGCGGATTGCTGATGTTGTTCTTCCCGGCGCCGCCTGGTGTGAGAAAGACGCTACTTTCGTCAATACGGAAGGCCGGGTCCAGTTTGCCCCGCGTGCAACCTTCCCGCCCGGCGATGCGCGTGAAGACTGGGCAATTATCCGGGCGCTTTCAGCGGCCCTCAAAAAGACCCTGCCATTTGATACGCTTGAAAGTCTCAGATCAGAAATGGTGAAATCCCACCCCGTTCTGGGGGAACGTGATGTGCTTACCGTATCCCGTTTCAAGGGGACAGCATCTTCGGCCAGAATTTCCGGTGCACCTGTGAGTTATGTCCTTGGCGCCGGCACGGATACCAGCTTTTACATGACCTGCCCGATCAGCCGGAATTCGGTGACGATGGCAGCATGTATAGACGCCTTTGAAGGTGAGATGAAGGGGGCGGCCGAATAATGGACATGATCCTTTCCATCCTGACCGCACCGATGACGCTGGAGCTCTTGTTTACCGTAGCCCAGATATTTGCGGTTATTGTTCCGCTTCTGATAGCAGTTGCCTATCTTACGCTGGCCGAAAGGCGGGTGATCGGCCTGATGCAACTGCGCAAAGGGCCTAATGTCGTGGGCCCTTTTGGTCTGTTTCAGCCTTTTGCAGATGCCCTGAAGCTCCTTTCAAAGGAAACCATTCTGCCATCCGGAGCATCGAAGATTGTTTTTGTCGCGGCACCGATGCTCACCTTCATCCTCTCGCTGGTTGCCTGGGCGGTGATCCCTTTTGGTGAAGGTCTGGTTATTGCTGATGTAAATGTAGGTATTCTTTATCTTTTTGCCATATCATCCCTTGGTGTGTACGGGGTGATCATGGCGGGATGGTCGAGCAACTCCAAATATCCCTTCCTTGGCGCCATGCGGTCAGCGGCACAGATGATTTCGTATGAAGTGTCCCTGGGTCTTGTGATCATCACCGTTATCATGGCGGCCGGATCGCTGAATCTGACGGATATTGTCGAAGCCCAGCGTGGTCTGTGGTTCTTCATTCCGTTATTCCCGATGTTCGTGATCTTCTTTATCTCGACCCTTGCGGAAACCAACCGGGCGCCTTTTGACCTGCCTGAAGGTGAATCCGAACTGGTGGCGGGATATTTTGTTGAATATTCGTCCATGTCCTTTGCGCTGTTTTTCCTAGGTGAATACGCCAACATGATCCTGATGTCCGGGATGACAACGACGCTGTTCCTCGGAGGTTGGCTGCCACCTTTCGATATTGCCCCGTTGAACTGGATACCGGGGCCGATCTGGTTTGCGCTTAAAGTTGCTCTGGTTCTCTTTGTATTTCTCTGGGTGAGGGCGACAACACCACGCTACAGGTATGATCAGCTGATGCGTCTCGGCTGGAAGGTGTTCCTGCCATTTACCCTGCTTTTTGTGGCTGTCTGCGGCGGGATTATGCTGGCCTTTGATATGCTGCCGGGTTCGGTTTAGGGAGGAAGATCATGAACGCTGTCATTAATGCCGCCCGATCTTTTCTGCTTCTGGAAATCGTAAAGGGACTTGCGCTGACGCTGAAATATTTTTTCAAGCCAAAGGTGACGATTAACTACCCTTATGAAAAAGGCAGTCTGTCTCCACGGTTCCGTGGTGAGCATGCTTTACGCAGATATCCCAACGGGGAAGAACGGTGCATTGCCTGCAAACTCTGTGAAGCGATCTGCCCTGCCCAGGCGATCACTATTGAGGCTGAACCAAGAGAGGACGGCAGTCGCCGGACGACACGTTACGACATCGACATGACCAAATGCATCTATTGCGGCTTCTGCCAGGAAGCCTGCCCGGTGGATGCGATTGTCGAAGGGCCGAATTTCGAATTCGCAACGGAAACCCGGGAAGAGCTGTATTACGACAAGG
>CAZOLR010000031.1:0-24150 GCA_964580905.1 uncultured Hyphomicrobiales bacterium | reverse complement strand
TATTTGTATTGACTTGGATGAAATGATATTGCAAGAAAAAAATGTATACAATATGTATTTAGGAAAATTCCCATGAATTCACCGTCATCGGATCAACCATCACCGCTGAACTCCCGCCGGGGCGGACGTAAGGAGCGCCGCCACCTCAGGACCAGGCCCCGGGATGACATGCTTCCTTCGCTCAGGCGCAATATGCCACTGGTTGAACCGATGAGTGCCGAGCAAGTCGAAAAGATTGACCATGCCTCGATGGATATTCTGGAAGAGGTCGGGGTGGTGTTCCGGGATGAAATTGCCCTTGAAGACTGGCGGCGTGCCGGCGCCGATGTGAAAGGTGATCTGGTCAGGCTTGACCGCGGCCTTGTGCGTGAGCTGATCTCCACCATTCCGTCGGATTTCACGTATCGCGCCCGCAATCCGGAACGCAATCTTCCGCTGGGCGGGCTCCATTCGATCTTCGTGCCGATGACCGGCGCCCCTTATCTGAGAGATCTGGATGACGAACGCCGCAACCCGACGCTTGACGATCTGGCCAATTTCCACAAGCTCTCGCATATGCTGCCCGGGCTTCATTCCTCGGCACATCACATTGTTGAGCCGATGGATCATCCTGTATCCCATCGCCATCTGCGGATCACGTATTCGTCGATGAAACATTCGGACAAGACATTCATGGGCATGACGACATCCGGCAAAAATGCCGAAGACGTGCTGGACATGTGCGAAATACTTTTTGGCCCCGAGGTGATGGAAACCCAGCCCGTGGTGACCGGAAACTGCAATGGCAATTCGCCTCTTGTATGGGATGAAACCATGCTCAGCGCCATGCGGGCGTTCTGTCGCCGCAACCAGCCGGTGTTGTGCTCTCCCTTCGTTCTGGGCGGGGCCAACACACCGGCCTCCACCGTTCCGGCGGTAGCGCAGCTCAACGCCGAGGCTCTTTCCGCCCTTGCCTATACCCAGATCATCCGCAAGGGATGCCCCGCCATATACGGGCATTATCTTTCGACGGTATCGATGCAGTCCGGCGCGCCGATGGCCGGAACACCTGAAATCAGCCTGATGAATTTTATGATCGGACAGATGGCCCGGCATTATAATATCCCCTGGCGCACGTCAAATACGCTGGGCGGTGCCAAGACCCTTGATGCCCAGGCCGGATACGAAAGCGCAACCACCCTGATGGCTGTCATGCTTTCCGGCGCCAATTATATCTGGCATTCGGCAGGCTGGAATGAAGCCGGCATGCACTGCTCAACAGCCAAATTCGTGATTGACGCCGAACAATGCGAAATGGCGTACCGCATGATGGAAGGGCTCAGATGGGATGATTTCGACGAATCTCTTGCCGCCATCCGGGATATCGGCCCGGGCGGGCATTATCTCGGCCATCCGCATACCCAGGAGAATTTCCAGCGCGCCTTCTTCATGCCGGAACTCTTTGACAACAATTCCTTTGAGCAATGGATGGCGGAAGGCGCAAAAGACGCCACCACGCGGGGGCTTGAAAAAGCACGCAAACTGCTGGCCGAATACGAAGAACCGGCGCTGGACCCCGCCATCGATGATGCGCTTAAGGATTACATCGCCAGCCGGGAAAGGGAAATTCCGGCCGAAGACGCGCTCAATCAGGAATATTAGAACTGGGGCAGGCCCTGCCCGCCCCGTCAGATCACGGCTTTTTCAAGAAAAGGTGTCCCGCTCCGGATACGTTCAAATCCGAGCGGTGACAGATCAAGGCTGCGGTATTCCCCGTAGAGAATCCATTCCGAAAGCCCCCGGCCCATCGCAGGTGACTGCTGAAAACCATGGCCGGAGAAGCCGTTGACGAAAAGGAAATTTCCAACCTCGTCATGGGGGCCGACAATCGCGTTCTGATCCAGCGTGTTATAGGCGTAATGGCCCACCCAGGCGTTGATCACCTTGATCGCCTCAAACGCCGGGATACGATGCGCGATATGGGGCCACAGCTTTTCTTCCCAGATACGGTGATCAAGATAAAAATCGTCAAAATCCACCGCCGGATCTTCATCGGGAGGACAACCGCAGAGATAATACCTGCCATCGGTGCGGACATGTACACCGGAAGGATCGATCGTCAGCGGCAGATCACGATCCAGTGGTGTTGCCGCATCAAAGATGAACGTGTATCTGCGGCGGGGCTCGATCGGCAGATCACATCCTGCCATGGCGGCCGTTCGGGCGGCACGCGGCCCGCTGGCATTAACCACCTTTCCGGCGGTGATAACCGTACCGGAGGCAAGCGTGACGCTCTCAATACGGTTGCCCTGCCGGGTTATGTCCACGACTTCGTTCTCGATATATTCAACGCCGTTCTGCCGGGCTTTCCGCTTCCACCAGTCAAAAAGGGTGTTGCCGTCAAAATAGCCTTCATCCCTGGTGTTATGGCTGCCAAGAATAATGCCGTCGAGATTATAGAAAGGATAGGCCTCGTGGATTTCATCAGGGGTCATGATCCGTGTTCCGGCCCCGAGCTGTTCCTGAATTTTCTGGTTTTCGATCAGCACTTCTGCCAGGGCTTCGTTACCGGCCAGATACATGTAGCCAAAATTCTGCAGAAGCACGTCCGGAACTTCGGGATCATCATCCATGTATCTGCGAAAATTTTTAACGAACTCAGCCCCGAACTGGGAAATGCGGATATTGATCTCGTTGGAAAACTGCTGCCGGATACAGGAATTGGTATGCGCGGTTGAGCAGAATTCATACCTGGCGTCCCGTTCAACCACCAGTATCCGGCCATCAAAATCAGGATTGCTGGAAAGAAACCATGCGACCGAAGAGCCGATCATCGCCCCACCAATGATAACGACATCATAGGTGAGAGATTTGGGTTCAGCTGAAAACCCGATTGAGCCTGATGATGCCATGACTGTCTCCCCGATACATGCAATGCCTGATATTAATCCACAGGATATCGAAATGCGCAAGGCCATACAAAGCCGCCCGACAACCTTAATCTACACGCAAATCTTGATAGTGCAGAAACCGCTGAAATCAGATATGGTGGCATCATGAAAAACAAATATTATACCCCGAATGGCGGTCTGCCGCCCCAGTCCGAAATAGGTAATGACCGCGCGGTTTTCACCACTGCCTATGCCTTTATCCCGAAACGGGTGCTGACGGACATCGTGACCTCATCTCTT
Organism: uncultured Hyphomicrobiales bacterium; assembly: GCA_964580905.1. Classification (GTDB taxonomy): domain Bacteria; phylum Pseudomonadota; class Alphaproteobacteria; order Puniceispirillales; family UBA1172. The sequence continues at coordinate 20,980 of CAZOLR010000031.1, read as the reverse complement.
CCCCATTGGACGGAAACCCGTCTTTGGGTTCTGGCAAGGCCGCTGTCAGGTTTTGCTGAGACCTTCTCACATTACCTGATGGAAGTCGGGCCCAAAGGCGGAAGCACCGACCCTGATGATGACCCCGATGCCGAACATGTTCTTTTTGTCACCGCCGGGCGACTTGTCCTCACGATTGCCGGGGACAAACACAGACTTGCCGAAGGCGGCTATGCCTATATTCCTCCCGGCACCCCCTGGAGCCTGAAAAACTCAACCGGAAAGCCTGCCTCCTTCCACTGGTTGCGCAAGCGATATCAGCACGCACCGGGTATTGATGTGCCGCCCGCTTTCGTGACCTCCGATCAGGAGGTTGCGCCGGTGCCCATGCCTGATACAGGCGGCACCTGGGCGACCACGCGTTTTGTCGACCCGGCTGATCTGCGCCACGACATGCATGTCAATATTGTCACGTTTGAGCCTGGCGGCAGCATCCCTTTTGCCGAAACCCATGTCATGGAGCATGGCCTTTACGTGCTGGAAGGCAAGGCTGTCTACCGGCTCAATAAGGACTGGGTGGAGGTTGAAGCAGGTGATTACATGTGGCTGCGTGCCTTCTGCCCGCAATGTTGTGTTGCCAGCGGCCCCGGCAGGTTCCGCTATCTCCTCTATAAGGACGTCAACCGGCACATGCCCCTGCCATGAGCTGATTAATCTTTCTCATGGCTGGCTGACATCGCCAATTTCGTACTGAATGCCGGAAACGGAATTGCCGGTAAAGGCCGGGGTGCCGCCGCTTGTATCCACCTCATCGACAGCAACGAAAATGCCACCAAAATTTCCGTCAATGGCCGAAACACCGTTTGAGATGGAACCAAAATGCCCGCCAACCGAAACATGTCCTTCGAAATCGGAAGATCCGTCCATGCTGACCGCGCCCCTGGCAATCGTCAGACCTTCCAGGGTTTCGCCTGTATCAAGAAGCCCGTTTCCGTTTTCATCCTGATTGCCTGAGGCGGCAAGACTGCCCGCCGCATCGAACTGCGGATACTTATATATGCGTTCACCGGCATTGTTGGTCTCGGTATGCAGCGCCCCGGTAAAGGATGTTTCACTGCCATCTGTGTAAGCGCGCCCACCCATGACCAGATCATAGATCCGGTAGGTGCCGCTGAAGGTCAGGGTATCGTAATCAAAGGTAATATCGTAATCCGCCATGCCGGTATCCGCCGCGCTGTCTCCGGCATTCGGAAGCTCAAGTCCGGTCCGGTCAAAACGCACTGCCCCCGCATAGATCTCTGATACCAGACCCGCGTAATCGGGACGTGGCGCAGGGGTGCCGACCCGGGGTGAGCCGTTTTCGTTGATAACCGTCATCCATTGCGGCTCGCCTCCTGCCAGTGCATAGCTCAGCAACGCTGTTGAGATATTGACGCCGACGCTTTCTTCAGGCGCCAGAAGGGCGGGATCGATATTGGTGAGATTGAGCAGGTTCTGATTTTCAAGAATGATGCGCGAGACATCCCCTGCGCTGAGTGATGCGGAATCTTCACCGGAGCCGAGCGACACCGCGATAACCGCCACCGCTTCATCAAGTGTCTCCGCCTCGGTAAGACGTTGTTCCAGCTGATCAGGGGTAAGCTCTGCTGTATCGCCCGCCTCAGGGCCCGCAGATGACCTGCCCTCCACATCCCCGTTACCGGAGCCTGAATCAGACGCCTGATTTTCACCCCCCGGGGATGACTGGATGAATTCTGTGCCGGAGATGAGACTGTCCAGATCCTGCGCCGGGATGAGTTCAGGCGCACCGATCCCGCCGGTCGGGGAAATGGTGACGCCCCAACCAGAGGTCAGCAGGTCCACAGGCGCGGCACCCCCCGAATTGAGGGAAATGGAGCCCGACAGCAACGCGATTTCCGTTGTCCCGTCGGTGTTGATGCGACCCGCACCTGATGTCCCGCGGATCGACGCCACCGCATTCGGCAGGTTGAGCACCATGTTTTCATCTCCGGATCTCGCAATCCGGCCCGAAATGAACTTGAATGTCCCCCGGGTGATCGTCGCCACCAGAGAAGATGTGCCGTCCTTGTCCGGATCATAGACAAATCGGTCGATGGTGATGGCCGAAGACGGGCCGATGGAGAATAAAGACTGGTCTTTGAGCAGTATCTGGGCAGATGTCTCCGGCCCCGTGATAACCTCGTCATCAAGATGGACCGGATCACCGGTGCCTGCAAGGCGGCCGACAGCACCTCCTCCGTCAAATCGTATCTCAACAGGTGATGTGCTTGCCGCAATCACTCCGCTGACAGGTTTTGTTACCTGGGCAGAGATATCGGCCGCAAGGATCATCATCCCCGCCGCCATCAGGGGGACTGCCGGCCTCCGGATCAACCCCAATCCCACAAAACTGCATACACTCTTTTTATCCATGGCTTCACCTGACTTGGTCATAAATTTCAGCGTCGGTGTCATTTATACATTTCGTGTCAACACCCTCACAATGACCCATAGGAACAGGATGAATGACCATGTTTAAGATCACTCCTTTCATGATACTGGCCGGATGGTTTTTTCTTACGCTGATGACGGTCCTGCCTGCCCGGGCCAATGATACAGCCGAAATTCATACCGAAGATGAAGCCTTTAAAGCCGTGTTTGAAAACCCCGGTGATCTGATCCTCAATTTCCGGCTGGTGATCATTCAGCTGCGCAATCAGAATATCAAAGGTGCGGTTGCCACGCTTGAACGCATCCTCACCCTGAGCAAGAACAACAGCCAGGCCCAGTCTCTTCTGGCCGGGGCACAGTACATGCTGGGCAACCTTTCCGAAGCCCGGCGGATGGCGGAAACGCTTCTTCTCAACCCAGGTGCCACCGAAACACAGAAAACCGAGGCCAGCGCATTGCTGGCACTGATTGATACAGCAGAAGACACTTACGATATTTCAGGTGTTTTCACCTTTGGTGGCGGCGTTGTCGACAACCCGGAGGGCGGGTCTGTCGGCAACAGGTCCATCACCGGATTTGAATATACAAAACGTGCCAATGCCCATTCCTTTCTGACGTCATCAATCGCCCTCAACATCACCGGCAAGCTTGTGGCGCAACTTCCCGAAAGCCTGTCTCTCGGGGTCACGGCCAGCCGCCGGGACATGGACGGATATTCTCTTGGCGATATCACAAGCTTTGGTGTCAGCGGCAGGTATCTGAAAACCTTTACCGATCATCAGCTGGCTTTCCTCGGCTCCTACACCAATACCTCCATCGATGACCGCACCTATCTTGACACTTTCAGCCTTCAGGTCTCCGATAGTTATATTCTGTCTTCCGAATGGGCATTTGGCGCCAGCGCACGGATAAGCCAGAACAGCTTTCACAATTCTTTTGACCCGGGTCTGGCCCGCAAGCCATCGGAAAAAAACGGCTCCGTGCTCTCAGTATCAGGGCAGGCGGTGAGATCTTTTTCCGATTATCAGATCTCCCTGTCGGTCGATGCGTCCGATGCTGACCGGCGCCGGTCTTATCATGCCAAATCCAGCCGCGGTATCAGCGCAAATATCCGACGGGAGCTCTTCGGCGGGGCAGCAAGCGCAGGCCTCCGCCATGAACAGGCGGAATATAAAGGCGCCAATCCCAGTTTCCAGAATCTGCAACGTGAAGATAAGACCACCACGGCAACCGCGAGTTTTGCCATCGGGCTCAAATCCGCGCTCCCCTTTCTGGACCAGCCCCCGCGCGTTCATTTTTCAATCCGATATGGCAAGACCACATCAAATATTGATGAATTCAGCAAATATGCGGGGGAAGCTGCCCTGCTCCTTGTCCAGCCAATCTAGCCCCGCACCACAAGAGGGGCAAAATCCTCCATATTTCTGCAACATTTCTGGTATATAAATAAACCCGTAAGCCTTTCAAATCGCTGGCGGGCAGGTGACTTGCTTGGTATGGTAAGTTCATCACTACGGGTGTGAGATACGTGATGCAGATGCGCTTTTTCAATGACATTCTTTCCTCACTGATGGATGGCGGGTTGCGGCTTCCACTCTTCAGCCGGGGTCAGGCAGGTGCACTCGGGGATAATCCCGAAGCCGTACTCAATGCCGTCATCGCCGCCGAAGGGGAAATCTCATCCCTTGTTCATGGCACGCATCTGCTCGATATTTTCGAAAACCTGCCGGAAGAAAAAAGAGAGGCGTTCTTTCATCTTCTCCTCTCACTTGACCTTGATCCCGACGCCCTTGCCGAGGCAACGTCTGCCTATCGCTCTTCCCCGACGGCCGCACATCTTGAAAAGATTTCGCAAACCGCCGAACCCGGCTGGCAGGAGGTCTTCCGCAGGCTTAATGCCACCCCGGGCGGGACAGTCCGTCTTGTCCGGATGCGGCAGGAGCTGATCACACTGGCTAAAAAGACGCCCGCACTCAAGAGACTTGATGCCGGGCTGAAGCAATTGATGCGCGGATGGTTTAACCCGGGCTTTCTGGTTCTTAAACCTGTGACCTGGGAAAGCCCCGCCAGCATTCTGGAAAAAATCATCGCCTATGAAGCCGTGCATGAGATCACGTCATGGGATGACCTCAGGGCACGGCTTGCGCCGCAGGATCGCCGGTGCTTTGCCTTTTTCCACCCGTCCATGCCGGATGAACCCCTTATCTTTGTCGAAGTTGCGCTGACAACAGACACCCCTGACACAATACGATCCGTGCTGGCAGGCGAACGTGACATTATTGATGAACATAGCGCGAATACGGCTGTCTTTTATTCGATTTCCAACTGCCAGCGCGGTCTTGAAGGGATCTCCTTCGGCAATTTCCTGATCAAACGTGTGGCCAGGGACCTGAAACGTGATCTGCCCGGGCTCAGGACTTTTGTAACCCTGTCGCCGGTGCCCGGCTTCAGGTCATGGCTTGAGAAACATGACCCCGAACTTTTCGCTCTCAGCGCCGACAAATCTCTTATCGGTGAAGACACCGATGATAAGATATTAAACGCCGCCGCGCGTTACTTCCTTACTTCCGATCGGCCGGACGGACGCCCGAACGATCCCGTGGCCCGTTTCCATCTGGGCAACGGCGCCATTCTTGACCGCCTTAACGCAAGAGGTGATCTCTCTGACAAGGCCATCCGGCAATCCGCCGGGCTGATGGTCAACTACCGCTATGATCTCGCAAAGGTTGAGCAGAATCACGAAGATTACATCCGCAATGGCGATATCAAAGCCTCACCTGATATCAGGCGTCGGCTTGGGTAGATCTCCCTGAAATTTCTGAACCGGCACATCATCTGAATTTGTCGTTATTTTGCTTGACCTGTGTGATTTTTTAAATTAATCCCTTTAAATCATTTGGATTTAAAATATTGCAGGCATAAATGCAAAATTGCGACAACTTCCCGATTTTCAATCGTGACCCCGGCCCTGATGGAATTTTGCCTGCCTGGAATGTGACTTATTTGCAGGAATGGCTTGGCGGCGATGGCGGCAAATCCGAGCGTCGCCAGCTTGAGCGTCACATTGCCCGGGATAATTTTCTTCCTGAAACCCTCAGCCTTGAGCTGCTTTCCGGCATCACCGGGTTTCGGTCCGGCGTGGCATCGGCGATGGTGGCATCTGTTCTTCGCCGGCGCGGGAAGGTTGTGTATCTGCAATTTCACACCCCCCGACAGGGTATTGATATGATCGTGGCCAATGACGGCCGGGGTGGGCGGCACTGGCTGTTTCGGCCTGATGGTCTTGATGATGAGGCATTTCTTTCCCTTGCCATCTTGTCTTTTCGTGATGCGATGAAGACCCCGTTGCTTATTTTCCCGTCAGCGCAGCTTTGTCCTGTTCTGAGGCACCTTCAGGACTGGCCGGACGGGGTGGAAAGCGGTCTGCCCTCATATCCTGAACAGGTTGACCGGGATAGTGTTGCTCTCCCCCGCCTGTCTCCGGCCGGCAGCCACGCTCCACCTGCTCGCGATGGTGTTCCGGGTCGCCTTACCCATCTCGACAGGCTTGAGGCCGAGGCTATCCACATCATGCGTGAGGTGGTGGCAGAAGTCAGCAATCCTGTCATGCTCTATTCCATCGGCAAGGACAGCGCGGTCATGCTGCATCTGGCGCTCAAGGCGTTTGCCCCGGGCAAGCCGCCCTTTCCGCTTCTGCATGTGGATACCGGCTGGAAATTCAGGGCCATGTATGATTTCCGCGACGCGGTGGCTGAGTCCACGGGCATGGAGCTGATCATCCACCAGAACCCGGACGGGATAAAACGCGGCATCAACCCGTTTGACCATGGCTCCGCCCTTCATACCGACATCATGAAAACCGAAGCGCTCAAACAGGCACTGGACGCCCATGGTTTTGACGCCGCGTTCGGAGGCGCCCGCCGGGATGAAGAAAAAAGCCGGGCCAAAGAACGCATCTTTTCCTTTCGTTCCGCAACCCACCAGTGGGACCCCAAAAATCAGCGCCCTGAGATCTGGAGTCTCTATAACACCCGGATTCACAAAGGTGAAAGCATGCGGGTGTTTCCTCTTTCCAACTGGACGGAGATGGATATATGGCACTACATCTGGAGAGAGGGGATCGCCATTGTGCCCTTGTATTTTGCGGCACCGCGAGCGGTGGTGGAGCGTGACGGCACCCTCATCATGGTTGATGATGACCGGATGAAACTCATGGAAAATGAAGAGATAAAGATCGAAACGGTCCGCTTCCGCACATTGGGCTGTTATCCCCTGACCGGCGCGGTGCCCTCAGGCGCTCAGAATATCGCGGAGATCATTCAGGAGCTTCTGGCCGCAAGAACATCCGAACGTGAAGGCCGCGTCATCGACCGTGATGGCGGCGCCTCCATGGAAATGAAAAAGATGGAAGGGTATTTCTGATGACTGCGCCGGACAATATCGAAACCTATCTGGCCGGTCTTGCGCATCAGGACACGCTCAGGCTTATCACCTGCGGCAGTGTTGATGACGGCAAAAGCACGCTTATCGGCCGCCTGCTTTACGACGCGCAGAGCCTTTTTGACGACCAGATTGAAACCCTGACCGCGGAATCGAAAGATGAAGGCACGCAAGGCGGAGAGCTTGATTTCGCGCTTCTGGTGGACGGGCTTGCGGCCGAGCGCGAACAGGGTATCACCATAGACGTTGCCTACCGTTTCCTGGCAACCGAAAACCGCCGCTTTATTCTCGCGGATACACCCGGGCATGTGGAATATACGCGAAACATGGTTACCGCCGCGTCTACGGCCGCGCTGGCGATCATACTGGTAGACGCGCGTTACGGCATTCTGGAACAAACACGTCGGCATAGCCTCATCTGCTCACTCATGGGGGTCCGGCAGATCATTCTTGCCGTCAACAAGATGGACCTCGTGAAATACAAGGAAGATGTTTTTCTGCGTATCCGGGATGAATATCAGGAGATCGCCACCTCACTCGGATTTGAGAATCTGACCGCCATTCCCGTCTCCGCACTTCATGGCGACATGGTCTCAGCCCGGGGCAATAACATGAACTGGTACGAGGGCCCTGTCATCTTCACCGCACTGGAACAGGCCGGAACGGGAATGGCATCACCGGATGCGCCGATGCGGCTGCCCGTGCAATGGGTCAACCGCCCGTCTCCGGATTTTCGCGGCTATGCCGGCCGGATTGCCAGCGGCAGTCTTAAGGCAGGTGACCGGGTGCGCATCCTGCCGAGCGGCACGACAACATCCATTACCGGGGTGACCGTCGGCAATGAGGCACGGGGCTCTGCCCGGGCGGAAGAGAGCGTCACCGTCACGCTTGCCGATGACGTCGGATTGTCCCGTGGTGATGTGATTGCGGCGACCGACAATCCGCCGGAAGTCTCCGGCCAGTTCGAAGCGGAAATTGTATGGATGGGACGGGATAAAGCCCTTCCCGGCCGGCGATATGAATTCAAATTCGGTCCCCAACGATGCCAGGGAACAATCACCGGCATCAAATTCACCTATGATATCTCAACGGGAAATGCCCTCAGCGCCACCGATCTTGCCCTGAATGATATTGCCCGGGCCACCATCAACCTTAACCGGGCCATTGTCTTTGATCCTTATGAGGATAACAGGGAAATGGGCAGTTTTGTCATCATTGACCGCGAAAGCCATGAAACGGTTGGCGCCGGAATGATCCGCTATGCCTTGCGCCGGGCCAGCAATATCCACAAACAGGCCACCGATATCAGCCGCACGGACCGGGAAGAGCTCAACGGCCACAAGGGGCGCGTCTACTGGTTCACCGGGTTGAGCGGTTCGGGGAAATCCACCCTCGCCAACGCGTTTGAGATAGCCCTTAACGCCCGCGGCATCCACACCTATATCCTTGATGGCGACAATATCCGGCATGGGCTGAACAAGGATCTCGGCTTCACCGATGCCGACCGCGTGGAAAATATCCGGCGGATCGGCGAGGTTGCGCGGCTGATGGTCGATGCCGGCATTGTTGTGCTGACCGCTTTCATTTCCCCCTTCAGGGCTGAGCGTGACATGGCACGTGAGCTGTTCAAAGCCGGGGATTTTGTCGAAGTCTTTGTCGACACGCCGCTGGATATCTGCGAGAAACGTGACGTCAAAGGTCTTTACAAGAAAGCCCGGGCCGGCGAAATTCCCAACTTCACCGGCATCAGCAGCCCCTATGAGCCGCCACTGGATCCTGAATGCCGGCTTACCACCGAAGGCCGCGATATTGATGCGATCATCGTTGAACTGCTTGCCCATTTCGATCAGGCAGACCAATCTTAAAAAACCCGGGAATTTTCAGCCCTGTCTTGCCGCCTTCAGTTCAGATCACGCCTTTATCGCGCAAGGCCGTGATCATCCCGGCGTTATATCCGTATTCGGCGAGGACTTCATCCGTATGCTGGCCAAGAACAGGGGCCGGACGGCTGATCTCGGCCGGGGTTTCATGATACCGCACGGGATGGCCCAGTGATTTCGCCGCGCCCGCAATGGAATGTTCGGTTTCCACCACCATACCACGGGCGATGGTCTGCGCATGAGTCAGCATCTCCCCGATCGAAAGAATAGGTCCCGCCGGAAGCCCTGCTTTATCCATTACCTCAAGCCACTCATCGGTCCGGCGTGATTTCAACAAGGGGGTCAACACCTCCACCAACTCGTCCTTATGTTGCATCCGGCTGGCGTTATCGGCAAAACGCGGGTCTTCATCAAGATGCTCCGCCGCTATGATACCGAGCAGAATTTTCCAGTTTTTCTGGTTGGCGGCACCAATATTGATCCAGCCATCTCTGGTTTCAAAGGCCTGATACGGTGCGTTCAGGGGATGGGCCGAACCCAATGCCACCGGAGATATGCCCGTTGCCAGACAAATCGCCGACTGCCAGAAAGTGTGGGTGATGCCGGCCTCAAACAGCGACGTGTCGACACGTTGGCCCTCTCCTGTCTTCAGGCGGTGAATATAGGCCCCGAGCGCCCCCATTGCCGCAATTATCCCGGCGGTGATATCCGTGACGGGCGCACCGACCTTTACCGGAGGCCCGCCCCCATCTGGTCCGGTGATGCTCATGAGCCCGGAAACACCCTGGGCGATAAGATCAAAACCTGCACGCTCGGCATAGGGGCCGGTGCGTCCATAGCCGGAAATTTCAACATAAATCAGGCCGGGATTTTTTTCCTTCAACCTTGCATAGCCGAGACCAAGCTTTTCCATGGTGTCGTGACGATAATTCTCAATCACGATATCGGCCGTGCTGAGCATCTCGGCCAATACCGACCTTCCGTCTTCATGCTTGAGATCAAGGGCGATCCCGCGCTTGTTGCGGTTCATCATCATGAAGGCCGCGGATTGGCCAGCTATGACAGGAGGGATCATCTTGCGCGAATCATCGCCGCTGCCGATCTTCTCCACCTTGATGACATCCGCCCCCATATCCGCCAGCATCATGCCGCAGACAGGCCCCGCCATGATATGAGACAGTTCAATGACTTTAAGTCCTTGAAGCGGGCCGGGCATATCTATTTGCCCTTCCATTCCGGCTTGCGCTTGTCAAAAAAGGCGGCCATGCCCTCGCGGAAATCTTCGCTCATATAGCAGCGTTCAATCAGATCATGATCATCGGGAAGAGGCATCGCTTCTCTGAGACGGCGCAGGCCTTCCATACTCGACTGAAGCGTCAGCGGTGCCAGACCCGCAATCCGTTCGGCCATCATCAGCGCATGTTCAAGCGTGGCATCTTTAGTGGGGAAAACCTCACTTACAAAGCCGCGTCTGAGGGCAGATTCAGCATCGAGCAGATCTGTGGTGAGAATGAGCCTGTGCACTTCCGCATCGCCGAGAATACGGACCAGTCGACGTAGATTGGCAACAGAAAGACAATTCCCGAGCGTTCTGGCAATCGGCATGCCAAGCCGCATCCCTTCGGTGCCGTACCGCAGATGGCAGGCGGCGGCGATCACGGCCCCGCCCCCGGTGACTGCGCCATGCAGCGCCGCTATGACAGGCACCGCGCAATCCTCAACCTGTCTGAGGACGGTTTCAATCATGTCTTCATATTGAACAGCATCGTCCATGGAGCTGAAATTCTTGAAACGGCTGATATCGGTTCCGGCGGCAAAAGCCTTGTCGCCTGCGCCGGCGATAACCACAGCGCGGAGCTTGTCCGGATCATCTGCAGTGCCGGCCCGGGCACAGAGAGACCGCACCGTCTCATACATCTCAAAGGTGAGGGCATTACGTGACGACGGCCTGTTCAGTGTCACCAGCCCCGTTTGCCCGCGAGTCTCGTAAATAATATCGCTCGTCATGATTGCCCCTGCCATTCCGGCTTTTCATCTGCATCGAAACGCCACCTGTCTGCCGTGCCCATATTCGGTTATAATAACGTCATGCTGATTTCAGGTACTGCATCGCGGCATCAACCCCGCCTTTCTGATGCGGAATACCGGTAAGATCAAGCCCCATCTCAACACCGCTGAGCGTGCCCAGCAGCATCAGGTCATTGAAATCCCCAAGGTGGCCGATACGGAAAACACGTCCGGCAAGTTTCGACAACCCGTTTCCGAGAGACATGTTGAAATGGCTGAGCACCACGGCACGGAAGGCATCCGCATCATGCCCTTCCGGAAGGAGAACAGCCGTAAGCGAACTGGAATAATCCTTCGGCTCCTGGCAGAGCACCTCAAGCCCCCAGGCCTGAACTGCGCGCCGGGTGGCTTCGGCATGCCGGTCATGCCGGGCAAAGACCGCATCAAGACCTTCTTCATGCAGCATGGATATGGCCTCTTTCAGCCCGTAGAGCAGGTTGGTGGCAGGCGTGTAGGGAAAGGCCCCGGATTTATTGGCCTCCAGCTGATCTTCCCAGTCCCAATACGAACGCCGCATGCCGCCCTTCGAAGCGGTGTCCGCCGCCCGCGCCGACACCGCGTTGAACGAAAGTCCGGGGGGCAGCATCAACCCTTTTTGTGAGCCGGAAACCGTCACATCCACGCCCCATTCGTCATGGCGGTAATCTATCGAGGCAAGGGAGGAAATCGTATCCACCATCAGAAGCGCATCATGGCCGGCCGCATCCATGGCGGCACGCACATCGGCGATCCGGGATGTCGCACCGGTTGAGGTTTCGTTATGCACAACACAGACCGCCTTGATCTCACCTTTGGTATCTGCCCGTAGTCTCTGTTCGATGGCCTCCGGCACCACCCCCCGGCGCCAGTCGGTTTCGAGAAACTCTGTCCTGATCCCGAGACGGGTGGCCATCTTGTTCCAGAGACTGGCGAAATGACCGGTCTCCACCATCAGGACCAGATCCCCCTCATTGAGGGTGTTGACCAGTGCCGCCTCCCATGCCCCCGTACCGGAAGCGGGAAAAATCACCACATGGGAATTGGTCTTGAAAATCGTCTTCATCCCGTCAAGACAGGCCTTGCCGATTTCAGCGAAGGCCGGGCCGCGGTGATCGATGGTCGGGTTATCCATCGCCCTGAGTATCCGGTCCGGCACATTTGTCGGCCCGGGTATTTGCAGAAAATGACGGCCCGGGGTGTAGCGGTCGGCCATGACGCTGATCTCCTGTTAACGGGTGCAAGTTATTGTAATCGGGCATTGCGTAATTCGGGCTAGAGTATAGATTGTAATCATTCCGGGTTTCAAGTCTGTCCGGCCCATAAATGGTATTGGCGAATGGTTCATGATTTAAACATCCTCAAAAACGCCCTTGAAGGAGAGGTGCTGGGTGATGCTTTCGATCGCGGGAGATACGCCACCGACGCATCGATCTATCAGATGATGCCCCATGGCGTCATCGTCCCTAAAAGCATTGAAGATATCATTGCCACCATCGATTACGCGTGCACAAGAGAGATGGCCATCCTGCCGAGAGGTGGCGGCACCTCTCAATGCGGGCAGACGGTAAACCATGCTCTTGTGCTGGATAATACGAAATACCTGAACCGCCTGCTTGAACTTGATGTCGAGGGCAGGCGATGTCGTGTTGAACCCGGCATCGTGCTGGATGAACTCAATCGCCAGCTCAAACCACACGGGCTCTGGTTTCCGGTGGATGTCTCGACTTCGAGCAGGGCCACTATTGGCGGCATGGCAGGGAATAATTCCTGTGGTGGCAGGTCCATCCGTTACGGGATCATGCGCGATAATGTCACCGCCATTGATGCTGTTCTCGCCGATGGCCGGCTTGCCCGCTTTGGCGCACTGGACGGGGATATATCCGGCCTTGATGACATTCTTCCGGCGCTGTTGCGTCTTGGCTCGGAAAATGCCGGGCATATCCTTGATCATTTCCCTGATCTTCTGCGCCGGGTGGGTGGATACAATATTGATGCACTGATCCCTGATGCCATGTCCATGCGCCCCGGCGGCAAGAAAGGTGACGGGATCAACCTTGCGCATTTACTGGTCGGCTCCGAAGGCACTCTTGCCTATTCTTCGGCCATAGAGCTGAAACTCTGGCCTCTGCCCGGGCGCAAGATCATGGGGATCTGCCATTTCCCCAGTTTCTATCAGGCCATGGATGCAGCCCAGCACCTTGTCAAACTGGATCCGGTCGCCGTTGAGCTGATCGATGACACGATGATCAGCCTGGCGCGGTCGATCCCTCTTTTTCAGGACACGGTCAGGGAATTTGTCAGGGGAGAGCCGGCGGCACTTCTCGTGGTTGAATTTGCCGAAGATGACGACGGGGAAAATCACCGGCGGATGGGTGAGCTTGAAACCCTCATGGGTGATCTCGGCTTTGCCTGGGACAAAGACAAGGATGGCAGGGGCGGTGTTGTTGTTCTCAAAGACGCTTCAGCGCAGGCCAGAATTACCGAAATGCGCAAATCCGGCCTTAATATCATGATGTCCATGAAGGATGAGGCCAAGCCGGTATCTTTTGTCGAAGACTGTTCGGTGGGGCTTGATAATCTGGCGGAATACACCGCTGGCCTCACCTCAATTTTCGAAAAACACGGCACCAAAGGGACCTGGTATGCCCATGCTTCGGTAGGGTGCCTGCATGTCCGGCCGGTGCTTAACATGAAGACGGCCGATGACGTTGCAACAATGCGTGCCATCGCCGAAGAAGCCTTCGCCCTTGTGCGCAGATTCAATGGCTCACATTCCGGCGAGCATGGCGATGGCATTGTCCGGTCCGAATTTCATGATGATATGTTCGGCACAATCATGACATCTCTCTTCCGTGATATCAAAACCCTCTTTGATCCGTCGGGGGTTTTCAACCCGGGCAAGATTGTCGATGCGCCCCGGATGGATGATCGCTCTCTCTTTCGCTTTGCCCCGGGGTATCACGTGAAAGATTTCCCGACACAGCTTGACTGGTCTGCCTGGCCGGGCGCGGCGGGAGGCTTTCAGGGCGCGGTTGAGATGTGCAACAACAACGGCGCCTGCCGCAAACTTGAAGGCGGGGTAATGTGCCCGTCCTTCCGGGTGACGCGGGATGAGAGGGATTCCACCCGTGGCCGCGCCAACTCGCTCAGGCTTGCGCTTTCGGGACAACTTGGCACAGATGCGCTGGTAAGCGACGCCATGGCAGAGACAATGAGCCTCTGCGTCTCGTGCAAGGCCTGCCGCCGGGAATGCCCGACCGGGGTGGACATGGCCCGCATGAAAGTGGAGATCACCGCGCTTAATGCCCGCAACAAGGGTTTTTCTTTCCGTGACCACCTCATCGGCCATCTGCCGCGTTTCGCGCCCTGGGCATCACGGCTGGCCCCGGTTTTCAACCTGCGCGACAGATTGCCCGGCCTTGCTTTCCTGTCGGAAAAACTAGCCGGATTTTCTGCCCGCAGACCTCTTCCCCGATGGCGGAGAGATTTTTTCCGCAATCAGGAAATAGCCGCCGGACCTGATGGCAAGAAACCGGTGATCCTGTTTGTGGACACATTCAACCGCTATTTCGAACCTGAAAACCTGCGCGATGCCGTGCGCGTACTTGAAGCGGCCGGATATCAGGTCTTTGCCCCTTCACCATCAGCATTTTCTGACCGTCCACTCTGCTGCGGGCGGACATATTTGTCGGTGGGCATGGTTAACAAGGCCCGCCAGGAGGCGGCGCGGCTTGTCGACACCTACGCGCCATATGCGTCGGCAGGTATCCCTGTGGTCGGACTTGAGCCATCCTGCCTTTTGGCGCTGAGGGATGAAGTCCCTTCCCTTGTCCCCGGTGAGGCATCATCTGCCGTGGCCGGTGCGGCGGTGACATTTGAAGAACTGCTGGCAAATGACGCCCCTGATCTTCCGCTCAAACCGCTTGAGGCCACAGCGTTGCTTCACGGGCATTGCCACCAGAAGGCTTTTAACGTCATGCGGCCTATAGAAGAGATACTCCGCCAGATCAGGGGATTATCGGTCGAAACGATTGAGACAAGCTGCTGCGGCATGGCGGGCGCTTTCGGATATGGTGCGGAAAGCTACGATATCTCAACGGCAATGGCAGAAGAAAAACTGTTGCCGCGGATACGTCAGGCATCGGAAAAAACCATCCTGCTTGCGGATGGCACATCCTGCCGTTGCCAGATCAGCGACGGAAGCGGACGGAAAGCCATCCATGTCGCCCGGCTTCTGGCGCAACAGCTGGACACCTAGGTTCTGAAAAGACCCGCATGTTCCTTCCGGAGATTTGCCTTCTGGACCTTGCCCATGCTGTTGCGCGGCAGATTGTCCATGAAAATGATCTCCTTCGGCTGTTTGAACGCGGCCAGGGTTTCAGATAATCCGTTTTTGATATCAATGGCCGTCACCGTGCCTTCCGGCACGATAACGGCAACAACGCCTTCACCGAAATCCGGATGCGGCACGCCGATAACCGCGCTTTCCACCACCCCGGGCAGCGCGTTGATCGCCTCCTCAACTTCCTTGGGATAGACATTGAGCCCGCCGGATATGATAAGGTCCTTGTCGCGCCCGACGATCGTGATATAGCCCTCCTTGTCTTCCATGGCCATATCACCGGTGATGAAATACCCGTCCTCACGGAATGATTCTTTTGTTTTTTCCGGCATCTGCCAGTATCCGGAAAAGACATTATCACCTTTTACTTCAATAATGCCTATGCCGCCCGGGGTCACAATATCACCGGTTTTCGCGTCCACGAGGCGAACAGATACCCCGGGCAGAGCCATGCCCACCGTGCCGGCACGACGTTCCCCGTCATAAGGGTTGGAGGTGTTCATCCCGGTCTCCGTCATCCCGTAGCGCTCCAGGATGCGCTGGCCGGTGCGGGCTTCAAATTCCACGTGAGTTTCTGCAAGCAACGGCGCCGAGCCGGAAATAAAGATCCGCATATGCTCAGCGAATGTTCTTGTGAATCGTTGATCCGCCAAAAGCCGGGTGTAAAAGGTCGGCACCCCCATCATCGCCGTAGCCCGGGGCAGATGCCCGAGCACCTCGTCAATCTGGAAACGGGGAAGATAGATCATGCGCCCGCCTGTCATCGCCAGCAGATTTCCTGCCACAAAAAGCCCGTGGGTATGATAGATCGGCAGGGCGTGAAGAAGGATATCGTCTTCGGTAAATTTCCATGTCTCGGCCAGCGCTTCGGTGTTTGAGCGCAAATTGCGATGGCTGAGCATCGCTCCCTTGGATCGCCCCGTGGTTCCTGACGTATAGAGGATTGCGGCGAGATCATCGGCATGTCGCGGGACCGTCTCCATCTCCGGGCTTTCGCAGCTGGCCGCATCAATAAGACTGCCCTGACCTTCAGCATCAAGCGTGAACATCCCGGCGCCAACCTTATGGGCAAGGGGGGCGAGCTTTTCCTCATCATCAGGGCGGGCCACCAGAACACCCGGCGTGGCATCGCCGATGAAATACTCAAGCTCGGCGGCGGTATATCCCGTGTTGAGCGGCAGAAACACACCCCCTGCCTTGATGGTCGCAGCATAAAGGGCAAAGGCCTCTACGGATTTCTCTGCCTGCATCGCAACCCTGTCACCAGGCCTGAGACCTGCCCTGACCAGGGCGTTTCCGAGCCGGTGGACATGTTCAGCAAAATCGGCACGGGAATAAACGCCCTTTTCCGTTATCAGAAATGGCGTCGTTTTGTCTTCATGGCGGGCAAAAACAGAATCATAAAGATGGTTTTCAGTCACGATCAGCGCTTCCACATCAGGGATGAAACAGAAAATAACGCGCCCATCATAAGGCGATTTTCCGCCTGATCAATCCATGAATACAGATGGTGGTTTGGATTGCGCCTCTATTCCGGCCTGAAGGCGCGGACTTGCCTTGTGATATTATTCATCACCGATACTGGCTTTGGGCCTGTCTTCAGACGGATATTCGCCGGTGTTGAGGAAATAGACAAGCTCGGCAATCCCGGTCGCGTAATCCCCGACCCGTTCAAAATTCTTGAGGGCAAAATGGGCATGGGTTCCGACTTCAATAAGGCCTGAATCCTTTTCCATGGCCAGGATTATCTTTTTGTAATACGCCATGTATTTCGCATCGATCTCCACATCAGCCGACCAGACCGTCATGGCTTTTTCAACATCGCTGTGACGATAGGCATCAATCACTTCAATGAGCGTGGCAGACACATCTGCACCGAGGTTCTGGATCATTTCGACAAAATCCGTGGTTTGCTCATTTTCAGAGATGATCAGCCCGCGTTTGGCGATATTGGCGGCAAAATCCCCGACCCGCTCAAGCATCCCGGACATTTTGAGCGCGACGATCACCTTGCGCAGATCTTCGGCCATGGGTGAACGGACAGCGATGATTTCATACGCTTTGGTGTTTATATCCGCATCCAGCGCATCGAGATTTTCATCGTTCCTGATGAGGCTTTCCATCGCTTTTTCATCGGCCTCACCAAGAAGCGCAACCACGCCCTGCACCTGGGACAAGACCATACCGCCAAGGGAATAGACAAGCTGATTTAGCTCTGAAAGCTCTTTGTCAAAAGCACTGCTGATATGCTCTCTTTCCATCGTCAGGGGTATCCTTTTCTATCCGATCTTGCCTGAAATATAGGCTTCTGTCTGCTCATGTTCGGGATTCATGAAAATCTTTCTGGTATCGCCGTGTTCAATCAGCTCACCAAGATGAAAATATGCTGTTTTCTGCGACACACGCGCTGCCTGCTGCATGGAATGGGTCACAATGATGATACTGTAACGTTCCCGCAGGTTATGGATCAACTCTTCGATAACAGCCGTGGCGATGGGGTCAAGGGCTGAGCAGGGTTCGTCCATCAGCAGCACGCTCGGGCTGATGGCTATAGCCCGTGCAATACACAGGCGCTGCTGCTGGCCACCGGAAAGACTGGTTGCCTTATCGTGGAGACGGTCCGCCACCTCCTGCCAGAGACCGGCTTTCTTGAGACTGTCTTCAACAATATGGTCCATTTCATCCCGGCCTGAGGCAAGCCCGTGGATACGGGGACCATAGGAAACATTTTCATAAATCGATTTCGGAAAAGGATTGGGTTTCTGAAAAACCATACCGACCTGGGCACGGAGAAGAACAGGGTCAATATCTTTGCTGTTCAGATCAATCTCGCCCATCATGATCGATCCCTCTACCCGGGCACCCGGGATGACATCGTTCATTCGGTTAAAACATCTGAGGAAGGTTGACTTACCGCAACCGGAAGGGCCGATGAACGCCGTCACCTCATTTTCACCGATATCTATGGAGACATTGTTCAGCGCCCTTTTCTCGTTATAAAAGACACTGACGCCACTGGCGTTGATCTTGGTCAGGTTTTCTCCGGCTTGGGTCATCGGCTTACCACTTCTTTTCCAGCTTCCGCCGCAGCAAGACGGCAGAGAGATTCATCAAAATAAGAAATAACAACAAAAATACAATGGCGAGGGAGGAACGTTCATAAAACGCACGCTCCGCGCTATCGGACCAGATGTAAATCTGAACAGGCAGTGCCGTTGCAGGTGACGTGATTGAGGTTGGCACATCGACAATAAACGCCACCATCCCGATCATGATAAGCGGCGCGGTTTCGCCGAGTGCCTGTGCAACCCCGATGATTGTCCCTGTCAGAATCCCGGGCCCTGCCAGCGGCAGCACATGATCGAGCGCCGCCTGCATGGGCGATGCCCCGACACCGAGGGCCGCATCCCTGATCGATGGCGGCACCGCCCGGATCGATGCCCGTGTCGCGATGATGATCGTCGGCAATGTCATCAGGGCCAGCACCATGCCACCCACCAACGGCGCTGATCTCGGCATGCCGAAAAACCCGAGGAATACCGCAAGCCCGAGAAGACCAAACACAATCGACGGGACAGCCGCAAGATTATTGATATTCACCTCAATAAAATCCGTGAGTTTTCCGGGCCTCGCAAAATATTCAAGATATACCGCCGCCATCACGGCCAAAGGTAACGCCAGAATAACTGTGACCATGAGGGCCATGGCGGAGCCCACCACCGCCCCGAGGATGCCTGAGCTTTCCGGCTCCCGCGAATCCGCTTTGGTGAAAAACGCTGTATTGAAAACAAGACGGATATCGCCTTTGCTGATGAGCTGATCCAGCCAGACTATCTGCTGATCCTTGAGACGCCGCTGGTCTTCAGGAATATCCCTGCTCATCCGGCCTTTCATCAGCATGTCAACATCGTCAGATGTCTTGATCCAGAACGCACCGGCCGGTTTTTCAATGATACCCTTCTTTTCAATCTCAAGACGCAGCTCATAACCCGCATTGGCTGAAATCAGGTCCGTCAGCGCACGTCTTTCCGACATGCCTTTGACATCAGGGAACTGGGCACGAAAAGCTTTCTTCACCAGCCCACCCCAGTTGAACGCGGCGGATTTTTCAGGATCGATCCTGCCCGTATCATCAACAAGTTTATCAACCGGCAGCGTGAGCTCAACGCGGGTTTCGGTTTGCTGCAAGGCGGTATAGCCGTTGCTGACAACAGTAAAAAGAAGGATGCAAAGGAACGACAGCGCAAGCGTGATGGCAAAAATGCCATAGAATTTCAGCCTCTTTTCGGCGGCATGACGTTTGCTCAGTGACCGCCGGATATGAACCTGGCGTTCCATGGGGCTGAGAGAGGAAAAATCAGTCATATTTCTCTCCGAGACGTCGTGCGGCTGAAAGTGCCGCAATGTTCAGCATCAATGTTGCAAAGAAAAGGGTGATCCCGAGGGCAAAGGCCGACAGCGTCTTGGGCGAGTCAAAAACCGTATCCCCGGTGAGCAGCATGACAATCTGCACCGTAACCGTGGTCACGCTCTCCAGCGGATTGGCCGTGAGATTGGCCGATACACCGGCCGCCATCACCACGATCATGGTCTCACCGATGGCGCGGCTGATCCCGAGAAGAAAAGCCCCGATCAGCCCCGGCAGCGCGGCAGGCAGAACAACCCTGGTGACCGTCTCGCCTTTTGTACTTCCAAGCCCGTATGCCCCGTCACGCAAAGATTGCGGCACCGCGCTGATCACGTCATCCGAAAGCGAGGAGATAAAGGGAATGATCATGATACCCATCACGCCACCTGCCGCCAGCGCGCTCTGGGAAGATACATCCATGCCAAGATTAAGCCCGATCGACCGGAAGAACGGGGCCGCGGTAAGGGCGGCAAAAAACCCGTACACAACCGTCGGAATACCGGCAAGAATTTCAAGGGTTGGCTTGACGATATCCCGCACCCGCCGTGAGGCAAATTCCGCCATATAGATGGCGGCAAAAAGACCGATCGGCACGGCAACAAGCATGGCAATCAGGGCAATCAGCAATGTTCCGGCCATGACCGGAAGCATGCCGAAGGAACCGAGGGTTTCGCCTGTCGCGCTGTCACCGGCGGCAATGAACGCCGTATTTGGTGCCCAGTGTGTCCCGAAGAAAAAATCAAGGAACGGGTAGGCCGAGAAAAAACGGAAAGCTTCGAAAAGAAGCGAGGTGATAATTCCTATGGTGGTCAGGACAGCCACCGCGGCGGCAACAAAAAATGTGTTGCGAAGAAAGTTTTCAAAAATGATCCGGCTTTTCAGTGACGGCGCAAGCCGGTAATAGGCATATCCGAACCCGGCAAGACCCAGCAGCATGACCGAAGCAAACCGGATATTGAACACCTGCTTTCGTGCGGCTCCATACTCCCGCGCCAGTTCAGCCATGACCGCATCGTCTGTTTTGAGCAAACCATTGGCGATGTTTTTAACCTGCGCCGCTTTCAGATCAAGAAACGAGGCCGGCAGTTCCGGCATGGCCTCACGCAGTGAAGCAGCCAGAATGGTATCAAGATATTGATTGGCATAACCGGCAAATATCAGGAGAAGAATAACCGCCGGAACGAATGTCCAGATCGCCGCGTAAAGGCCGTAATAGGAGGCAAGAGAGTGGGGCTTGGTCTCATGTCTTGAGGAGAGGACCGAAATTCGTTTTTTCGACGCAAAAAAAGCAATAACCGCAATGACGATCAGCGTTAGTGCAGTTATTCCGAATGAGGAGACCATTTGATCATTCAACCTTGTGAAGAGGTGCCGCCAAACTAGGGCAGCACCTCCTCAAATGCAATGTTAAAGATTGCCGAGGGCAGTTTGCTG
>CAZOLR010000030.1:0-24190 GCA_964580905.1 uncultured Hyphomicrobiales bacterium | reverse complement strand
TCCGTGAAGGCGGCCGCACCGTCGGCGCCGGCGTCGTCTCAAGCATCGTTAAGTAAGCAATATTAATATGGAACCGGCGATATTCGCCGGTTCTCTTTTGGAAAGCGCCAGAGGGTTAAGATAATGGAAAATCAGAATATTCGGATCAGGCTGAAGGCATTTGATCATCGTATTCTTGACCAGTCCACGACGGAGATCGTGAACACGGCCAAGCGTACTGGCGCTGAAGTCTGCGGTCCTATTCCGCTGCCGACTTCGATCAAGAGGTTCACCGTTCTTCGTTCGCCACATATCGACAAGAAGAGCCGTGAGCAGTTTGAAATGCGGACGCATAAGCGTCTTCTTGACATTGTCGACCCGACACCACAGACCGTTGATGCGCTGATGAAGCTTGATCTGGCGGCTGGTGTTGACGTCGAGATTAAGCTTTAAGGAAAGGTCTTACCCATGCGTTGCGGCGTAATTGCTCGAAAAGTTGGGATGACACGTGTGTTTGCCGAAGACGGCGCACATGTGCCGGTGACCGTGTTGCAGATGGAAAACTGTCAGGTTACTCATGTCCGCAGTAAGGATAAGGATGGTTACACCGCCATTCAGCTTGGTGTTGGATCCCGCAAGGTAAAGAACGTGAACAAAGCCCTTCGCGGTCAATACGCCAAGGCAGGCGTTGAGGCTAAGGCTAAACTTGCTGAATTCCGCGTTTCCGAAGATGCGGTTCTTGAGCTCGGGGCTACACTCGGTGCCAATCACTATGTCAGTGGCCAGAAGGTTGATGTTGTCGGCATCTCGCAGGGTAAAGGTTTTGCCGGAGCGATGAAGCGCCACAACTTTGGCGGTCTACGGGCATCACATGGTGTGTCGATCTCTCACCGTTCCCATGGTTCGACAGGTAACAACCAGGATCCGGGGAAGGTGTTCAAGGGCAAGAAGATGGCAGGCCATATGGGTGCAGAGCGTGTCACAACCCAGAACCTTGAGGTTGTGGCGACGGACCCGGCCGAAGGCTTGATCCTGATCCGTGGAGCCGTGCCCGGCAGTAAGGGCGGCTATGTTCTGGTGAGCGATGCGCTGAAAGCCAAGCTTCCTGAAGAGGCGCCATTCCCGGCTGGCCTTCTGGCTGATGCTTTGGCCGAAGTGGCCGCTGCTGACGAAGTCAGGGCGGATGATGCTCAGCCTGAAGCCGTTGCTTCTGAAGAGGCGCCAGCCGATGCACCTGAGGTCAGTGAAGTAGTTGAGGACGCCGCCTCTGATGAGGCCCAGGCAGATGACGCCCCTGCGGCAGACGCTGTCGAGGAAGATAAGAAAGGCGAGTAAGAGTGATGAAACTTGCAGTTAAAACCCTCGATAACAAGGCCGCCGGCGATGTAAGTCTTGCCGATGACGTCTTCGGCATTGAGCCACGTGCCGATATCATGGCACGTGTTGTCAACTGGCAGCTTGCCAAGCGTCGTGACGGCAACCATAAGGTCAAGATCCGTTCAGAGATCACCAAGACCGGCGCCAAGATGTATCGTCAGAAAGGTACCGGCCGCGCCCGTCATGGCGCAGGTTCGACCAATATTTTCCGTGGCGGTGGTGTAGTACATGGTCCGGTCCTCCGTGATCATGCCCACAGCCTTCAGAAAAAGGTTCGTGCCCTTGGTCTGCGGTCAGCTCTTTCAAGCAAAGCCCGCGACGGTAAGCTCATCATTGTTGATGCTCTTAAAGCTGATGGTAAGACAGCGTCGCTCAAAGGCAAACTCAGCAAACTTGGCCTCGATAACGCACTTATCATCGGGGGTGAGGCTATTGATGAGAAATTCCAGCGCGCGGCCAGCAACATCCCGAATATCGATGTGCTGCCGCAGCAAGGCATCAATGTGTATGACATCCTGCGTCGTGACGTTCTGGTTTTGACCAAGGACAGCGCGGCCCATCTTGAGGAGCGGCTGAAATGAGTATCCGTCCCCGCCAAAAGACCGAAACGGTCATGTCCCAGAACAAGGCTTACGATACAATTCTGCGCCCTATCGTGACTGAAAAGTCAACGATGCTGGCCGAACAGAATAAGATTGGTTTCGTTGTTCCGATGAATGCCACCAAGCCTGAAATCAAGGCTGCGGTTGAATTGCTGTACAAAGTCAATGTTGAAGCGGTCAACACCTCGGTTCTTAAGGGCAAGACAAAGCGTTTCCGCGGAGTTCTTGGCCGTCGCATTGATCAGAAAAAAGCGATCGTTACCCTGGCAGAAGGCCAGAGCATCGATCTGATGCAGGGAGTGTAAGGGGATGGCATTAAAGCAGTATAACCCGACGTCACCCGGCCAGCGTGGTCTCGTTACCGTAGACCGGTCTGGTCTGCATAAAGGTGGTCCGGTCAAGAAACTGACCGAAGGTCTCACCAAATCTGGTGGCAGAAACAATTCAGGTCACGTGACGGCATGGCAGAAGGGTGGCGGCCACAAGCGCAGATATCGTCTGGTGGATTTCAAACGCCGCAAGATGGATATGTCGGCCACCGTGGAGCGTATTGAATACGATCCTAACCGGACCGCATTCATCGCGTTGATCACCTATACCGACGGTGAGCAGTCCTATATTCTGGCGCCGCAACGTCTGGCCGCCGGTGATGTGGTTGTTTCCTCTGCAAAGGCTGATATCAAGCCGGGTAACGCCCTGCCACTTTCATCTATTCCTGTCGGTACCATCATCCATAATGTTGAGCTGAAGGCCGGTAAAGGCGGGCAGCTGGCACGTTCCGCCGGAACCTATGTTCAGCTGATCGGCCGTGACCAGTCCTATTCAATCCTCCGGCTGGCTTCAGGTGAAGTCCGGATGGTGCGTTCCGAATGCATGGCGACTATCGGCGCTGTGTCGAATTCGGATCAGCAGAATATCAAGCTTGGGAAGGCTGGCCGCAGTCGCTGGCTTGGTCGTCGCCCGAGCGTACGTGGTGTCGCGATGAACCCGATCGATCACCCGCATGGTGGTGGTGAGGGTAAAACTTCAGGTGGCCGTCATCCGGTAACACCTTGGGGTAAGCCGACCAAAGGCAAGCGGACACGCAATAACAAGAAGACGGATCGCCTCATTGTGCGCCGTCGCAAGGCATAAGGAATAGACAAGATGGCACGTTCTGTTTGGAAAGGTCCTTTTGTTGACGGGTATCTGCTGAAAAAGGCTGATGCCTCACGCGAAAGCGGCCGTAAGGAAGTGATCAAGACCTGGTCCCGCCGGTCCACCATCATGCCTCAGTTTGTAGGGCTGACTTTTGGTGTGCATAACGGCAACAAGTTTATTCCTGTTCTCGTATCCGAGGACATGGTTGGCCATAAGTTTGGTGAATTTGCTCCGACCCGCACCTATTACGGGCATGCGGCCGACAAGAAATCGAAGCGTTAGAGGTAAATTATGGGTAAGCAATCAAAACCACGTCCTCTTGCAGATAATCAGGCTCGCGCCGTGGTGCGGAATCTCCGCGTCAGCCCGCAGAAACTGAATGAAGTTGCCGGTCTGATCAGAGGTAAGGATGCCGATAAGGCACTTGCAGTGCTGAGTTTCTCACGTCGCCGCATCGCCATTGATGTCAAGAAAGCGTTGCAATCCGCTATTGCCAATGCAGAAAACAACCATTCACTCGACGTCGATCGTCTGGTTGTTCAGGAAGCCCATGTTGGCAAGGGGCTGGTGATGAAGAGATTTCGCGCCCGCGCTCGTGGCCGTGGGGCTCGTATCCTGAAGCCATTTTCACACCTCACCATTGTTGTATCCGAGAAAGAGGACGCCTGATGGGACAGAAAATCAAACCAATCGGGCTGAGGCTCGGCATTAACCGCACCTGGGACTCCCGCTGGTACGCTGATCGCAATTACGCATCGCTCCTGCACCAGGACCGTGAGTTGCGCGAACATCTGATGGAAAAGCTCAAGTCTGCGGCTATCAGCCGTGTTGTGATTGAGCGTCCGGCCGGTCGTGCACGTATTACGATTTATGCAGGTCGTCCTGGTCTCATCATCGGGAAGAAAGGCGCGGATATCGAAAGCCTTCGCGCTGAACTTACAAAGCGTATCGGTAGCGAAGTCAGCCTCAACATTGTTGAGGTCCGCAAGCCTGAAATTGATGCCAAACTCGTGGCTGAGTCCATTGCTCAGCAGCTCGAACGTCGTGTTGCCTTCCGCCGTGCGATGAAACGCTCGGTTCAGTCGGCCATGCGTCTCGGCGCTCTCGGGGTTCGTATCAACTGCGCCGGTCGTCTGGGTGGCGCTGAAATTGCGCGGACCGAATGGTATCGTGAGGGCCGTGTTCCTCTGCATACACTTCGTGCTGAGGTTGATTATGGCGAAGCTACAGCCCACACGACTTATGGCGCATGTGGCGTCAAGGTTTGGGTCTTCAAGGGCGAAGTCATGGCCCATGATCCCATGGCACAGGATAAGCGCCTGGCTGAGCAGCAATCCGCGCCAGCCCCGCGCAACGCATCGTAAGCAGGAGGTTGGAACATGCTACAACCTAAACGTACCAAATTCCGCAAGGCTCATAAGGGCCGCATTCATGGTAATGCCAAAGGCGGAACACAGTTGAATTTTGGCGCTTATGGCCTGAAAGCCACGACACCTGCACGGGTAACGGCTCGTCAGATCGAAGCAGCTCGCCGGGCTATCACGCGCCATCTGCGCCGTGCCGGACGTGTCTGGATCCGGATTTTCCCTGATGTGCCGGTTTCAAGCAAGCCTGCTGAAGTTCGTATGGGTAAGGGTAAAGGTAACCCGGAATACTGGGTAGCCAGGGTCAAGCCCGGGCGGATCATGTTTGAAGTGGACGGGGTGAGCGGTGAGCTGGCAAGTGAGGCACTGACCCTTGCTTCGGCAAAACTTCCGCTGGATACCCGCGTTGTTAAGCGTCTGGGTGAATAGGAGAACAAGATGGCAATGGTAAAAGCACAAGATCTGCGTGCCAAGACATCAGATGAGCTGAAAACACAGCTGACCAACCTTAAGAAAGAGGCTTATAACCTCCGTTTCCAGGGTGCAACCGGTCAGCTGGAAAACCCAGCCCGTATGCGTCATGTTCGCCGCGAGATTGCTCGGGTCAAGACCGTACTGGCCGAAATGGCCTCGGCAACCAACGCATAAGGAGTTCAATTATGCCAAAACGTATTCTTCAGGGTGTGGTTGTCAGCGACAAGGGCGACAAGACAGTTGTCGTCAAGGTCGAACGGCGGCTCATGCATCCGCTCTACAAGAAGTTTATTTCAAAATCGAAGAAGTTCTCCGCCCACGACGCTGAAAACCGTTTCAAGATTGGTGATCGCGTCCGGATTGAGGAATGCCCTCCGATTTCAAAGTCAAAAAGCTACACGGTGATTTATGACGATTCAGACGTCGCCGGTGCGAAATAGCCGATAGCGGGAGTTTATCATGATTCAGATGCAAACTAATCTTGATGTTGCGGATAATTCCGGCGCGCGTCGGGTCCAGTGCATCAAGGTACTTGGAGGCAGTGGCCGCAAAGTGGCAGCTGTTGGCGATATTATCGTTGTCTCCATCAAGGAAGCCATCCCACGGGGTCGCGTGAAAAAAGGTGATGTGCATCGCGCCGTGATCGTTCGCACTGCAAGCGAGATCAAGCGCCCTGATGGCACGGTTATTCGTTTCGACCGTAACGCCGCTGTGCTCATCAACAATTCAAATGAGCCGATCGGAACACGTATCTTCGGCCCGGTAACCCGTGAGCTTCGTTCACGCCGGTTCATGAAGATCATTTCCCTTGCGCCGGAGGTGCTGTAATGGCCCAGAAGTTCAAAATTAAAAAAGGCGACCAGGTGGTCGTTATCACCGGCCGTGAAAAAGGAAAGACCGGTGAAGTAGTGGAAGTTCTTCGTTCGGAGAACAGGGTTGTCGTACAGGGTGTCAACATGGTTACCAAACATGTCCGCGCCTCACAGGCTGGCCCTGGCGGGATCGAAAAACGTGAAGCCCCGCTTCATATATCCAACGTCTCTCATATTGATCCGGAAACAAGCAAGCCAACTCGTGTCGGCTATGAGATCAAGGATGGGACCAAAACCCGTATTGCCCGCCGTTCCGGCAAGGCAATAGGCTAAGTGCAAGGAAGCTGAGATGAAAACGCGTCTAGAAGAACATTATTCGACGGCTGTTCGACCAGCAATGATGGAAAAGTTCGGCTACAAGAATGCAATGGAAGTGCCGAAACTGGAAAAGATCGTCATCAACATGGGTGTTGGTGAAGGTGTTCGCGACTCCAAGAAAGTTGACAGCGCCGCCCAGGAACTTTCCGCCATTACCGGTCAGAAGCCTGTTATCACTCGTGCCAAGAAGGCTGTCGCCTCTTTTAAGCTGCGTGAAGGCATGCCGGTCGGGTGCAAGGTTACCCTTCGCCGTGACAAGATGTATGAATTCATGGACAGGCTTGTAAATATCGCCCTGCCACGTGTCAGGGATTTCCGTGGACTGAACCCCAAAAGCTTTGATGGGCGCGGTAATTATTCCATGGGCCTTAAAGAGCAGATCGTTTTCCAGGAAGTGGATTACGATAAGGTCGAGAGCATCCGCGGTATGGATATTATTGTTGTAACTACAGCGAAAACGGATGACGAAGCTCGCGAATTGCTTCGTAACTTCCAGTTTCCGTTCACAAGCTAAGGCGAGGGAAAACGATGGCTAAGAAAAGCGCAATCGACAAGAACCTGAAACGTGGCAAGAAAGTCAGCAGCAACGCCGCACGGCGCGCTCGTCTGAAGGCAATTGTCATGGATCGTTCCCTTCCTATCGAAGAACGGTTCGATGCTAACCTGAAACTTGCCCAGATGCCACGCAACGGCGCCCAAACCCGTCTGCGCAACCGGTGTCAGGTAACCGGCCGTCCACGCGGCTACTATCGTAAACTGGGCATGTCCCGTATCGCACTCCGTGATCTGGCTTCATTTGGTCAGGTTCCTGGTGTGGTCAAGTCAAGCTGGTAAGAGAGGAATATTAAAATGACGATGAGTGATCCTCTTGGTGATATGCTGACACGTATCCGCAACGGCCAGAGTGCCCGTAAAGATACCGTGATCAGCCCGGCTTCCCGCTTCCGTTCAAACGTTCTGGACGTGCTGAAGCGTGAAGGGTATATCCGTGACTATTCAAGCGTTGAAAAGCGCCCGGGCATTCATGAGCTGCAAATCCAGCTCAAGTATCATGATGGTCTGCCTGTGATTTCCGAAATCAAGCGTGTGTCGCGGCCAGGTCGCCGGGTCTATTCGAAGATCAAAGATTTGACCCGGGTTTATAACGGTCTTGGTATCGCAATTCTTTCAACGCCACGCGGGGTGATGTCCGACATCGAAGCGCGTGAAGCGAAGGTTGGCGGAGAAGTTCTCTGCCACGTATTCTAGGGAGATTTTGATGTCAAGAATTGGCGGAAGCCCTATTAAAATCCCACAAGGCGTCAGCCTTTCCCTTGCCGATGGCATGGTTTCGGCAAAAGGCAGCAATGGTGAACTGGCCATGCCGCTGCCGCCACTGGTTGACCTGTCTATCGGCGAAGATGAAGCCGTGGTCAAGCCTGTGCAGGACAGCAACAAGTCACGTGCTCTCTGGGGTACAGCAAGAGCACTGGTGAACAATATGGTCGTAGGTGTTTCCGAAGGTTTTACGAAAAACCTCACCATTCACGGTGTTGGATATCGTGCGCAGATGCAGGGCACAAAACTGGTGCTTAACCTCGGGTACAGCCATCCTGTTGAAATGGAAGTGCCATCTGAAATCAAATGCAGCGTTGAAAACAACACGCAAGTCAAATTGTCGAGCCACGACAAGCAGATTCTTGGTCAGTTTGCCTCTGAAGTCAGAGCAAAGCGTCCGCCAGAGCCATATAAAGGCAAAGGCGTTCGCTATGAAAACGAGCAGATTCTGCGTAAAGAAGGCAAGAAGAAGTAGAGGCACCCATGTTTACTTCACGAGAACTATTTATTCGCCGCCGTCGCCGTAATCGCACCAGCATCAGCAAGCTTGGAGCAGGCAAGCCACGTCTTTCGGTACATCGGTCATCAAAGAATATCTATGCACAGGTTATTGACGATAAAAGCGGTGTAACGATCGTTTCGGCTTCTACCCTGGATAAAGATCTTCGTTCGTCGATCAAATCCGGATCCAATATGGAAGCCGCTACGGTGATCGGTAAACTTGTTGCCGAACGGGCGATGAAGAAGGGCATATCCAATGTCGTTTTTGATCGTGGCGGATTTATTTACCATGGCCGTGTGCGTGCGCTTGCAGATGCCGCGCGTGAAGCCGGACTGAAATTCTAGGAGATTCTTCATGGCACGTCAGGACAGACAAAATCGCGACAACACACGTGAAGAACCAGAACTTATTGATAAGCTCGTTGGCATCAACCGGGTGGCCAAGGTTGTCAAAGGTGGCCGCCGGTTTGGTTTTGCCGCGCTCGTCGTTGTGGGTGATGCCAAAGGCCGGGTTGGCTTTGGTTCAGGCAAGGCACGCGAAGTGCCTGAAGCGATCCGCAAGGCAACCGAAAGCGCCAAGCGCAACATGATCCGGGTCCCTTTGCGTGATGGCCGGACCCTGCATCATGATGTCTCCGGGCATTTTGGCGCAGGCCATGTTATTCTGCGGGCCGCACCTTCAGGTACAGGTATCATTGCCGGTGGCCCGATGCGTGCTGTCTTTGAAACGCTCGGTATTCAGGACATTGTTGCCAAGTCTATCGGGTCCTCGAACCCGCACAACATGATCAAGGCAACCTTTGCCGCACTTTCCAGTATTCAGGCACCTCGTCAGGTCGCTGCTAAGAGAGGAAAGCGTGTTGGTGATATTCTTGGCAGCCGTAAAGGTGCCCAGAATTCTGATGAAACCCAGGCTGAAGAAGCCTCAGCTAACTAAGAGGGAAGTGGGATGGCAGCGAAAGCAACAGTGCGAGTGACCCAAACCGGCAGCCCCATTGGTCGGAAGTCTGACCAGAGGGCAACCCTTATCGGTCTTGGTCTCAACAAGATCGGTCGTACCCGGGAACTCGAAGATACCCCATCGGTCCGTGGCATGATCAACAAGGTGTCACATCTTGTGCGTGTCGAAGACAGCGAATAAGCACCCGGGAGACAAAAGATGAAACTCAACGAAATCAGAGATAACAACGGTGCGCGTAGTAATCGCAAGCGCGTTGGTCGTGGTATTGGTTCCGGAACCGGCAAGACGTCCGGGTCAGGGCATAAAGGGCAGAAGGCACGTTCTGGTGTGTCCATCAACGGTTTTGAAGGTGGGCAAATGCCTATCCACCGCCGTTTGCCGAAACGCGGATTTAACAATATCTTCCGCAAGCAGTATGTCGTGGTCAATGTCGGCCTGATCCAGGCAGCCATTGATGCCGGGCGCATTGATCCGAAGAAGACAATCAACGCCGAAGCACTTAAGACCGCTGGTATAGTCAGCAAGTCTAAAGATGGTATTCGTCTGCTTGCCAATGGTGAAATCAAGGCCAAGGTGAATCTGGAAGTGTCCGGGGCATCCGCCGCCGCCATCCAGGCTGTTGAAAAAGCCGGTGGTTCAGTCACTGTGCTTGCTGGTGAGACCAAAGCCGAAAAGGACGCTGAATAAATATGGCACGTTCCCCGGAAAGAATGGCGCCAGGCATAGGATTGGATGCTTTTGCAAAGGCATCTGACCTGAAACAGCGTATTCTTTTCACCCTGGGTGCGCTGATCATCTATCGCCTCGGCACCTATATTCCTGTCCCCGGCATTGATCCGACTGCCCTGTCCGAAATCTTCTCCCGTAACTCAAACGGTATCCTGGGCATGTTTGACATGTTCTCAGGCGGGTCCCTCGGGCGGATGACAATCTTCGCCCTGACGATCATGCCGTATATCACGGCTTCGATCATCATGCAGTTGATGACCGCGATTATTCCGTCGCTTGAGTCATTGAAAAAAGAAGGTGAAGCAGGCCGTAAGACAATCAACCAGTATACACGCTATCTGACAGTAGTGCTGGCAACAGTGCAAGGCTATGGTATTGCGGTCGGGCTTGAATCTGCAAGTGGCGTGGTGATTGACCCCGGGCTCTTCTTCCGGATTACGACTGTGGTCACCCTTGTCGGCGGTACGCTTTTCCTGATGTGGCTGGGTGAGCAAATCACCGCACGCGGCGTCGGTAACGGGATTTCGCTGATTATTTTCTCAGGTATCGTGGCCAACCTGCCGGTAGCCATTGCCGGTACGTTTGAACTCGGCCGCACCGGGGCATTGTCACCCCTGCTGATCCTGTTTTTCATGGTTATGGCGATTGCCGTCATTGCACTGATTGTGTTCATTGAACGCTCACTACGCCGGATACTCATCCAGTACCCGAAACGTCAGATGGGCAACAAGATGTTCGGCGGGGAAGCATCACATCTTCCGCTTAAGATCAACGTGCCGGGCGTTATTCCTCCGATTTTTGCCTCATCGCTTCTGCTGATGCCGGTTTCCATCATTAACCTTACATCTGGTCAGGATGGTGGTGCGGGGTGGCTTGTTACACTTAACGCGATGCTTGGCCGTGGCCAGCCATTGTATCTGGCGGTGTATATCGGGCTGATTGTGTTCTTCGCTTTCTTCTATACGGCGATCGTGTTCAACCCGCAGGAAACATCTGATAACCTGAGACGTTATGGCGGCTATATCCCCGGTATCCGTCCGGGCCAGCCAACAGCCGATTACCTTGACTACGTGCTGACACGTCTGACGGTCCTCGGCGCGGCATATCTTTCCGCTGTCTGTATCCTGCCTGAGTTATTGATCAGCCAGTACAGTGTGCCGTTCTATTTTGGCGGCACCAGCCTGCTTATCGTTGTAACCGTGACGCTTGATACGGTGACACAAGTGCAGTCGCATCTGATGGCGCATCAGTATGAAGGCCTGGTCAAAAAAGCAAACCTGCGGGGGAAAAAGCGATGAATATCATTTTGCTTGGCCCTCCGGGTGCCGGTAAGGGCACACAGTCGGAACGGTTGGTTGCTGAGCATGGTCTCGTGCAGCTGTCCACCGGTGATATGCTTCGTAAGGCGATTGCCGATGGCACAGAGCTGGGACTTAAGGCAAAGGCTATCATGGATGCAGGTGAGCTTGTTGCCGATGATATTATCCTTGGGATGATCCGGGAGCGTCTGCAAAGCCCTGAATGCGCAAAAGGCGTTATTCTGGATGGGTTTCCGCGGACGATTGCACAGGCCGAAGGTCTTGATGCGATGCTTGCTGAAATGGGGCTTAAAATAGATCATGTCATTGAAATCAGGGTGGATGAAGATGCGCTGATCAAGCGGATCGAAACAAGGGCGGCTGAAACTGGCGGGGCAAGAAGCGATGACAACCCCGAAGTGCTGGCCAAAAGATTGAAGGTATATCACGACAATACGGCACCAATTTTGCCGTATTATCGGGAATATGGGAATATGAGTGTTGTTGACGGCATGCAGTCGATTGAGACGGTGGCGTCAGCTATTGGTGAAATTCTGGGTGGTCAGCGGAACTGACCGGTTGACTGGACGAATGCGCGCATTATAATTCGCTTTCCCTTTGTGGAGTGAAAAATTCCTGAAGCGGGCACTCGGAAAAGTCGTAGTGAAAGAGGAGAGGGCAGTGGCTCGTATCGCTGGTGTCAACATACCGACCAAGAAAAGGGTAAAAATTGCCCTGACCTATATCCATGGAATTGGCCAGACTTCGGCCAATAAGATCTGTGAGCGCGCTGGTCTTACCGAAGAGCGCCGCGTCAATGATCTGACCGAAGATGAACTGACAAAAATCCGGGATATCATCGATGCCGATTATCTCGTTGAAGGTGATCTTCGGCGCAAGAATTCAATGGCCATCAAGCGTTATCTTGATCTTGGCTGTCTGCGTGGCTTGCGTCATCGCCGAAATCTGCCGGTGCGTGGTCAGCGTACCCATACCAACGCCCGCACCCGTAAAGGCCCGGCCAAGGCCATTGCTGGTAAGAAGAAATAATCCGGATCGTTCAGGAGAGTATTATGGCAAAACAGCCCTCACAAGCACGTGTCCGTCGCCGCGAGAAAAAGAATATCAGCAACGGTGTTGCGCATGTTAATGCAACCTTTAACAATACCAAAATCACGATTACCGATGTACAGGGTAACGCGATTTCATGGTCATCAGCTGGTGGAATGGGTTTCAAGGGGTCACGAAAATCAACTCCTTACGCAGCCCAGCTCGCCGCGGAAGATGCCGGTCGCAAAGCGATCGAGCATGGCATGAAGACTCTGGATGTTCAGGTCCGTGGTCCGGGCACAGGCCGTGAAAGTGCTCTGCGGGCACTTCAGTCGGTTGGGTTTAATATTACCTCGATCCGTGATGTGACCCCGATCCCGCATAACGGATGTCGTCCCCGCAAGCGTCGCCGGGTCTGATATCAGGGTTGCCATTGCCGGTTGTGCCGGCCGGGCCCGTCTGTGGGCCGAATTACTATTAAAGGATACATCGCCATGATTGAAAAGAATTGGCAGGAACTTAAAAAACCTGAGAATAAAACGGTTAAATCCACGGATGAAAACCCGAATAAGGCAACGATTACAGTTGAGCCATTTGAACGTGGTTTCGGGGTGACTGTGGGTAACGCACTGCGCCGGGTTTTGTTGTCTTCTCTTCAGGGGGCGGCCATCACATCGGTTCAGGTTCAGGGTGTTCTGCATGAATTCTCTTCCATTCCGGGCGTTCGTGAGGACGTGACGGACATGGTGCTGAACGTCAAGGGGATTGCAGTGAAGATGACGGTTGAAGGCCCGAAGCGCCTCCGTCTTTCCGCAGAAGGCCCTTGTACGGTAACTGCCGGTATGATCAATCTCGTCAACGGGGTTGAGATCATGAATCCCGATCACGTGATCTGCACGCTTGACCAGGGAGCATCCCTGAATGCGGAACTGACTGTTGAAACAGGCAGTGGTTATGTGCCTGCAAGCTCAGCCCGAACCGAAGATTCACCGATCGGGCTGATTCCGATTGATGCCATTTACTCCCCTATCCGTCAGGTTGCGTATAAGGTGGAAAACACACGTGTCGGCCAGCGTACCGATTTTGACAAACTGATCCTCACACTCGAGACGGATGGCTCCGTGCTCCCCGAAGATGCTGTCGCTTTTGCTGCACGTATTTTGCAGGATCAGCTCCAGCCGATGATCAATTTCGAAGAACCTTCGGTCAGCACGCCTGCTGAAGATACGGATGATATTCCGTTCAACCGTAATCTCTTGAAAAAAGTCGACGAACTGGAACTGTCGGTACGTTCGGCAAACTGCCTGAAGAACGACAACATTGTTTACATTGGCGATCTTGTCCAGAAAACAGAGCCGGAAATGCTCCGGACACCGAATTTCGGACGTAAGTCGCTTAACGAAATCAAGGAAGTGCTGAGAACGATGAGCCTCGAACTTGGCATGGATGTACCCAACTGGCCACCTGAAAATATTGAAGAAATGGCCAAGCGTCTGGATGAACCTTTCTAGGTCCGGGCCAAGAGGAGAGAAAAATGCGTCATCGTATGTCAGGTCGCAAACTGAACCGCACGTCTCAGCATCGCCAGATGTTGTTCCGTAACATGTCACAGGCCCTCATCAAGCATGAGCAGATCGTGACAACTCTGCCGAAAGCGAAAGAACTTCGCCCGGTGGTCGAACGCCTTATCACCCTGGCCAAGCGTGGCGATCTCCATGCCCGCCGTCTGGCCTTTGCCCGCTTGCGTGACAATGCCATGGTGACCAAGCTTTTTGATGTTCTCGGCCCACGTTATGAAGAGCGTCAGGGTGGGTACACCAGAATAATCAAGGCTGGCTACCGCTACGGAGACAGCGCGGCCATGGCCGTTATTGAATTCGTTGACCGTGATGAGGACGCACGGGGGCAGGATTCAGGCCCGGTGATGATTGATGAGGATACTTCTGCCGAAGCTGTTGCCTGATCAACGTAGATATATGAAATCAAAAAGGGCCGGCTTGCCGGCCTTTTTTTATGCGTGATGTTTGGCGAAATTGGTAACGCCATCATGGCAATGGTTCCCGATCCGTGGAATAATACAGCATGTCCGGATCAACGCTATTTGAAGACAGCCATCAGAAGCCTCTGGCTGAAACCCTTCGCCCCATGCATCTTGATGAGGTGGCGGGCCAGGATCACCTGATCGGTGCTGATGGAAGGCTCACGCGGATGCTGGATGCAGCCGCAAATGGCAGGACGATGCCATCCCTGATTTTATGGGGCCCGCCCGGCACAGGCAAAACAACGATAGCCCGTCTCCTCGCGGACCGTGCCAGGCTGACTTTTGAGCCGGTCTCTGCCGTATTTGATGGCGTGGCTGAATTGCGTAAGGTTTTTGCCCGGGCGGATGAGCGTCGCCATTCGGGTCAGGGCACATTGCTTTTTGTTGATGAGGTCCACCGTTTCAACAAAGCGCAGCAGGATGGTCTTCTGCCTCATGTTGAGGATGGCAGGGTGGTGCTGGTCGGGGCTACCACCGAAAACCCCAGTTTTGCGCTGAACGGGGCCTTGCTGTCGCGATGTCAGGTGATGGTGCTCAATCGCCTTGATGAGACGGCCCTTGCACAACTGATCAGGCGTGCGGAAACGGCAACCGGACGAAAGCTCAACCTGACCGATGATGCCCTCGAAGCCCTGAAAGCCATGGCTGATGGTGATGGCAGGTATATGCTGAACATGATTGAAACCATCTTCAATACGCAAGATGACAGCGCACCGCCCCTCGAGCCTGACGCATTGGCAGGGGTGTTGTCCCAGCGTGCCATGGCCTTTGATCGTGCCGGAGATCAGCACTACAACCTAATGTCCGCCCTGCATAAATCCCTTCGTTCATCGGATGCCGATGCCGCATTGTACTGGCTTGCCCGGATGTTTATCGGAGGTGAAGACGCACGGTATATTCTGCGCCGGCTGACAAGGTTTGCGTCGGAAGATATCGGTCTTGCTGAACCTGAAGCGCTCAACCATGCGATTGCGGCATGGCAATCCTATGAACGGCTCGGCTCACCTGAAGGTGAGCTGGCGGTGGCATCGCTTGTGCTCTATCTTGCCACCGCACCAAAATCGAATGCTGCCTATGTTGCGTTCAAGGATGCGATGAAAACAGCCAGGGATACCGGCTCGCTGATGCCGCCCCAGCATATTCTGAACGCCCCGACGGGTCTGATGAAGGATCTCGGCTATGGTCAGGGTTATGTGTATGATCATGACACGGAAGACGGGTTTTCAGGCCAGAACTGTTTTCCTGATGATCTGCCCCGGGCACGTTTCTATCATCCGGTGGAGCGCGGATTTGAGCGTGATATCAAAAAGCGGCTTGATTGGTGGCAGAAAAAACGTGATGCCATAAATCAGCAGGACAGCTGATGCCAGCCACGGGGTTTGATACATTTCTGGGTATAGACTGGTCTGGCGCAAAAGGAGAATTCCACCGCGGGATACAGGTGGCCCTGGCGACGCCCGGAGGTGATTGCCCGCAACTGCTATCCCCGCCGTCTTCTTCCGGCTGGAGTCGGGGTGATGTCCTTGCGCTCATGCTCGATTACAAGAATGATGGCAGGTCAGTTCTGGCCGGAATTGATTTTGCCTTTGCCCATCCCGTCACAACTGAAGACGGATACTACCCGGGATATTCCTCTTCCCCCGTATCAGCGCAGGAATTATGGCAACTTGTCGATCAGGCCTCCGCCGATGAGCCCTATCTCTATGGCGGAGGGATCTGGGGGCATCCGGATTTGCGCCAGTATTATAACGCGCCAATGCGTCGTGATGGACGGGGAGGCCGGGGAAGATATTTTTCATCGCGCCGCCGCATGACGGAGATCATGGCCGCAAAGGTGAACGGCAGATCACCATCGCCAACGTTTAATTGTGTTGGTCCGGCAGGTGTCGGCACAGGTTCGCTTGCCGGGATGAGAATGCTGCATCGTCTCAAAGATCACGCCTGGATATGGCCTGTCCAGCCAGCGGCGCAAAAAGATGGTTGTTGCCGTCTGGTCTTGGTTGAGATATTTCCCTCGCTCTATTTCACCATGGCAGGAATAACGGACAGGATGAAGCGCGATGATCCGCTTCTGGCTCTTAATTCAGCCTTGAATTTCTATAATTCCGGTCCGGTTTCATCGCTTGCTGAAAAACTGCCGGATCAGGACGACAGCGATGCCATTATTTCTGCTGCGGTCCTCCGTGATCGCCATTGCCCGCATCAGATCTTCCCGATGGATAAGGATGCTGAAAAACAAGCCCGTCAAGAAGGCTGGATATTCGGTGTCGGCTACGCTAGACAGGACCCATGACAACTGTTCTTTTCATCGCCGCAGGTGGTGCGGTTGGTGCGGTAAGCCGATACGCCGTCTCTCTTCTGATCATTTCAATGGTGGGAGCATACGGGCAACCACTGGCGACATTGATGGTAAATGTTGCCGGATGTGGGTTGATGGGGCTCGCCTATGGTATGACCGGGGCAGGGATGCTCAATCTGGGTGAGCCTTTGCGCGGTATGCTTCTGGTAGGATTTCTCGGTGCGCTGACGACGTTTTCGTCCTTTTCACTGGATATAATGAACATGGTTGAACATAGGCAGGCAGTATTTGCCGGTCTTTATCTCTTCGGTTCAATTATATTGTCGCTTGCGGCGTTTGCGGCGATGGTGATGGCGGTGCGGCTGTTAGCCGGAGGGCAGTGAGTTGGATACACGCGAGATAGTCATAACCGGCGTTGATGACGGCACGAGGCTTGACCGTTTTATCCGTCGGCAACATGCGGGGATCAATCAGGGCCGTATTGAAAAACTTCTTCGCAGCGGGGCTATCCGCGTTGATGGCGCCAAGGCGAAATCTTCCACCCGGCTTGCACAAGGCCAGACTGTTGTCATGCCGGAGCAGATCAGCGTACAGGAAAGCAAGCCTAAGCCGGGATCAATCGATGATCCGATGCTTATAAAGCAGATCAGAGAGGCAGAGATCAGCCGCGGCGACGGATGGATCGCGATCAACAAGCCGTCGGGTCTGGCAACTCAGGGCGGGGCCGGAACACTTCGCCATGTCGATGGTGCGCTTCAACAGGCCTTTCCGGGCGGGGAGCGTCCACGTTTGGTGCACCGGCTTGACCGGGATACTTCAGGTGTGCTTCTGGTGGCAACGACGCTTGCCGCCTCCCGGGCGCTTGCCATGGGATTTCAGCAGCATCAGCACCAGAAAACCTATCTTGCGCTGGTGCTTGGCGTGCCGAAGCTTCGTGCCGGTATGATCGATGCGCCGCTGGCCAAGCTCGGCAAACCGGGACATGAAAAAATGGCTGTTGACCAGATCAGGGGCAAATCTGCCAGAACAGCCTATCGGGTGCTGGAAACCATGGGGCGGGCTGTCAGTCTTATTGCGATGCAGCCCTTGACCGGGCGGACCCATCAATTACGGGCACATATGGCGCATCTTGGCCATCCTATCCTTGGTGACGGAAAATATGGTGGCAGTGATGCCTTTCCCAATGAGGGGGTGACACGTCTCTGTCTTCATGCCGCGCATCTTGTTCTTGAAAGCGGTGAGACGGTAACAGCGTCCACCCCAAAGGATCTGGCCGCAATTTTCAAGATTTTCGGATTGAATGCGGGCGCGGCAGTAACCGCTGCTGCTGATGCTGAGTTGTTTTAAAAGGGGAGTTCATGCAATCTGCGGCACGACGTTTCTGGAAGGAAGTTGCACTTACCTCAGGCGATGAAGGATATTCGGTTCTGCTGGATAACCGGCCGGTGAAAACACCTGCCGGGTCAGCTTTTGTGGTTCCGGGCCGGAAACTTGCTGAGGAAATAGCAAAAGAATGGGACGCTCAGGAGGAGAAGATTGCCCCGGACACAATGCCCATGTTCAGGTTCACGGTGACAGCTCTTGATCGGGTCACACCCCAACGCAAGGCGGTTGTAGATGAATTAAGCGGTTATGGGGCAAGTGATCTTCTCTGTTATCGTGAGAGCGGTGACCGGATGCTCAGATCACATCAGGATAAAGTCTGGGGGCCGTATCTGGAGTGGTTTGAAGCCAGCAAGGGGATCAGGCTTGAGGTGGCTGAGGGGATCATGCCGGTGGAGCAGTCCAGCCGTGCCAGAGAACAAATGCGTGCCCTTGTTCTGGGGGCTGATGATTATTTGCTTTCCGGGCTCCACTGCCTTGTTACGGTGAGCGGATCACTGGTGCTGGGGCTCGCGGTGGCCGAGGGGATGGTGAGCGCAAAAGAGGTGTCCGGTGCCGCGTTCCTTGATGATTTGTGGCAACAGGAAAAATGGGGTTATGATGCGGAAGCAGATGGTCGTATAAAATCAAATCAGGCCCTTATTGAAGATGCGGAGCGGTATTTGAAACTGCTCGAAGATGAGGTGGAGGTAACAGAATGACAACTATAATCGAACAGCTCGAGGAACGGCGTCAGCGGGCCCGGATGGGAGGCGGTGAGAAGCGAATAGAAACCCAGCATTCCAAAGGCAAACTCACATCACGTGAGCGGCTCGATCTGCTTCTTGATGAAGGCAGTTTTGAAGAATGGGACATGTTCGTTGAACACCGCTGTCATGATTTCGGGATGGAAAAAAACACCATTCCGGGGGACGGTGTCGTTACGGGCTTTGGCCGCATCAACGGCAGATCGGTTTTTGTCTTCAGCCAGGACTTTACGGTGCTGGGCGGCTCCTTGTCGGAAACGCATGCAGAGAAGATATGCAAGATCATGGATCAGGCCATGAAAACCGGAGTTCCGGTCATCGGGCTGAACGACAGTGGGGGTGCCCGCATTCAGGAAGGCGTGGCATCGCTTGGCGGATACGCAGAAGTGTTCCAGCGGAATGCCATTGCATCCGGGGTGATCCCGCAGATCTCCCTTGTCATGGGGCCCTGTGCCGGCGGAGCCGTCTACTCGCCGGCCATCACGGATTTCATTTTTATGGTGGAAGGGTCTTCTTATATGTACGTGACTGGCCCGGATGTGGTGAAAACAGTCACCCACGAAACCGTCACGCATGAAGATCTTGGCGGTGCTGGCACGCATACAAGCACGTCAGGCGTGGCCCATAAATCCTACCCGAACGATGTTGCCGCGATCATGGGGGTGAGGGCGCTGATGGCATATCTGCCGCAGTCAAATCGTGATAACCCGCCAAGGCTTTTGACAAGTGATGTGGCGGACCGGCCTGCCCCGGCCCTTGACCGTATCATCCCGTCTAATCCGAATGCCCCCTATGATATGAAAGAAGTGATCAGTCATATTGTCGATGAAGACAGTTTTTTTGAAATTCATCCGAATTTTGCCGCCAATATCATCACCGGCTTTGCGCATATCGATGGCAGATCGGTGGCGATCATCGCTAATCAGCCGATGGTGCTGGCGGGATGTCTTGATATTAACTCCTCACGCAAGGCGGCCAGATTTGTCCGTTTTGCCGATGCGTTCAATATTCCTGTTCTCACGCTGGTGGATGTGCCGGGTTTCATGCCGGGCACCGCACAGGAAAACGGCGGTATCATCAATCATGGAGCCAAGCTGCTTTATGCCTATGCTGAGGCTACCGTACCCAAGGTCACCGTCATCACGCGCAAGGCATATGGCGGGGCATATGATGTGATGGCCTCCAAGCATCTGAGAGGTGATGTCAATTACGCCTGGCCCACCGCGGAGATTGCCGTCATGGGGCCTGAAGGGGCTGCCCGTATCATCTTCCGTGATGATGCCGCCGATGCCGAACGGCTCAGGCAGAGGACCGAAGAATATCGTGAAAAGTTTGCCAATCCGTTTATTGCGGCTGGTCGGGGCTTTATCGATGATGTGATCATGCCTCGCAACACACGACGCCGTATTTCCCGTGCCTTTGCCATGCTCGAGGATAAAGAGCTTGAAAATCCATGGCGCAAACACGATAACCTGCCGCTCTAGGGGGATGGAATGATGTTCAGTAAGATTCTGGTGGCAAACCGAGGTGAAATTGCCTGCCGCATCATGAGAACGGCAAAAGAGATGGGGATCAGGACGGTGGCTGTATATTCTGATGCCGACGCCAATGGTGAACATGTGGTGATGGCAGATGAGGCGGTTCATATCGGCCCGGCGCCATCTTCGGAGAGTTATCTTAAGGGGGATGTGATTATTGAAGCGGCCAAGGCAACCGGAGCCGAAGCCATCCATCCGGGTTTTGGTTTCCTGTCTGAAAACGCCGGGTTTGTTAAGGCTGTTGAGGCCGCAGGTATCGTGTTCATCGGCCCCAACCCTAAAGCGATCGCCGCAATGGGGGACAAGATCACCTCAAAAACCATTGCCGAGAAGGCAGGCGTCTCGACCGTTCCGGGAACCCCCGATGCGGTCAATGACCTTGATGAGGCGGCGGCCTGCGCTGAGGAGATCGGCTATCCCGTGATGATCAAGGCTTCGGCAGGTGGCGGCGGGAAAGGCATGCGGATTGCCCATGATGAGGCCGAGCTTCGTGTCAGCATGCCCCAGGCCCAGAATGAAGCTGCGTCTTCCTTTGGTGATGCGCGGGTATTCATTGAAAAATTTGTCACCAGCCCGCGGCATATCGAAATTCAGGTGCTGGCAGACACCCATGGTCATGTTATCCATCTCGGGGAGCGTGAATGCTCACTGCAACGTCGCCATCAGAAGGTCTTTGAAGAAGCCCCGTCACCGTTTATCAGCGATAAAACGAGGCTGGCAATGGGCCAGCAGGCGGTTGAGCTGGCCAAAGCTGTCGGGTATCGGTCTGCGGGCACGGTTGAGTTCATCGTTGGCGCTGACCAGGATTTCTATTTCCTTGAAATGAATACACGCCTGCAGGTTGAGCATCCGGTAACAGAGATGGTCTACGGGCTGGATCTGGTGGAATGGATGATCCGGATTGCCGCAGGCGAAAAACTGACCCTTGAGCAAAAGGATATAAAACCCAAGGGCTGGTCCGTCGAAGCCCGTGTCTACGCCGAAGATCCTTCGCGCAACTTCCTTCCCGCCATTGGTCGGCTTCAGCGATATGTTGAGCCCACAGGTGAAGGCGTTCGTGTTGACAGTGGTATCGCCGAGGGCGGCGATATTTCCATGTTCTACGATCCGATGATCGCCAAACTCATATCATGGGGGGAGACACGGAAAGAGGCGCTGGACAGGCTGGCATCGGCGCTTGACGGATATGTCATTGAAGGGCCGGGCCATAACCGGCAATTCCTGCGTCATGTAACCGACCATCCCGATTTCCGGAAAGGAGATATGACCACGGCGTTTATCGGTGATGAATACCCTGACGGATTCAAACCGGCAGCCCCTGAGGGGGAAGACCTTGGTTGCCTGCGTGCGCTTGCCGTGCTGATCGTATCAGACCGGATGCGGCGTCTGGCTGTTGCCGGCAATGCCGTTCCGGAAATGGATTTCCAGCTTTACGACGAAGCGGGGGAGGCTGAAGCTTCGGTTGATCAGGAAGATATGCTTTCCGTCACCGTGGCGGGTGAGGTCTTCAGGTTCAGTCATCTCCCTGATATGGCCCGGCGTCTCTTCAAAGGGGACATCAACGGCAAGACAAAAACCCTTCAATACAGAAAGCGTGCCGAAGAGGTTGATCTTATGGCCGGGGCCTGTCGTCTCAGCGTTCTGGTCCTGCCGCGTCGTGCGAAACAGGCCCAGGCCCTGATGCCGGCCAGGGAAAACACCTCTGGCGCATCCTCTATCCTTGCGCCCATGCCAGGTCTGCTCAGTCGTCTGCTGGTCAAAGAAGGGGACACGGTTGCCGCGGGAGATGATGTGGCGGTCATTGAAGCCATGAAAATGGAGAATCTGCTGAAAGCTGATCGCGGTGGTGTGGTCGCCGAAGTCATGGCGAGCGAAGGTGAGAGTTTGGCGGTGGATCAACCTATCCTTCGATTTGCTTCCGATGATGAGTAAAGGGTATGGATGCCCGGCATATCGTCAGCAAACTCGAAGGGTTTATCCCTGATCTCGGCCCCCATGCCGGTCGTCTGATGGGGGAGATGCTTGCTGCCCATCGCACGGGGCTGGACGCCACGGTCATCATTCTTTCGGTTGCAGTGCTGGATATCGCCCTGCGTGAGCCGTCGGGATATCCGGCTGGTGCGGATGGTATTGATCTTGCCGCCGCCCGCGACAGCCGCGATGCCTTCTGGTTAAGAGAGCGCCGTAATGGGATTGTTCATTTCGAAGGGGGACGTGGCGGCCTTATGGGGGATGACGATCATGTTCTCAGGCGGGATGCTGTAAGGGCGATGCAGGTGCTTGCGGATGCGCTTGATATGCTGATGCCCGGCTGATCCCCTATCCCTGATCATCCGCACCAAACACAAGGTCAAACGTATCTTTCAGGGCATTGTCAAGCCGTGCCGGATCCGTGTCTTTGCCCAGTGCCTTGATTGAGGTGACCCCGCCATCATGTATGCCGCAGGGCACGATGCCGGCAAAAGCCTCAAGATCAGGTTCCCTGTTGATGGCCATGCCATGCCAGCTGACCCATTTTGAAAGCCGGATGCCGATGGCCGTAATCTTGTCTTTTGACGGGCTGTCCTGGCATTCGACCCAGACCCCGGGATACCCTTCTCGCCGCGTTGCCGTGATATCCAGACTCGCCAGTGCCGCAATTGACCAGGCCTCGATCTGGTGAACAAATCGCCGGAGATCATGCCCGCGCGCGGCCACATCAAGCAGAATATAGACAATACGCTGGCCCGGGCCATGATAGGTCCATTCCCCGCCGCGGCCTGTCTCGCGGATCAATGCGCTGCCGGGGTTGAGCAGGTCACCGGCCCTGGCGGAGGTGCCGGCTGTGTAAACCGGCTCATGCTCCAGAAGCCAGATCAATTCACCGGCAGTACCTGCCCGTATGGCCTCTGCCCTCTCCCGCATCGCCCGGGTGGCCTCGTCATAATCAACTGGCCGGTCAGAAACACGCCATTCCAGCGGCAGGGGGAGCGGGGTGTTGAAAACCTTGCTTTGGTGGTCGTGCATCAGGCCTGATATTCCTTTGAACATGTCCTCTTACCGGATGAGATGCCGGGCTGACACAAATCCGCATCACATCACTTTAGCAGGAGAAGGAAATAGGGGGGAGATTTTCTCTCCTCCTTCGGATGATGCCTGTTCTCTGGCCTTATTATCGGGGCAAGGTTATTGGGGCAGGTTCGGGTGGCGGCGAGGTGATGCAAGAGCCTGTTTGGGGATAATAAAAATAAGAACTGAGCGGTAGGTTTAGCTGTCAAGCGGACGATGCGGGGATTGCTGTATTAGGGAAAGATAAAGGTGCTGGCGACAGCCGACAGCATAAGTGATGCTGGAATAAAACAGGTACGGGCAAAAGCCGGAAGCAGTGCCAGGGCAAAATTCCCCGGATTCGCCTGCATATGAGGCTTGCTTTACGCCGCGGTATTCGTTATCACTTGTCGATCACGATGGCAGTGCCTGCTATCACGTGCGGCTGTGGCGGAATTGGTAGACGCGCAGCGTTGAGGTCGCTGTGGGATAAAACCCGTGGAAGTTCGAGTCTTCTCAGCCGCACCATTCAATTCTCCCAACCCCAGAGAATCCCTTGTGTTCCGCCTGCCGACTGGCCGGGGGGGATACAAATGGTGATACATTTGACTAAGGTTACGGCTCCATAC
Source organism: uncultured Hyphomicrobiales bacterium (assembly GCA_964580905.1). Classification (GTDB taxonomy): domain Bacteria; phylum Pseudomonadota; class Alphaproteobacteria; order Puniceispirillales; family UBA1172. Next base: position 545 of record CAZOLR010000030.1, on the reverse strand, counting down.
CTCATCCGTAAGCGTGGTATCTTTTACTTGCATAAACGCATTCCAAAAGACCTTGTCGGTCACTATGGAATGAATTTCATCCGTAAGTCGCTGAAGACAAGAGATAGGGTTGTTGCTATCCGCTTGTCATCTTCAATCGTTGCTTCACTGGAAAAGGAATGGATGGATATCCGTTTCAATATTCCTGATGACGTTAGCACTTTTGAATTCTTGAAAGGTGAAAGGAACACAGAACCGCTGTTGTCGATTGCTTGTCAGAATTATCTGCAGATGAAAGGCAGACTTGATGACAAAAGATTCCATCGACATACCACTAGGGTTGTGGGTGAAGTCATCGAACTTGCAGGGGATAAATTGCTTTCAGCCTATAGTAGGGCAGATGCAGTTGCATTCAGGGATAAACTGCTTGCACGCAAGGTATCATCAGCAACGGTTAAGCGTAATTTTGAGTGTATTCGTGCAGTATGGAACTATTCCGCACGGGAATACGGATTGAACATCAATAATCCGTTCGCCAACATGAACTATGGCACAGGGGCCGAACC
>CAZOLR010000029.1:23545-24819 GCA_964580905.1 uncultured Hyphomicrobiales bacterium | reverse complement strand
GGTTCTTCCATGACAGGTGAGAACCTGCCGCCGTCATAGCCGGGTGCTTTGCGGCCTTCATACATGCCCTCAACCACGCCGATATCTTCCTTGAAGACCGTATGCCAGAGCCTTGCATTGCTCTCCCTTAATTGGGTGAAACTGTTCTGGCGGCATTCCTCACTCGAATAGTAGAGATCAACATGCTCAACCGTTTTGTCATGTCCCTGAGGTTCGATGATGATGCTGAACACGTGGTCGCGATGCACACCGAGGAGAAGGTTCGGGAAAACAGCGATATATTCCGCCGCTTTGTCCCATTTATCCGAAAGATTATCAAAATCAGGGAAGGCGGAACCATCATCACTGAGGGACGGGTTGTAGACCAGGGTGCCTTGCCCCGCATATCCCGCTTTGCCAACTATGTTATAGTGATCTTCAAGCCGGGAATAGCTGTTGAGATCAGGATGAACGAAGGGCAAATGATAGCTCTCGCAGTAATTGTCAACCGCGAGCTTCCAGTTGCTTTTCAATTCAAGCGTAAAACGTGAATCCGCACCGCCATGATAGATCGGCTTGTCAAATTCGCTCCACCTTTCAATCAGGTCCTGATGCACATCTTCAAATGGCGGGGCGTTGCCGTTGACATTGACAAAAACAACATCTCTCCAGACATGGCTTGGCACGACGAGAAGCCCCATTTCATCAGGGTCAATAACCGGGTGTGAATTGATGTTCGGGCCACCCACATGCGGGGTTGCCTTGAGGGCGCCATCCAGATCATAGGCCCAGGCGTGATAGGGGCAGGTGATCGGCCCCTTGAGTTTGCCTTGTTCTTCAACAAGTTTCATGCCACGGTGACGGCAGACATTTTCAAAGACACGAATTTCACCTTGGCGGTTGCGGACAACAAGGAGAGGCATACCAAGGAAATCCACCGGTTGAACACTACCTGCCTCCGGAACCTGAAATCCGTTGGTAAGGGCCGCCCAGTTGTCAAAAAAGACACGCTGGCGTTCTTCTTCAAGGGTGGCCGCGTCGGTGTAAAGCTGACTGGGCAGGCCGCAGGCTTCTTCGATGGGCTTGAATACATTATAAAGGGCAGGGTCAAGAGTGGAGTTGAGTGAAGGTGCCATTGATGCCTCCATTACAGGCCTAAACGAGTATATTACATGAAATCATTTATTCCTAAACGGAATCATCTCTGTCTCAGTCGCGACCTGTTTCGGCGTGTAAATGCAGCCTCATTTCCGGAATCCAGGATACGCTATCAAAATCTTGCCTGGGCGGAACGT
>CAZOLR010000029.1:0-23445 GCA_964580905.1 uncultured Hyphomicrobiales bacterium | reverse complement strand
CTCACGCTCAAAGGAGCGGTGCGTGAAATTCTCGCAACCGAAATGCTGGATGCGCTCGGCGTGAATACATCAAAAACGTTTTCAGTCATTGAAACAGGGGAAGAGCTTCAACGTCATGATGAGCCGTCGCCAACGCGCTCCGCGGTGCTGGTTCGTCTCAGCCACGGTCATATCCGGATCGGGTCTTTTCAGCGGCTGGCCTATAACGCTGACAGCAACCGGCTGATCATGCTGCTTCGTTACGCCGCCCAAACCTACTATCCCGGGGTTTTCCCCGATACGATGAGCGATGAAGACCTGGCCGAAGCCTTTGTCGGGCACCTTGGCGGGGTGCTGGCAGACCTTGCCGCAAGCTGGATGGCGGCCGGATTTGTCCATGGCGTGCTCAACACAGATAATTTCAATATCAGCGGCGAGAGTTTCGATTATGGCCCCTGGCGCTTTCTGCCCCGGATGGAGCCCGGGTTTACCGCCGCCTATTTTGATCATCAGGGACGTTATGCCTTTGGTCGCCAGCCCGAAGCCACCTTCTGGGCGCTTTGCCGTCTGGCGGACTGTTTTGTTGAAATCACCGGCATGGAAGCCATGCAGAAAGCCGTCAACCGTTTTCAGGAGAAGATCAACACATCAATGATAAGTGCCCTTTGTCGCAGGCTTGGGGTCGATGAGGCCTGGGATGATGCCGAAGCCATGTGCGAGACATTCTTTCAGACGCTGAAATCCATGGATATCAGGTATGAGGATGTGTTTTTTGACTGGTATGGCGGCGCGGCCAGCCGGAACAGGGCCCTGGACGGGCCAAGGGCGGGGACATACAGGGATCCGGCTTTCGAAAAGCTACGGTCTTTTCTCGCCTCGGCACCGGTGCGTGTCGGCGCCAACCCGGAACATGCGTATTTCCGCCGTACTGATCCGGTCACAATGCTGATCGATGAGGTCGAAGCGATCTGGGCTCCTGTGGCCGCTCGGGATGACTGGACCGGGCTTGAAGCCAGGATCGCCGACATTCATCAGATGTCCCAAGCGTATGGATTTGCCCGCGTTAAGCCGAAATCACGCATAGTCTCATAAGAGTTCCACCGGCAGGCCGCGATTGGCAACCGTCCGGAGTACAAAATTCGATTCCATGCTCTGCACATGGGGCAGGGAGGCCAGATGATTGCTGTGAATGCTGCCGTAATCCGACACATCGCGCGCGGCGATGCGTAAGATATAGTCCTTTGCCCCGGCCATCAGAAAGCAGGCCAGAAGATTGGGAATACGTATGACTGCGTCTTCAAAATCACGAAGAATCGACGCGGATTGACCGGTCAGGGTGATCTGCACCAGCACCACCACATCATAATCCACCTTGGCGGCATCGATCTCAGCGCTGTAGCCGGAAATTATCCCATTCTTTTCAAGAAGATGGACGCGCCGCAAACAGGCGGAAGGGGAAAGGCCCACCCGTTCGGCCAATTCCACATTGGTTAATCTCGCGTTCTGTTGAAGTGCCTCAATGATGGCGCGATCCGCACGGTCAAGTGACATTATGCATTCCTTGCATGATAAAAATTCGCATAAAATTCGAAAAATAATGAATTTATGTTGAATTTATATCAAAAATACGCCCTTTGATCAACGCATTAGCAATCAACCTGCACGGGTTTTGAGATAAGATGCGTCCGTATTATTCCAAAGGAGAAGCGCGATGCGTATTGGTGTGCCTACAGAAATCAAGAACAGGGAATTCCGGGTTGGTCTGGTTCCGGAATCCGTGAAAGAGCTGACCTCACGTGGGCATCAGGTGCTGATGCAGTCGGGTGCCGGTGCCGGAATAGGCTCGGGCGATGAGGATTACCGTGCTGCCGGGGCGGAGATCGCTCCCGATGCGGCGGCTGTATTTGCCGAAAGCGAGATGATCGTTAAGGTCAAAGAGCCGCAGGAAGTCGAATGGAAGCAGTTGCGCGAAGATCATATCCTTTTCACCTATCTGCATCTTGCGCCCGATCCTGCCCAGACCATCGGGTTGATGGAATCCGGCTGTACGGCGATTGCCTATGAAACCGTGACCGATAATCAGGGTGGGTTACCGCTTCTCGCCCCGATGAGCGAGGTGGCGGGTCGTCTGTCGATTATTGAAGGCGGATATTTCCTTAAGAAATCCGCAGGTGGCCGCGGCCTGCTTCTTTCCGGGGTTCCAGGCACGGATCCGGCAAATATTGTCATCATTGGTGGCGGTGTTGTGGGCACGAATGCGGCCAAACTTGCGGTTGGCGTCGGGGCCAATGTGACGATCCTTGATCGTTCCGTGCCACGTCTTCGTTATCTTGATGATGTGTTTGGTGGGCGTCTGACCACGAAATTCTCCACAGGCAAAGCCATCGAAGACGCGTTGGCGACAGCTGACCTCGTCGTTGGCGCCGTGCTGATTCCCGGGGCGGCTGCCCCGCGTCTTGTCCGGCGTGAACATCTTGCTGGTATACGTCCCGGTGCGGTTCTCTGCGATGTAGCCATCGATCAGGGCGGTTGTTTTGAAACCTCCCGCGCGACCACCCATGAAGATCCCGTCTATGACGTTGATGGCATTGTGCATTACTGCGTTGCCAATATGCCGGGTTCGGTGCCGCTCACATCATCGCATGCGCTGAACAACGCCACCTTGCCATTTACCATGGCCTTGGCGGAAAAAGGCGTTGCTGCACTGGATGATAATCCCCACCTTATGAATGGTCTTAATGTCAGGGCGGGGAAAATTGTTCATCCGGCGGTTATTGAAAGCCTCGGGGAAAACCCGAAGATGGAAACACCTGCGGCCGAATAATTTCAACTTTTTGCCAGTAAGGGCTTGACGTCAGGCCCTTGCTGGTGAATAAAGACTGCCGTTCCACGCGATATCGCGTGGGTTTCTGTTTGGGGCCATAGCTCAGCTGGGAGAGCGCCTGCTTTGCAAGCAGGAGGTCGTCGGTTCGATCCCGTCTGGCTCCACCAACAGAATTGTTATTTCAGGAGACACCACCATGGCTGTTCCAAAGCGCAAAACAACTCCTTCCAAACGTGGCATGCGCCGGGCTCATGACGCGATCAAAGCGGATGCCTATGTCGAAGACAAGACAACCGGCGAGCTGCATCGTCCACATCACATGGATCCCAAAACGGGCATGTATCGTGGCCGTCAGGTCCTGAAGGTGAAGGAACGGATCTGATCCGTCGGATCATATCTCGCATGGAGGCCGCTTCATGCGGCCTTTTTTTAGAATTTTCCACGTGGAGAATTTCATGTCCAAGGATCCGAAGGTTCAGTTAAATCCTATTTTTTCTATTGGTGATGTTGTCCGGCACCGTCATTTCTCTTTTCGCGGCGTCATTTTCGACGTTGACCCTGAATTCGCCAATACAGAAGAATGGTATGAAGCGATCCCTGCTGAGATTCGCCCCAGTCGTGAACAGCCATACTATCATCTGCTTGCCGAAAACGAAGACAGTTATTACACCGCGTATGTGAGCCAGCAGAATCTCGTGCCGGATGGCGAATCCGGTCCGGTTGATCATCCTGAACTGGTGGATATGTTTGAAGAATTTGATGACGGCAAATATCAGCCCCGCCGCGATAGCATCAACTGATTTTCAGGTCAGGTGGTGCACCTGACGGCTTTATCTTCAATATATTGATTTATTGCGATTAATTCGCATTTTCATGTGCAAAGATAACACTTGCATTCTTTTTATAAACATTCCATATAACATTCAGGACTAAATTGGTCCTGTTTAGTTTTTATGGGTGTTTTTGATTTCGGAAAGCGCCTGATGAATTTCCGGCAACGGATGATGTCCCGATTGAGGAAAAAATGATCAAGCTGAACCGTATGACAGATTACGCAGCGATCCTCTTGAGTCTTCTGGCTTATGAGCAGAAGCACGATAAGGATATCTGTCTTTCGGCATCGGATATATCTGGCCGGACAGGTCTTTCCCAGCCAACGGTTGCGAAAATCCTGAAGATGCTGGCGGCGGCGGGTCTGGTTTCTGCAACCCGCGGCAAGGCCGGGGGTTATGCCCTGATGCGGGATCCTTCCTCCATTTCCGTTGCCGAAATCATCGAAGCGCTCGAAGGCCCCATCGCGCTGACAGCATGTGTTGAGACATCTGTTGATTCCTGTTCGGCGCGCTACAGCTGTTTTCTCGGGGGCAACTGGGAGAGGGTCAATATCGCGATTGCGGATGCACTTGGAAGCGTGACGCTTCAGGATCTTGTCAATCCGGAAAGTCTTTTTGCAAGGGAAGGGGACCATTCTTCTTCCGCCGAAGTTTTCACAGGGAGTGATTCATTTCATGTCGGCAACAGTTGAAACAATCCGTCAGGTTGAAGAAGCCACGGGCAAGTATAAATACGGTTTTGTCACGGATATTGAGGTGGACAAAGCCCCGAAAGGGTTGAGCGAAGATACCATCCGCCTGATTTCGGCCAAGAAAAACGAACCGGAATGGATGCTGGAATGGCGGCTCAAAGCCTATCGCCACTGGCTCACCATGCCGGAACCGGATTGGGCGAAGCTGAATTATCCCCCGATTGATTATCAGGATATCTATTACTATGCCGCCCCCAAAAAGGCGGAAGGCCCCAAAAGCCTCGACGAAGTGGACCCGGAGCTTCTCCGCACCTACGAGAAGCTCGGCATCCCGCTCAAAGAACAGGAAATGCTGGCCGGAGTTGCGGTTGATGCGGTGTTCGATTCCGTCTCCGTTGCCACAACATTCCGGGAAAAGCTGGCGGAAGCAGGGGTGATCTTCTGCCCGATTTCAGAGGCGATCCAGCATCACCCTGAAATGGTGCGGGAGTATCTCGGCTCTGTTGTCCCGCAGGGCGACAATTATTTCTCCGCCCTGAATTCAGCGGTCTTTACCGACGGATCCTTCGTTTATATCCCGAAAGGGGTACGTTGCCCGATGGAATTGTCCACCTATTTCCGGATCAACGAGCGGAACACCGGACAGTTTGAGCGGACGCTGATTATCGCCGACGATGAAAGCTATGTTTCCTATCTTGAAGGATGCACAGCACCTCAGCGTGATGAGAATCAACTTCATGCCGCCGTGGTGGAACTGGTTACCATGACGGATGCTGAAATCAAATATTCCACGGTGCAGAACTGGTATCCGGGCGATGAAAACGGCAAAGGCGGGATCTATAATTTTGTCACCAAGCGCGGCGCCTGCCGTGGCGACAGGTCCAAGATTTCCTGGACGCAGGTGGAAACCGGTTCAGCGATCACCTGGAAATATCCGTCCTGCATTCTTCAGGGGGCGGATTCGATCGGCGAGTTTTATTCTGTCGCGGTGACCAACAACGCCCAGCAGGCGGATACAGGAACCAAGATGATCCATATAGGGCCGAGAACACGCTCGACCATCATCGCCAAGGGGATTGCTGCAGGCAGGTCGGACAGCACCTATCGCGGATTGGTCCGGATGATGCCGGGGGCTGAGGACGGACGTAACTTTACCCAGTGCGACAGCCTTCTTGTCGGGGATAAATGCGGCGCACATACCGTGCCTTACATCATTTCGCGCAACCCCAGCGCACGTATCGAACACGAGGCGACGACGTCGCGGATATCGGAAGATCAGCTCTTCTACTGCCTGCAACGCGGGATGACAGAAGAAGATGCGGTCTCACTTATCGTGAACGGCTTCTGCAAAGAGGTCATGAAAGAACTGCCCATGGAATTTGCTGTTGAGGCCCAGAAGCTGATCGGCATTTCCCTTGAAGGCAGTGTAGGTTAATCGGCAAGGAAACAGGAAAATCATCATGCCATTGCTTGAAATCAAAGATCTTCACGCCTCCATCGGATCAACGGAAATCCTGAAAGGGATCAGCCTTACAGTCGATCGCGGTGAAATTCACGCCATCATGGGGCCAAACGGTTCAGGGAAAAGCACCCTGTCCTATGTGCTTTCGGGCCGGGACGGGTATGAGGTTACCGGCGGGGATATCCTCCTTGATGGCGAATCCATCCTTGAAATGGAAGCCGATGAACGTGCCCGTGCCGGCATGTTCCTGGCCTTTCAGTATCCGGTTGAGTTGCCCGGAGTCGGCGGGATGAGCTTTCTGCGCGGAGCGGTAAATGCCCGTCGGCGTGAGAATGGCGAAGACGATATCGACAATCTTGAATTCGTCAAACTTGTCCGGGCGAGGGCAGCGGAACTCGGCATCAAGGATGATATGCTGAAAAGGGCAGTCAATGTCGGCTTTTCAGGCGGAGAGAAAAAGCGCTATGAAATTCTCCAGATGGCGTTGCTTGAACCGTCGATGGCCATCCTTGATGAGACCGATTCCGGACTTGACGTTGATGCGCTGAAGATTGTTTCAGAAGGCGTCAATGCGCTGCGTGGTGATAATATCGGCATGATGGTGATCACCCATTATCAACGCCTGCTTGACCATATCATCCCCGATCATGTGCATATTCTGGTCGATGGAAAAATATTAAAGTCCGGTGATAAGAACCTTGCGCTAGAAGTTGAAAAATCAGGATATTCGAGTTTTACAAATGCAGCCTGAAGTATTGAAAGAGCGCGCCTCTCAGGGCCCGCTGTCACCTCTTCGTGAAGCCGCGGCTACCCGGTTCAATGCAGCTGGCTGGCCTTCTGCCACGGTGGAAGCCTGGCGGTTCACCAATCTTGCCCGGCTGAATAAAAAGGTTTTCGATCCGGCGTTTTCCAGCGTGGCTCCGGCTGGCGCGATATTGCCTGAAGGACACCGCCTTGTGTTCCATAACGGCGTGTTCCAGCCGGATCTTTCCACGGCGGACATGCCTTCCGGGGTTAAACTGGATGAGCTCAGCGACGGCTCTGCCTGCGCCGCACTTCTTGACGATGATCGCCTTGCCGGCCATCCGGTGGCTGATGCGTCGTTGGCACTTCTCAGCTCCGGCATGGGGATCAGCGTATCGGGAAAGGTTGCTGAACCTCTCCATGTTGTTTTCATTAATGATGGCGACAATACCTCAAGCCATCCCGTTCTTGCGCTGGATATAGGTCCGGGAGCTGAATTCACGATGCTGGAACATCACATGGGTGAAGGGAGCGGCCTGTCCCTGCCGGTGCTGGCGGTTGATGTGAAAGATGGTGCTGTGTTCAGTCATGGCCGTGTTCAGGTTGAAGGTGAAGCGCGTCATCATCTCGGTCAGGCGGTCTATACCATTGCCGCAAACGCCGTCTATCGCGGTGTTTCGGTGCAGACAGGCTCAGCTCTTTCCCGTACCGAAAATCACATCGCCATGGCGGGTGAAGACGGGGATGCTACCTTGACGACATTTTACCTTGCCAGGCGGGATCAGGTCATGGATGTCACGACCCAGATCAATCATGATGTGCCCAACTGCACATCCATGCAGATTGTCCGCGGTGTTCTGGATGATACGGCAAAAGGCATCTTTCAGGGTAAGGTCAAAGTCGCGCGGGATGCGCAGAAGACCGATGGAAATCAGATGAGCCGCACCCTGCTTCTTTCACGTAAATGTGAGGCGGACGCCAAGCCTGAACTGGAAATCTATGCGGATGACGTGGCCTGTTCCCATGGTGCGACCGTTGGTGAAATTGATGACACTCAGCTTTTCTACCTGATGAGCAGGGGCATTGCCGCCGAAGAGGCCCGGCAGATGCTGATCGAAGCTTTTCTGGATGATGCGATTGGTGAAATCGATAACCCCGTTCTGGCTGAATTCATCCGTCCTTCCGTATCAGCCTGGCTTTCGGGTATAGGTGCGGCTTCGAACGGGGGGAGATAATCATGAACGAGCAATCGCGGCCCATACGTGATATTGCATCTATCCGTGATGATTTTCCGATACTTTCCCGTGAAGTGCACGGTTACCCGCTTGTCTATCTTGACAGCGCGGCATCGGCGCAGAAACCGGCATATGTCATCAATGCCATGACGGAAGTATATGAGGAGTATTACGCCAATGTGCATCGCGGGCTGCATGTTCTTTCGGAACAATCCACCGATGCCTATGAAGCCACACGCAACAAGGTGGCGGGGCTTATCAACGCACCTTCAGCGGATGAAGTCATACTTACATCCGGTGCCACCATGTCCCTCAACCTGATTGCCCGCTCCTGGGGAGGAACCTTCCTCAAGGAAGGGGATGAAATCCTGATCTCTGTTGCCGATCATCATGCGAATATCGTCCCCTGGCAGATGATAGCCCGGGAAAAGGGGGCGGTTGTACGGGCGGCCCCTGTTAATACCGATGGCAGTGTTTCCCTTGACGCCATAACGTCTCTTATAACCGATCGCACCCGCATTGTTGCCATGCCTCATGTCTCCAATGTCCTCGGGACCGTATTTCCGGTTGAGGATATTGCCCGGGCAGCGCATCAGGCCGGGGCTGTTTTTGTCGTCGATGGTTGCCAGGGGGTTGTGCACATGCCCGTGGATGTTCAGGCCATCGGGTGTGATTTCTATGTTTTCTCGGCGCATAAACTTTACGGTCCCAACGGGGTTGGTGTGTGCTGGGGGAAGATGGAACTGCTTGAAACCATGCCGCCTTTCCTTGGCGGCGGCGACATGATTGATCGTGTCACGATTGAAACCTCCACTTACGCTGATCCTCCCCAGCGATTTGAGGCGGGAACCCCGCCGATTGTTGAAACAATCGGTCTCGGGGCGGCTGTTGACTATGTGCAGTCCATCGGCATGGACCGGATAAGAGATCATGAACGTGATCTTCTGGGGTATGCCCATCAGCGTCTTTCTGCGGTAGAAGGGTTGAAACTTGTGGGCACAGCACCGGGAAAATCCGGTGTGGTATCTTTTGTCATGGATTGCGCTCATGCCCATGATATTGCCACGATTGTTGACCGGAAGGGCATCGCCGTGCGGGCCGGTCATCACTGCGCCCAGCCACTGATGGATTTTCTTGATCACAGCTCCACCGCAAGGGCCAGCGTCGGGGTGTATTCACGTCGGGAAGATTTCGATGCGCTTGCCGATGCACTGGAAACAGTCAGAAAGATCTTTGCATAATGGCGATGGATAACAACAATTCGGATCATCCTCTCGGGCTTGAACATTTCATGCCCTATCAGGCTGAAATCACACCGGAAGGCTATCGGGCGACCGCCGGCAGTAAACGCGCTGATGGTCAGGTTGTTGATCTTGCTTTGGTTATCGATGCTCTCAAAACCGTGCATGATCCGGAAATTCCGGTTAATATCTATGATCTCGGCTTGATTTACGATATCATCCGGCATGATAACGGGGATATAAATATCACCATGTCCCTTACCGCTCCGGGGTGCCCTGTTGCCGGCGAAATGCCGGGGCAGGTGGCCGAAGCGGTGGCGGCTGTCCCTGCCGCAGGGCTGGTGCATGTTGATCTGGTCTGGGAGCCGGGCTGGACAAAAGACCGGATGAGCGAAGATGCCAGACTGGCGCTGGATATGGTATGGTGAAATACATGTTTTCCCAAAACGAACCCATTTTATCTCTAACGGATAAAGCTGCTGAACACGTTCGCGCCCTTGTTGAAAGGGGCGGTGACGGGGTTATCGGCATCCGTATCGGCATCAAGACAGCCGGGTGCTCCGGCATGAAGTATGAGGTGGAATACGCCACCGAGAAAAAACCCTTTGAAGATTCCATCACGGAAAAAGGCGTGACTGTACTTGTCGATCCGGCTGCGGTAATGTTCATCATCGGCTCTGAGATGGACTGGAGTGAAGACAAGTTTTCATCCGGCTTCGTCTTTAACAACCCGAACGAAACCGCACGTTGCGGATGTGGTGAAAGTTTCTCGGTTTCCTGATTTAAGGACCTAAAACAAACATGGCAAAAGAACAGATTGCCCAGTGGAAAGGCGTGCATATCGGCATTGGTCCTGCTTTGAGGGATCTTGCATCCTATGTTTCGCCAAAAGGGGACCGTACCGTTGCCGGCAGGATCGGTCTTGCTCTTGTGCTGATCGCCCTTGCACGCGCGGCCACCCTTATGACGCCGCTGGCCTATGGATGGGTTGTTGATCACGTTGCCGGAAGTGACGGGAATTTTGATTTGCAGGTCATGTGGTGGCTTCTCGGGGCGTATGCCCTGTCACGGGTAAGCCAGCAGATCTTTGATGAAGGCAGTGAATTTGTTTTTGTTCGTGTGGCGCAGAAAGCCGTGCATGGCGCAGCGCTGACCACTTTTCGCCATCTGCATTCCTTGAGCCTCAAGTTTCATCTGGACCGGCAGACCGGCGGCATGACAAGAGCCATTGAACGCGGGGCGAAGGGGATGGAGTTTCTCCTTACTTTCGCTCTTCTCGAAGTTGCGCCGCTGTTTATCGAACTTGTTCTTGTATCCGGGATCATGTGGTCGTTTTTCGGTTTTGGTTACGCTGCCGTAACCTTCCTCACGGTCCTTATTTATACCGGCTTTACGCTTTCGGTGACGGAGTGGCGGATCAAGTTCCGGCGTGAAATGAATGAGGCGGATGAACACGCCGCAACCCGGGCAGTGGACTCGCTACTTAATTATGAAACAGTCAAATATTTCAATGCCGAAGAAATAGAAGCTAAACGCTATTCTAAAGCGCTATCCCGATATGAAAATGCGGCGGTCCGGTCCCGGACATCGCTTTCACTGGTGAATATCGGTCAGGGGTTGATCATTGCAACAGGGCTGATGATCGTCATGGGGCTGGCCGGTCATGATATCCATCAGGGGAATTTCAGCATCGGCAGTTTTGTTGTCGTGAACACATATCTGATCCAGCTTTATCTGCCGCTTAATTTTCTGGGCTATATCTATCGTGAAATCCGTCAGTCGCTTGCGGATATGGAGCGCATGTTTTCTCTTCTGAGGGAGACGAGAGACATTACTGATGTGAAAGATGCGCCGCCGCTGAATATCACGGGTGGACGGATAGAATTTGAAAACGTGGTCTTTTCTTATGGGCCTCGCGGGGTGCTCCGCGGGTTGAATCTGACGGTGGAACCCGGCAAACGTGTGGCCATCGTCGGCCCGAGCGGGGCCGGGAAATCGACGATTTCGCGTCTTTTGTTCCGGTTTTACGATCCTGAAGGGGGCGTTATCCGCATTGATGGCCAGCCTATCAATATGGTTCAGCAATCGAGTCTGCGCAGTGAAATTGCTGTCGTCCCGCAGGATACGGTGCTCTTTAATTCCACCATTGCTGAAAATATTTCCTACGGGCGAATGGATTCAGGCATGGCGGATATTCGTGCCGCCGCAAAACTGGCATCTCTTGATGCTTTCATCTCTGATCTTCCCGATGGATATGATACCAGGGTTGGTGAGCGCGGGCTCAAGCTTTCAGGGGGAGAGAAACAGCGCGTCGCTATTGCAAGAGCGATCATAAAGAACCCTTCCATCTTCCTGTTTGACGAGGCGACATCCGCCCTTGACAGCCGGACGGAGAAGGAAATTCAGCATTCGCTTGATACAATTTCCAAAGGCCGGACTACCCTCGTGATTGCGCACCGTCTTTCAACCGTGGTGAACTGCGATGAGATTTTCGTGCTTAATGAAGGCCGGATTGCTGAGCAGGGCACACATCAGGATCTGTTGGCGGCAAAAGGCATGTATTACGACATGTGGATGCGGCAGGCATCGGAAGATACCAGTAAGACCTCAGAAAACGACGCAATATAAAGGTTGTTCTTTTCAGGGCTTAAGATGATAATCCGAAAGAAACTGTGTTCAGGATAATTCATGATTGATTCATTAATGGCCTGGCTTGAAGAGCAGTCCATCACTGAAGTGGAATGTCTCGTCAGCGATATGGCTGGTATTCCCCGCGGCAAAATTGTTCCGGTTAACAAATTCAAATCAAGTCTTCAGGAAGGATCGTTGCGTCTGCCCGAATATGTGTTCGGTCAGCTTGTGACAGGCGATTACGTCAACAGCACGGTGTTGCTTGAAACCGTATCAGATATCTATCTGGTCCCGGATATGACATCCCAGCGGCTGGTGCCATGGTACAAAGAGCCCACCGCACAGATCATCCATGATGCCACCTATCACGATGGCTCGATGGTGGACGTGGCCCCGCGGCAGGTATTGAAATCGGTCATCGCGCGGTTTGATGCGCTTGGGCTCAAGCCGATCATCGCGCCTGAACTTGAATTCTTTCTTGTTCGCAAGGAAAACGAAGCCAATACGCCGCTGACCCCGCCGGTGGGTAAATCAGGCCGGGCGGAAATGGCGCGGCAGGCCTACGGGATTGATGCGGTCAACGAATTTGATCCTCTTTTCGAGGATATTTATGACTATTGCGATGTACAGAATCTTGATGTCGACACCCTCAGCCATGAGGCTGGCGCCGCACAGATGGAGATCAACTTCAATCATGGTGAAGCTCTTGATCTTGCGGATCAGACTTTTCTGTTCAAGCGCACCGTCCGGCAGGCGGCGCTGGATCACAACGTGCACGCAACCTTCATGGCCAAGCCTATGCAGAATCAGCCGGGTAGTGCCATGCATATTCATGTTTCGGTGATCGACAAGGTGACTGGCCGAAACATTTTCAGTAATGACGACGGCAGTCCGTCTGAAAAGTTCAGCCATTCCCTTGGCGGCATGCAGCGGTATCTTGCCTCGGCAATGCCCTTGATGGCACCATATATCAACTCTTACCGGCGATTGCTTTCCGGTGAAGATTCGCCCACCAATCTCGCCTGGGGCATTGATAACCGTACCGTTGGGTTGAGAGTGCCGAGATCAGCGCCTGAAAACCGGCGGATTGAAAATCGCATTCCCGGCGCGGATGCCAACCCGTATCTTGCTGTCGCCGCAACGCTGGCCTCTGTCTATCTCGGGCTTGAACGCGAGGTCAAGGCAAAGAAAGAGCAGACAAAATCCGGTGAGGATCTGACGACCATTCCGCGTAATCTTGATACGGCCCTTGATAAGCTCTCCAGGGAAACCGCACTTCATGATGTTCTGGGTGATCGTTTCGTGACGATTTTTGATGAAATCAAACGCGCGGAAAGTAATGCCTATCTTCAGGTGATCAGCCCCTGGGAGAGGGAATACCTTCTTCTGAATGTCTGAGGCAGTAGACACGGCCACGATCAATATTGACGGCATAAATATCCGGTATCATTGCCGCAGGCTTGGCCCGGGCTCAAAAGCAAGAGTGCTGATTCTGCCGGGTTTCACGGAATTCATTGAAAAGCACGCAGAAACAGCAGAATATTTTGCCGCTATGGGCCTCGACAGCCTTGTTCTGGACTGGCCGGGGCAGGGGTTGAGCACCAGACTTTCCCCCGGATATCCTGAAATCGTTCATGCCGACGGTTTTGATCTTCACCTTAACGCGCTGGCAAGAATTGCTGGTGATGCGGGTTTTCTTGATCCCTCTCGTCCCGTCTTTCTTTTCGGGCATTCCATGGGCGGGCATCTTGCTCTTCGCTTTGCCAGCATGATGAAAGTCAAGCCTTGCGGGGTGATCCTGTCTGCCCCCATGATTATGCCGCCGGTTCAGCCTCCATGGTTGATCCATGCAATGGCACGCGGGATATGTTTTTTTCCGTTTCTTGCGAGATCACCTGTATGGTTCCGCCAGTCCAAAGGGCGTGACAATGTCTTTCATCCGGATAACGTCCTGACCCGTGATCCCGAAGGCTACGCGCTTCAGGTCAGGTGGTGGAAGGCAAATCCTGACCTCAAGACAACCGGGCCAAGCTATGGCTGGGTCAGGACAGCGTATCAATCTTGCATCAATACCACGGCCAACCCATCCTGGATGTCTGCGCTTGACGTGAAGGTGAGCGCCCATGTTCCGTTAAACGAAGTCGTTGTGTCACTGAAGCACAGCCTTGATTGCCTGCCGAAGATAGCCGGGGTTGAGATGTATGAATACAAAGAGGCAAAGCATGAACTGCTTCTTGAATTGCCGGATGTGCGTCAGCAATTCTGGCAACGTGTTGATGAATTTGTTGCACGACGTCTTGCCGGCACATCCCAAAAGAAATCAAAAAAGAAGCGCCGTTAGGCATGGCTTCAGATGGGAAACTGTTCCCGCATGACCCGTTCTTCGAGGCCGTGCCCCGGATCGCTCAAAAGTTTGAGGGATATATCTTTACCTTCTTTGACAATAACGCTTTTTACACAATTGATTCTAAACGAATCTGATGTGGCTGATACGGGGCGAAATTCCGGATCTTTCACCACAAATTCCACAACAGAATGATTGGGGAGCAAGGCGCCACGCCAACGTCTCGGGCGGAAGGCGCTGATCGGTGTCAGCGCCAGGACTGATGCGCCAAGCGGGATGATCGGTCCATGGGCTGAAAAATTATAGGCCGTACTGCCGGCAGGTGTTGCCACAAGCGCCCCGTCGCAGACCAGCTCTTCCATGCGGGTTATACCGTCAACCTTGATGGTGAGCCGCGCGGCCTGATGACTTTCGCGCAACAGAGAAACCTCATTTATGCCATGGGCCGTGGTGACGGTACCATCACAGCCTGTTGCTTCCATTTTAAGGGGGTGGATGATTGTTTCTTCTGCCACCTGAAGCCGTTCCGGCAACCCGTCAAGGCTGTAGTCGTTCATCAGAAAGCCAACGGTTCCGCAATTCATGCCGTAAAAAGGTTTGCCGGTGACATGCTCGTCTTTCAGTGTGTTCAGCATATGGCCATCACCACCAAGCACAACAACGACATCACAGTCGCCGGGGCTGGCCTGGCCGTATCGGGTGATCAGGGCATCACATTTGCTGATGGCATCCGGGTTGCTGGATGCGGTGAAATGCAGTTTCATGCAAAACTCCTTTGCGGCGTATTAGCATATTCCCGCAGGATTGGCTATGATGTGATCTTGTGAAGCATCATGACAACATAGCAAGGCAGATCATGACGGAAACAGCTGAACCAAAATCATACCAGCGGATCTTTCCGGATCCCGATGCGGAAGGACTGACAGCCGAAATCGAAGGAATTGACGAAAGTGGCGACAGGGTGACTGTGCCGGTCGTTGTCGAAAAACCGATGACGATATTCCTCAACCGGCAGGAAATTGTTACTTCCATGACCCTTGGGGACTGGCCGGAATATATGGCCGTTGGGTTTCTCCGCAATCAGCATATGCTGCACGATGATGATGTCGTCACCGCGGTCGATATTGATGAGGAACTTGGCGTCATTGTTGTCCGGACCGAGCGCGAGACGGATTACGAAGCCAAACTTCAGAAAAAGATCCGCACCAGCGGCTGTGCCCAGGGAACAGTCTTTGGTGATATGATGGACCGGTTTGAGCAAATATCCCTCAATCCTGATGCACGGATTCACACCAGCGGGCTGATGCGTCTGACCAAGACGATCAATACGACTCCCAGCCTTTATCTTTCGGCAGGCGCGATCCATGGATGCGTGCTTGCTTCGGGTGAAGAGGCGCTCGTTTACATGGAAGATATCGGCCGTCACAATGCCGTCGATAAAATTGCAGGCTGGATGTTCCTGAACGGGGTGAGCGGGGGCGATAAAATCTTTTACACCACCGGCAGACTGACCAGTGAGATGGTTATCAAGACAGTTCAGATGGAAATTCCCATTCTTGTATCTCGTTCAGGTTTTACCGAAAGCGGGGTGGAACTTGCGCGCAAGGCCGGGCTTACACTGATCGGCCGGGCCCGGGGGCGTCGGTTCACCGCCTTATCCGGCGTTGAGCGGATCATCTATGATGCTTCGGAAGATGATGGCGATGAGGCCGATACCCTTTCCTATCAACGCCAGCAGCAGAGGCAACCCCGATGACATCTACAGAGGCTGTTCTTGGTGTTGTACTTGCGGGCGGTCTCGGACGCCGCATGGGAGGAGGGGACAAGCCCATGGCCGATCTCGGGGGGCGGACAATTCTCGATCATGTGCTTGAGCGCGCCCGGCCGCAATGCGATGGCATGATTATCAATGCCAATGGCGATGCGGAAAGATTTCATCACCTTGGACTTCCTGTTGTGCCCGATGGTCTGGAAGGGTATCCCGGGCCGCTTGCCGGTGTGCTCGCAGCTATGGACTGGGCTGCGGTCAACACCCCTGAAACAACCCATATCATGAGTTTTGCAGGTGATGCCCCTTTTATACCAAGAGATCTGGTGGCCAGACTGAAGGAAGCTGTTGCCGCAGGGGCCGATATGGCAAGGGCAAAATCCTTTGGTCAGCGGCATCCCGTGTTTGCGATCTGGCCGGTTTCTGCCCGGGCTGATCTTCGCGACAAGCTCGTCAATCACGGGATAAGAAAAATTGATCTGTACACAGCCGCATATGACATTGCCGAAGTTGATTTCACCGGCGTGCCTGATCCATTCTTCAATATCAACACACCTGAGGACAGGGATGAAGCTGTGCGGATACTATCGGCACAGCCAAATATATGAGAAAACTTTGCAAAATTTCAAAAAGGGGCGTATTAGCTCGGTAGCAGAGGACGTGATATGAAAACTGTTGAATCCGCCCGTCACATGGCCCAGATCTACACGGCCGCTATTGAACGGTTCGCCAAAAACCTTGATGAGAATTTCGACAAAGCGGTTGATCTGATCTTTGATGCAAAAGATCATGTGGTGGTTTGCGGCATGGGCAAATCTGGTCTGTTCGGGCGCAAGATATCCTCCACTCTTGCATCCACAGGAACGCCTTCTATTTTCCTGCATCCGGCGGAAGCCATCCACGGTGACCTTGGAAAGGTCAGGCGGGGAGAAGTCATTATCATGATTTCAAATTCAGGTGAAACCGAAGAAATCATCCGGCTTCTGCCTGCATTCAAGCGCCTTGAATCCCCGATAATAGCTCTGACGAGTGCGCCTCAGTCCACGCTTGGAAAACATGCGGATACGGTGCTGGATATATCGGTAGACAGAGAAGCCTGCCCGCTCAACCTTGCGCCGACCACATCAGGCCTGATGACCCTTGTTGTTGGTGACGCGCTGGCGATTGCGTTGATGGAAAAGCGTGATTTCAAGCCTGAAGATTTTGCCGCAACCCATCCGGGGGGCGCTCTGGGCCGACGACTGCTTTCCACGGTGGGCGATACCATGATCCGTGACAATCTGCCCTTTGTATCGCCGGATGAGGTGATGAAAAACGTTATTGTCACCATGACCCATGGCCGACTTGGGATTGCCATTGTCGGCACACCGGAGAAATTTGAAGGCATAATCACCGATGGTGATCTGCGGCGCGCCATGGTGGATGATATTGATATCAGCACAGCCACGGCCGAAGATCTTATGACCCGGAGCGTGCTGACCACCCAGCCCCATATCCGCATGGCCGATGCCGAGCAGCGCATGCAGGAAGCCCGCGTTCAGTGCCTTGTTGTCACCGATGATGATGGCAGGGTCGCTGGTGTTGTGCAGATTTTCTGATCAATCCGGGTTTCGTTTCCATGAAACTTTCTGATTTTGACTATATTCTTCCGCCGGAACGCATTGCGGCAGAACCAGCAGAGCCAAGGGATGCCGCACGTCTTCTGGATATGCGGGACGGAAAGCTGGCCGACAGGCTGGTATCAGACCTGCCAGCCTGTATAGACCCCGGTGATCTGCTGATCGTTAACAACACGAAAGTTCTGCCCGCAAGACTGATCGGCAAAAGGGGAGAGGCGACAATTTCGATAACGCTCCATCAGCGCGTGAGCGATAACAGGTGGAAGTGTTTTGCAAGGCCGGCAAAAAAACTTCGTCTAGGTGATCTTGTCGTTTTTGGCGAAGACTTTACCGCTGAGATCGATCATATCGGTGCAGACGGGGAACGTGGCCTTTCCTTTTCGCATGCAGGTGACGATCTTGAGCGTAGGCTGAATATCCATGGCACCATGCCCCTGCCGCCATATATCCCCCGCCCCGAAGGGGTCAGGGAGGATGATGCCGACCATTACCAGACAATGTTTGCAAGCCGCACAGGTGCCGTTGCCGCACCTACCGCCGGTCTTCATTTTACCCCAGGGCTGCTTGACCGTATCAGGGCTGCCGGCATTGAGACAGGACAGGTCACGCTCCATGTCGGGGCAGGAACGTTTCTGCCGGTGAAAACAGATGATCCGCGTGAGCATGTTATGCACAAGGAATGGGGCGAAATACCTGAAGACACCGCCGGGAAGATCAATCGCACACGTCGCAATGGCGGACGGATCATTTCGGTGGGAACGACGTCGTTACGCATTTTGGAAAGCTGTTGGCGTGATCATGGGGATATACGTGCCTATCAGGCGGAAACAGATCTCTATATTCTCCCCGGATACAGGTTTGGTGTCGTGGATACCCTTTTGACAAACTTTCATCTGCCGAAATCCACTTTACTGATGCTGGTGTCGGCTTTTGCCGGTAAAGATCTGATAGATACCGCCTACCTCCATGCGATTGACAGGGGGTATCGTTTCTTTTCCTATGGTGATGCCTGCCTGATGGAGCGCCGGGATGACTGATTTTACTTTTTCCCTCAAGACAACTGATGGTGCAGCCCGCCGCGGTGAGGTCAGAACCGCTCATGGCGTCATTCAGACACCGGTCTTCATGCCGGTCGGGACTGCGGCGACTGTCAAGGCTATGACCGTTGATGACGTCCGGGCAACAGGGGCCATGATTATTCTGGCAAACACCTATCATCTTATGCTCCGCCCGGGGCCTGAACGGGTGGAACGGCTGGGCGGAGTACGCCGCATGATGGGCTGGGATGGTCCGTTGCTGACCGACTCCGGCGGCTTTCAGGTGATGTCACTGGGTGCTCTCAGGAAGATTGACGACGACGGGGTGACCTTCCGCTCTCATCTGGACGGATCTGAGCATCGCCTTACCCCGGAGCGGTCCACCGATATCCAGCGAATGCTTGACGCGACGATAACCATGGCTTTTGACGAATGTACGCCATTCCCGGCAGAAAAGGATGTTGCGGCTGCGTCCATGCGCCTGTCCATGGCCTGGGCTGAAAGATGCCGCAAGGCTTTCGTACATCGCCCGGGCTACGGCCAGTTCGGAATTGTGCAGGGATCGGTGTTCCCTGATCTGAGGGCTGAAAGCGTGGCAGTTCTGGAAAAACTGGATTTTGAAGGCTATGCCGTGGGCGGTCTGGCCGTCGGGGAGGGGCAGGAAGCCATGTTCAGCACCCTTGAGGCAACCACGCCGCTGATGTGGGCTGATAAACCCCGCTATCTGATGGGGGTGGGTAAGCCTGATGATATTGTCGGGGCTGTAGCCAGAGGCATTGACATGTTTGACTGCGTTCTCCCGACCAGATCGGGTCGTACGGGGCAGGCATTTACACGGCGCGGCACCGTCAATATCAAGAACGCCCGCCATGCGGATGACCCGAGACCGCTTGATGCGTCTTGCCAATGCCCGGCATGCGCCCGCTATTCACGCGCGTATCTGCATCATCTCTTCAAGGCAGATGAGGTTCTCGGGCTGATGCTGTTAACCCGGCATAACATCACCTATTATCAGGATCTGACACGTGGTATCCGGGAGGCGATCGAAGCCGGCAGGTTCGCCAGATTTCAGGAAGAATTTGAGAGCAATCGCGCCCTTGGCGATATAGAAACACTCTGACGCCCATATGTTTTAACCATGATCTCTTTGATCTCCTGCCGTTTTGAGGCATGGTTAGTCTTATGGGCAGTGATCTTGATAAAATCCGTACCCGCATACGTAATGATGCCAGACGTGAAGGATTTGATCGCATTGATTTCACCTCAGCGGCACCGGACAAGAATCAGGCAGCTGAGCTTGATGCTTTCATTGAAAACGGCTTCATGGGAGATATGCAATGGCTGGCAGAAACCCGCGATCGCCGGATATCAGCCCAAGCCATGTGGCCTGAGGCCAGGACAGCCATTGTTCTTTCAATGAATTACGGGCCGGATCATGACCCGATGGAAAACCTTGAGGCCAGAGGATGCGGCAATATTTCGGTATATGCGCGGGGAAAAGATTACCACGACGTCATCAAGGGCAGGCTCAAGCAGATTGCAGGCCGCATTGCCGCACAAGAGAATGTTGCGGTCAAAGTTTTCGTGGATACAGCCCCATTGATGGAAAAACCTCTTGCTGCCAGGGCTGGTCTGGGATGGCAGGGCAAACACACTAATCTCGTATCCCGGGATTATGGATCCTGGCTGTTTCTGGGGGTGATCCTCACGGATGCGGATTGGGCGGAAGAAGCAACCATCTCCGACCATTGCGGCAGTTGCACGAAATGCCTTGATATATGCCCGACAGATGCGTTTCCCGCGCCATATAAGCTTGATGCGCGCCGATGTATCTCCTACCTCACCATCGAACACAAAGGGATTATCCCCCGTGAATTCAGGGAAGCGATGGGAAACCGTATTTTCGGGTGTGATGATTGCCTTGCGGTTTGTCCCTGGAACAGATTTGCCCGGCGTTCAGGTGAACTCAAACTTCAGCCTTTGCCTGACCTCGGCCTTACGTCGCTTGATGTTCTGCTCAATCTGGATGAGCCCGGTTTCCGCAACCGCTATGCTGGCACGCCCGTGCGGCGGATCGGATATACCCGTTTTTGCCGTAATGTTCTTATTGCCGCCGGCAATTCCGGGGATCTGTCCCTTCTTTCCGGCATCAGGTCACATCTTGAAAGCGATGAGCCGGTTGTTCGCGGTGCTTCGGTCTGGGCGCTGTCATCTCTGCTGGATGCCGATAGTTTGTCTTCACTGGCACGCGAATTTCAGGCCAAGGAGACAGACGAGAGCGTTCTGAACGAATGGCGTCAGGCTTTATGTCATGAAGGCAAAGGTGTCCGGGAAAATTACCCGGGATAACGTATCCAGCTATCTGTTTATTAAGATTTGCTGGAGCGGTCGACCGGACTCGAACCGGCCCTAAGAGCTTGGAAGGCTCTTGTGCTACCACTACACCACGACCGCAGACGGCGTTCTTATAACACTAGCTTGACGGATTGGAAAGTCCTTAGCTCATGTGCCCATATGATCATGTCTGAATAGTGTAAATTTTTAACTTGAATTATACTTTACATTGTATCAAACTTTATCAATAAACTTTATGGTTTAAATAAATATTGCCCAATAGTGCTTTAAAACCGGGTTGAGAAATTCTTTACTGGGAATGAAGCCATGAAAACGGTCAATAACAAGGAAAGGGCCCTTTTCACCAGAGGGCAGCTTAAGCCCGAAAACCAGGAAAAAGACAATAAGTCCAAAAATGCAATTTTACTGCTTTTACTTATTGATGGCATTCTTATTGCGTATTTTTTCACCCTGCTTGATGGCGATGAGATACTTCCGGCATCAGATGATACCGCGTCTTTACCTGACCTTGACACAGACCCTGATATTGCCGCGGCGTATTTTCTCGATCTTGAAGGGCGTCACCCCCCTTTGCCATCGCGTGATAAGGATACCACTCTTCATTTAGACCTGAAAATCACAGGAAAAAACAGGATTTCCACCCCGGATCCGCCTCAGCCGGACAAACTCATCACGACTCCATCTCCTTCTGATGTTGCGGTATCGCCTCCTGATGTTGCGATATCACCTCGCCCTGAAATTGTATCGCCAAGTAATCCTGAACCTCTGCCTCCTGATCTGGTGCCTGAAATCAACACATCTGACCCGGAGATCACAACAGTTGTAACAGAGACGGATATAAACCCGGAAGATCAGGGCAGGGGCAGGGATGTTATTTTAATTGATAACGATGATGGCGATCTTGTTCCCGATGATCTGGTTCCTGAGATTGACGAAATTCTCTCCGTTGTGCTGATCCCTGTCGCGTCGGGGGGCGATGACGATGGATATCTCCGTCCGGTACAGGATGAGGAAACGCCTGAGGATCAGGGCGAAACACCGTCAGGTCAGGAAAACACAGACAATGCCGACACAAGAAATAATGAAGAAGGCGACCCCGGGGGCGAAGATGAAACCCGCCCTGATAGTGATGAAAATAATGAGCAAAATAAGGATGAACAGGAGGAAAACGGGGAGGATAACGAACTTGATGGCGAGGGCGAAGAAACCGAAGATAACGACCCTGCTGAGAATGATGATGCCGAAAATGATGATGATGAAGATAATTCGGACGAAGATGATACGGACGAAACTGCCCATGAAAATAACCCTGAAGATCTGATAAACGAAGCGCCGGAGATCACGTCAGGTGCCACCGCCCCGTCGCTTGCTGAGAATGCGGAGGTTTCGGCAGGCACGGCGGTATACACGGCAACAGGGACATATGACCTGACGTCGATCACGTGGTCTTTGTCGGGGACGGACGATGACGCCTTGTTTGAGGTGGGTGCGTCGAGCGGCGAGGTGCGTTTCAGGGCGGCGACGACACCGGATTATGAGGCGAAGGATACGTATACATTCACGGTACGGGCGACCTCGGGGAGCGAGACAGCCGAGCAGGTGGTGACGGTTGCGGTGACGGATGTGGATGAGGCGCCCGGCGCGATGGATCTCTCGCCGGCAAGCGTGCGCATTGCCGAAGGTGTGACGGCAGCGCGGAAGCTTTCGGATATCACCTTCACGGATGATGCTCTGGGGACGAACGGGGCGAGCGTGAATGCGGTTCTGGTGGGGGGCAAGGCGCTGTTTGAGGTTCGGAACAGCACGGAGCTGTGGCTTGTGGCGGGGGTTGATCTGGATCATGAGGCGGCGACCAGCCACGTGGTTACGGTGACGCCGAACGTGACGGGCACAGGGCAGGACCCTGATCCGCAGACCTTCACGCTGGAGGTTCGTGATGTGAACGAAGCGCCGGAGATCACGTCAGGTGCCACCGCCCCGTCGCTTGCTGAGAATGCGGAGGTTTCGGCAGGCACGGCGGTATACACGGCAACAGGGACATATGACCTGACGTCGATCACGTGGTCTTTGTCGGGGACGGACGATGACGCCTTGTTTGAGGTGGGTGCGTCGAGCGGCGAGGTGCGTTTCAGGGCGGCGACGACACCGGATTATGAGGCGAAGGATACGTATACATTCACGGTACGGGCGACCTCGGGGAGCGAGACAGCCGAGCAGGTGGTGACGGTTGCGGTGACGGATGTGGATGAGGCGCCCGCGGGGATCCAGATCATTCCGCTAATTGTAACGGTAAAGGAAGGCCGGACAAGTGGCGTAATGACCTTAGCCACGATTACATATACGGATGATGCGCTGGGCACGAATACACCAACCCTGACGATACGATCGGAGGGTATTTCAGATTTTGACAAGAGGCCGAACAAGCTTGCCGATGATGATTTTCAGATTGTTTCCACCACCGATGAGGATGGTGATGTAATCCGCAACAGTTATGATGTTCAGATCAAGGATGGGGTCCTGATTGACGGGGACAGTATCGTCAATGGTATCCGCGCGTTAATTGGTTATACCCTTGAGGTGAACAGCACAACAACGGGCACAGGTGAAGCTCCTGACGCGGAAACGTTCAATCTTGTTATCAGTCAAGTTGCCCTTGCCATCGACAAGGTTGAGGTCCCCGG